>DASREL010000204.1:0-15367 GCA_035652075.1 Vicinamibacterales bacterium
CAAATACAAAGCGTGCGATGTCCTCGCGCAGATCGAGACGCGGTACTGCGCAGACGGGTCGGGCTGGTCGTGCAACGAGCTGGGCATTGCGATGTTGTCGCACGGCGGCTCCGACCGCGCGAATGCGCCGAAGGCGTTCGAGCGCGCCTGCGCGCTCGGCTTGGCGGCAGGATGCGCGAACCAGACGGCCGCATCCGGCGCGACGATGCAGCACGGCGACCCGGGCGCCGGCGATTACACGATCGTGCTGCGCGAGGGCAAAGGCGCGTTGCCGCAGATGGCGCCGCCCGAGTTGTTTCGGCGGGCGTGCGATCAGGGGTGGGTCGCCGGCTGCGGCAGCCTCGGCCTCGAGTACCTGCTCGGGCGTAAAATCATCCAGGACCGCGGTCGCGGGCGCGCACTGCTGACCGACGCGTGCGATCGCGGGAACGCGACCAGTTGCTCGAATCTCGGTTTCATGTACCAACAAGGCGACGGCGTGCCGCCGGACAACGCCAAAGCGATGACGCTCCTGAAGCGCGCCTGCGATCTCGGGATGGCCGACGCCTGTCGGTGGCTCAAGACGGAATAATCATGGCAAATCAGAATCAGATGTCTCTTCCCGTGATGCTCGGCGGTGCGGCCCTGTTGGTCGCAATCGGATTTGGCGCGGCCCACATCGCGAAGATCGAATCGGATCAACAAAACATCGCCAAGCAGCTCGACGAGATCAAAACGATGCTGCGGAGGCCCGCCGCGCCGCAAGTCGCGCAGCAGCCCGCGCGCCGGGCGCCGGACCCGATCCCGGCCGATTTAACGGTGTCAATCAAGAACGCCGCCGTGACGGGAAAGGCCGACGCGCCGGTGACGCTCGTCGAGTTCTCCGACTTTGAATGTCCGTTCTGCGGGAAGTACTCGCGCGAGACGTTCGATCAGCTCAAGAAGGATTACGTCGACACCGGCAAGGTGAAGTACGTCTTCCGCAACTTCCCCCTGCAGAGCCTGCACCCGCATGCGTTCAAGGCCGGCGTCGCGGCTGAGTGCGTGCGCGAACAAGGGAAGTTCTGGACGTACCACGAGCGGTTGTTCGCGCACCAGGACAAGCTGACCGATGCCGATTTGCGGGCGACGGCCGGTGCAATCGGCGCCAATCTGTCGGAGTTCGATCGATGCGTCGCGGGCGCCGGCGTCGCGCGCGTCCAGAACGACGAGCAGGACGGCGGCAAGGCCGGCGTGACCGGCACGCCGTTCTTCTTCATCGGATACCAGCAGAAAGACGGCTCGATCAAAGTCGTCAATCGCTTCTCCGGCGCGGCACCCTACGAGACGTTCAAGACCGCGATCGACGGCGTCCTGGCTGCGCCGAAACCGGTTGCCAACTAAGCACGCCGCCGCGGGGGTGCTCGCCGCCGCGGTCGTCGCCAACAGCGCGTACCTCGCCGCGAGCGCCGCGCCCACGGTCTTCTTCTACGCGAACGTCGGCGCTCACGTCGTGCTCGGTGCGGCCATTGCCATCGTCGCATTTTCGTACTGGCGCGGCCAGCGGAGATCGTGGAATGGCGCGGCCCGTGCGGCGTGGTGGATGTTCGTCGCGTGCGTGGCGTGTGGCGCGTGGATTACTGCCGTGGGCGCGACGCGTGCGCATGAGACCGCGTTGTACGCCCACGCGGCAGCAGGTGCGGTGGCCCTGCTGTTCGTCGCCGCGGCGTTCGAGCATACGCTCGTGGTCGCCGGCGTCTGCGTGGCGATCGTCGCGCCGGTGATCGTCAAATCGGCCGCGCGCCAGCAGCGGGCGCGGGACTACCGGATCGTCAACCCGCTCGACGCACCCATTGCGATGGCCCAGGAGGGCGGCGGCCCGGGCACGCCGTTCTTCCCCTCATCGGCCCGAACGAACGTCGGCGGCACGATCCCGGCGAACTTCTTCATGACGAGCGCGACGTGCGGGCGCTGTCACAAAGACATTTACGACCAGTGGCGCTCGTCGATGCACCACATGTCGTCGTTCAACAACCAGTGGTACCGCAAGTCGATCGAATACATGCAGGACGTCGCCGGCACGCAGCCGTCGAAGTGGTGTGCCGGGTGCCACGATCACGCGGTGTTCTTCAACGGCCGGTTCGATCGCCCGATCAAGGATCAGATCGACACGCCGGAAGCGCAAGCCGGACTCGCGTGCACGTCGTGCCATTCGATCGTGCACGTCGGCAGCTCGATGGGGCAGGGCGATTTCACGATCGAGTACCCGCCGCTCCACGATCTCGCCGTCAGCGACAATCCGATCCTGCAGCGCACGCACGACGCGCTGTTGTACCTGGCGCCCGAACCGCATCGCGATACGTTCATCAAGCCGTTTCACCGCGAGCAGACGGCGGAGTTCTGTTCGTCGTGCCACAAGGTGCACCTCGATGTGCCGGTGAACGACTATCGCTGGTTCCGCGGCTTCAACGATTACGATAACTGGCAGGCGTCGGGTGTCTCGGGGCAGGGCGCGCGCTCGTTTTACTATCCGGCCACGTCGCAGAAGTGCGCCGACTGCCACATGCCGCGTGTCGCGTCGAACGATCCCGCCGCGAAAAACGGGATGGTCAAGTCCCATCGCTTTCCGGCGGCAAACACCGCGATCCCGTTCGTCAACCATGATGCGGGGCAACTGAAAGCGGTGCAGGATTTCCTGCGCGACGGCGCCGTCACGATCGATCTATTCGGCATCGTGCGCACGCCCGAATCGCGGCGGACCGAGCAAGCCGTGCGTGCGACCGAGCCGCAAATCGCCAGCACCTTCGCGATCGGCGAAGAATCCTCGACGTTTGGCGCCAGCGCCGTCTCGCTCGCCCCGGCGGCTGACGTCGTCGGTCCCCTCGACAAGACCATCGTGACGGTTCGCCGCGGCGAGTCGGTCCGCGTCGAGGTCGTCGTCCGCACGCGCAAGGTCGGACACTTCTTTCCCGGCGGGACGGTCGACGCGTTTGACGTCTGGGTCGAGTTCGAGGCGACAGACGACAACGGTCGCGTCCTGCTGCACAGCGGCGATGTGGAAGATCACGGCAAAGGCCCGGTCGAACCGGGCGCGCACTTTTACCGCAGTCTCCAACTCGATGAGCACGGCAATCCCATCAACAAGCGCAACGCGTGGATGACGCGGTCGACGGCATACGTGCGACTGGTCCCACCTGGCGCGGCCGACACGGTCCACTATCGGTTGCGTGTGCCGCAGGACGCCGGACCGCGAATCCACCTGCGCGCGAAGTTGAATTACCGGAAATTCGCCTGGTGGAACACGCAGTGGGCGTACGCCGGCGTCCGCGACGCGGCGCAGCCGCACCCGGACGTCACGAGGGCGCACGACGACGGCCGATGGACGTTCACTGGCGACACGTCACACGTCTCCGGCGCAATCAAAGCGATTCCCGACATTCCGATCACCGTGATCAGCGAAGCCGAAGCGACGCTCGCCGTGGCGCCGGCGAACACCCCTGCGCCTGACGATCGGCCGGTGCGCGATCGGACGGTCCGCGAACGATGGAATGACTACGGGATCGGGCTGCTCCTCCAGGGCGATCTCAAAGGCGCCGAAGCGGCGTTTCGTTACGTCAGCGCGATGGATCCCGGCTACGCCGACGGACCGCTGAACGTCGCGCGAACGCAGATTCAGGAAGGCGACACGACGGCCGCGCTGACGATGCTGGAGCAGTCGCTGAAGCTCGATGGCCGGCTCGCACGTACGCATTTCTTTATGGGATCGGCACTCAAGACGCTGGGCCGCTACGATGAAGCGCTGACGCACCTGCAGACCGCAGCCGCCGCGTACCCGCGCGACCGCGTCGTCCTCAATCAAATCGGTCGGATCGAATTTCTGCAGCGACGGTTTGCCGAGGCGATCGAGACGTTCCATCGCGTCCTGCGCGTCGATCCGGAAGACCTGCAAGCCCACTACAATCTGATGTTGTGTTATCAGGCGGTGGGCGATTCCTCTCGAGCCGAGCGCGAACGGGCGTTGTATCTGCGGTTCAAGGCCGACGAGTCGGCGCAGGCGATCACAGGACCGTACCGGTTGAGCGCTCCGGAAGACAACAACGAACGGCAGCAAATTCACGAGCATGGGTCGCCGCTGCCGTCGGCGTCTTCGCGCTGACAACCGCGACGGTTCGCACGACGGGTCCGGTCACGTTTACCGACATTACGGCACGCAGCGGCGTGAAGTTCTCGCACACGAACGGCGCGTTCGGGAAGAAGTACCTGCCGGAAACGCTCGGTTCGGGCGTGGCGTTTCTGGATTACGACGGCGACGGGTGGCAGGACCTCCTGCTGGTGAACTCGACCAGTTGGCCGGGGCGCGGCCCGCGCGCGACCAGCGCGCTTTACCACAACAATCACGACGGCACGTTTACCGACGTCACGCGCGGCTCCGGTCTTGACGTGGAGATGTACGGCATCGGCGTCGCCGTCGCCGACTTCGACAACGACGGCCGCGACGACGTCTACATCACGGCGCTCGGCGGCAATCGCCTGTTCAGGAACGTCGGTGGCGGAAAGTTCGCCGATGTGACGAAGGCTGCCGGTGTCGGCGATCGCGGCTTCTCGACGAGCGCCGTGTGGTTCGATTACGACAAGGACGGCAAGCTCGATCTCTTTGTCGCGCACTACGTCGACTGGTCGATGGAGAACGATCTGTTCTGCACGATCGACGGCAAGACGAAGTCGTACTGCACGCCGGAATCCTACAAAGGTCAGAGCCCGACGCTGTTCCACAACCGCGGCAACGGCACGTTCGAGGACGTGACGAAGCAGGCGGGCCTGGCCGACGGCACGTCGAAAGGTCTCGGCGTCGCGATGCTGGACTTCGACGGCGACGGCTGGATCGATCTCTTCGTCGCGAACGATACGCAGCCGAACCGGCTCTATCGCAACACCGGCAAAGGTACGTTTGTCGACGTGGGCGTCGGCGCCGGTGTCGCGTTCAGCGAAGCGGGCGTGGCGCGCGCGGGCATGGGCGTCGACGCGGCGGATTACGACGGCTCCGGCCGGCCGAGTGTGATCATCGGCAACTTCGCCAACGAGATGATGGCGCTGTACCACAACGAAGGCAGCGGCATCTTCATCGACGAGGCGCCCCGATCGGCAATCGGCCGCGCGTCGCTGCTGACGCTGACGTTCGGCTGTTTCTTCTTCGACTACGACCTCGACGGCCGTCCCGACGTGTTCGCCGCCAACGGTCACGTTGCTGATGACATCGAACGCGTGCAGTCGCGGGTGAAGTACGCGGAGCCCGCGCATCTGTTTCACAACACCGGCCGTGGATTCGACGACGTGACGCCGCAGTCGCCGGCGCTGGCGCAGCCGATGGTCGGCCGCGGCGCGGCGTACGCCGACATCGACAACGATGGCGACCTCGACGTCGTCGTCACCGACAACATCGGCACGGCGCGTGTGTTTCGAAATGACGGCGGCAATCGCAATCACTGGCTGCGCGTGAAAACGGTGGGGACGACGTCCAATCGCAACGGCATCGGCGCGCGCGTCGACGTGACCGCTGCGTCGACGAAGGCGTGGCAGCTCGTGAAGACTGGCTCGAGCTACGCGTCGCAGAGCGCGCTGCCGCTGACGTTCGGTCTCGGTCCGAACGCAGAAGCGACATCGATCACGGTCACGTGGCCGAGCGGCCGCGTCGACACCGTCGGGCCGACGAAAGCGAATCAGACGATCGTGATCAAAGAAGGCGTCGGCGTTGCGCGGTAGCTGGAAAACGATCACCGCGTCCGCGATCCTCGCCGGTGGCGCGCTCGTCGGCGGACAACAGCAGCCGTCCACCCTTTCGGCGCGAGAGGACGCCTATCGCGCCAACAACCGTGGCGTCGCGCTGCTCGAACAGTTCAACTACGTGGCGGCGGCCGACCAGTTTCGTGCGGCGTTGCGGATCGAGCCGTCGCTCCAGCTGGCAAGCGTCAACCTCGCCATCGCGCTGTATTACGTGCCGGACCTCCCGAGTGCCGAGAAACAGGCGATTGAGGCGGCGCGGCTTGCACCAGGCGCGCTCGAGCCGATATTCGTGCAGGGTCTGATTGCACGCGCAACGAATCGCGACGCCGACGCGCTGCGATTCTTCGAGCGCGTGCACACGGCGGACCCTGCCGACATCGCATCGGCCGTCAACATCGCCCAAATCGACATCGAGAACCGCCGGTATGACGATGCGATCCGAGTGCTGCGGCCGGCGGTGAACGACGAGCCGTTCAACATCACCGCAACGTACAACCTCGGACTCGCGTTGACGAGGGCAGGGCAGCGCGACGAAGGGCAACGGCTGCTCGAGAAGTCGCAGTCGTTACGCGGCACTGGCTACGCGACGACGTTCGGCAGCGGCTATCTCGAGCAAGGTCACTACGCGGAAGCGCTCGCCTCGACCGGCGCCGAGGCCGATCTGGTCGATCCCGCGACTCCCGCTGCCACGTTGACCGCTCAGGCGATCGGACAGGCCGGCACGCGCGAGCGGCTACAAGCGCCGTTCGGCCGCACGTATGCCAGCGCCGATCTCACGGACGCAGGCATCCGAGAGTTGGCTGCCGCCCTCGGCGGCGGCCTTGCGCTGGCGGATCTGGATGGCGACGGCGACCTTGACGTCTGCGTGGCCGACGCGACCGGCGTCCGCGTGTTTCGGAACGACAGTGGACGCCTGAGCGACGTGACCGCCGCCAGCGGGATCGTCAACCGATCCGACGCCGGTGTCGCGCTCGGCTGTGTGGCCGGCGATTACGACAACGATACGCGTCCCGATCTCTTCGTCATGCGGTACGGGCGAAGCTCGCTCTATCGCAACGAGGGGAACGGTCACTTCGTCGACGTCACGGCGAGCGTCGGCCTGCCGCCGTTCCCGTTTCTGCCGGGAGCCGCCGCGTTCGCGGATGTCGACCACGACGGCGATCTCGATCTCGTGATTGCCGGTCTCGCCGACATCAACGCATCTCGCGCGACGGGGTCAGGGTCGCTCGTGTTCCCGCGGGACTTCGCGCCGGCACCGATGCAGCTGCTCCGCAACGATGGCAACGGCCACTTCACCGAGACGACGACCGATGCGCGGCTGGAGACGCACGGGCATGCCATCGCAATTGTGCCGACCGACTTCGACAACCGTCGCGACATCGACCTGCTGATCGTCAACCGCGACAGCGCCCCCGCGCTGTTCAAGAACATGCGCGACGGAACATTTCGCGACGTGGCGGCTGACGTCGGGCTCGGAAACGTGTGGCAACGCGGGAGCGACGTCACGGCCGTCGCGGCCGGTGACGTCAACAAGGACGACTTCACCGATTTCTACTTCGGCCGCGAATCGTCGGTCGGCGTGTTCGCCATGAGCAACGGTCGCGGCCGATTCACCCTTGCGAACGGACCGGGCGTCGCGACGACGACGGTGGCGTCGCAGTTGGTCGATTACGACAGCGACGGCCTCCTCGATCTCCTGTCCTGGACGCCAGCCGGCCCGTCGCTGTTCCGCAGTCTCGGGCGTACGTGGAGCGACACAACTAGCGCCGCGATTCGCGCGCGCGAATCGATGCCGATCGCGTCCTCGAGAGCGATCGCCGTTGGGGACATCGACGGCGACGGCGGCTCAGACATCGTCACACTCGACGCACGCGGCGATGTATCCGTGTGGCGGAGCGGCGGGGTCACGAATCGGCGAGCCGTGGCCGTTCGGCCGAAGGCTCGCGTCAGCAACCGTTCCGCGTTCGGCACCAAGGTGCAGCTCCGCGCCGGCAGCCTCAGCCAGCGCGTTGAAACGTCATCGGCGTCGCCGTCGATTGCGCCCGCGGACGTTCTGTTCGGTCTCGGTCCGCGTACCGCGGCGGACGTCGTGCGCGTGCTCTGGCCGTCTGGCATCTTGCAGGCGGAAACGATCGCCTCGCCGTTGCCGAGGGCGATCACCGTCGAGGAGCTCGATCGCAAACCGTCGTCGTGCCCGTTTCTGTACACGTGGAACGGCGAGCGGTTCGAGTTCGTCACCGATTTCATGGGCGGCGGCGAGATGGGGTACTGGGAAGGCCCTGGCGAGCACAACACCCCAGACCCGGTCGAGTACGTGCGCATCGGCGACGACCAACTGCGTCCGCGCGATGGCCGCTACGACATTCGCGTCACCAACGAGCTCGAAGAAACGCTGTATGTCGATCAGCTCACGCTGATCGCCGTCGATCATGACCCGAACGTAGAGATCTTTCCCAACGAGGGCATGACCGATCCGCCGAAGCCGTACCATCTGTACGCCATTCGCGATCTGCGGGTGCCGCGCGCGACAGACGATCACGGCCACGACGTCACCGATCGCATCGCCAGGATCGACCGGCGATATCCAGACGATTTCACGCTCAAGTCGATTCGCGGTTACGCGGAGCCGCATGCGCTGGCGTTCGAGATCGATCCGGAACAGGCGCATCCAGCGCTCGTGCTGACCGCGTGGACCGATTACGCGTTTTCGAGCGACAACGTCGCCGCCCATCAAGCCGGCTGGACGCTCACGTCGCCCGCGCTGCAGGTGAAGGACTCCACCGGCGCGTGGCGGACGGCGATTGCCGACATCGGCATTCCAGTCGGCCGTCCGCAAACGATGGTCGTGGATCTCGGCGCCGTGCTGCGCGCCGGCGAACACGAAGTCCGCATCGTCACGAACATGCGGATTTATTGGGACCGTGCGCTCGTCGGTACGATCGCCGATCGACCGGCGCTGACGACGCACACGCTGGCGCCGCGGACGGCCACGTTGCGCGAGCGCGGCTTCTCGGCGGAAGTGCGCCCCGACGGGCGCGATCCCGTCGTCTACGATTACCAGCGCGTCTCGACGGAGTCGCCGTGGAAAGTGATGACGGGCCGCTATACGAGGCCCGGCGACGTCCTGTCGCTCGTCACGAAATCCGACGACCTGTTCGTGATCGGAAAGCCCGGCGACGAGATCGCGTTGACATTCGATGCTCCGCCGCTCGCGTCTGGAAAACGGCGCACCTTCCTGCTGCGGGGCGACGGCTTCAGCAAGGAGATGGACATCAATTCGGCAAGCCCCGATTTCGTCGAGCCGCTTCCATTCCACCGAATGTCGGCGTATCCATATCCGCCGAGCGAGCATTACCCGACGTCT
Source organism: Vicinamibacterales bacterium (assembly GCA_035652075.1). GTDB lineage: Bacteria > Acidobacteriota > Vicinamibacteria > Vicinamibacterales > CAVVIG01 > Gp6-AA45. The sequence continues at coordinate 9,104 of DASREL010000204.1, forward strand.
GATAGGTACGAACGCTATCGCCGACGCTTCAACACCCGCATCGTCCCGAGGAACTGACCGTGCATATTCGATACGCCGCAGCGGCCTGCCAAACCGATCTTCCGAACCCGATCGATCGACGGCAGATGCGATCGAACACCGATCGGATGCTGCACATGATTGATTCCGCCGTCGCGGGCGCGGCGCCGTTCCTGCCGGTCAAGTTGATCGTGTTCCCCGAATTCGCCCACGCGGCGCCGGTGTTTCCAACGGTCGCGGAACTGCTCGACAAGCTCGCCGTCCGCATTCCCAACGAGCACACCGATGCGCTTGCGGACAAGGCGCGTGAACACCAGGTCTACATTCAGAGCGGGTCGATGCTCGAATGCGATTCCAAGTGGCCTGGTGTCGTCTTCAACACGACATGCCTCATCGGGCCGGAAGGCATTCTGTACAAGTACCGCAAAGTGAATCCGTGGATTCCGTACGAAGTCCACAGCAGCCCGCACGATATCGCCGGGTATGACGAGCCGTTGTTTCCGGTAGCCGATACGCCGATCGGGAAACTCGGGTGCGCGATCTGTTACGACTGGCTGTTCCCCGAGGCGATGCGTCAACTGACGGCCAATGGGGCAGAGGTCCTGATCCGCGTGTCGGCGTACATGGATCCGTGGGGCGCGACGGAACCGATGAACTGGTGGACGATCATCAATCGTGCGCGGGCAATTGAGAACACGGCGTTCGTCGTCGCCGCGAACCAGGGAGCGAGTTTGCGCGCGTATCCGCCGTACTCGTGGCCCGGGGGATCGCAGGTGGTCGATTTCGACGGCAGGCTGCTCGCAGACGCGTCGCCGGGGCCCGGCGAACGCATCGTTGTCGCGCCGATCGACATCTCCGCGTTACGTCATGAGCGCGCGACGCGATCTGGTCACCACATGCTCGCGCATCTACGGACCGAAGCCTATCCGGTGTACAACCAAGCACGGTTTCCACCGATGGCCGCGCCGATTTCCTTTGAGAAAAACGTCGAGCGCATCGCGGAGGCGAAGCGGTGTACGACAACTGACCAACACGTGGTGAGAAGTTAATCTTGAAGCAGACGACCGTAGTCCGCAACAATCTGCTCGCTCGTTAGCCAAACAGTCATCCAGAGGATTCAGTGAAAAAAGCGCTCGTGCTCTTTTTCTCGGTCGTGGTGTGCGCGAATGTCTTCGCCGCTGACGATCAAGTAGTCAACCCAGCCGACAAGCAGAAGGACGACAAGCCGGCCGCGCAGCAGCCAGACGACCAGAGGCCTCATACCTGGGACATGGCGCCGGTGGACGTGTACGGCAAAGCGCCGCTCGCCGAAGACGATCGCATCGGCGACTACGCGCAGCCGCGATGGACCGCGGACCGTCTCTTCGGCGAAACCCGCATCTACGTCATCCCGAAGGGCAAGGTTGAATTCGAATACTGGTCGGTGCCGGAGACGTCACGCGATGGCAGCACCGATACGGCGAGCTCCTACGAAGTCGAGTTCGGTCTGCCGCATCGCTTTCAGCTCGATCTGTACGCGGTCGCGCACAAGACCGACATCAGCGGAGGATTCGCGTTCACCGAGCAGAAGGTCGAACTCCGCTACGCGTTTGCCGACTGGGGCAAGATCTGGGGCAATCCGACGCTCTACGTCGAACTGAAGAACGAGGCGACCGAGCCGGATCACTTCGAAGGCAAGTTACTGCTCGGCGGCAACATCACGTCGGGCTGGCACTGGGGCAGCAACTTCGTGTGGGAGCATACGCTCGGCGCCACGCAGGAGAACTCCAACGAGTGGACCGTCGGCGTCAGCCACACGGTCAACGATCGTCACGTGGATGTCGGTGTTGAAACGCAGCTCGCGCTCGTCAACGAGCTGGATGGCGCGGGCGGCCGCACGCCGTTCGAGAAGCAGTTCTTCATCGGACCGAGCATGCAGTTCCGCCCGCTGCCGCAGATGCACATCGACGTGGCGCCGCTGATTGGGGTCACCAACGCGGCGTCACGGTCGAAGGTCATCGTCGTCCTCGGCTACGAGTTCTAGCGCGCCGCCGCGAACGAAATCGCGACGTTCATTTCCGTTTCGACGATGACGCCGTTCAGGCGCGTGGGATCGAACTCCCACTTGCTGACGGCGTCGAGCGCGGCCTGCGCGAAGTCCGGATTCGCGTCGCCGACGACCTGCAGTTTGACGACGTGTCCGGTCGTATCGATGACGCCGTGCAGGTGCACGACGCCTTCCTTGCCGTTTTGCGATGCCGGAAACACGACCTTGTGGTCGTAGAGCTTGAGCGGGGCGCCGATGTTGCCGCCGACGCAATCGCCGACGCACGGCGTTCCTACCGGCCGAAGCTTGTGCTCGCCCTGGGTGCCTTGCGAGGTCCTGGCCGGCGGTCCGTCGGTGACGCGGATCGTTTCCTGAATTTCTGCGATCTGCAGCTTCACGTTCTGCGTTGACGGACCACCGCTCAGCACGACGCGCCGCTGGACGTCTTTGAATCCCGGGATGCCGGCGACGGCGAGCATGTAGTCGCCGGGCAGCAAGCCATCGAACGCATATCGGCCGTTCCGATCGGTACGCTTTTCGTGCTTCTCGTTGGTCGTGAGATCGGTCATCGCGATCGGCGTGTCCGGCATGTATCCGCCGAGTTGATCGGTGATCGTCCCGGTGACGGTCGCCGTTGTCTGGGCCGACGCGGCGAAGCCGGCGACGGCGACGGCAAGCGCGATCATCGCCGCGCTGGACGCGAGGCGGCCCTTCCATGACACAGGTGTGCGATCGAGGCGGGCGTTCAACATAGCAGTAACTCTCCTCTCGAGACTGGACGGCCGAACCATCGCCTGCGCCGGCACCCACGTCCGCTGACGTGTGCCCATCGCGCGCGCGAGATCCAGCAAATGAGATGCGTATTCCGAACCATCGACGCCGAGGCGCAACACGAGGTCATCGCACGCGTGCTCGCTTTCCTGCCGCACGCGACGGCAGGCGATCCACGCGAGCGGATTGAACCAGTGCACCGCGCGGACAATCTCCGCGACCATCTGGACGAGCCAGTCGCGGCGGCGAATGTGCGAGAGCTCGTGGCGCAGGACGATGCGGATGCGGTCCTCGGGCCAGGCGAGCGCGGCTCGAGGAATCAGGACCTTCGGCGTCAGCACGCCCCACGTCACGAGAAGCGCGGGATGATCGATCGCGAGCAGCGTCACCGGCGCTGTCACGTCGAGCTCGCGCGCGACATCCGTCAACACGCGGTTCCATGTCGATCCGTCAATGCGATCCGCGTGCGCGCCGAGCCACATCAAGCGTCCGACGCCGACGGCGAGCACGAGGACGCTGGCGATCGCGCCGATCAGCCATGCGCCGAAGAGAAACGGCCATGGCGATCGTGGTGTCGGCTGCTGCGCCGGCGCAGCAGGCGCCGCCTGCGTCGCGAACGTCATCGTCGCCGTGGTTGTCGTCGAAGTGGCGACGCTGCGAGGTGGCTCGATCGGCACGGCCGTGCGTGCCTGCGTGAGATTGATGTGCCAGCGTGGTGCGACCGTGCCGAGCGCCGGGGCCACTGCGGCGGCGCCTATCGCCATCGCGAGCACCCAATGCCGGAGTGACGCCGCGCGAGAGCGGAGCAGTGTCACAACGGCGAGGCCGGCGAGCAAGACGATCGAGAGCTTGACCGTCGATTCGAGGACGAGCGTCATCGCTGGTGCTCCTTCCTGGCCTGTTTCACGAGGTCGGCGATGCGATCGAGTTCCTCGTCGCTCAGCTTCGCCGCTTCGTTGCCGAGCACGGCGGCCACGACTTTTTCGGCGGAGCCGTCAAAGAAGGTGTCGACGAGGTGGCGCAGCGCCGACTTGCGCGCCGCGTGCCGGGGCACTGCCGGCGCGTAGACGTATCGCAACCCTTCCTCGGCGTGGACGACGTGCCCTTTGTCTTCGAGGACGCGCAGCTGCGTGCGGACGGTGGAGTAGCTTGGTTCGCCGGGCAGCTCGGCCATCACGTCGCCGGCGGTGGCGCGGCCGCGGCGATAGAGGACGTCCATGATCTGCCGCTCGCGGCGCGAGAGCGTGGTGTGGAGTGACTTAGCCATGTGTTATTTTTCTAGCACACATGCGAGATAAATAACACGACGCCGGCCCGCTGTCAAACCGCCGGCGCCGGGCGGCGTTGACGGCCCGGCGGGGAGGTTCTATACTCCTGATCAGGAGTCACCGATGCGCGTCGCCCTCGAGTATCCCGCCACGCGGTATCGGCCGGAGCCGGTTCCGGATCTGAGCGATCGCCGCGAGCGCGAGCGGTTGTCCGCGCCGGCGCTGAAAACCTTCTTCAACATCGTGCGGCGGTGGAAGGTGCGCGACGAGGACGCGCGCGCGCTGCTCGGCGGCGTCACCAACGGGCCGTATTACGAAATGAAGCGCGACCCGGCGCGCACGCTCGACGCCGATCGTCTGGTGCGCATTTCGTACATCGTCGGCATCTACAAAGCGCTGCGGATCCTGCACGGCGACGCGATCGCCGACGAGTGGGTGCGGCTCCCGAATCGCAACGCCGTCTTTGCCGGCGCCACGCCCCTCGCGTTCATGATCCGCGGCGGTCTCCCGGCGATGCAGACCGTCCGCCGGTTGCTCGACGCCCGCCGCGCGGGATGACGTCGCTTCCGCCGGTCGCGGTCATACGCCGCCGTGATACACACCGGCTCGTCCCGTCGCGCCATCTCCCGCGCGACGCCAGCGTCCTGGCGGATGTGATCGACGACGAATCCGAGACCGCGGCCGTGATGGCGCTCGACGCGCTGACCAACGATCGCCTGCTGGCTGCCGATGGCCGCCTGCCCGGCATCGGCCCGGACGAACTCGTGTCCGCGGTGCCACACGCCGACGTGATCAACGCCGCGTTCTGCCACGCGCATCCGCTCGGCGCACGGTTCAGCGGTCCGGATCGCGGCGCCTGGTACGCGGCATTCGAGCTCGCGACTTCGCAAGCGGAGGTCGCGTTCCACAAGTCCGTGCAGCTCGCGGAGATCGATCGCTTCGTCGACTCGGTCACGTACGACGACTACATGGCGGACGTCAGCGCGGCGTTCCACGACGTTCGCCGCGGGCGGGCGTTTGCGAAGTGCCTCGATCCGCGAAGCTACGTCGAGTCGCAGGCGCTCGCGAGTCGGTTGTTGACGGAAGGAAGCCTTGGCGTCGTGTACCCAAGCGTCCGCCGGCGCGGCGGCACGTGTCTCGCGTGCTTCCGTCCGGCCATCGTCGCGAACGTGCGCCGCGGACGTACGTACAGGTTCACGTGGGACGGAACACCGAATCCGACAATCAGCGTTACTTAGTGCAGCGATTGCGCTAGATCCGCGCAAATGGATGAATCGTTGGTGCAAGTGACGGTGTGTTGCGCGCGAGCCACATGAATGTCGCCGCAATGTCTGTGATCGTCGCCGCCGGCTCGCGTGCGTGCTCCGCAGACTTTGGTGGCGTCAGCGCTTTGACGGTGATCAGCCGCGCAGACTCGCGGTGTTGCATCGCAGACACAGTGTTTCGGTGTTTCGAGGTGCGTTTCCGTCAGCGCATTGACGCGAAACACGCTACTCACTGCTGGAACACCGCCGCGCTGTCGGGTGCGACGCGCACGCTGACGCGTCGCACCCTCACGCTGAGGCCGGAACCCGAAACTCCGAACCCGGAACCCGAAACTCCGAGCCCTTACAGTCCCGCTGCGATGGTTTGCGCCGCCGCCGCGAGCGGATCACCGTCGGTTGTCGTCAGTTTCCCGCTCTGCTCGTCGGCGTGCACCTCGTTGATGAACGCGCCCAGCTGATTCGCCGCCGCTGTCGTGTTGCCGCGATCCAGCGATGCCTGCGCCGCCTGTAACTTGGCGATCAGGCTGTTCTTCTGTCCACCGTTCAGGTTCAACGTCCTCACCTTCGCGATCAGGTCGGCGATGGTCGACGTCTGGACGACGGCGTTGACGACCTGCGAGATCGGCGACGAGGTGCTGCCGACGAAATTCGTGTCGCCGCTGTACGTCGCCGTGACGTGATGCGTCCCCGCCGTCAGCGCGGTGGTCGAAAATGACGCGGTGCCGTTCCCGTCGACCTGTGCGCTGCCGATCGCCACGCTGCCGTCGCTGAACGCGACCGCTCCGCCCGGCGAACCAGCGCCTGGCGCTACGACCGCCACCGACGCGACGAACGTCACAAGCTGTCCGGCACTCGACGGATTGGGCCCTGACGTCAGCGACACCGTCGTCGACGCACGGCCGACGGTCAACGATCC
>DASREL010000205.1:0-43892 GCA_035652075.1 Vicinamibacterales bacterium
CGCCGCGCGCCAGCATCAGCGTGGCGATGTTCGCGCACGCGAGCAGCAGGACCAGGCCAAGAAACATCATCAACACGGCGATGGGCGTGGCGAACGCCTCTTGCTGCGCGAACAGGCCGCGGCTGCCGTCGCGTACTGCCAGTGTCGGCACGGGATCGCCGGCGCGCATCGGCACGAGCGCGCGGACAATCGTGCCGAACTGCGCGGCGATCGTCGTCTGCGCCGTGCGATCGCTGACACCCGGTTTTGCGCGGCCGAGGACGACGAGGCCGCCGCCGGCGGGATCGGCGAGCCAGTTCCGGCCGTTGGAGGAGGGCGTCACGAGCGTTGCCTTCGCCAGCGTGACGATGACCGCCGGCGTCTCCGACGGTAGTGTGCTGGCAGCGCCGGTGAAGCCGCTGGGATTGACGCCGACGATCGTCACGGGGACATCGTTGATGTTGATCGACTGGCCGATCGCGGCTGGCGATCTCGCGAATTCGCGATCCCAGAAGGCATCGCTGATCATCGCGACCGTCGGGCTCCCCGGCATGTCGTCGGAAGGACGGATCTCGCGACCGATCTGCGCCCTGACGCCGAGCACCTCGTAGTAGTTGCCCGAGACTTCGTGCAGAATCACGCGTTCCGCGTTGTCACCCACGGTGGCGTTCGCCGCCGTCGCGTGGAACGCGAGCAGATCGCCGAGCACCGTGTTCTGCGCGCGCAGGCGTTCGTAGACGGGGTACGAAAAGGCGGTCGTCGCGAGCAGCCGCAGCGATGAGGCGTCACGGACGTCCAGCCGATCGAAGAGCAGTTGTTTGCCGACGGAAAAGATCGTGGTGTTCGCCCCGATCGCCAGTGCGAGCGACGAGACCGCGACGATCGTGAACCCGCGGCTCCTGCGGAGCACGCGCGCCGCGAACACCAGATCGGTCCAGAGTCCCAGCATGGAACGAGACTCTACAACTTCTTCCACCAGGCGCGGTCGAACAGCGCCGTGGTGTCGTGCAAAACCGTCTGCCACTCATCGTTCGAGAAACGCCGCCGCATGAAGCTCGTGACGACTGCTCCCAAGGCCATGCTCGCGACGAACAACGTCAGGAACGTAAACAAGAGCGTGAAGAACGCGTCGTAACTGCCGGTCCAGCGCATCTCCGCGCCCGCGAAGATCCGGAACAGGCCCTGGTGGCGCCAGGCCCAGACTGCGGAGAGCGCGAAAGACCCGACCAGGAGGCCTTGCCGGATTCGCAGGAGAACCCGCGCCGCTTGCTTCGGCGTCACTGTTCCAACATTTCGCGGACGAGGACCTTCTTCTTCGCCTGAAATTCCTCGTCGGTCACGACCCCCTGCGAATGGAGGTCGGCGAGCGCGGCGAGCTGCGAAATCAAGTCTGCATCCTGAGCGATGCGGGCCGCTGGAGGCGTGGCCGACGCCGCACGCTTGTACCTGCGCCTGGTGACGACGTACGCGGGGAACGCGACGCCCCACAGCAACAAGCAGGAGAAGAACCAGCTGACTGGACCCATGTTGAAGAAGCCTGGTCCTGGCCGCCTGGTGATCCCCAGACTGCGGGCGTCCCGAAGCACCCAGAGGCTGCTGGCCACCACGACGAGATATGGGAGGAAGGCGATCAGTGCGTCCAACGTCCAATGATACTGACACGAACGATTGTGCGACGCAGCTGGTTCGGACTGGTCGTCATCTGTGTGGGGCATTCGTCGACGGACGAACTGCGCGTCTGCTTCCGGAGTAGTACTGACCGGCATGTTCACCGGTACCAACGTAGTTCCTCGAGTATCGCGGCGGCCGGTCGAACGGGACCACCTTCGACTGACGCGATCGATTCCGACAACGCAGCATGGAGCTTCCGCCGCTCTTGGTCCGTGAGTGTCAGGCTTAGCTTCGCTGCGCTGTGCAACACAGCACACGCTGTGGCGCATGATCCAGCGCACGATTGGGCATGCGGAACACCTGCACGAGCTCCTGATGGCGCTGTCCCGGTCGGATGCGCTCGTGCTCTTCGGCGTGACGGGCGACCTCGCGCACAAGATGATTTTTCCGGCGCTCTACGCGATGGTGAAACGCGGGACGCTGGACGTTCCGGTCATGGGCGTCGCGTCACCGAAGTGGAGTGTGGCTCGGCTGCGCGCGCGCGTGACGGACAGCATCCGCCGATCCGGCGGCGTGGATAACGATCGGGCGCTTCGACATCTGCTGTCGCTCCTCCGGTATGTGCGCGGCGATTATCGCGACGCCGCGACCTTCACCGCCATCAGGCAGGCCCTCGGCAGCGCCCGGCGGCCGGCGCACTATCTGGCCATTCCACCCGCGCTCTTCGAAACCGTCATCCGCGGGCTCGGTGCGGCGCATCTGGCGAACCACGCGCGTGTCATCGTTGAAAAGCCGTTCGGCCGTAACCTGGCGTCGGCACGCGCGCTCAACCGCGCCGCGCACGCGGTGTTTCCAGAAGACGCGATCTTCCGCATCGATCACTTCCTCGGAAGAGAGGCGATCATCAACATCCTCTATTTCCGATTCGCCAACGCGTTTCTCGAACCGATCTGGAATCGCCTGTATGTCTCGAGCGTCCAGATCACGCTCGCCGAAGACTTCGGTGTGAACGGCCGCGGCGCCTTCTACGAGACCGCCGGCTGTCTGCGCGATGTGATTCAGAACCACCTGTTCCAGATCGTCGCGCTCCTCGCGATGGAACCGCCATCGGGCCGCGACTTCGGGGCCGTGCAGAACGAGAAAGCCAAGGTCTTTCAGGCGATGCGCCCGCTGACGCGCGACGACGTCGTGCGTGGCCAGTACGCGGGCTACCGGAAGGAACCGGACGTGGCGACGCGATCGGACGTCGAGACGTTCTGCGCGCTGCGGTTGTTCATCGACTCGTGGCGCTGGGCGGGAGTGCCGTGGTATTTGCGCTCGGGCAAGTATCTCGCCGGCACCGCGACCGAAGTCCTGGTGCAGTTGAAGACGGCGCCACAGCGCCTGTTCGCTGATTCCGCGGCCACTACCGGTCGGGCTAACTATCTGCGCTTCCGGATCTCGCCGAACTCGGCGATCGCGCTGGCAGCTCGGGTGAAGCGGGCGGGGAAGCCATTCGTAGGAACGCAGCAGGAACTGTACTTGTTCGAAGAGGACGCCCATGAAGAAGCGCCGTACGAACGCTTGCTGACCGATGCGATGGCGGGGGACGGCGCGCTCTTCACCCGTGAGGACGCGGTCGAGGCTGCGTGGACTGCGGTGGAGCCCGTCCTCGACACGCATCATCGCGTTCGCCGTTACAGGCGCGGCAGCTGGGGACCGAAGGAGGCCGACGCGCTCATCGCCTCTGACGGCGGTTGGTCTAACCCGACGCCCGACCACACATCCGCGTGAGTGCCAGCGACGACATCGACAGGCAGTAAGAAAGGCTCCATGTTCAAATTGATTGCAACCATGAGGCGAGGTTCGTCGACCGGGATCGACGTGGCGTGGGCTCGGTACGACACGATTGACGCGGCCCGCCTCGGAACGGCGTCGCTGCTTCGCGATGACCGCATCCTGCGGGCCATGATCGTCCGCGATGAAATTCCACCCGCGTTTGTCGAATGGGCAGAGCGATGAGTCCGCGATCCATTCTCGGAAGGGTCTGGCGCTACATCATTCGACGCACACGACGAAATCCGTACCCTCCCAGCGATCGGCATCCGGCCAGTAGAACGTGAAGTCGACCCGGTCGCCACGTCGGAGCCGGCTCGTCGGAAGGTCCACCACGTGGACGCCGAGCGTCGTGTCGCGCGTCGTGCCATCGCGTACGGTGCGCCAACCGTCCACGCTCCAGTGCACACGCGCTCGCGTACGCGTTTCGATACGCAGCGTCCGGCGCGCCGTCATCGTCCGCACCTTGTTGTTGAAGCGCCAGATCACCCGGCGTGACGTGGCCGGTTTCTTCCCGAGGTAGCGCTGCACGGTTTGCAGCGGTCGATCGAAGATCTCGCCGTCTCGAAGAGAGCGGCACAGTTTCAGGTACTCGGCGTGGGCCCACACGAGCGGCATCGCCGAACCTGACGGGCGCCCGAAGAACAACTCCCGCTCAGGAATGTCGGCACTGTCCCAGATCTGTTCCGGCAGCAGACCGCTTTCGCCGGCGAAGGCCTCGAGCGCCTGCGCGAGTTGCTCGGCGACGCGCGTACGCCCAGCCGCCAGTTCGTAGTGAGCACGCTCGCCGGTGAGCAGCGGCCAAGCGCGACCGATGCCGGTGCCGTCGAACGGCGCGCCGTCAGCATGTTCGCCGTAGCCGTCACCCTGGTATCGGTGCCACGCGGGCCCGTGCGGCGTGTCGACCTTGAGCGTCGCGTCGATGACTTTGACCGTGCTGACGATCCGCGGATCGTCCGGCGCGCGAAGTCCGAAGCGGACGAAGGCGAGCGCGTCGAGGCTGACCATCGACGCCGCTGGCGCCGTGGACTGATCCGGCGGTCGGTTCTTGATCGGTACGAACCCCATGCACGGTGACGCGGCGTCGGCTTGATCCGGCTCCGAGACGCGGACGTAATACCCGTCGACGCCGTGCTGTTGCGCGAGCGGCGTGCCGGTGACATACAGCCATCGTTCGATGCTGGCGTTCCAGGCGTCCGCGGTTTCGCGCAGGTAGGTCGCGGCGATCGTATGTCCCGCCGCGTCGGCCAGGTCGGCGGCGACCAAGAGCGCCGCGATTTCGGCGGCAATCGTGAACGGCGAATAGCCCGGATCCTCCTCCCACCGATCCTGTGGGCTGACCGGACCGTTGCAAACGAGAAACGCCGCAGCTCGTCGCACCATCGGCCAGAACGCATCGCGTTCGCTCCGATCGATCACCTGTTCGCGCGCGGCGAGATCCACGAGCAGGATCGGCAGCGCGGTTTCGTCCATCTGGATACCGTTCCAGTACGGCGTGCCATCGAGCCACATGTTCTGCGACCAGTGGCCGTCCGGCTCCTGGGTTACTTCCAAGTACCGCAGCACGCGCCTCGCGGCGTGGCGCGCGCCGATGGCGAGGAACCCTCCAGCAGTCTCGACCAGATCTCGCGGCCACGCGAGGTGATAACCGCCCAGATCATCGTCGCCCTTGGAGAAGCCCCATGGAATCGACAGGCTCGCGATGACGCCGCCTTCGATCCGTTTGGACTCGTGCGTCTGCAGCACCGCGGCGCTCAGGTGGTAGAGCGATCGTCCCGGCGCTTTCGACGACGTACCGGCACTGATCGTTTTTTGCCAAGCCTTCCATCCGGCGACGTATGCCGCCTTCGTCCGCTCGAAATTCTCGAGCAGGCTGATGCTCGCATGCTGTCCGGCCTCCATGGCGGTCGGCCCGAAGCCGACCGCGACGACGAACACGCCGCCCGACGCCGCAAGATCGACTTCGCCGATGACCGCGACGTTGCCGTTCTCCGCGCGCAGATAGGTTCGGGTCAGTGCCTTGTTCGCCTGCAGTTGCTGCCATCCGTCGGAGACGCCGACGAACCCGACCGATCGGTCGAGCCACGGGGGCGACGACGCCAGGGCCAGCGCGAAGTTGTCACGCTCGGCCAGCAGCATCGGCGTCCCTTTGTAGTCGCCGACCCAGGCCGTGTTACCGCTGCCGCGGTTGGCGAGGTGCGGCGCGAGGAGCGCGTAGAGATGGAAGTCCGCGAGCGTGCCCTGTAGCGGCACGAACCGCACGCGCTGCAGCACGACGTCGCGCCACGGATCGGTGAGCACTTCTTTCTCGATGCGATAGCGGCCGTCGAGGGCCGTGTTGCGAACCGTGTACGCGGGCACACCGCGGACGATTTGCGACGTCTCCGAATGGGCGTCGCGCTTTTCCTCGGAAAAGTACCCGCGGCCATCGGTCACGAGGAATCCCAGGTCCCGAGTGCAGGCGTGGTCGACGCGCGGGTAGTAGATCTCGTTGAGGATGCCGTGACTCAGGGTGAACCAGACACGGCTGTCGCGCGTGACGGCCGTGCCGAGGCCGCTCTTCGCGCTCGACGTCCAGCGGGCCGGAATGCCCGGCCAGCCGGGCGCAAAGCGGTCCGACTCTCGAGCCACGATCTGAACTCCTTCGGCGCCGCGGTTCCGGCTACTGATCGCGACCGCGGCCGCGCCGGTCGTCACGCTGCTTCGTACGGTCCCACCGATGGTCGTGAGCCATATTTCCGCGCGCGCCTTCCCAACGGCCGGCGAAATATTGTCCGTCGATATGATACGGCGCCACCCAATATGCACCCTCGTACGGTGGACGTGTCCAGTACCCATCGTGCCACCGGTAGTGGGATCCCTGCGGATACTGGTAACCCTCGATCCAGACGTAATCCGATCCAGGTTGTGGAGGCACACGATACGCGCGCGGCGCCGGCGGTTCGCCGATGCGAATGCCGAGATTGACTTGCGCGTGTGCCGTTGAGGCGAGGGCCAGGACGAACACGGATATTGTGAGCGTCTGACGGAGTTTCATCATGAAGCAACGGTAATCGACAGGTGAACCGTGCGCGTGTTCGCTATTGCACACGCACGTGGGGCGGCCCGCCTTGTTTCTGACGGGAGAAAGACTGATCTTCAACTCGAACTGGCGGCTACCGGCAAGCGCTGGAGCTCCGTGCGTACTGGAGCGGCGAGGCGCCGATCGCTGAACCGGGCGGAGTAAACCGTCGGTTGAATCGAATGCGCCCGCTCGTTCCTTTGTGTATATACTAAATGCGTGTTCGAATGGGACCCTCGGTTTAGGCGGCTTGGGCGTTCGATAGAGGGGCACGTGCTGATGGTCATTTACACGGTGCGAGGGACTGCAAATGCGGAAACGATCCGTCTCATCAGCGCGCGGAGGGCGAGCCGGCGCGAGCGTGCGGCGTACAACGCGAAAGATTGATTTCTCGGATATTCCGGAAGCGTCACCCGAGCAACTCAAGGCGATGCGCCGAGTTGGTCGGCCACCGATGGGCGATGAGGCACGCCGCCTGATTGCGATTCGGCTCGACGCGAAGGTGCTCGCCGAATTTCGACGCGAAGCACGTCGACGCGGCATCGGGTACCAGACGCTCATTAATGAGGTGCTCGCGGGCCACGTCCGAAAAGATGTCGCATAGCCCGGCTGAAACAGTGCTTCGACCTGCAGCCCAAAAGGCTTGCGTGACTCATCGCGCTCGACGTGGACCGAGATCGGTATCGTCGCTAACCCGGGCCGCGCGGAGCTGCGCTCTAGACGACGCTTCGACGATCGCGACTGAACGCAATGACGAACAAAACGACCGCGGCGATAAGCAGCAGGTGAGTAGCGCTGCTGATCGCAAAGACGCCGACCATGCCGAGGAGCCACGTGAGTAACAGAGCGATGCCGAGCCAGAATGCGATTCCCTTCATGTCGAAAGGTGATGCAAACGCGCTGCTCGCTATGTTGTCAGTCGGGGTTACGTGGTGGGCGCTATAGGACTCGAACCTATGACCTCGTGCGTGTGAAGCACGCGCTCTAACCAACTGAGCTAAGCGCCCGTCAGGCGGGAAGAGACGAGTCTACCAAGTTTTGCGGCGATGACGCTAGCCGCGGCGGACCTGCGTCGCACGCTCGTAACTCAGTCTGAACAACGCAATCGCGCCGTCGGCGTCAGCGTCCGATCGCATCCAATACGAGACCCAGCCCGAGTCCGGCAGGATGTGGTGACGCTCGGCGCGTCCGGCGGCCACGAGTTCGTCGCGCACGGACACGGGGAAGGGCAGATCGGCCAGGCGGTCGCCGTGCACGTGACCGATCTCGCGCCGGCCGACGCGGTACTCGATGCCACCAAACCGATGCGCCTTCGCGGTGACGTTCGGCCAACGCGAGACCTCGCTGCGAATCCGTTCGCCCGCCGTCATCGCTCGAGCGGCGCCATTGGCACGGGACCGCCGGACGTCGCGTCGCCGGTCAACGCGCGGCGCAGATATCCAGCCTGGCCGAGATGCATCGCGGCGTGCGTGCACAAGTGCACGAGAAACGTGCGCGTCGAGACCTTCGGTCCGGGAAATGGACCTGGAACCGGCGCCGACATCACGTCGTCCGTCAGGCGCGGGATGACGTCGCGGATCACCGCTCGCGCGCGATTGAGTTCGGCGATGACGTCGGCTCGCGATCCGCTGCTGCGGCTGAACTCGAGATCGCGATTCCGCGTATAGCCGGTCTGGCCGAGCAGCGCGCCGACGAAGTGCTGCAATCCGCCGGCGACGTGGATCGCGAGGTTGCCCACCGAGTTCGTCACGCCAGGCAGCGTGCGCCAGATGTCCTCGTCGTTCGCGAACAGATCGATCTCTTTCGCGAAGCTCTCGAGCTCACGGTCGAGCAGTCGTGTGATGTCGTCGGCGATCGCGGCTGTGCTCGTCATCGGACCGCCAACATATCACGATGGAATACGCGTTGCTTTGCCGAGCGATATGACAGACAGAAAAGAAGGACCGCTGGACGGCAGCACGAGCGGCACGATCGGCGGCGGTGGACCGGAGAGCGGCGGACCGACGCCGCGGGCGCAGCCGCCCGACCATCCGCCGGTCAACCTCGACGATGCGGCGAGCGGGCGATTGGCGCCAGACCCGCTGAACGTGCCGAAGAGCTCGGACCGCTCTACAACGTAGGCGTCTGCTGATCTTTCAGCAGCCACCAGATCACCAGCACCGCGACGACCGCGAGAATCGCGGCGACTGCGACGACGCTCAGTCCGCTCCACAGCCAGACGTTGTCCCACCAGGCTCTCATCGATGCCTCCGATGGGAAGACGATGCGAAATGCGGGCCGAGCTATTGGATCGGGAACTTCACCGACTTGTTCGCCTCGGGTGCGTCGATCGCATTGCCGGCGCTGCGCGCCCAGACACTGACGTAGTAGTTCGCGTTTGCTGACGCGGGCGTCCAGGTGTAGGTGTTCGTCGTCGTCCAGCCGGTGACCGCGGTCCAGGCGGTTCCGTTATAGATCGAGAACTTGTATTGATACGGCCCGACGCCGCCGGTCGGCGTCGCCGTCCACGTGATCGCGGTGCCTGCGATCTGCGGTGACACTTTGTTGGCGACGAGCGCGACGCTCGAGACGGGCGCCGCGATCGCGAACGCGGCGGACTTGGTCGCCTCGGTCGTCGTCGTATTGCCGCTGCTGCGCGCCCACACGCTGACGTAGTATCCGCCGTTCGCCGTCGCGGGCGTCCACGTGTACGTGTTCGTCGTCGTCCAGTTGGTCAGCGCGCTCCAGACGGATCCGTTGTAGAGCCAGAACTGATATTCGTACGGCGCGATCCCGCCGGTCGCCGTCGCGGTCCACGTAATCGACGTGCCGGCCAACTGCGGCGCCGTTTTGTTCGGCGACAGCGTCAGCGACGTGACCGTCGGAATCACGATCGGATACGCGATCGACTTCGTCACTTCGGGCGTGTTCGTCGAGTTGCCGTTGCTGCGTGCCCACGCCGCGACGTAGTACGAGGAGTTGAGCAGCGTCGGCGTCCACGCGAACGTCGCCGTCGCGCTCCAGTTGGTCGCGAACGTCCAGCTGACGCCGTCGTAGACCGCATACCGATACTGATACGGCGGCGTTCCACCGCTCGCAGCGGCGGTAAACGTAATCGTCGTGTTCCTGTTCTGCGGCGCGGCGACGCTCGGCGTCAGCGCGACGGCGGTCGCCCGCGTCAGAATGGGATAGGCCGCCGTCGCGAGCTGCGCGTTGCCGGCGTACGGATCGCCGGTGTTCGACGGGCTCTTCACCCACACGCCGACCTGATACGCCGCGTTCGTCGTATTCGGCGTCCACGCGAACGTGTTCGACGCGCCCCAGTTCTGCGCCATCGTCCACTTCGTGCCGTCGTGCACCCACCACTGATATTGATACGGCGCAACGCCGCCGGCGCCGGTCGCGGTAAAGGTGACGGTCGTTCCCGCGTTCTGCGGCGCCGCCACACTTGGGGTGATCGTCGCGCTCGTCACCCGCGCGCACGATTGAATGGCGCGGCCGACGTTCAGCCGTCCGCCGGTCGACACCTTCGTCGCCAGCGCGCCGACGAGATCGACGTTGTTCAGCAGTGCCGCGCGCAGGTTCGCCGTCGTCAGCGAGCAGGCCGACAGCACGAGCAGGGCCGCGCCGGACACATGCGGCGTCGCCATCGACGTGCCGTTGAAGTACGAGTACGTGTTCGACCGCGTCGTCGACAGGATGTTGACGCCGGGCGCGGCGATGTGGACCGTGGTCGCGCCGTAGTTCGAGAACGACGCGAGCGCGTCCCGGTTGTCGGTCGCGGCGACGGTCACCATGTTCGGCGCGACGTAGTTCGCCGGGTAGAACGGGTTGGTATCGTTGTTATTCGTCGCGTTTCCGGCGGCGGCGACGAACAGCATGTCGTTCGTGTTCGCCTTGACGATCTCGTCGACCATCGCCTGCGAGAACCCTCCGCCGCCCCAACTGTTCGAGAGGACGCGCACGTTCGCGCCGTTCGATCCGGCGAACGCCGCTTTCGCCTGAATCGCAAACTCCATCGCGTTGAGCGCATCGGACGTGCTGCCCGAGCCGTTCGATCCGAGGAACTTCAACCCCATGATCGACGCGGTCCAGTTGATGCCCGCGACGCCGACGCCGTTGTTGCCGACGCCGCCGATCGTTCCGCTGACGTGCGAGCCGTGATTGTTGTCGTCCATCGGATCGCACGTCCTCGTGATCGCGTTGAAGCCGTGCGTGCCGGCAGCACACGTGATCGCCTGGCCGCCGATGTTGACGGTGAACTGCGACGGCGCCGACCAGACGTTCGCGGCGAGATCCGGGTGCGTGTAATCGATCCCGGTGTCGATCACGCCCATCACGCTGTTGCGCGAACCGGTCGAGACGAGCCACGCCGTCGGCGCGTCGATGTCGTCGCCGGAGATGCCGGTGCTGCCGTTGACGTTTTGTCCCGAGTTGAAGAGTCCCCACAAATTTGCAAACGAGGGATCGTTGGGAAGGGCGATCGCGGCAATCAGGTAATTTGGTTCGACGTACTCCACGTCGGGATGCCATTCGAGCGTGGCGACGAGATCGTCGGCGTCGAGCGATTGGGAATGGAGGCGCTGCAATCCGGTGCCGCCGACCGGCTGCTGGACGTCCGCGTCCGCTTGCCAACCGGCGTCTTCGGAGACGACGTTGTCCCAGTACTTGACGAGGACCTCGCCGGCGACCGCCGGTCGCCCGTTGGCGATCGTGACGCCATTCACCGGCGTCGGATCTTGCGATCGCACCGGCGTGATGAAGAGGACAACGACGAGACAAACAGTCAGGATTGCCGACGCTGCACGGATCACGGGCCGCCTCCCTGCGCCGTGCAATCGGCAGGGGAGGCGGCGGCTTTAATCGGCGCGAAGCGCGAGGAGCGGATCGATGCGGGACGCGCGCAGCGACGGCAAGAGGCACGCCAGCGCCGCGATGACCGTAAAGAGCGCGGCCACGCCGCCGTAGATCACCGGGTCCAGCGGCTTCACGTCATACAGCAGCGTCTGCAGCAGCCGCGCGGTGCCGGCGGCCGCCACGAGGCCGAGGACGAGGCCGACGGCGACGAGTCGCAGTCCGTTGCGCATCACCAATCCGATCACCTGCGACCGCTGCGCGCCGAGCGCCATGCGGATGCCGATCTCCGCCGTCCGCTGCGAGACCGCGTACGCGACCACCGAGTACAACCCGATCGCCGACAGCACGAGCGCGATGCCGGCGAACACGCTCGTCAGCGACGCGACGATGCGCTGGACGCCGAGGCTGTTGGCGACGTTGGTGTCGAAGGTGGCGAAGAACGAGATCGGCTGATCCTTGTCCACGGACGCGACCGCCGCGCGGATCGCCGACTGCAACTGCGCGGCGTCGCCGTTGGTCCGCGCGACGACCTGCATCCCCGGACGCGCGAGCTGGCGGAACGGATAGTAGATCTCGTCCGGCACCGGCGCGTTGAGACCGTTGGTCTTGACGTCGCGAATGACGCCGACGATTTCGACGCGGATGTCGGCGTCCTTGCCGCGGAGCAGGATTTTGCCGAGCGGCGATTCGCCCGGGAACAACCGCTTCGCAAACGACTCGTTGATGATGCAGACGTTCGTGGCGTTCTCGCGATCCTGGCTGTTGAACGCGCGCCCCATCACGATCGGAATCTGCATCAGCGAGAAGTACCCGTCGCTCGCCGTCGCGAGGTTCGCGATCTGGCGTTGCGGCAACGGCGGCACCGGCCGACCGCCGACCGCGTACGGCGATCGCGGGTTGAATCCGGTCAGCGGCAGTCCGGTCGCCGCAGCGGCGCCGACGACGCCCGGCTGCGCCTTGACGGCGTCGATCACCTGCTCGAAGAAGCGGTACTGCTGCGCCGGCGTCGGGTACCGCACCGGCGGAATGCCGACGAAGGCCGCGGCCGCGCCTTTCTCTTCGAAGCCGGGCGCGGTGTTCTGCAGCTTCAGGAAGCTGATGAGCAGCAGCGTCGATCCGACGAGGAGCACGACCGACAGCATCACCTCGGCGACGATGAGGAGGCTGCGGAACGTGCCGCCGCGGCGCGACGAGGAGCCGCGCGCGTTGTCCTTGAGCGCATCGACGATGTCAGAACGTGACGCCTGGATCGCCGGCACGAGCCCGACGAGCAACGCCGTCAACACGCTCACCAACCCGGTGAACACCAGCGCGCGCGCGTTCAACGTCATCGTCGTCGTCGGCGGCAGCTGCGAGGCGACGAGCGACTGGATCGCCGACAGCGCCCACAGCGCGAGCAGAATCCCAACGACGCCGGCGACGATGGAGAAGACGAAGCTCTCGATGATGAACTGACGCAGGACGTGGATCCGCGTCGCGCCAAGCGACTGGCGGACGGCGATCTCTTTGTGCCGCGACGTCAGGCGGCCGAGGAACAGCGACGCGACGTTCGCGCACGCGATCAGCAGCACGAACGCGACGGCGCCGTTCAGCGCGTTGAAGGTCGGTTCGAGGTTGCTGACGAGCGATTCGACGATCGCGCGCGGATAGGTGTCGTTGTTCGCATCGAGGCGCGTGGGGAAGCGCTCGCGCGCCGCGCGGGCGATCGATGCGATGTCGTCGCGCGCCTGCGCGAGCGTGACGCCGGGCTTCAGACGCGCGATCGGCTGCGAATAGCCGGCGCCGTTCTGCACCTGGATCGGCGTCAGCCCGCCGACCTCGAAGACGCGCGGAGCGTAGATCTGCGTCTGGCTGAACGGCGCGGTGACGTGCGGCGGCATGATGCCGACGATCTGCCACGACTGGCTGTTGAGCGTGATCGTCTCGCCGACGATCGGTCGTCCGCCGAATCGCGTCTGCCACAACTCGTGGCTGATGATGCAGACGGCCGGTCCGTTCGGCATATCCTCGGCGGCGGTGAAGTTGCGTCCCGAGGAGGGGAGGATGCCGAGCGTCGGCAGGAACGTCCAGCTGACGCGCAGGCCATTGAGCTGCTCGGGGTCGCCGTTGCCGGTCAGCGTGAAGTTGTCGAAGGCCGAGACGCCGATCGACGAGAACGATCGCGACTGGTCGCGCAGCTCCTCGTATCGCGGCCACGAAATTGCTGGCGCATTGAAGTTCAGTTGCGGGTTGTTCGTCCAGATCGCGACGAGCGACCGGGCGTCCGGGATGCTCACCGGGTTGAGCACCAGGCGGTCGTACACCGAGAACAACGAGGTATTTGCGCCGATGCCGACGGCAATCGTCAGGATCGCCACGAACGAGAACCCGGGGGTTTTTCGAAGCGCTCTTAGCGCGTGTTTGAGGTCAGTCATGTTCGCCTGCGGGACGAAGAAGTCCCGGAATTGGGACTGCGCGGCGGCGCATGTAGGATGAATCCATGCTGTTCGATGCTATGCAGGACCTGCGCTATGCAATTCGTACGCTCACCAAGGCGCCGGCGTTTGCGCTGACGGCGATCCTCACGCTGGCCGTCGGTATCGGTGCAACGGTGGGCACGTTCACGATCGTGAACGCCGTCCTGCTGCGGCCGCTGCCGATCGCGCAGCCGAACGAGCTTGCGATCGTCGGCGCCGAGAGCGTGACGTCGAAGGCGACGGTCAGCGCGTCGTGGACGAAGTATCAAATGGTCCGCGACACCAACCGCGTCTTCAGCGACATCGCGGCGTCGACAGGGCGCGACCTGGCGTTCAGCGACGGCAAGGCGCCAGAGCAGGTGAACGGCAGCCGCGTGACGTGGAACTACTTCAACGTCCTCGGCGTCACGCCGGAGGCCGGCCGCGTGTTCCGCGCAGACGAAGACGTCGAAAACGCCGCGCCCGTCGCCATCGTCACCGACAGCTTCGTCCAGCGGAAGTTCGGCGGCAATCCGGCGGCGCTCGTGGGACGCAGCGTCACGATCGAAGGGCGCGCGACGACGATCGTCGGCGTGCTGCCGGCAGGATTCCGAATCCAGTTCAAAGATCACGAGCCGCAAGTGTTCCTGACGCAGGTGTTCACGCCGGGCGTCATGACGGCGGCGCAGGTCCAGCACGGCGCCGGCTTCCTCGAGTATGTCGGCCGGCTGAAGCCCGGAATGACCGTCGCGGATGCGGCGTCGGATCTCGCGACGATCGATCGCCGCTATCGCGAGCAGTTCGGATCGAACGTCGACGCGAGCCGATTCGTGCTCCACGTGACGGCGTTCAACGAGAACCTGCTTGGCGACGTGCGACCAGGACTGCTGGTGCTGATGGGCGCGGTCGCGCTCGTGCTGTTGATTGCTTGCGCCAACGTCGCGCATCTGCTGCTGGCGCGCGCGGCGTCGCGTCAGCACGAAATCGGCGTCCGATTGGCGCTCGGCGCGTCGCGGTCGCGATTGATCCGGCAGTTCCTGACGGAAAGCCTCTTGCTCTCGGCCGCCGGATGCATCGTCGGATGGTGGGCGGTGTCGATCGTGATGGAGCTGCTCGTCGCGCGGGCGCCCGCGAACATCCCGCGCCTCGGCGATACGCGGCCGGATGCGACGGTGCTGCTGTTCGCGGTCGGCGTCTCGTTCGCGACGGCGGTCATCTTCGGCATCATGCCGGCGCTGCGCGCCACGCGAGTGCGCGTCGGCGAAGTGTTGAAGGAAACGCGCGCCGGCGGGCTGACGAGCCGGGCGACCGGACGCCTGCATCATCTGCTCGCCACGTCTGAAACGGCGGTCACCGTTGCGCTGCTGATCGCGGCGGGCCTGCTGTTTCAAAGCCTGATGAAGATGCAGCAGGTGGACGTCGGGTTCACCTCGACGAACGTCTATGCCGCGCACGAGGCGCTGCCGCGCGCGAAGTATCCGCTGCCGGCCGATCGCGAACGCTTCTTCACGCAGCTCCTCGACAGCGTGCGTCAGCAGCCGGGGCTCGCCAACGCGGGCGCGATCAGCTACCTGCCGATGGGCGGCGACAACTACGGCTTCTTCTTCTATCGCGAAGAGGCGCGCGACAAGGACAACGTCATCTCGGTCCGGCACGTCGGCGGCGATTACTTCCGCGCGATGCAGATTCCGGTGCGACGTGGCCGGGTATTCACGGATCGAGACGATGCGCGGTCGTTGCCGGTGGCGATCATCAACGAGTCCACGGCGAAGCATTACTTCGCGGACACGGATCCGGTCGGCCGCCGGATCGCGAGCACGACCGACAACGTCCTGCGCGAGATCGTCGGCGTCGTGTCGGACGTGCGGTTCGACGGTCCGGCGAAGAGCGGCCAGGACGAGCTCTACGTCCCGTACAAACAGATCCCGTGGCCGGCGATGAGCATCGTCGTCAACTCGTCGCTCGGTGCCGATCAAGTCATCGGCGCGCTCCGTCGAGAAGTGGCGAAGCTCGATCTCGATCAAGCGGTCGCGGACATTCGCCCGATGCCGGCGATCGTCGCCTCGTCCATGACGCAGCAGGAGTTTACGAGCGGCTTGCTGGGCGTGTTCGCGCTACTCGCCACGACGCTCGCGATCGTGGGCCTCTACGGCGTCACGACACTGTTCGTCACCGAGCGGCGCCACGAGTTCGGAATCCGGATGGCGCTTGGCGCGCGGCCGGACGACGTGATGCGGCTCGTGATGACCGAGGGAGCGTGCATGGTCGGCGTCGGTGCGATCGTGGGCGTCGCCGGCGCGTTCGCGGCGCGTCGCGTGCTAGCCGGCTTGCTGTTCGGCGTCACGGCATCGGACGCGAAGACCTACGTCATCGGCACGGCGATCGTCTGTGCTGTCGGTTTGCTCGCGTGCTTCGTCCCCGCGCGACGGTTGCTGCGGTTGGATCCGATGCGAGCGCTACGGTTGTAACGACGGTCGTAGCGCAGGCCTTTAGGCCTGCCTTGCACGGTAGGCGTAGCGCAGGCCTTCAGGCCTGCTTTACGTGGCAGCCCTGAAGGGCTGCGCTACAACGGTCACGCACGAAAGTCCGTCAGGCGGCGTTTTTGTTCGCCGTCGTCGTCGAAGTTGTTCGGCGACAGCCACGCTTCGAACGCGTCGCGCAGCTTCGGCCATTCCGAGTCGAGGATCGAGAACCAGGACGTGTCGCGGTTGCGGCCTTTGACGATCCAGTGCTGCCGGAACGTGCCTTCGTACGTGAACCCGAATCGCTCGGCCGCGCGGCAGGACGGTTCGTTGAGGCTGTCGCACTTCCACTCGTACCGCCGGTAGCCGAGCTCGTCGAAGACGCGCTTCATCAGCAGATACATCGCTTCGGTCGCCGCGGTCGTGCCCTGCAGGCGAGGCGAGAAGTTGATGTGTCCGACTTCGATCACGCCGGCCGACGGTTCGATGCGCATCAGGGACGCGATCCCGAGCGCTTCGTCGGTGTCGATGTCGATGATCGCGTGGAACAGCGGATCGTCTTTCGCCACGATCTCCGTCAACCAACGGCGGTACGAATCCAGATCTTTCGGCGGCTCGACTGGCAGATACGTCCAGTTGCGGCCTTCGGGATCCTGCTGATACGACGCATACAACGACTCGGCATGCTTCGCCGGATCGAGCGGCTCGATCCGGCAGTAGTTGCCGACGATCGGCGTCCGCGGCGGACGCGGACGCGTCGTCCAACCGGGAACGGGATCGCCGACAGGTTGTCCGAGATGGTTGATGCGCATGGAGGCGTAGCGCAGCCCTTCAGGGCTGCTGTCGATTGTCGGCCGGCCTAAAGGCCTGCGCTACTTTCTTCCTTCCGGCAGACGACGCTCGCGCGAGCCGTCGTAGTCGTTGTCGTTGAGTTGAATCTGGCGCATCGGCGCCTCGCGCGTGCGCTCTTCGTGCGCGTGCGCAATCAGGCCGGGCAGCCGCGAGATCAGAAAGATCGCGTTGCCCAGTTCGTACGCGAACCCGAGATCGCCGGCGATCGCCGCGATGGCGCCGTCGACGTTGACGGGCAGCGGCCGCCCGAATTCTTTTTCGCGTGCGACCAGCACTCGCTCGCAGGCGCGCAGCATGCGGATGTGTTCGCCCTCGAGCTCGAGTTCGAGCGCCATCTGAAAGAGTCGAGCGGCGCGTGGATCCCGCGTGTGGAAGCGATGTCCGAACCCGGGCGGGATTTCTCCCGTGCTCGCGCATTCGCCGACGATCTCTTCCGCCGCGTCCTGAATCTTCTTGCCGTGACGGACGAGCGAGAGCCCGCGATCGAGAAAGCGCATGCACGATTCGATGTCGCCGCCGTGATGCGGACCGAACGCGAGGATGCCGGCTGCGACGCAATCCTTGAGCGGCGCGCCGCTCGTGGCGACATTGCGTGCTGCGAGCGTGGACGGCGGAGACACACCGTGATCGATCGACGAGATCAGCACCGCGTTCAGCATCTTGCCGATCGCCGGCGACGGCAGTTCGCCCATGAGTAGCAGGTACACAGCCTCGGCAAAACCGAGGCGACCCATCATCTCGTCCAGCGGGTAACCGCGGACGAGGATCTTGTTCGGCGCGATCGCCGTCAGCGCCGACTGCCACCGATCGTTCGTGCTGCGCGGCTGCGCCCGCCGCTCGGACGTCGTCGTCTTCGCCATATCAGCTCGTTCCGTATAAGCGATCGCCGAAGTCACCGAGGCCGGGGACGATGTACTTGTGCTCGTTGAGCCGTTCGTCGACGACGGGCGTGTAGATGTCGACGGTGGGGTGATGCTGCTGCACGACGGCCACACCCTCAGGCGCGGCGACGATGCACACGATGCGGATCGTTTTCGCGCCCGCTTTCGCCAGCAGATCGAGGGCCGCGACCGCGCTGCCGCCGGTCGCGAGCATCGGATCGATCATCAAGACGAAGCTCGTGTCCAGGCGCGCCGGCAGCTTCGAGTAGTACTGCGACGCGATGGCGGTCATCTCGTCGCGCTGCAGCCCGATGTGTCCCACGCGCGCGCCGGGGCAGAGTTCGAGCACCGCGTCGAGCATGCCGAGTCCTGCGCGCAGTACGGGGACGACAACGACGTCCGATTTGATTCGGCGTCCGGGCGCGGGCCCGAGCGGCGTCTCGACGGTGACGTCGTTGGTCGGCACGTCCTTCAGCGCTTCTGCGGCGAGCAGCACGCTGATCCGCGTGGCGCCGCGGCGAAAGTCTTCGGGCGACGTGCGTTTGTCGCGCAGATTCACGAGCGCGTCGTGGACGAGCGGGTGGTCGACGATGTGCAGAGGCACGGGGTAAGACTATACAATTTCGGCCATCATGCGCGCACGAATCCTCCTCGTCCTGCTCGCGCTCAGTGCCGTTGCGGCACAACCTGCGCGCAAAAACATCTCGTTGGTCGTGATTGGCCGAGCGGTGGTCACCGAAAACGCGCGGCATCAGGTGCTGACCCCTGGCGCGGTGGCAATCGACGGCAACGCGATCGTGGACGTCGATACGCCGGCGGCGATCGCGTCCAAATATCGTGCAGCCGAGACGATCAACGCGCGCGACGAGGTGGTGCTGCCGGGCTTGATCAACACGCACACGCACGCGCCGATGGTCATGTATCGCGGGCTCGCCGACGACCTCGCGCTGATGGACTGGTTGAACAAGTACATCTTCCCGGCCGAAGCGAAAACGGTGTCGCCCGAGATGGTGCGCACTGGGACGCGGCTTGCCGCGCTCGAAATGATCGAGTCGGGCACGACGACCTACACCGACATGTATTACTTCGAGGAAGAGATCGCGAAGGCGACGAAGGAAGCGGGCCTGCGGGGCGTCCTCGGCAACACGATCATCCAGTTTCCGGTTGCGGACGCGAAGACGCCGGCCGAAGGGCTCGCGCGCACCGAGGCGTTCATTAAACAGTTTAAAGACGATCCGCTGATTACGCCGGCGGTCGCGCCGCATGCGATGTACACGAACGACAAGGCGACGCTCGTCGCGTGCGCGGAACTCGGTCGCAAGTACGGCGTCCCCGTCATCATCCACCTCGCGGAAACCGAAGACGAACTGAAAGGCGCGCGAGAGAAATTCCAGATGACGCCGACGGCGTATCTCGAATCGATCGGGTTCTGGGGACCGAAGACGATCGCGGCGCACGGCGTGTGGGTGAACGACGAGGACATCGCGATCCTGAAGCGCCGCAACGTCGGCGTCTCGCACAACCCGGAAAGCAACATGAAGCTCGCGAGCGGCACGGCGCCGGTCACGAAATACCTGGCGAACAACGTCGCGCTGGGCCTGGGCACCGACGGCGCCGCGAGCAACAACGATCTCGACATGTTCGAAGCGATGCGCCAGGCGTCGTTTCTCGCGAAGCACGCGAATCACGACCCGACCGCGGTGCCGGCGCAGACCGCATTGGACCTCGCGACGATCGGCGGCGCGCGCGCGATCGGCATGGAGAAGCAGATCGGATCGCTCGAACCGGGGAAGCGCGCGGACCTGATTACGGTCTCGCTGAGCGCGGCGCGCCAGACGCCCATCTATGACGTCGTCTCGCATCTCGTCTACGTCACGCGCGGAGACGATGTGAGGACGACGATTGTCGAAGGAAAGGTCCTGATGCGGGACCGTGTGGTCAAGACGCTGAACGCGGCGTCGGTCATCGCGGACGCGAACAAGCTGGCGGAAAAAGTTCGCGACGCCGTGCAGAAGTAGCGCAGGCCTTTAGGCCTGCCTCGGCAGCCCTGAAGGGCTGCGCTACGACATCACCCGAGAACGGCGATGTGACCGAGGTTGCGGTACTGTTCGGCGTAATCGAGGCCGTAGCCGACGACGAACTTGTCTTCGATCTCGAAGCCGATGTACTCGACCTTGACGTCGACTTTGCGTCGCGACGGCTTGCTGAGCAGGCACGCGGTTTTCAATGTTTTCGGACCGCGCGCGCGCAGGATGTCCTGCAGGTAAGTGAGCGTCAGCCCGGTGTCGACGATGTCCTCGACGATGACGACGTTGCGGCCGTCGAGGGTCGTGTCGAGGTCCTTCAGCAGCCGCACTTCGCCCGAGGACGTCGTCCCCTTCGCGTAGCTCGAGACGGCCATGAAGTCGAGCGACACGTGACCGGGAATGTGCCGCACGAGGTCCGAGAGAAAGATGAATGCGCCTTTGAGGACCGCGATCACGTGCAGGTCGTCGGGAAAGTCGCGCCGGATCTCGGCCGCCATCGCGGCAACGCGCTTTTGAATCTGCTCGGTCGATAGTAGGATCTCAGTCGGTCGCAGGTCGTTGGCCATGTAGGACGCGTCCTTTGGGACCCGTCATCATACTCGATGAAAACATTCGACATCATCACCGAAGCCGACGCGCGGGTGCTCGCGCGGAACGACACGGTGACGCTGGCGCGCAACGGCCACATCACGCCGCTGGCGCTCGATACGCTGAAGGAGAAACGGGTGACGATCCTGCGCGAAGGGCAGGCGTCGCCGAGCGAGGCATCGCTCGCGCCAAAGGCCGAGATTCGATCGGTCGCCATTGCCAGCGACCACACGGGCATCAAACTGCGACAGGCGCTCGTCACGTTCCTGCGCGGGCGCGGGCTTGCGGTCAACGATCTCGGGACCGACAGCACTGACGCCGTCGACTATCCGGACGTCGCCGCGTCGGTCGCGCGGCCCGTTGCGCGCGGCGAGGCGGACGCGGGGATCGTCATCGACGGCGCGGGGATCGGATCGGCAATCGCGGCGAACAAAGTCAAGGGCGTGCGCGCGGTCATGGCGCTGAACGAAACCATCGCGCGGTACTCACGCGAGCACAACGGCGCGAATGTCCTGACGCTCGGCGCGTCGCTCGTCTCGGTCGACGAAGCGAAAGCCATCGTCACCACGTGGCTCACGACGCCGATGAAAGAACCCAGGTACATTCGGCGGCTGGCGAAGATTCGAGATCTGGAAGGGCAGCCCTGAAGGGCTGCGCTAGGACAGACGCAGATGTAGCGCAGGCCTTCAGGCCTGCTGTGGAGACGATGACAAGAGAAGAACTGCAGCGGTTGATCGACATCATCGTGCAGGAGGTGTCGACGGCGCAGGCGCCTGCGCGCGGGCGCTGCAGTTGCCATTCGGTGCTCGATGACTGCTGTCCGGATCGGCTGCGTGGCGTCATCGATGCCGGGGCGACCCGCGTCGGCGTCCTGGCGACGGGCGGTGCGCCGGCGGGAGTGGCGTCGATGATCGATCACACGTTGCTCAAAGCCGACGCCACGCGTGCGCAGATCGACGAGCTCTGCCGCGAAGCGGCGCAGTTCAAGTTCGCGACCGTGTGCGTCAACCCGACGTGGGTCTCGACGTGCGCGCGGCTGCTGGCCGGCACCGGCGTCGGCGTGTGCTCGGTTGTCGGATTCCCGCTGGGCGCGACGACGCCTGACGTCAAAGGCTACGAGACGCGGCGCGCGATCTTCGACGGCGCGCGCGAGATCGACATGGTCATCAACGTCGGCGCGTTGAAGTCCGGCGACCTGCGCATGCTCGAACGCGACATCGAAGCGGTCGCGGTGCCGTGTCGCGACGCCGGGGCGCTCAGCAAGGTCATCATCGAAGCGGCGTTGTTGACGGACGAAGAGAAGATCACCGCGTGCACGATCGCGAAGGCGGCTGGCGCGGACTACGTGAAGACGTCCACCGGATTTGGCCCAGGTGGTGCAACGGCTGCCGATGTCGCGCTGATGCGACGGGTGGTGGGAGCCGAGATGGGCGTCAAGGCCGCCGGCGGCGTGCGCGACTACGAAGGTGTCCAGGCGATGATCGCCGCCGGTGCCAGCCGCGTCGGCGCCAGCGCCGGCGTCAAGATCGTCCAGCAGGCACGCGGCGAAAAGAGCAGTGCAAGTCCGTCCGCAGGCTATTGACCTCAGCCGTTTCCGCCCGATAGGCTAACCCATTGGCCACTGTGGCCAATCAGCTGAAGTCCGACAAATCAGTCAGACTTCCAAGTCAGGCTTCCAAGTCAGACTTCCAGGTCAGACTTCCAGGTCAGGCTATTTAGTCAGACTTCGAAGTCAGACTTCTTAGTCAGACTCCGTATCATTCCGGGAGGCATTGTGGCCGATTTGAGTCGAAATGAACTGCAGCGGCTGGCGCGATTAGGAGCGCAGGCGCGGTTGGACGAATTGCACCGCGAGGAAGCGGCGATCCGCCAGGCGTTTCCGGACCTGTTCCGCGGACGTCCGGGCCGCAAACCGGGACGCCCGGCCGGTGGCGGCGGCGGACGCCGCAGCATGTCGGCGGCCCAGCGACGCGCCGTGTCCGCGCGCATGAAGAAGTACTGGGCAGAACGCCGCAAGGCGAAGAGCGCAAAGAAATAAGACAGGTGCGGCTTAGGTCGACTCACGTAAAGCGCTGAGTTCTCGATAGATCCCGGGACGCGTTGGCTGGCATCGTGTGTGAGTTAGTTATGGAACACACGATCGATAACGCGCTTCGGGGGATCGATGAGAGAGAGCAGCAGAGGAATTCAGGACGTCGTCAGGCGAATACGCGGTGAGTTTCTCGAGATGCCGGGCTTACGCCTGACACCGGAGCAGGCACGGCGCCTCTGGCGTCTGGACGAGACCGCCTGTGACGCGGTGCTCGGCGCCCTCGTCGATGCACGGTTCCTGGCGCGGACGCGCGACGGCGCCTTCGTTCGCGACGATCACAACTCACCCCATCCATAGCACGCCACGATAGCGGCGGCGGAGGTCGGTCACTTCGTCGCCGCGCAGTTCCCGCAGCGCAAACCGGACAAAATCCCGCGTCACACGTTTTCTCCACACCAGTGTGAAGTCGGTGTTATCCATCGGCCGCGCAGGCTCGGCGGCGAGCTCCGCGGCGTGCGCGATCACCTCGTCGGTCAAGCGCTGACCGATGAGAAACGCCGCGGCTTTCTCGCATCCGACCGGCCGGGACGCGACAGCGCCGAGAACGATCCGCGCCGCGTCGATTTCATCGCCGTCGAGCTTCACCGCGGCCGCGACCGACAGGACGGGGAAGTCGAATGCGCCGCGGCGACGCAATTTCCAGTACGTGCTTCGCCAGCCGACCTGCGATGGAATGTGGACGTCGGTGACGATCTCGTGCGGCTGCCGCGCCAAGTACGCGATGCCGTCGTTCTGATACAAATCCGAGAGCGCGACGCGGCGAACGCCGCTCGGCCCAGCCAACGAGACCTCTGCGCCGACGGCGATCAGCGCCGGCGCGGTGTCGGTCGAGGAGACCGCCAGGCATTTCGGGCTCGACGGCGCGACCCAGCACACCTGTCCGTCCTTCTTCATGCAGAAATCGATCGCTTTGCGCCACTCGTAGTTCTGATCGTAGTAGTTGCACCGCGTATCGAGGCAGATGTTGCCGCCAAGTGTCCCCATGTTGCGCAGGTGCGGCGTCGCGACGTGCGCGGCCGCCTGCCATAGCGCGCCGCACGATTGCCGGATCCGATCGTCGCGGACGATCTCGCTCAGCGTCATGCCGGATCCAATCGTGATGCCGCCGTTGACGCAGATGCCACGCAGTTCTTCGACACGACGAAGGCTGACGAGCGTACGTGGCGTCTGCTGACGCCGTTTCATGTTCGGTAAGAGATCCGTTCCACCGGCGACGAGCATCGCCTCGCCGGGACGTGCGCCCGCAAGCAGATCGACCGCCTCCGCGATCGATCGCGGAGAGCGGAACACGAACTCCGGCAATCGCATCATGACGCGACCACCGTACTTCGTACTTCTGCCTTCGTACTTTTCACTTTCGCTTTTCCGTCTCCACCTTCCCAGGGCGGCGGCACCTGCATCGGCTCGGGCCAGTCGATGTGCGGGAACGATGACGGTCCGTAGCGCGCCGGCTTGCCCGCTGCCTTTGCGTCGAGCGCCTTCGCGATCTTCTCTGGCGTGATTGGGACTTCGTCGATGCGGACGCCGATGGCGTCATACACGGCGTTGGCGACAGCGGGCATCACCGGCAGCAGCGGACCCTGGCCGACTTCCTTCGCGCCGAACGGTCCGCGTGGATCCGGATGCTCGACCAGTTCCGTAAACACCTCCGGCATGTCGTTCGTCGTCGGGCTCTTGTACTCGAGCATCGATGGAAATTTGTGGACGAGCGCTGCCGACAGATGCGGCCGGATGCGACGGAATGTTTGTTCCTCCATCAGCGCTTCGCCGAGCGCCATGTAGACGCTGCCTTCGACCTGTCCTCGCACGAGCGTCGGGTTGAGCGCGCGGCCGATGTCGTGCGCAATCCAGACACGGGGGACGTGAATCCACCCGGTCGACGGATCGACCTCCACTTCGACGACGGCGGCGGAATAGGAGTAGGTGGGCGACGGCCCGACGCCGCCGCCTTTGAACTTCGCGGCGGACTTCGGCGGCGTGTAAGAGCCGGTGGTGCCCAGCGTGCCGAACATCGCTTCCGCGGCCTGGACCGCTTCGGCGAACGAGACGCCGGTCGACGGGTTCTCGGTGTCGAACACGCGGCGATCGGCAAACACGAGTCGGTCTTTCGGAAGCGACAGCTTCTTCGAGACGGCGTCGGCGAGCAGATCGCGCGCGCGCTCGGCCGCTTGAATTGCGGCGTTGCCCATCATTAGGGTTACGCGGCTCGAATACGACCCGAGATCGACCGGCGTGAGATCCGTGTCACCGGTGACCGCGCGGATGTCGAGCGGATCGATACCGAGAACCTCTGCGACGCAGCCGACGAGCACGTCATCGGATCCTTGACCGATCTCGGTGGCGCCGCAGAAGGCGGTGACGCCGCCGCTGCGATCAAGCTTCAACTGCACGCCGGAGTGCGGCATGTCATTCCAGTAGATGGGCAGCCCGGCGCCAGACAGATACGACGAACACGCGAGGCCGACGCCGCGCCCGGTGGGCAGCCGGCGAAACTTCGCGGCCCAGTTCGATGCGCGGACGACACGCCGAATGCACTCGGAGAGGCCGATGGTGCCGACGCGAAGATAGTTCGCGGTCAGCGTGTCGGGCTGTTCGACGATCCGCAGTCGCAGATCGGCGGGATCGAGTTTCAATCCTTCCGCGATCTTGTCGAGCTGAATCTCCTGACCGAAGCGGGTTTGCGGCGTCCCGTGACCGCGTTTCGGTCCGCACGGCGGCTTGTTCGTGAACACGCGGCACCCCTGAAATTCGTATGTCGGGATGTGATACGTGACCGTCTGCAGCGCGCCGGTGTAAAACGTGCTCGCCACGCCATAGGACCCGTACGCGCCGCCGTCGAGCAACGTGCGCACGCGCATGCCGGTGATCGTGCCGTCGTTCTTGACGCCCGTCTTCATCTCCATCAGCACCGGATGGCGTCCGCGATGGCAGTAGAACACCTCTTCGCGTGTCAGGCAGATCTTGACGGGACGATCGAGCAGCAGCGCGGCGCGGCACACGACGATTTCGTGGTTGAACGGATCGCTCTTCCCGCCAAACCCGCCGCCGTTCGGCGTCGCGATCACGCGGATGTGCGCGGCGGGCATCTCGAGCGCCTTCGCCAGCGCGCGATGGACGTAATGCGGTGTCTGCGTGCTCGACCAGAGTACGAGTTTGCCGTCGGGATCGCGTGCGGCCACGGCGGCGTGCTGCTCGATCGGCAGGTGAGTGTTGCCCTGATAGAAGAACGTGTCCTCGAAGACGCGATCGGCATCAGCGAACGCGCGGTCGGTGTCGCCGAACGACAGGGAGACGAGCTTGTGGATGTTGCCGCGGTCACCGTAGTCGTGGATGCGCGGCTCGTCGTGGGCCAGCGAATCTTCGGGGCCGGCGAACGTCCGCAGCGGTTCGTAGTCGACGTCGATCAGATCCAGAGCCTCGAAGGCGGTCAGTTCGTCCCTGGCAATCACGGCTGCCACCGGATCGCCGACGAACCGCACGCGCCCGCGCGCCAGCGCATGCTCATCCTGGCTCACGGGCAGGATGCCGTAGCTGATCGGGAAGTCCTCGCCAGTCAGAACGAGGTGCACGCCCGGGTGCTTCGCCGCGCGCGTGGTGTCGATGCGGACGACGCGTGCATGCGGTACCGAGGAGCGCAGCAGCTTGCAGTGCAGCATGCGCGGCAGCATCAGGTCGTCAGCGAACTTCGTCTGTCCCGTCACCTTCGCCCGCGCATCGACCCGTCGTCGCGGCTTGCCGATGGTGTTCATCGTCGTCCCGCCACGATCGCGGCTTCGACCGCTTCGAAAATCTGCTGATAGCCGGTGCAGCGGCACAGATTCCCGGAGAGCGCGTCCCTGATCTGTTCGCGCGTTGGATTCGGATGCTCGTCGAGGAGCGCTTTGGCGGTGACGAGGAACCCGGGTGTGCAGTAGCCGCACTGCGCCGCGCCGAGATCGGCGAACGTGTCCTGCAGCGGATGCAGGCGGCCGTCTGCGACGAGCCCTTCGACGGTCGTGACGCTCACGCCGTCGCAGTCCACGCCGAGGACGAGACACGAGAGCACCGGGCGTCCGTCGAGAAGCACGGCGCAGGCGCCGCACTCACCGAGTTCGCAGCCATGCTTCGTGCCGCACAGGTTCAGATCCTCACGCAGAACTTCGAGCAGCGTTTTGTACGCGGCGAACGCGACCTCGGTCGGTTCGCCGTTGACGGTCAGGGCGATGTGCGTGTTTTTCATGCAGGTTCAGTCCGGCGACGGCGAAATCCGCCACCTGTGTCGCGACGACCGAGGCGGGCAGCGGTCCATCGGGGCGATACCAGTACGCAGTCCAGTTGAGCGCGCCCAGAAACGCGCGGGTCGCGATCGCATCCCCGATCAGCGCGCGGACGCCGCGCTCGTATGTGTCGCGCTTGCGCACAATCGCCGCGCGAAGGCGAGGCGGGAGGGCGTGGACCTCGAGGTGCGCCGCCGATCCGTCGACTTCGTCGATGACGCACAACACGTGCGCGACGGCGAGATCGTGCAGCCGCGACCGCATCGCGCCGCGATCCGTGCGGGCCCGCGCCAGGGCGTCGAGCATCCGATCGAGCGAGCGGCTCTGGCAGAAATAGAGCAGCTCGTCTTTGCCCGCGAAGTAGTGATACAGGTTGCCGGGCGAGAGGTCGGCGGCCGTGGCGATATCGCGCATGCCGGCGGCGGCGAAGCCGACCTCGCGAAATGTGCGTGCGGCGGCGCGCAGGATCTCCACGCGGCGCGCATCGGCGCGATGTGAACGGCGGTTCGAAAAGTGAACCACTGTTCGATTCTAGCAGAGCGGCCCCGGACAGACGAAATAGGCGACTCCGCCGTTGCGGGCGCAGGCGCTCGCCTTGTCGCTGCCGAAGCTCCACGACTTGTCCTTGCAGCGCGCCGTCGCGCCGATCGGCGGCGTCGGAAACAGCAGGATCGCGATGTTGGCGATGTCCCGCGTCAGGGTGACGGTCTGGGTGAGGTCCTGATACCCATCGCGGGTCACCTTCAAGGTGTAGATGTCGCCGCGCATCGTGCCGAAATTGAAGTTGCCGGCGGTATCGGTCGTGACCGTCGTGCCGACATTCGAGCCGCCGACGATTTCGACGCGCGCGTTCGGCACCGCGCTGAAGCCTGGCGGCACTTCGCTGACGGTTCCCGCCGCCTTGAAGAACAGCAGCGGCGTCACGTTGTGATACTCCGAGTCGCTCGCGCCTCTGAATGCGGCGTGGATGCTGACGTTGCCCTCGGCGACTGCCGTCACCTTGCCCGTTGCGTCGACCGTCGCGATCTTCGTGTCCGAACTGTTCCAGGTCGCGAACGCCGCGACGTCCTGCTGCGTGCCGTCCGCAAACGTCGCGACCGCGGCGAACTGTTTGGTGTCGCCGACGACCAATGCTGGGCCGGTGACGTGAAGGGACTTCACCGCGACGTTCGAGACAGGTACCGAGACGCCCGCGGAACTCGGACTCGCCGGTGACGAAGACTGTCCGCACGCCGCCAGCATCGCCGCCGACGTGACCAATACCGTGATCGAGGAGCGCATTCCTCCTGGCTCTGCGAACGTCGTGCCTGCCGTTTTCAGCGCGGAGGAGAAGTGTGGTGACGTTTGTGTGAAACCGAGAGCCGTAAGAAAACGATTACAAGTCGTTCGTGGGCAATCGTCTTCCTATAACATCGACTCGATGCGGTGGCGCGGGTTCATTGTTGCGATCGCCTCGGTAGTGGTCATCGTAGGCGGCCTGCTGCTCGCGTCCATCAACAGCGACGGCATCGCGTCCACGCTGCTCCTGCTCGACGTCGTCATCATCGCGCGCTGGTTCAGCCTCGGTCCCGCGTTGACGACGGCGGGTCTTGGCGCGGCGGCGTACTCCTACTTCTTCATCCCGCCCGCGGGGTTCGGCATCGAGAAACCGGAAGACTGGTTCGGCTTCATCGCGTTCACCGGCACGGCCGTGCTGGCCGGCGAATTGTCGACGCGCGCCGAACGGCGAGCCGCCGAAGCCCAGGCCGGACGGTTGGAAATCGAGCGGCTGTATCAGGAACTGAAGGCCGCGTTCGAACGCGCCAGCGAAGCCGAGGCGGCGCGGCGGAACGAGCAGCTCAAATCCGCACTCCTCGACGCGTTGACGCACAACTTGCGCACGCCACTGACGGCGATCAAAGCGGCGGTCACGGCGCTCCGCGCCGAAGCCGACGGCAAGCAATTATCCGAACTGGCGCCGGACGAACGGCGCGAACTGCTGCTGGTCATCGACGAGGAATCGGATCGCTTGAACCGTTTCATCGCGGGGCTCGCGGCAGCGGACGGTGCCGCCACTGCGCAACCACAGCACCTCCGCGCGGTGGACGTCGATCGCCTCGTTCGGGCTGCCATGATGCGCGCCGATACGCTGACGCGCGACCATCGCATCGCCATCCGCCTGGACGAGACGTTGCCGCCGGTGGCCGTCGATGCGGCGTCGATTACCGAGGTGCTGTACATCCTCCTCGACAACGCCAGCAAGTACTCGCCGGTCGGGACGACGATTACGGCGCGGGCGGAGCGGACAGACGACCACTATGTCCGGATCACGATCGCCGATCAGGGGCCGGGCGTCCCCGAGCATCTGGTCGAGCGTGTGTTCGACAAGTTCTTCCGAGTTCCGAATCGCGAAGCGCAGGATCCGCGTCGCGGCGGCGTAGGACTCGGGCTGCCGATTGCGCGACGCCTGGTCGAAGCGCAGGGCGGCCGCATTTGGATCGATCCATCGGTGACGCAGGGCACCACCGTGGTGATGCTCCTGCCAGAGGCGAATCATGAACATGACGACAGCAGCGACAGCAGCGGAAAAGGGGAAAGTACTGGTGGTGGACGACGAGCCGCAGATCACGAGAGTGCTGCGGACGGTGTTGACCAGCCAGGGCTATCAGGTGCGAACAGCGGCCGAGGGCGAAGCGGCGCTCTCGAATTTCACTGAGTGGCGGCCCGAGCTCGTCATCACCGACCTGTACATGCCGCACATGGACGGGATCGAACTGTGCCGCCGCATCCGGTCGGTGTCGAACGTGCCGATCATCGTGCTGTCGGTCAAGGGTGAGGAGAAGACGAAAGTCGAAGCGCTCGATTCAGGCGCCGACGACTACGTCACGAAGCCGTTTGGCATCGACGAGCTGCTGGCGCGCGTCCGCGCGGCGCTGCGTCGCGGGGGCGGCGAGAACGACGTCGCGTCGTTCGACGTCGGCGAATTCCGCGTCGATCTGGAAGGACGTCGCGTCCACGCGCGCGGACAGGAAGTCCGGCTGACGCCAAAGGAGTTCGATCTCTTCGTCTACATGGCGCGGCACCCGAACCGCGTGATCACACATCGCACGCTGCTCGAAGCGGTGTGGGGCGAAGCGTCGCAGGAGCAGCCCGAGTACCTGCGCGTCTTCATGGGGCAGCTGCGCAAGAAACTGGAACCGGATCCGTCCAACCCCAAGTATCTGGTGACGGAGCCGTGGGTTGGCTATCGGTTCAACCCGAACGGCTAACCGGCATCGCTCTTGAAGCGGTTCATCTCATGCGGATGAACCGCCTCGTCTATTCACTACTCGTCATCGTCATCGCGGCGACCGGATGCCTGGCGAAAGGGACACACATCCCCGATCAACCGGGCACCATCTCCGGTGCGGTCAGCGCGCCCGGCCTGCAGAATGCGGTCGCGGACCGCGAGATCGTGTTCACTGACGCCACCAGCGGACGGCGCTACACGACCCACACGAACAACGTGGGCGATTTCACGATCCAGGTGCCGCAGGGGCGGTATCACGTCAACCTGACCATGCGGCCTGGGGAGACGATGGCGAACAAGATCGACGACGTCGGCGTGACGGCCGGCGGCGTCAAGGCAGACGTGAACCTCGTCATCGCCACACCGAAGTAGCTGACAATCCGCCGCCGCGAAGCCGGGTTATCGCGCTAGGCCGGCTTGAAGTTCGACTGAAACCACCAGATCTCGTTCGGCTCTCCGCCGGACCATTCCCACACGATCAGGCGGCCGTTCGGCTGCCAGCTGTTCCCGGCGACGTTGAGCACGAGGCTTGGACCGCTGCGACCGCTGAACGACATCAGGTTCGTCAGCGACAGTTCGCCGTTCGGGTGACCGGTCGTGTTCGGCGTCCAGATCGCGTAGTCGTCTGCGCCCTGGATGTCGACCATGTACACGGAGCTGCCGCGCGGCGGCGGGCCCATCGGTCCACCGGAACGGCCCGGATTCGTCGCGGCGAGACACCACGCATGGCCAGTGGACTTGATGCGGTTCATCAGGAAGAACCCCGACATCTCGCCGGTGGACTTCCCGCGCATCGCCTTCGCTTCCCAGATCTGTTCCGGCTGTACCGCCGCGTTGTTGACGTAGTCAATCGTCGCGGTGTTTGTCGACGGATTGCAGACGAGCGAAAGATTGTTGGGTCCCTGGATGACGTAACTGGCACCGTCCTGGAGCAAGTCCATAGATCCCACAGCGCACCTCCTCAAAGTCGAGGTGGGTGTCTTATCACGAAGAATCGCTATTCCTGACGGGTTTGCACGGTTGTTAATGGATTGGCCGCGACGGCCAACTGATTGACCAATTCGGGATGGAACAAATGGTGGAGCGGGAGACGGGGATCGAACCCGCGACATCAGGCTTGGGAAGCCTGCGTTCTACCGCTGAACTACTCCCGCAAATAGAACTTACGCTTGCCGAATTCTACCTCAGTAGCCCATCGCGTAGCCGGTTCGCCGCGGATCCGCGCCGGCGGTGATGGCGCCGGTCTTCTGATCGATCCTGATCGTCTGCATGTGGCCCAGGCTGCCCCAGCCGGGAAGGACGTTGACCTTGTGTCCCATCGCACGCAATTGCGCGATCACGTCGGCGCCGACTCGGTTCTCGATGTCGACCGTGATCTCGGATCCCGGTTTGTAGAAGTTCGGTTTCGCGTCGAGCGCGAAGCGGGGCATCTCGATCGCCGGCTGCACCGGCAGGTCGAAGTCGATCAAGTTGACCAGCATCTCGAACTCGGTCTGGCCGATCGTTTCACCGCCCGGCGAGCCGAACACGAATTCGAGCTTGCCGTCCTTCATGACGATGATGGGTGAGTTGTTCAGGATCGGGATCTTACCGGCGCCGACGTAGTTGACGTCGGTCGGGTAGGGCGACGTCGATCCGAGGCGCATGCCGTTGTTCAACAGCAGGCCGGTGTCTCCGACGACGACGTTGTTGCCGAAGAGGCCGCCGAGCGTTGGCGTAACCGCGACGGCGTTGCCGAAGGCGTCGACGATCGAGAAGCTTGTCGTGTGCTGCTCGGGATCGTAGTTTTCGTCGAATGTTGGGGTGCCGGGTCCAAGAGGACCGGCGGGTCCCGAAGGACCGGCCCTACGAGAACGAGAGGGCGCCGGCGTTGCGGGCGGCGTGCCTGGATCGGGATACGCGCCGGCCTTCGTCATGTCGATCAGCGCACGGCGCGCCGTCGCGTAATCCTTCGACAGCATGCCGAGCGTTGGAATCCTGGTGAACTTCGGATCCGCCACGTAGCGATAAACATCCGACTTCGCGACCTTGATCGCTTCGATTTCGGCGTGGATCGTTTTCGCTGACGCCGGGCCGAACGAACCGAGGTCGAGGCCCTCGACCAGGTTCGCCTGCATGAGGACTTCAAACCCGCCACGCGACGTCGCCGGATTCGTGTAGATGTCATGGCCGCGATACGTCGTGTGCAGCGGTTCGGTCCACTCAGGTTTGTAGGCGGCGAGGTCCGCGGCGGTCAGCAGGCCGCCGTGCTCCTTGAAGAAGCGATCGAATTCCTCGGCGATGTCGCCTTTGTAGAAGCGCTCGTACGCCGCCTTGATCGCGTTGGACCGCGTGGCGCCTCGCTGCTTTCGCTCCTGCCGCTCGGCGTCGACCAACTTGCGAAGCGTGATCGCGTAGTCGACGTTACGAAACACGGCGCCGGCTTCGAGCGGCTTGCCGCCGGGCAGGAAGATCGCCGCCGTCGTCGGGTACTTCGACAGATTGCGCTGTCCGCGCGCGATCGACTGCGCGAGCATCGGGTCGATCGCGTACCCTCTTTCCGCGATCTCAATCGCCGGCTCGAACACGTCCTCGAGCGTCATCGTCCCGAACCGGTCGAGCAGATACAGATATCCGCCGAGGTTGCCGGGCACGATGCCCGCCTTGTAGCCGGCGTTGAGTAGCTCCGGCGTCATCTCTTCGGGCTTCAAGGCCTTCGGCGCAGCGCCGGTCATCGAGAGCGACAGGATCTTGCCGCTCTTCTTGTCGTAGATGGTCATGAAACCGTTGCCGCCGATTCCGTTCATCTCGGGTTCGCCCATCGCGATCGCGGCGCCCACCGCGACGGCGGCGTCGAACGCGTTGCCGCCTTTGAGCAGCATCTGCAAACCCGCAGACGATGCGATCGGATGTCCGGCCGTAACGACGCCGTGGACCGCCGCGACCGCCGGACGCGTCGTCGCGCGACGGTCGGTCGCCGGCGCTTCGGCCGCTTGCTGCTGGGCCCCGGTCGTGGCGGTGAGTACAGCGCCAAGCACCGCCAGGAGCGGCGTGGCGTAGAGCAGACGTTTCATGATGCGCGTATTTTACGCGCGAATCAGGGCGAGGACCTCGTCACGCTTCGCCGCCATCATGTCGGCGGTGGTCGCCTCGAGGTTCAGCCGCAGGAGCGGTTCGGTGTTCGACGGGCGCACGTTGAAGTGCCAGTCCGGATACTCGACCGAAATCCCATCCAGCTCGTACTGGTGCGCGTCGCTGTACTTCGCGGCGATCGCGACGAGCTTGGGCGGCACGTCGGCCATGCTCTTCAGCTTCGTGTTGATTTCGCCGGAGATGAAGTACTTCTGTTCGAGCGGCTGCACGAGTTCGTGCAGGCTCTGGTTCTTGCGCGACATCAGCTCGAGGATCAACAGCGCGGGGATGAACCCGTTGTCCGCGTAGAAGTTGTCGCGGAAGTAGTAGTGACCGGTCACCTCGCCGCCGAAGATCGCGTTCGTTTCGCGCATGCGGCGCTTGAAGAAGGCGTGGCCGACGCGGTTCATGTACGACGTGCCGCCGTACCGCGCGACCGTGTCCTTGACGGCGTAGCTGGCGCGCAGGTCGAAAATCACGCCGGCGCCAGGGTTCTTGATCAGGAACGCTTCGGCGAGGAGCGCCGTGATGAAATCGCCCGAGATGAACTCGCCGCGTCCGTCGATGAAGAAACAGCGATCGGCGTCCCCGTCCCACGCGATGCCGATGTCCGCTTTCTCTGCGACGACCCGCTCCACGATGTGACGACGATTCTCCTCGATGAGCGGGTTTG
This sequence comes from Vicinamibacterales bacterium, assembly GCA_035652075.1. GTDB lineage: Bacteria > Acidobacteriota > Vicinamibacteria > Vicinamibacterales > CAVVIG01 > Gp6-AA45. Next base: position 33,948 of record DASREL010000205.1, read on the forward strand.
CTTCGTGATTCGGAAATCGTCCATCGATCTCGAAGCACATCCGCGTCGTCTTGCAGGGGAGCCGGTCGAACAGCTTCGGCGCCACGAGGCCGCCCATGCCGCTGCCCGCGTCGAGGACGCAGTTGAACGGCTTGATGATCGACGGATCGATGAACGACATCACGTGCTCGACGTACGCGCTCAGCACGTCCCTCGTCGTCACCTGACCGCGCCGTGCCGCCGCGGGCGGCAGCGCGTCGCTCGCGATCATCTCGCGGATGTTGTTGATGCCTTCTTCGCCGCTCAGCGGAAAAGCTTCTTTCCGCACCATCTTCATGCCGTTGTATTGCTTCGGATTGTGCGAGGCGGTCACCTGCACGCCGCCATCGTGGCCGTCCTTCGCGACGGCGAAATACAGCATGTCGGTCGCGATCATGCCGTAGTCGACGACGTCGGCGCCGCGCGACGTGGCGCCGTCAATGAACGCCTCGGCGAGCGCCGGTGACGACAGGCGCATGTCGCGACCGACGGCGATGCGCCTGGCGTTCAAATAGCTGACGAAGCCGGCGCCAATCGCGCGCGCGACGTCTTCGTTGACTTCGTTCGGATAGAGTCCGCGGACGTCGTAGGCCTTGAAGATGTTCGTATCGATGTTCATAGACGACTGAAATCGGTGAGAACGGATTTGTCGCCGAGGACGACGCCGGCGCCAGACGAGGCGTTGCGGCCGATGTGGCAGTGCCGTCCGAGAATCGATTGGTGGACGGTCGCGTCCTGGCTGATGCGCGTGTTCGCCCAGATGATTGCCTGGTCGATCGCGGCGTTTTCTTCCACGTGGCAGTGCTTGCCGACGACGGAGTAGGGGCCGATGCGCGCGCCGTGCTTGACGATCGTCTCGGCGTCGACGAAGCACGGCCCTTCGATCACGGCGCCGTCCTCGATCCGCGCCTCGGGCGAGATCCAGGACGAGCCTGGCGTCGTCGCGAACGGGGCCGCGCGATGTTTGTACCGTCCGTCCATGATGTCGCGGTGGACCTGCATGTACTTTTCCGGCGTCCCGATGTCGATCCAGTACCCGCGGTAGACGTATGCAACAAACGTTTCATTCCGCTCGATGAGCGACGGGAAGAAGCTGCGCTCGATGGACCAGGGCGTGTCCTTCGGGATGCGATCGAACGTGTCGGGTTCCAGAACGTAGATGCCGGCGTTGATCGTGTCGGACGTGATCTCATCCGCCTTCGGCTTCTCGAGGAACCGCCGGATATTGCCGTGCGCGTCGGTTTCAACCAATCCGTATGCCGTCGGGTTGTCGACCGGCGTCAGCACGATCGTCGCTTTGGCTTTACGCTCGCGGTGAAGCGCGATGACCTCGGCGAGATTGACCTCGGTCAGGACGTCACCGTTGAAGACGACGACCGATTCGCGCAGCGACTCGCCGGCATAGCGAATCGCGCCGGCGGTCCCGAGCGGCGCCGGCTCGACGACATATTTAATTCCTAAGCCGCTCTCGCTGCCGTCACCGAAGATTTCCTCGATGCGGCGCGGCTGATAATTGAGGCTCAGGATGACTTCGTCGATTTCCGGCACCTGCTTCAGCAGGTCGAGTTGATAGTGGAGAAAGGGCCGGTCGAAGATGGGAACGATCGGTTTCGGTGTGTGAATCGTCAGCGGACGCAGGCGCGTGCCCTTGCCCCCAGCGAGGAGGATCGCCTTCATGGCCAACCACCGATGTTATCATGTGCTCGAAGGCACATGAACCTCCCGAACGCACTCACGATCACGCGGATCTTCCTCGTCCCGCTGCTCGTGGTCGTGCTGTTGACGCAGTTCGAAGGGAGAAACATCTTCGGCCTCCCGCCGGAGATCGTCGGCGCCGCCATCTTCGGTCTCGCGTCGCTGACGGACTGGGCCGACGGCTACCTCGCACGGCGCCGCAAGCAGGTGACATCGATCGGCCAGGTGATCGATCCGCTGGCGGACAAGCTGCTGACCGCGGCCGCGCTGATTTCGCTCACGCAGATGAACATGGTCAGCGCGTGGATGGTGGCGGTGATCATCGGCCGCGAGTTCGCCGTCCAGGCGCTGCGCAGCATCGGCTACGCGCGCGGCGTCGCGATGCCGGCGTCGTCACTCGGCAAGATCAAGATGGTGGGACAGATCGTCGCGATCCTCGCGCTGATCCTGGCGCACGGCGACATTCCGTTCGCCGACACCTTCGACGTCATCGGTCAGATCGCGATGTGGTTCGTGCTGGTCACCGCGCTCGTGTCGGCGGCCGACTACTTCCGCCGCTTCACCGATCAGGACAAGGTCGAGAACTACCGCCGCAAGACCGCGTAGTCGCCAATCTGCACCGCGTCGCGCGCCCGCAGGATCTTGATCACCGATCGCGATCCGCTCGCCGAGATCGCCACCGCTTCGCCGAGCGGCGCCAGCGGCACGCCCGGCTCCGCCGCGACGACAAACGAACGGCCCTGCGTCAGATCGCGATAGAGCGCGAAGCGAGTGCCCGGCTGGACGCCGGCTTCGGTGCCGCGATCGATCGTCACGAACTCGCCGGTGGATGACGTGCCGTGCGTCGCATGTCCGGCGACGATCCGCGCCATCGCGGTGAAGTCGGCCTCGCCGGCGTCGCCGCTACCGTCGATGTTCGCCGGCAGCACCGGCGGCGTGTACGGCTCGAGGTAGTCGTCCACGAACACCGTTCCGCACACGTGATCGACCTTCGCAATCGACGTCGTCTCGTTGACGGCGACGATGCGGACCCAGCCGTCGGTGACGACGTCGACCGGGGCGTTCAGCAGCCGGCCCATGCCGAACTGCGAGTTCCGGCGGACGAAGAACTCGGCGCCGAGTTGGACGCCGGCGGTCGTGCCGCCGTTGATGACGAGCAGGTCACGGTTGTCGAAAGCGTTGCGCGCGACGACGTCCTGCAATCCGACCACGCGCAGCGAATGCGGCGCACTGCTCGTGCCGGAGGACGAAGCGCAGGCGACGTCGATCTCGGCGCGCGTCAACTGCACCGGGTCCGACTGTGCGGACGCGCCGGCGGCGGCCGCGAGGACGACGAGAGTGAGGCCGACGTTCGTGAAGCACGATCGCACGATGACTCCTCCTACTTGTTTTGCGCCTGCGCTTTGAGATCGGCGAGACGCTTCTGGGCGTCTTGCAAGTACTCGCTTTTTTCGAATTCCTGCACGAGCTTTTCGAGAAGGGGGAGCGCCTGCGCGCCGCGGTTCAACTTGATGTACGAGTCGGCGAGGTGGTAGTAGACCGCATCCCGGTTGGTGTACTGCGGGTCCTGTTTCAGCACCGCCTCGAATCGGTCGACGGCGCCGGGGTACCACCGCTGACGCCAATAGAAAAAGCCGACCATGTAGTCGGAGGTGTCGAGCCGGTCCTTCGATTCGCGCAGCTTCTGCTGCACTTCCGGCATCAGCTTGCTGTTCGGAAACCGATCGACGAAGGTCTGGAATTCCTTGATCGCGTCGCGTGTTTCGGTCTGGTCGCGCTGCGGATTGCGCATCTGACGGTAGTGCGCGAGGCCGAGTTTGTACTGCGCGTAATCGGCGCGCGGATTCGTCGGGTAGAACGTCAGGAATTCCTTGAACTCGTTGATCGCCAGCACGAGCGCTTCGGCGGTCCCTTCACCAAGGTAGGTGTCGCCGATCCCCAGCTTGGCGTCGGGTCGAAGCGGGCTCTGCGTGTAGGTCTCGTTCAACTGCTTGAAGAACTCGCGCGCCGTCAGCCATTTCTTCCGGTTGAGATTGTCGGTGCCTTTGTCGTACAGGAACTTGTCGGGTTCGACGGTCCCTGCGGGCACGAGACCTTGCTGCCGCGTGCTGCACGCAACCGCCGTGATGACGAGGAGCAGGGCGGCGATCGATCGAGCGCGAGCTAGATGATTTCTGTAAGCCACTGATATTCCGCTGCCAATCCTTCTTCGAGTGTGACCGTTGGCGCGAACCCGAGGTCGGTGCGCGCCAGCGACGTGTCCGCGTAGGTGTGTCGCATGTCACCTTTTTGCGCGGCGTCGACGTTGACGAGCGGTCGGCGTCCCGAGACGCGGCCGATGATGTCGATCACCTCGTTGACGGAAACGCGAGAACCGCCTCCAATATTGTATACACGCCCGGGAACGCCGTTCGTCGCCGCGGCAATGGTTGCGCTGACCGCATCGTGCACAAACGTGAAATCGCGTGTCTGCTCGCCGTCGCCGTACAGCGTGATCGGATCGCCGTGAATCGCCGCACGCAAGAATCGATGGAAACCCATGTCGGGGCGCTGTCGCGGTCCATACACCGTGAAGTACCGCAGCGAGACCGTCGGCAGGCGGTAATTCGCGAAGTACAGATAGCAGAGCTGTTCCGCCGCGAGCTTCGACACGCCGTATGGAGACACGGGCTGCGGCAGCGCGTCCTCGCGCATCGGAATCGCGACGTTGTCGCCGTAGACCGACGAGCTCGACGCGTAGACGAACTTCTCGATCGTCCCGAGCGTGCACGCCGCTTCGAGGAGCACTTGTGACGCTTCGATGTTGTTGGTGGTGTACACCTCGAAGTCCTTGCCCCAGCTTTTGCGCACACCCGCTTGCGCCGCGAGGTGGAAGATGTGCGAGCGATCGCGCAACAGCGATCCGAGATCCGCATCCTGGATGCGCGACTCGACGAATCGAAATGTCGCGTGCGGCGTCAGCGCGCTGAGATTGCGTTCCTTGATCGCGCGCGGATAGTAATCGGTGAAGCAGTCGATGCCGATGACGTCGACGCCACGGTCGAGGAGTCGTTCGGCGAGCGTGGATCCGATGAACCCCGCAACCCCCGTGACGAGTGCCTTCATGAAAACATCGCCCGCACGCGCTCCGGCAGGCGCCGAGGACGACCACCCGGACCGAGCACCGCGTGCACCGTGTGTCCCGTCGCCAGAAGCACGTTGTCCGAGGTGCGAACGACTTCGTACGTGAACTGCACTCTCACCGCCGACATCAACGACCCATCCGTCCGAATCTCCACCTCGTCGTCGTACTTCGCCGACTGCTTGTATTCGCAGTGCGCTTCGGTGACCGGCAGCGAGAAGCCGTCCACTTCCATGTCCCGATACGTGCATCCGTTGGCGCGCATCAGGTCCGTTCGGCCGACTTCGAACCACACGAGGTAGTTCGCGTAGTAGACCACGCCCATCGTGTCGGTTTCGGCGTAGCGGACGCGAACGCGTGAGATCGATCGGGGAGCGGTCACCGAGCCGGGACTGCCGCCGCCGCCCGCGCGGCGGCCTTCAATTCCCGCGTCGCGCGTTCGGCGTCGGGGCTGTGGAAGATCGCCGAGCCGGCGACGATCATGCTCGCGCCGGCCGCGACGACCCGCGCCACGTTGTTGATGTCGATGCCGCCGTCGATCTCGATCGGCGCCTGGTGGTTGCCCGATCGGTCGAGGAGCGCGCGCACCGCTTTCACTTTAGACTCGCTGCGCGGAATGAAAGTCTGGCCGCCGAAACCGGGGTTGACCGACATCACGAGGACGTAATCCACGTCCGCCGCGATCTCTTCCAGCGCGACGACGGGCGTCGACGGATTCAGCACGACGCCGGCCTTGGCGCCGAGCGCTTTGATCGCGTGAACCGTCCGGTGCAGGTGCGGCAGCACCTCGACATGGACGGACATCATGTCGGCGCCGGCTTTCCTGAAGTCTTCGATGTAACGGTCCGGTTCTTCGATCATCAGATGTACGTCGAGCGGGACCGTGGCGACGCGCTTGATCGACTTCACGACGGGCGCGCCGATCGTGATGTTCGGGACGAAATGCCCGTCCATGACGTCGACATGGATCAGATCAGCGCCGCCGCGTTCGGCCGCCGCAATCGCGTCGCCGAGCGCCGCGAAATCGGCTGACAGAATCGAGGGTGCAATCTGAATGTTCATCGGCTGACCTCGAGCGAAACGGGCTCGCCAGGTGCGATCTGGAATCCGGCTTGCGGACTCTGGCGGATCACGACTCCCGCGGCGACGCCAGGATAGGGACTCGATCCGACGACCGCGACGCGGAACCCGCGATTCCGCAGCAGTTCGGCCGCGCGATCGCCGTTGACGCCGATCAGATCGGGCATCACGTAGGTCGTCCCACGCTCGCCGCGGTTGACCAGCAGCGCGACTTCGCCCGACGCGCTCTTCGCCGGCGGCGTCTGGGCGACCACGACGTCAGGCGGCAGATCCTGCGATTTGATCTCCGCGATGTTTGCCAGTTTCAGGCCGTCCTGCGCCAGCCGGAGTTGCGCGGTTCGTTCCGTTTCGCCGATCAGTTGCGGCACGGTCGTGGATCGCTGCCCGGCACTCAGCCAGATGCGCATCGTCCGCTGACGCCGCGCGACCGACCCCGCCGGCGGTTCCTGGGCGACGACACGCCCGACGCCGATTTTGGGATCCGGACGCCGGACCTCGTCGACGTGGAGCGCAAGACCGAGGTTCGTCGCTATCGCGGTGGCTTCGTTCGCGGTTCGATTCGTGAGGTCCGGCACTTGAACCTCGCGCGTCCGAAGCGCGACGCGCATCCCGGCAGCCGCGAACAAGACATACGTCCCGATCAGGCCTCCGGCGAGCAGCAGGATTTTGCCCGCGGTCCAGACGCGGGTCTTGAGTTCCATCGAGATGGCTATTGTATCTTGCGAAACGCCGCGGCAAAAAATGCCTCGAGCGCGTGGTGATCGGGTCGCGTCCGCAGATGACCGCGCGAATCGATGACGACGCCGGGAATCGTCGGCGAGACGTCGCGAGCATGCATCGGCGCGAAGCCGCCGGTCGAGGCCAGAAATGCGTCGGCGACGCCTTCGTTCTCTTCGGGTTCGCTGGAACAGGTGGCGTAGATCACGCAGCCGCCCGGCCGAACGCACTCTGCGGCGCGCTGCAGCATCGTCAACTCCGCGGCGGCGAGCGGCGTCAGGTCGGACTCGTGCCGGCGCCATCGAATGTCGGGATCGCGGCGCAGGGTGCCGAGACCAGAGCAGGGGACGTCGACGAACACGAGATCGAACACCGGCGCGAAGGGCAGCGCTTTCAGAAGGTCGGCCTGCAGAAGTCGGACGTTCGGTGCGCCGCTCGTTTCGACCGTCTTCTTGAGCAACGCCACGCGTCGATCGCGCACATCGCTGGCGACCAGCAGCGTCCCTGGGTCCATCGCCGCCGCGATCATGATCGTCTTGCCGCCTGGTGACGCGCAGGCGTCCAGCACGCGACGGGTGTGGCGCGCGGCGTCGGCCGCGAACAAGCCGACGAGCTGTGACGCCTCGTCCTGAATGACCGCGCTTCCGCCGTTGACCAAGTTGACCGCCGAACCTTCGTCGACGATCAGGGCACCGGGCACGAGCGCGCTCGGATGGAGATGCACGTCCGGGTCGTTCAAGTCGCGGTTCGCGCGCAGCGTGAGCGGGGCCGGGTCGTTGTTGAACAGCAGCCACTGCTCGGTCGCATCGAAGCCGTATCGTTCATGCCATCGCGCGGCAAGCCAGCGTGGATGCGACAGCGTGGTGCTGAAGTAGTCGAGTACCGCGCCAGTGTCCGCGGGGTCTGCGGGGCGGGGCGGCAACGGCAGCGACTCGCGCTTCCGCGAGATCGTCCGAAGCACCGCGTTGACGAAACCGGCCGCGCTGGTCTTGCCGGCGCGCTTCGCGAGATTCACCGCATCGTCCACGACCGCGGACGCCGGCACGCGCGTCAGGTGAAGCAGTTGATACGCACCGAGTCGCAGGATCTCGACGACTTCGGGATCTAGGCGATCGATCGAGCGTTTCGCGAAGCTGGCGATCACGTGATCGAGATTCGCGCGCCAACGCTGCACACCCGTGGCGATCTCGGACGCGAGGGCGCGGTCGCGGTCGTCGCGCAGATTCGCCCGCGCGAACGCGACGGCCGTTGCGAGGTCCGCGTTGCCGGCGGACACGGCCGTCAGAATGTCGTAGGCCGCGATACGCGCCGGCGCGATCATGGCGCAGATGTGAAGCGATCGCCGATTTTCAGGTGATGTCCGGACAGAAAGGCGCGCGCCCCCATCGGCCGTTTACCTTCGGCTTGTAGTTCGGTGAGCCGCAGCAGGCCGTCGCCCGTTGCCACGACCAACCGATCGGCCTCGGCTTCGACGATGGCGCCCGGCGGGTGAGGCGACGCTCCGGATTCCAATGATGATCGGTGAAGGATGAGTCGCTTCCCGTCGACATATGCAGAAACGTGGGGCCACGGGTGCAGCCCGCGAATCGTATCGTGGATCCGTTGCGCCGATGCCGACCAATCGACCACGCCGTCCTCTTTGGTCAGGCGATGCGCGTACGTGGCGTCAGCGTCGTTCTGTGGTGTCTCGACCGCGCGGCCCGACACGAGATCGTCGATCGCGCGCACGAGCAAGGCGGCGCCGATCCGCGCGAGATCCTGCTCGACTTCGTCGCTCGTCTCTTCCGGGCCGATCAACCGAGCCATCTTCGAAATCATCGCGCCGGCGTCGAGGGCTTTGACGACGCGCATGATCGTGACGCCCGACTCGCGCTCGCCGTTGATGATGGCGCGATGCACCGGCGCCGCACCCCGGTACTTCGGCAGCAGCGATGCGTGGACGTTGATCATCCCGAGCGGCGGGATCGCGAGCACTTCGTCGGTGAGGATCTTTCCATACGCAGCGACCACGCCAAGATCCGCATGCAATGCGTGCAGGGCTGACGAGAACGCTGCGTCTTTCAAACGATCCGGTTGAAGGACCGGGAGTCCGGCCGCGCGCGCGCGCGCCTTCACCGGCGCGTCGGTCACCTTCTGTCCGCGCCCGCGTGGGCGGTCCGGCTGCGTCACGACGGCGACGACCGGATAGCGCGAGGCGAGCAGCGCGTCGAGCGTCGGGACGGCGAAGGCCGGCGTGCCGAAGAACACTACTTTGATCGGATCGGACGTCACCATTTGCCGGCGCGCGTGAGCTTCTTGATCTTCCGGACGATCATCTCGCGCTTCACGCCGCGCAGGTGTTCGACGAATAGTTGCCCGTCGAGATGGTCCATCTCGTGCTGAAACGCACGCGCCAGCAGGCCCGTCCCTTCGCGCTGATACGCGGTCCCGTTGCGATCGAGCGCCTTGACGACGACGCGCGACGGCCGGACGACCGTCGCATTGAACCCAGGCACGCTGAGGCAGCCTTCTTCCTCGAGCTGCATGCCGTCGCGTTCGATGATCTCCGGATTGATCATCACCAGCAGGCCATTGGGATCGCGTCCCACGCTGACGTCGACGACGAACAACCGGAGCGGGAAGCCAATCTGCGGCGCCGCCAACCCCACGCCCGGGGCGGCATACATCGTCTCGATCATGTCATCGATCAGCGAGTCGATGTCCGGGGTGATGTGCTCGATCGGCCGCGCCTGCTCGTGAAGAACCGAGTCGCCGTACTTGAGTATCGGACGAATCACAGCGGCAAAACCTCGCGCAGAGCCCGCAAAGACCGCGGAGGATCACTTATCAGGAAAGTCATTCACGAAGCGCCTAAGTCCGTCTCGCGACAACACCTTCACGTTGAAGTTCAGGAGCAATCCTACCTTAGAGCCGTGTTGGCGGAGGTACGAGCGCAGCTGGGCAAAGTGGACGGTGTCGAACCGTTCGATCGACTTCACTTCTACGATCACGGCGCCCTCAACAAGCAAATCGATCCGGTAACCGAGCTCCAGCACGTGTCCGCGGTACGTCAGCGGAAGAGGAACCTGTCTGCGAACGTCGAGACCGCGGTCGGAGAGTTCAAATGCGAGGAATGCTTCGTATGCAGCTTCGAGCATGCCGGGCCCGACTTCGTCGTGGACCCGGATAGCTGCGCCGATGATGGCGTCTGTGATCGTGTTAAGTCGGCCGGCTTCAGACACGGCCCCGCTACCTGCAAGAGGCGGGGCGCCCCATCGTGGTCGCTCGTGGCTGTCTCTGTGCCTTGCCTGAAGAAAAAATCTCCGCGGCCTTTG
>DASREL010000206.1:0-8347 GCA_035652075.1 Vicinamibacterales bacterium
CGCCACCGTGTCAGCGGAACAAAGGTGCGCTCGAACCGGATTCAATTCGGGTTGACGACCTAAATACGTCCAGACCTCCGCACACTTTCAAATGTAAGTGACAGGGCGGAGCTTTACCCCCGTTCTCTTCGCCGAAGACGCGTTCCCGGGAAAGGGCCAGAGATGGCAGATCTGTCGATGTCCGATCAGAAGCCCGCATTCAGTCCGCGCGACCTCCGCGTCGCCTCCTCGCGTCCCACAGCGGCGACGCCACCCAAGCCTGCCGACGGCGACGGCGGCGGAGATGCCGTCGTCCATCTGAGCGACTATCTGCGGGTTCTCTACAAACGGCGGCACGCTGCCGCGACGATCTTCCTGCTGATCTTCGTCAGCACCTGCATCTACACATTCACCGCGACGCCGAGTTACAGCGCCCGCGTGCAGATTCTGATCGAGAAGGAAGCGACCAATGTCGTCGCTTTCAAGGAGGCGGTCGAGCAGAATCAGGTGACCGACGACTACTACCAGACGCAGTACCGCATCTTGCAAAGTCGCGCGCTCGCGCGTCGCACGCTCGATGCGCTCCAGCTCTGGCATCACCCGCTCTTCGCAGGCGACGCCCCATCGACCGGTGTACGCGCCGTGCTGGCGTCGGCGGTGGGCTGGCTCCCTTCGTTCGGCAAGCCCGAGCCTCGTCTGCCAGACGAGACGAAGGCGCAGTCGCGCGCGATCGACACGTTCCTGAACCGTGTCACCGTCTCGCCGATCCGCAACAGCCGCCTGGTCGACGTGAGTTTCGGCGCTCCGGATCCGGCGCTCGCGGCCAACATCGCAAACGGGCTCGCACGGTCCTACATCGAACAGAACCTCGAGTACAAATACCTGTCATCGAAAGAGGCATCCGACTGGCTGTCGGCGCGCCTTGCGGAGCAGAAACAGCAGGTCGAGAAAAGCGAGCAGGCGCTTCAGCGCTACCGCGAGCAGACCAACGATGCGGTCTCGCTCGAGGAGCGTCAGAACATCGTCGTCCAGAAACTCGCCGACCTGAACACCGCCGTCACCCGTGCCAAGACCGAGCGGATCGAAAAAGAAACGGCCTACAACCAGGTGCGCGCGCTCCAGAAGGATCGCGGAACGATCGACGACTTTCCCGGCGTCCTGTCGAACGCCTTCGTGCAGCAGCAGAAGGCCGAACTTGCCGAATTGCAGCGGCAGCAAGCGCAGATGTCGGAGAAACTCGGCGCCAATCATCCCGACATGGTGAAGATCGGCCTGGCGATCCGCAGTGCGGAGGCGAAGATCCAGGCCGAAATGACGAAGATCATCGAGGCGACGCGGAACGATTATCAGCGCGCGCTGGCGCAGGAGCGCAGTCTCAGCGAAGCGCTCGAACAACAGAAGCGCGAAGCGCTGGATCTGAACCGCAAGGGAATCGAATACAACGTGCTCGCGCGCGACGCGACGACGAACCGCCAGTTGTTCGAAAGTTTGATGCAGCGCACGAAGGAAACGGGGATCTCCGGCGAACTGCGAACCAGCAACATCCGCGTCGTCGACGCGGCCGAAGTGCCGCGCCGCCCGATGTCGCCCGACACCCGGACGAACCTCGTGCTGGGATTCCTCGGCGGATCGATGATGGCCGTCGGCCTCGCGTTCTTCTTCGAGTACATCGACAATCGGATCAAGAGCCCCGAAGAACTCTCACAGCATCTCGGCCTCCCATTCCTCGGCATCATCCCGGCGCTGTTCGACGACGAGGCGCCCTCGCTGCTGTGCAGCGACGGCGTACCGCCGAATTTCTCGGAGGCGTTCCGCACCCTGCGAACCAACGTGCTCTTCTCCTGCGCCGACGATGGCGTCCATAGCCTCGTGGTGACGAGCACCGCTCCGAGCGAAGGCAAGACGCTGGTCGGATCGAACCTGGCGATCGCGCTCGCCCAGACCGGCATGCGTGTGCTGCTGGTCGACGCCGACATGCGACGCCCGCGCGTACACTCGGTGTTCGACAAGCCGCGACATCCCGGCCTCTCGGACTTTCTGGTCGGTCACGCCAAAGCGTCGCAGATCGTTCACGCAACCAGTGTCCACGGCCTCTGGGTCGTCGGGGCCGGCACGCCGCCGCCGAACCCCTCGGAGCTTCTCAGCTCGAAGCGATTCGCCGATCTCCTCGCGTCGCTCGATCGCCATTTCGACTGGGCGATCATCGACACGCCGCCGATCATGGCCGTGACCGACGCGGCCATCGTGTCGCACCTGACGACCGGCGTCATGTTCGTCGTCGGCGCAGAGATGACGAACCGGTACGCGGCGCAGCGCGCCGTGGAGCAGTTGACGCGCAGCAACGGGAAACTGCTCGGCGCGGTGCTGAACAAAGTCGACCTGAAGCACCACGGCTATTACTACTCGCAGTACTACCGCACGGAGTACTCGGATTACTACACCAGCTACGAGCGCGTGCCGGTGACCGCCACGCGAGCCTGATCGACGTGTCGAACCTGCTCCCCCGTCTCGAGTTCGGCCTTCAGGCGCTGGTGCAGCGGCAGCGGCAGTGTCCGTTCTGCCGAGGGGTCGATCACCGCGTTGTCGCCAAGAAGCACCTCGTCGTACGAGTCCGCAAGTGCGTGACGTGCAACTTGTACTTCACTGATCCGATCTACAAGTCGCGTCTTGGCGATTTGTACGATTCTCTGTACAACGCCGAAGGCCTGACGACCCAATTGCCCGACGGCGGCACCCTGCGAACGTTGAAAGCGACGCGCTTCGGAACGTCGGACAAGAACTGCGCCCGACAACTGGTGGCGCTCGAAGCGCTCGAAGCGGGGCCTCGCCTCCTCGAAATCGGGTCGTCGTGGGGCTACTTTCTGTATCAGGCGCGCGCGGTAGGATTCGATCCGATCGGCGTCGAACCGGCTCGCACCCGCCGCGAGTACGGTGTGCGCGAACTCGGCGTCGACATCCGGCCGTCGATCGGCGCGGTCGCCGAAACCGGCTTCGACATCGTCTACTCGGCGCACACGCTGGAGCACCTCACGGATGCGCACGCATTCTTCGCGTCGTGCCACGAGCGACTGCGCAGCGGAGGCGTGCTGGCGATCGAAGTGCCGCACTTCGATCTCGAGGCGCTCGGCGCCAACGTGCTCTCGATCATCGGCGCGGTTCACCCCCTCGGACTCTCGCGACCATTTTTCGAGACGGCGCTGCCGCGAACCGGTTTTGCCTGCGTCGGCATGTTCGACGCGTGGACCGGAGTGCCGAACCACCCCTCGCGGACGCCGTCTGAAGGCAACTTGATCGTCATCGCTCGCAAGCTGGCGGAGCGGCCGCAGCGACGCATCGCGTGACTCGCCTCGCGTATATCGTCAGCCATCCGATTCAGTACCAGGCGCCGCTGCTGCGCCGGCTGGCCGCGGAACGCGACCTCGATCTACAGGTGCTGTTCCTCAGCGACTTCTCCACGCGCGCCTATCGCGACCGCGGATTCGGCCAATCGGTCGCGTGGGATGTCGATCTCGTGCAGGGCTACCCGTCGAAAGTGCTGCCCGCTGCCGGTCGCCGCGACATCGTCAGTTTCTGGAAACCCCTCACGCTGAACGTCGGGGCCGAGCTCCGGCGAGGCCGGTACGACGCCGTTTGGCTGCACGGCTACGCGCACCACGCTCAGTTGCGCGCGCTGGTGGCGGCCCGACGACTCGGCATGAAGGTGCTGCTGCGCGGCGAGTCGCACGCGCATGCGACGCGCGAGTCGATGATTCCGGCGCCGGTGAAGCGACGCGTGCTGATGCGGTTGTTCACGCAGATCGACGCGTTCCTCGCCATCGGCACTGCCAACCGAGACTACTACTTGAGCTACGGCGTCGAGCCCGATCGGATTTTCATGATGCCGTACGCGGTCGACAACGCGCGCTTTCAGGCTGCATCGACGCTCGAACACGGCCTGGCGCTCCGGGCGTCTCTCGGGCTACCGGCGTCGCGTCCGATCATTCTCTTCGCCGCGAAGCTCCAGCCGCGAAAACGTGCATGGGATTTGTGGACCGCTTATACGCGGCTGTCGCCGGATGGCGTCACCGAGCCGCATCCCGCATTGATCTTCGTCGGTGACGGCAGCCAGCGGTCGGCCCTCGAAGCCGCGGTCGCGCAAAAAGGGTGGAGCGGCGTCCGGTTCGCCGGCTTTCAAAATCAGACGGCGATGCCGCGTTTTTATGCCGCCGCGGATGTGTTCGTCCTCTGCTCGGAAAACGAACCGTGGGCGCTGGCGGTCAACGAGGCGATGAACGCCGGCACGGCCGTGATCGTGAGCGATCAGGTCGGAGCGGCGCCCGATCTCGTTCAAGACGGCGTGAATGGCTTTGTCGTCCCCGTCGGCGACGTGGCGACGCTTGCCAATCGCCTGCGCCGCGTCACCACCGACGAAGCGCTGGCACGACGGATGGGCGCGCAGAGCCTGCAGCGCATATCGCGGTGGAATTTCGAAGCCGATGTCGCCGGATTGCGGCAGGCGCTCGCCATGGCCGGGAGCAACTGATGCGGCGCAGCGCGACGTCCGCCATCGCGGAAACCGCGGCGACCAACGGCATCGTCGGCGGCGTTGGCGTCGTCACCGGGATCATCGCGGCGCGATGGCTCGGTCCGCAGGGCCGCGGAGAGCTCGCAGCCATCCAGATGTGGCCGTCGGTGCTGGCATCGCTCGGCATGATTGGCATGGCCGAGGCGCTCGTGTACTTCGCGGCGAAGCGGCCGCGAGAATCACGCCGCTATCTCAGCACGGCGTGCCTGCTCGCGCTGATCGCGATGCCGCTCTTCGCTGGTGTCGGATACGTGCTGATGCCGCGCTTGTTGACGCAGCAATCGCCGCAGATCGTCCAGGCAGCCCGCAGGTATCTGTTCCTTCTGCCGATTTATGCGTTCATCGGCCTGCCGTACCAGGTGCTCCGCGGCGTCCGTCGCTACCGACTGTGGAACGCCATGCGGATTGTGCCCTCCGTGCTGTGGCTCGCACTGCTCGTGGTCGCGATGCTGATACACGTCGCGGAACCCGCGCGGCTGACCACGGCCTATCTCTTCGCCCTTGCGATCGTGGGCCCGCTGCTCGTCGCCCTCGTGTGGCGAAGCGTCGGTGGTGCGGCGCGACCGAACCTCCGGGCGGCGCGCGATCTGATCGGGTTCGGTCTGCCGTCGGCGATGGGGTCGCTCCCGCAGTTCTTCAATTTGAAGCTGGATCAGATCCTTGTCACCGGCATGGTCGCGCCGACGCAGCTCGGCATCTACATGGCGGCGGTGGCGTGGGGCTCGTCGATCCCGATGCTCTCGAATGCGGTCGGCCTCGTCTTCTCGCCGCGGATCGCGGGTGGCGGTTCGGATGCCGAACGCCAGCGCCACTTCAGCCACGGCATTCGCGGCGCCGCATGGCTGACCGCGGGCGCCGTCGTGTGTCTCGCGGCGGCGACGCCGATCGGTATCACGATCGCGTTTGGCCGCGCGTTTCAGGCAGCCGTGATTCCGGCGGCGATCCTCGCGGTCGCCTCGGGCGTCAACGCGCTGAACGGCGTGTTCGAGGAGCTTCTCCGCGGCTATGGGCGGCCGGCTGCGACGTTTCGCGCGGAGTCCGCAGCCGCGCTCGTCGGTCTGCCGACGCTGCTCGTTCTCGTGCCGCGGTTGGGACTCGTCGGCGCCGCGGTGGGTTCGCTCGTGGGGTACCTCGCAGCCACCAGCGCGCTGCTTGTCGAGAGCCGCCGCGTCGCGGACCTGCAGCTGCGGGATGTGCTCGACCTCAAGGGGCTGATATCGTCGATGGAGCCCGTCGCTGCCAGCGTGCTGGCGGTCCTTCGGCCGAGCAACACCGCGCCACGTGACGTGTCGACCATCGTTTCCAAATGATGACGTCCGCGCCGGCAGCCGCATGGATGGACAGCCGCGCAGACGCCGTCCCTGAATTCGCACCGACGGTCGACATCTCGGTGTCGAGCCGGTTCCACGCGTTCGACCTTGCGCACGAGATGTCGGAGCGCCGCATGCTGCGGACACTGCATACCGGCTACCCGGCGTTCCTCGTCGCGTCGCGTTTCAGCGTCCCTCGCCGATCGGTGCAATCGGTATGGACCGGCGAGCCGCTGAATCGCGCGCTCACGCACCTGCATCGGACTGGCGTCACGGGTCGGCCCGACGCGTTCATCTGCCAACGGCACGACCGGATTGTCGCGTCGCGGCTCAAGCCTGGCGCCGACGTCTTCATCGGATGGTCGGGCCAGTGCCGCATGTCGCTCGCCGCCGCTCGCCGTTTCGGAATGACGACCATCGTCGAACGCGGTTCGACGCATATCGAGTGGCAGCGGCACCTGCTCGAAGAAGAAGCGCGGGCGACCAGGTTGCGCGTGGATGTTCCTGACGACGCGACTGTCGGACAGGAGCTGGCGGAGTACAGCGCCGCGGACTACATCGCGGTTCCGAGCGCCTTCGCCGCCTCCACGTTCATCAGCCGCGGCGTACCGGCATCGAAGCTGCTGGTGAATCCCTACGGTGTCGATCTGCGGTTGTTCGCGCGTCATGCTGCCGTGAACCACGACCGCACGCCACACGACGGCAGCCTGCGCGTGCTGCACGTCGGCCAAGTGTCAGCGCGGAAGGGCGTGCACTATCTGGTCGACGCAGTCGCACGCGTTCCTGGTGCGGTCGTCACGTTGGTCGGCGCGGCCGAGCCGACTGTCGCCGCCCGGATTGCGCAGAGTCGATCGGCGCGCATCGCCGGACCAGTGGCCGGCCGCGAGCTGCCGCGCTGGTACGAAAACGCTGATGTGTTCTGCCTCCTCTCTATTGAGGAAGGGCTGGCGCTTGTGATTGCCCAGGCGATGGCGATGGGGCTGCCGGTCATCGCGACGCCGAACACCGGCGCCGAAGAACTCATCGACGACGGCGTGACGGGATTCATCGTCCCCGCCCGCAACAGTGCGGCGGCTGCGGACCGGCTCCAGTTGCTGGCCGACAACCGCCGCTTGCGCGACGACATGGGCCAACGGGCACGGGCGCGCGTCGCCGACGGCTTCGGCTGGTCGCATTACGGCGAACGGGCGCGCGCGTCTTATGCGCGCATCGTCGCCCACGCACGCGGATCCGTCACATCGCGATGACGCCAAAGGTCCTCCTCGTCGATACGACCCAGCATCAGCCTTCGAGCCCGATGTTCGCCGAAGCGCTCGCGAGGGCGACAACGGCCGGCCGTGTCTCCGGCTCGTTCGTCGACGAGGGGCCAACGTTCGATCGTCTTGCATCGTCGCGCGCGGAGCGGTTCCTCCGGCGAGTGCGGCCGTGGCCGCACAAGTCGGTGGCCGAACTGCACCGCGCGATTGTCTCGCAGGCCGAAGCGATCCGCCCGGACATCGTCCTCGTCGTCAAAGGGGCGCACCTCACGACGGAGTGCCTGACCGCTCTCAAGGCGACCGGCGCGACCCTTGTCAACTTCTCGACCGATGACCCATTCAACCCGCGAACGTCCTCGCGGCTCTGGCGTCGGACGCTGCCGCTGTACGATCTGGTCTGCTCGCCGCGCCACGCGAACATCACCGACCTGCGATCGCTCGGCGTTTCGAGTGTCGAGTTCGTCCCGTTCGGGTACAAGCCCGACGTCCATTTCCCGGAAGTCGCCGCTACTGCCGACGAGCGAACGCGATTCGAGTCGGACGTGTGCTTCATTGGCGGCGCGGACACCGATCGCGTGAAGTACTTCGAAGAGCTGGTCCATCAACTGCCGCATGTTCGGCTCGCCCTTTACGGCGGCTATTGGAATCGCTCGCACCGCCTGGCCCGCTATTGGCGCGGCTTCGCGGTCGGTCGCGACTTCCGCCTGGCCGTTGGCGGCGCCGCCATCACCGTCAATCTGGTGCGACGGGCGAACCGCGACGATCACGTCATGCGCACGTTCGAGGTGCCGGCGTGCGGCGGCTGCATGCTGACGGAAGCGACCGCGAGTCATCGGGCGTGGTTCGCGGAGGGCCAGGACGCATTCATGTTCGACTCGCCCGGCGGTCTGGCGCGCGGCGTTCGGTTCCTGCTCGGCCGGCCCGAGTTACGGCGCCGAGCCGCCGCCGCTGGTCGTTGCAAAGTCGTCGAAATGCCGAATCGGTACGACGACCGGCTCGCCACCATTCTCCGCGCGGCGATTGAGCGCCGTCGGCCAGCCGTGAATTGATCGATGAGCATCCGCCGCTCCCAGGCCCCCGTCGATGTCCATGCGGTCGCGCTCCTGGCGCTGACGGTCTTCTGTGCCGCCAGCTTGCTCGGATACGCTGTGGGCGACGATCGAGGCAAGCTGACGATCATCGCGCTGAACTGCTGCGGTGTGTGCGCCCTCGCGTACCTGGGTGCACAGCGACTGTTG
>DASREL010000207.1:0-8260 GCA_035652075.1 Vicinamibacterales bacterium
AGATGGGCGGCATGGCCGCGTTCGTCGACGCGGAGCACGCGCTCGACGCGGTCTACGCGCAGAAACTCGGCGTCGAAGTCGAGAACCTGCTCGTGTCGCAGCCGGACAACGGCGAGCAGGCGCTCGAGATCGTCGAAGTCCTGATCCGATCGGGCGGCGTCGATGTGGTCGTCGTCGACTCGGTCGCCGCGCTCGTGCCGAAAGCCGAAATCGAAGGCGAAATGGGCGACGCGCAGATGGGCCTGCAGGCGCGTTTGATGTCGCAGGCGCTGCGCAAGCTGACCGGCGTCGTGTCGAAATCGAAGACGTGCCTCATCTTCATCAATCAGCTGCGCGAGAAGATCGGCGTCATGTTCGGCAATCCCGAGACGACGACCGGCGGCCGCGCGCTGAAGTTCTACTCGTCGGTGCGCATGGACATCCGCCGCATCGCCTCGATCAAAGACGGCGACGTCGTCGTCGGCGGTCGCACGCGCGTGAAGGTCGTCAAGAACAAGGTCGCGCCTCCCTTCCGCGAAGCCGAGTTCGACGTGATGTACGGCGAAGGTATCTCGAAGACCGGCGATCTGCTCGATCTCGCGGTCGACAAGCGGATCGTCGAGAAGTCCGGCGCATGGTTCGCGTACGGCGGCGAACGCCTCGGCCAGGGACGCGAGAACGCGAAGCAGTTCCTGAAAGAGAATCCGGACATCTACAAAGCGATCGAAGAACGCGTCCGTCGCGAGCTCGGCATGGCGCGAGAGGCGGAAACCGCAGCCGTGTAGAATTCTGCCGTCCTGCGATTCTCCCGTTCGGCACTCGTCTGTCTCGGATACGTGGCGCTGACCATCGCGCTCACGTATCCGTTGTCGTTGCACCCGGGCGACCACGTGATGTCGCACGGGACCGATGCGAATCTCTACATCTGGACGCTCGCGTGGAACATCCACGCGTTCGTCCACCAACCGCTGACCATCTTCGACGCGAACATCTTCTACCCGTTCCACAACACGCTCGCCTACTCTGAAAATCTGATCGGGAGCGCGCTTCTCGTGGCGCCGGTGATGTGGCTGACGCACAACCCGGTGGTGACGATGATCATGGCGGCGCTGGTGACGATTCCGCTGTGCGCCATCGGCGCCTATGTGCTCGGTCGGAAACTCGGGCTCGGCGCGCCGGCGTCCATCGTCGTTGGTCTGGTCTACGGTTTTTCGTCGCCGCGGTTCTTCCGCCTCGATCAATTGCACCTGACCAACGTGCAATGGATTCCGTTTGCGCTCGCCTATCTGCACGCGTACCTCGATCAGCGGCGGCCGCGCGATTTGCGGCTCGCGATCTTCTTCTTCACGCTGCAAGCGGTGACCAGCGGTCACGGGGCGGTGTTCGCGGCGATCGCGATGGGCGGATTGCTCGTGTATCGGATCGTCCTCGGCGAATCGATCGAGCCACGACGGATGGCGCGAGATGTCGGCGTCCCCGGCGCGCTGCTGTTCGCGCCGGCGATCGCGATCCTGATTCCGTACCGTCTCGCGCAAGTGGACATGGGCCTGCGGCGGACGCTCGACAACTGGCACGTGCCGTGGACGAGTTTTGTTGCCGCGCCGACTTACGTCGACACGTGGCTGGTGTCGCGAATGCTGCCGAGTGTTGATGTGTTCGGCACGGCAGGCGCGTATCTGTTTCCCGGCGCATTGACGCTCGCGTTCGCGCTCGTCGGGATGCTGTGGCGGCCTGAACGCGGGGTCGGTTGGCGGCGTGCGGCGATCGCGCTGAATATTCTCTTTGTGGTCGAACTGGCCGCGGCCCTCTACGGAACCTTTGCGGCCGACCCGCGCATTCGTATCGCGGGAACGGTCATCGCGTCTACGCGCCATCCCTGGCGCGCATGGGTGCTCTGCCTCGCGGCGGCGGTCGTGCGCATCGCGATCGCGCCGCGCGTGCCGCTCGCGACGCCGGTGCGACTGCGGAAGGACGATGCGGCGTTCTTTTACACGCTGCTGTTCGCGGCGTGCGTGTGGCTCAGCGTCGGTCCGCCGTACGGCGTCTGGCAGTACGTGTACTGGCTCCCAGGGCTCAATTTCATCCGCGCGCCATCACGTTTCATGATCCTCGCCGTGCTGGCCGCCGGAGTGTTGGCGGGATTCGGATTCGAGTGGATGACACGTCGATTGACCGCACACGCGAAAATGGCGGCCGCCACGATTGTCATCGGCTTGTTCGTCGCCGAGTTCGCAGCGCCTCCGCTGCCGATGACCTACCAGGATCCGGGTGTGCCGGCGATCGATCGGTGGCTGGCGACGCGTCCGGCGCCGTTCGTCGTCGCCGAAGTGCCGCTGCCCGACTCGGCGAATATCACCGTGCGCGAAGAACAGGAATCGATCTACATCCTGCATTCGATGGCGCATTGGCAGAAAACAGTCCACGGCTACAGCGGTATCCTTCCCGACTTTTCCGATCGGCTGTACGGCGACCTGGCGCATTTCCCGGACGCCACGAGCCTGCGTCGCCTCCGCGATGTCGGCGTCACGTATGTCGTCGTCCACGATCGCGCCCTCGCGACGCTGGCCGCGGCCACGCCGGGGCTTCGCCGGGAACACGAAGAGGCGGACGGCACCGTTTTTTCGGTATCAACCAATCCGTAACCTGTGACCATCAAAGGCGGTATGCGAATGTTGATGCTCGCCGCCGCTGTCGTGCTCCAGACCGCCTCCGGCCAGGCGCAAACCACTGATATCCACGGCACTTGGACTGCCGAGCTGCACAACGGCAAGGTGTTCCTGCAAGTGCGGACGGCCGCGCCGCCGGACTGGAACCGGGGCAACAACAACAACAGCGATTGGCGAGGCGACTGGAGCATGGGCCAGAGCTTCCCGGTCGACGAGATGTCCGGCCTGCCCGGCAACGAAGATTCGCTGACGGCGGCAACGGTCCGCTTCGATTTGCGCCGCGAGGCGGGCACGCTGACGTTTGACGGCGCCTTCCGCGATGGTCGCGGCGCCGGCCTCTTCGCGTTCGCGCCGCGCGCGCAGTTCGCGGACGAGATGAAGCGCCTCGGGTACAACGACGAGCTCCCGCTGTGGAAGCGGTTCCAGATGGCGGTCCAGGACGTCGGGCCGAAGTACATCAATGCCCTGAAGTCTGAGGGTTTCAAGGATCTGCCGCTCGATCTCGTGACGCGTTCGCGCAATCACGGCGTGACGCTCGATTACATCAAGTCGATGAAGGCGGAAGGGTTCAAAGCGGCGACGCTCGAAGAGTTCATCCGCACGAAGGATCACGGCGTCACGCAGCAGTACGTGCAGGAGATGCGCAAGGCGGGCTTCTCGACCGCGGCGATCGAGGACCTCGTCCGCGCGAAAGACCATGGCGTCAACGCCGCGTACGTGACCGAACTCGGTAACAACGGCTACAAGTCACTCCCGCTCGAGGACGTCGTCCGCGCCCGCGACCACGGCGTCACGACGGAATACCTGCAGGACATGAAAGCCATCGCGAAGGACGCGACGCTTGCCCAAATCATCCGGATGCGCGACCACGGCGTGACGCCCGGATTCGTCAACCACGCCCGCGCACGTGGATTCACGACGTCCGATCCCGACGAGCTCGTTCGCCTGAAAGACCGCGGCCTCCGCCCGTAGCAAAGACGCGCGGCACTGGATCGAATAAGCGCGTATAGTGGATCCAGATTCCAGGGAGGTCTCTATGGCGGCAACGGTTGTTGAGTACGCGCGCTTCGTCGAAGTGCAACAGCGTCGAGCACGCCTCGTCGATGAATTCGCGTCGACGCCGCCGCCCGCGCCTGGCACCCGCGTCATCGACGTCGAGCCATCTGCGGATGTTGTCGTGAAGGCGGCGGTCGTTGCTGTCGTCGACGTCCGCTGACGTCGACGATCGGTCGTTACGGCTTGAAGACCGCTTTGTTCGCCTGACGCGCCTTTTCTTTCGCGACCCGTTCGTCGTCAGCTTCTTTCTTCTGCCGAGCACGTTCCCGCAGCGGCGCGTCGCGCTCGTCGAGGCGCAGCGCCTGCGCTGTTGCCGTGCGCGCCAGCGCGCTCAGTTTCACCGACGTCACGATCAGCCGGAATCCTGACGCATACGACGAGCGGTACAGCACGGCGCTGAAGTCGGCGCCGCCCCATGTGGCCACGCGCGTTCCCGATTCTTCGTCCAGCGTCCCGATCGGCGCGCGCGCCGTCTTGACCGGTGCTTTTGCCGCGCCGTACATCGTCGACAGCGCGTCGATCATGTCGCCGTCCGTCATGCCTTCGGTCCGGCTTCGGTCGTAATCGATCAGGAGGCGGAAGAGCTGATTGTTGTAGAAGCTGAACGCGATTTGTTCGACTGGATCGACCTCCGCGTTGTTGAACGCGTACGGCCGCCTCCATTCCAGGTCCTGCAGCAGTGCAGGACGTGTGTGGATCGTCTTTGCGTCCGATGCGACAGCGCCCGTCAGCGCGGTGACCGACGCGATGTCGCCGCCAAGCTGGAAGTCGCGGTAACGCGCCGGCGACTGGGCGTCGGCCACGGTGGCCGCCACGATCAATCCGACCGCCGTGACGCCGATGGCGCAGGATCGGATCATGATCGGCCGCCCTTCGCTCCGGCGGCGTAAAGGATTTCGGCGACCGTCGGCGGCGCCTCGCCGCGCGCGAGCAACGCCGTCACGACGCCCGGCGCGACGCCGAGTCCGAAAAGAAGCGCGGATGTGGACAGCGACGCGTCCATCGCGCGGCTGACGACGACGATTGTGGCGATGACGGCGAGCCAGACGCCGATGATCAAACGTGACGTAACGATGTTCTTGAGCATTGATGTCGACCCTCCCTCGGATCGATTGTCGCGGTGATGGATGACGGCCGAAGTGGGCCTGTCGGCGCGCACCCGCGAGGGGGGCACTGCTCGAACGCTGGCGGGCTCAGTGCGGAACTACGGGATCCACTATACAGCAGTGGCCGCACCGCAGGGCGTATACTTGATGCCTCACCACGCTTTCCTGAGTCCCGGGGCCACATCCGGTCGCCCGCCCTCACCAAAGCCAAGCACGTCGTTGGAGGGCCCGTGGACCAATTTCTCATGCAGCGTACCGCGACGCTCGAACGCGCCTGGTGACGTGGCGGTCGTTCCGTCGCGCCTCGCCCGTAGAGAAACCGCTGCGAGACGAGCTCCTGAGCATCGAGGGGCTCGAAGAACGCGCGCTTGCGCTGGCCGCACGCTTCACGGTCGATCCGGATCCCCGGCGGCGTCCCAGCGACACGTTTCCGCGATTCGAGGACAATGCCCGCGTCCTGCGCGCCGCGTACCGCGCGCTCGCTGACGACGTCCGCCGCGGACACTTCGTCGTATCAGCCGCAGACTGGCTGCTCGATAACTTCTATCTCATCGCGGCCGAGATCTCCGACATCCGCCGCAATCTGCCGCGCACGTACTCGCGCAGTCTGCCGGCGCTCGCCTCGCGCGAGCACGCCGGGCACGCGCGCATCTACGCGATCGCCATCGAGCTGATTCGGCACAGCGACAGCCGTCTCGATCGCCAGCAGTTGATCAGGTTTCTGACCAGTTACCAGCGTGTGGCGCCGCTGACGCTGGGCGAATTGTGGGCATGGCCGAGCATGCTGAAGCTGGCGCTCGTCGAGAACCTGCGCCGGCTCGCCGATGAATTGATGCTGGCGCGGGGCGCGCGTGATGCGGCCGACGTGTTCATCACCGCGGCCGATCGCGCGACCGGACCGAGCGAGCTTCCGTCGGACTCGCACCCCGCCTTCACCGTGCAGATTCTTCATCGCGTTCGGGAATATGGACTGCGCCTCGCCGCGGTGCGTACGGCTGTGGACTCCGACCTTGCGGCGCGTCGACTCTCTGCGGAGGAGACGATCCGCGGCGAGCATCAGCGTCAGGGCGTCGCGCAGGCGTCCATGGCCAACGCGATCACGAGCCTTCGCCTGTGCGCGACGCTCGACTGGCAGGAATTCGTCGAGAGCGTCAGCCTCGTCGAACAGGTGCTGCGCCGCGATCCCGCCGCGGTGTACGCACGGATGGACTTCGCGAGCCGTGACGCCCAGCGGCACGCCGTCGAGGCGCTCGCACCGGCGAGCGGCGAACAGCAGGTGCGCGTCGCGCGAAAAGCGCTCGAGACGGCGCGCGAGGCGGCGGTGGCTGGATCCACGACCGAGCGTGCGGCGCATGTCGGATATCACCTCGTCGACCGCGGCCGTGTCGATCTCGAAGCGGATCTCGCCTATCGCCCTCCGCTCGCGATGCGGCTGCGGCACGCCGTCCAACGCCACGCGTCGACGACGTACCTCGGCTCGATCGCCGCGATCGCGGGATCGGCGGTGATCCTGGTCGACAACTACGCGCGCGGCGCCGGCGCCAC
Source organism: Vicinamibacterales bacterium (assembly GCA_035652075.1). GTDB lineage: Bacteria > Acidobacteriota > Vicinamibacteria > Vicinamibacterales > CAVVIG01 > Gp6-AA45. Next base: position 6,353 of record DASREL010000207.1, read on the forward strand.
GACCGGCATGCGTCTGGCCGTGGCGCTTCTGGTGGCGCTCACCGCCACCGACCTCGCCATCGCCATGGTCCAGTACATCGTCGCCCATGTGCTCGCACCGCAACGCCTCCCGCGTCTCGACTTCGTCGGCGGCGTGCCGGAGTCCGCTCGAACGATCGTCGTCGTCCCGACCATGCTGACGAGCACGACGAGCGTTGATGCGCTGCTCGAACATCTCGAGGTGCTCGCGCTCGGCAACCTCGATCCAGCGATTCATTTCGCGATCCTGAGTGATTTTGCCGACACCACCGCCGCCGATGCGCCGACCGACGAGGCGATTCTCGAGCGCGCGCGAGACGGCGTCACGGCGCTCAACGCCAGACTCGGCGGCGATCGCGGCGATCGATTCTTCCTCTTTCATCGCGATCGGCAATGGAACGCCAGCGAGCGCGCATGGATGGGATGGGAACGCAAGCGTGGAAAACTCGAAGAGTTCAATCGGCTGCTGCGCGGCGCGACCGATACGAGTTTCTCCACGCAAGTCGGTGCGCTCGACGTCCTCCCGACTGTCCGCTATTGTCTGACGCTCGATTCCGACACGCGATTGCCGCGCGACGCCGCCAAGCGGCTGATCGGCATCATCGCGCACCCGTTGAACCGGCCGCACGTCGATCCCGATCTCGGCCGCGTGACGTCGGGCTACGGCATCCTTCAACCGCGCGTCAGCGTGACGATGAGCAGTGCCGCCGGATCGTTGTTCGCGCGCGTGTACGCCGGTCACACCGGCGTCGATCCGTATACGACGGCCGTGTCGGATGTGTATCAGGATCTCTTCGGCGAGGGGATCTTCACCGGCAAGGGGCTCTACGACGTCGATGCGTTCGTCGCGGCCCTCGATGGCCGCGTACCGGAGAATGCGCTCCTCTCGCACGACCTGTTCGAAGGGCTCTACGCGCGGACCGGCCTCGTCACCGACGTCGAAGTCGTCGACGATTATCCGTCCAGCGTGCTCGCGCACGCGCGCCGTCAGCACCGCTGGGTGCGCGGCGACTGGCAGATCTTGTGGTGGCTGCTGCCCTATGTGCCGTCGCGCAGCGGAATGGCGAGAAATCGGCTGCCGCTCATCGCGCGATGGAAGATCCTCGACAACCTGCGACGCAGCCTCTCGCCGCCGGCGACCGTCCTGCTGCTGATCGCCGGCTGGACGGTGCTGCCGGGCGCGCCATGGCTCTGGACCGCAATCGCCATTGCCCCGGCGGCGTTTCCCCTCGTCTTCGTTGGGCGGGCGACGGCCGCCGACCTCGAGACGGCGGCGGCCCGTTTCATCCTGCAACTCGCCTTCCTGGCCAACGACGCGTACGCGCGCCTGCACGCGATCGCGATCACCCTGCTCCGTCTCGGCGTGACGCGCCACCGGCTGCTCGAGTGGGAAACCGCCGCGTCACAGGCGGCGCGGACGGGGCAACTCGATTGGCGCACGTTCATGACACGTATGAGCGCGAGCCCCATCATCGCCCTCGCGAGTCTGCTCCTCATCTTGACGCTGCATCCAGGCGCGTGGACCGCCGCAGCCGTGTTCGTCGGCCTCTGGATCGCGGCGCCGTGGATTGCGTTCGCGCTCAGCCGTCCGCGGTCGCGGACGCGACTGACGATCTCGACGCCCGACGCGGCATATCTCCGCACCGTCGCGCAAAAAACCTGGGCGTATTTCGATGCGTTCGTGGGCAGTGAGGATCACTTCCTGCCGCCGGACAACGTGCAGGTCTCGCCGAATGGAGAACTGCTCACCGCGCATCGCACGTCGCCGACGAACATCGGCCTCAGCCTGCTCGCGTCGCTCGCGGCACACGATCTCGGGTTGATCGACGTCGACGACATGGTGCGGCGCGTCGACGACACCTTGACGGCTGTCGAACAACTGGAACGGTT
>DASREL010000208.1:0-8669 GCA_035652075.1 Vicinamibacterales bacterium
TCCAACTCGTCGTACACCCGATGCAGGAACCAATCAACCATCTGCACTTTGAAGTCGGCGTTCAGCCGTGGATCGTCCTTCGTGATCCGAATCATCTGATCGTGCAGGCGCGGCATGATGTCGTCCTTGGCCTGATCCGCGCTGAGGCCGCGTTCCTTCGCCGCTTTCCCGTCGCGCAGCAGCGTCCGAAATACATCGAGCGTGGCATGGAGCAGTTCCTTGTCGTACAGCGGAGCGCCATGGCCGGTGACGATCACATTGGCGTCGAGTCGGTCGATGCGCTCGAGGACGCGGATCCACTCGCTCGGGTAGCAAGCGAGCGCGAACGTGATCGGGTTGACGATCAGATCGCCGACCAGCAGGACCTTATCGTTCGGCAGATACACAAACGTGTCGCCGGGCGTAACGCCGCGGCCGTAGTTCAGCACTTCGATGCGGCGATCGCCCATGTCGATCGACATGCGATCTGAGAATGTCGTGTTCGCGACGACCAGATGCGCGCTCTTTTTCTGGTCGAGGAAGAAGCGATCGTCCGCCGCGAGCGCGCGCAGCGACGGGTCGGTTTCGGCGCGCTTCTCCACGCTCGTGATATAGCCGGGCAGGTCCCGTTCGATCCCGGGGCGATTGAATTCGATGGCGGGCCCCAGCATCATCGCGCGGTTCTTTTCGTGCGTGATGACCTTCACGTCGGGAAACGCGTGTACGTACGACTCGGTGCCGTACCAGTGATCCCAATGCCAATGCGAGTTGACGATGTATCGAACCGGCTGACTAGTCACCGACCGGATCTGCTCGAGGACTGCAGACGCGGCGGCCGGCGTGCCGTTCGTGTCGAAGACGAGTACGCCGTCGCGAGAGGTGACGGCGACCGAGTTGCCGTCCAGCCCGACGTCACCGTAGCGCGGCGTGGAGAAGAGGAAAATGCCTGGCGAGATTTCGGTCCGCGCCGGCGCCGGCCGGTTTTGACCACTGACCGCCACCGACCACACCACCACACACAGCAACGCGCGCCGCATCGTCATGGTGCCTTTGACGATGGGCGCGCGTTGAAGGTTTTGCTACCACTTCATGTCAACACCGACGCGAATCAACCGGCCCTGCAGAATGACTGACGGCTGGTTGTACGACGCGGCGCCGAACTGCAGCGTCGAGACCGACGTGTAGGCGTCCGAGTTGAACGCGTTGAAGAGGTCCAGCCGCGGCATCACCGTCGAGTGACCGAAGCGGAACGTCTTGCTCAGGCCGAGATCGATCTGGTTGTACCGGGGGGCGTATTCGGTTCCCGGCGCGACGACCGGAATACTCGCCGTCGCCGCCGTGAGGCCCGGGATGATGACCTGCCCCGGCGCGCAGCTGCTGCTCTTACACGTCGCCGCGGTGTAGGTCTGGTTGCGCGACACCAACATGAACGTGCCGATGCCGTTCGGCTGCGTGAAGCCGGTTCCGGCCGTGAACACGCCGTACTGCAGCGGTGCGGTGCCGAGCTGCGTCGGCAGCGACTGGAGGCCGCCGCTCACGTTGATGCCGTACGGCAGCGGGTACGTGCCGAACAGCTTCACCGCCGTGATCCACGGAATGTTGTTCTGCGATCCGTCGCAGAAGAGCGACAGGTTGGGATCGTTGCCGGCGGCGCTGCAGCTGTTCGTCATCAGCCGCTCGGTCGACGTGCCGCCGGAGATGCGGGCCCCACCCGGAATCCGCGAGTTGAAGTTCAACTCGATCGAATTGTAGGTGCGCTTCAGATTCGGATCGTTGCTGTCCAGGAAGTTGACCGCGTTCGCCTTTGCCGCGCTGACGTTGTAGTACGTCAGCGGCGTGCCGTCGACTGGGCTGTACACCGTGACCGGCGTGTAGTCCGACAGCGACCGTGCGATGTTGTTCCGCGCGATCAGGTTCTTGAAGTCGATGTGGAACCATTCGGCGGTGACCGACGTGCCGCGGAAGATCTCGTGCTGCACGCCGACGTTGTAGTTCAACTGGTACGGACGCGTCAGGTTCGCGTCGTACGACGCGAGCGAGCGCACGCCGAAGTTCGTCGGCAGCGTGCTGAAGTCGATCTCGCAGCCGGCCGTCTTGTAGACGCAACCGCGTTCGCCCTGCGGAATGCCGTCGTTGTTCAAGTCGGTCCACGCGAGGCTCTGGGTCGTCAGCGCCGTCGGGTTGTACAGCTGCGCGAAGCCGGCAGTGACGCCGGTCATGTACTTGTTGAAGCCGGCGCGCAACGCCGTCTTGCCGTTGCCGAAGATGTCGTACACGATCGACGTGCGCGGCGACCAATCCTTCCAGTTGGGCAGATAGATGTCACCGTAGGCCGGCGCATTCTCGAAGCGGCCGGTCTGCGCCGGTTCGCCGATGACGTGTTGACGCACGAAATCCCAGCGCAGGCCGTAGTTGAACGTGAACTTGTTGTAGTGCCACGAATCCTGCGCGTAGATCCCGAGATTGTCGTCGAGGTATTCACCGGTCTGGAGCGGCGTGTTCAACACGGTGACCGACAGCGGCGCGCCGTTGTTGAAGACCGCGTACAGGTCGCCGTTCGCGGTGTTCCACCGCGGATACGGACCGTAGGAGTTCAGGAAGCCGACCTTCACCGAGTGCGAACCGGTGATGTACGACAGCGCGGCCATGTAGTTGTACTTGTCGGGATAGTTGCCGAGCTGCGCGCTCGACGCGTTCCACAGCAGGCCGGTGCTGTTGTCGCTCTTGCGGATGCCGGCGTACCAGGCAGCCGACCCGTACGGCTGGTTGATGCCCGGTTCGTACACGTTGTCGTACCGCTCGCGGTTGAACGAGAAGCCGCTTTCGAACAACAGTCGCGACGAGAGTGTCGACGTCCACTTCGCCGATCCGGTCGCAAACGTCGGCGTGTGCCAGACGACCGCGGCGGTATCGGGATCCGTGTTGGAACCCATCGCGTGGCCGCGGAGCCGCATCGCGCGGTCCATGTACGCCGCGAACTTGTTCTTCTCCGACACCTGCCACGTGAAGCGGACGACCGGGTTCTTCATCTTTTCGTCCGACACGCCCTGGTCGCAGCTGATCGCGCCGGTCTGGCATTGTTTGAACGCGACCGGCGCCGGGATGCCCTGCGGCAGGACGAACGTGTTGGCGATCGGTTTGTCGTAGTGCGCGTTGCGGAACGCGCCGAAGAACCACAGCTTGTCCTTGACCAGCGGTCCGCCTTCTTCGATGTTCACTTCGTAGAAGTCCGAGATCTTGTCGGTCGCGGTGACGCCGAGCGCTTTGAGTCCGGGCGTCAGGTTGTCGCCCTGCCAGTCGGATGGCGACTTCGCATACTTGAAGGCGCCGGCGTACCGGTTGCCGCCGTCCTTCGGCACGAAGTTCATGGTTACGCCGCCGACGAGCGTCTCGGCGTTTCCGCCCGCGGTCAGGAAGACGATCTCCTGCGCCATCGCTTCGTTGTGATACGCCTGCACCGCACCGTCGCCCATGATGCCGTTGGTCGGCAATCCGTCGACCGTGACGGTCGCGCCCGCCGCGCCGACGCCGTGGACGACGAAGTACGTCTGCTGCATGGCGCGCGAGCCGCCGACGTCGGGCGACGTCAGCTGCACGCCGACGATCAGCTGACCGAGGCTCTGAATCGTCTTGGCGCTCGGGACCGAGTCGAGCACGTCCCGCGAGATCACCTGCGTCTTCTGGTTGTTCTGCACGTCGACGACCGGCGACGAGCCGGTGACGGTCAGCGCTTCCTGAATCGCGCCGACGCGCATCTCGCCGTTCACGGTCGCCGTGAAATTCGAGGGCAGTTCGAGACCTTCGCGGCGGAACGTGCTGAACCCTTCGAGGGTGAACGTCACCGTATACGTGCCGGGCCGAAGGTCCACGATCTTGTAGTTGCCTTCGGCGTCGGTGACGACCGATTTCGATTTCTCGATCAGCACCGGGCTGGCCGCTTCGACGGTGACGCCTGGCAATACCGCGCCGGTGGCATCTTTCACCGTGCCCGCAATCGACGACTGCGCGCGCGCGGTCGCGGGCATCAGGGCGATGCACGCAAGCGCGAAAACCGCAGACGCGGCGATCCTCCATCTAATCATTCCTGCCTCCTCAAATTCGTGCGATAAAAATGGGTGTCGAACCCTAACATATCTGTTTAGTCATGAACATCCGGTCAGCTACTGATTTGTACGAACAGCAGCTCTCCGCGCAGACGCGCATCGTCCGTTCGGATCTGATCCGAAAACATGAACGGCTGAAGGAGAGTCCCTTCGTCTTCTTCCGCGGTACCTTCTATCGTTGGATAGAGCAGTGGCCCACTGTCTGCCGGTCCGTGACCGATGCCCCGGCCGTCGGAGCGGTCGGCGACCTGCACGTCGAGAATTTCGGCACCTGGCGCGACGTCGAGGGACGGTTGGTCTGGGGCGTAAACGATCTGGACGAGGTGCGCGACGCGCCCTACACGAGCGACCTCGTTCGGCTCGCGACGAGCGCTGCGCTGGCGACCCGCGAGCGTCACCTGCGGATCTCCCTCCGGGACATCTGCGGCGCCATGCTCGACGGCTACGTCGCCGCGCTCGAATCCGGCGGCGAGCCGATCGTGCTGGAAGAGCGGCGGCGATGGCTCCGCGACGTGGCGATGAACGACCTGCGTGACCCGAAGGTGTTCTGGCAGCGCATGCGCGAGTTGCCGAATGCGAGCGGCGTCCCCGCCGATGCGATCGCGGCGCTCGAAGCGATGTTGCCGGCGAAGATCGAGTACTCGCTCCACCGCCGCATCGCCGGCGTCGGCAGCCTCGGCCGTCAGCGATTCGTCGCGCTGGCGGAGTGGAACGGCGGCCTCATCGCGCGCGAAGCGAAGGCGTACGTCGCACGTGACCTCCACCTGCTCGACCGCGCCGTTCGCGCGCGCGATCCGTTCTTCACAATCTCCGGATCGTGGGTCGTCCGGCGGCTCGCGCCGGACTGCTCACGGATCGAAATCGCGGATCTGCCGAAGAAGCGCAGCGAAGAGAAGTTGCTGCGCGCGATGGGATTCGAGACCGGGAATCTTCACCTGGCGACGCTGCGTCAGCGGCCCAGGATCCTGCGCGATTTGGGCGGCCGCGGCGCCCGATGGCTCGAGCGCGCGGCCGCGAAGATGGTCGATGCCGTCCTCGCCGACTTCCGCGAGTACCGGCGGTCGTAGCGCGTTGTAGCGCAGCCCTTCAGGCTGCCTACTGACAACCCTGGGCGACGCCGGGGAAGTTGTTCAAGTACGTGTAGTACTTCTGCGCGGCGATCGACGGCGACTGACGCGCGAACCACGAGAAGTGCACTTCGTCCTCGGGGTGATACGTCACGCCGTTCGACATCGCGATCTTGAATCCGTAACCGACGACCGGATCGCCTGTTTCCAGAAACGCTGTGCAGCCGTACTGCGGCGCCGTTGGCGTCAACCACGGGTTGACGATGTTGTTGACGAACGGATCGTCCAGCCACTCCTGCACTTCGTGGCTTAGGCCGTGGATGTCGGCGATGTACGACTCGGTGTCGCCCGGATTGGCGCCGAAGATCCCCTGTGTGCTGTAGGACGCGAACATGTAGGTCTGCACCTGCTGCTTGCCGTTGCCGTTGAGCGAACTGGTCGCGCCGTGATAGCCGAGCGTGCAGCAGTTGTCCGGCGTCTTGTCGTACAGGAACACGTTGTTGACGAGGAAGATCGGCAGCGTGCCCGCGTCGACGTGCAGGTTGTTCAACGTTTCATACAGACGGTTCGAGAACCAGTGCGACTCCAACAACCCGATGTGCGCGTGGCTGCGGCTGCCGACGACCATGAAGCCCTGGTTGGCCGGCACGCTGAAGCTGACCGTCTGCAACACGGTCGGCTGGCCGAGCAGCACGTGGTAGTTCGACTTGCTCTTGTTCCACTGGGCCCGGACGATGGCATCGCCGACCTGCGTCACGTCGTGCGGTTCGTTGACCTTGCGCGGGCCGAACGGCGGCGCGCTCGCGGTCGCATTCGCGGCGGCGCCGATGTCGGCCGTCTGAAACATCGGGGACGCGATCGTGTTGACGACGCGATCGGTGCCGTCGAGTGTCGGCGAGGCTGGATCGGATGTCGACACGAACGTGAAACTCATCGGGATGATCACCGTCGGGACGACCGTCGACGCGTCGCCGTTGAACGGGTTCGTGCCGACCATCGTGATCGGATAGGTGACGCCGTTGGTCGGATCGGTAAATGACGAACGCCAGTAGGGAATCGTCGTGGCGGTCGCCGAAAAATTCGTCACGCTCTGGTCGGTCGCAAACTTCGGACTGCCGATGCCATCACCTTGGGTAGCCGCGTTCTGCGCGGACGGCTGTTGACTAAAGGCCACAACGGTGATGACACCAAGAGCTGCTGCACACATCGAACGACGCATGATTGACTCCTCCCTGGGTTCGGTTACGTAGTTGCTGCGGTCGGCACGCCTCGAATGGCGCGCTTCACCAGATTACGCATCAACGGCAGCTTGTAGCCGTTGTAGCGCAGCGCGAACGCGCCGTCGATGGCCATCTTGCCGGCCATGTCGGCGGTCTCTTCATTGCGCGGTTTGCCGATGATGGCCTGCTCGACGTTCGGCAGACGCTTCGGCGTCGCCGCGACGGCGCCGACGACGATCCGCGCCGCTTCGATGCGCGCGTTCGTGCCTTTGAGCGCCGACGCGACGTTGACGAGCGGGAAATCCCACGCCTGGCGGTCGCGCACCTTTTCGAAATAGAACTGCGCGCCGGCCCACGTCGCCGGAATGCGAATCGACGTCAGGATTTCTCCTGGCGCGAGCACCGTCATGCGCGTGATATCGATCGCCGGTCCGACGAAATATTCGGCGGCATCCACGACGCGATCGCCGCGTGCCGACTTGATGATCATTTGCGCGTCGAGCGCGACGAGCGCCGGCGCGGTATCCGACGGGCTGACCGCGACGCAGCGCTCCGCCCAGGCCGAGACTTCGCTGAGGAAGAGCAGCGCGTGCTCGCGATTGATGGCCGTGGGCGTGTCGGCGTAGCAGATGTTGCCGCCGGCGCGATAGCACGTCCAGCCGCCGCGGTAGTACCAGCAGCGCGTGTCCTGCGACACGTTGCCGCCGATCGTGCCCTGATTTCTGATCTGCGGCGTCGCGACGAGTCCGGCTGCTTCCGCGAGGAGGCCAAATTTCTCCCGGACGATCGGGCTCGTGGCCACCGCCGTGAGCGGCGTCATCGCGCCGATCTCGAGGCCGCCGCCCGATTCTTTGATCCCGACGAGATCCTTGGCCTGGCTGAGATCGATCACGTGCGCAGGACGCCGCAAACGATCTTTCAACCAGTCCATCGAGTCGAGACCACCGGCCAACACCCAGTAGTCGTCGCGATACTTTTCCACCAACCGCACCGCATCGTCCACGTTCGCGGGTTGGAACAGCTCAAATGCTGGGATGATGTCTCTGATAACAGCCATCTTGGTTTCTCCGTATTGCGGGATTGAGGATTGAGGATTGCGGATTTATTGGCGATTCGCGTCTGAATCCACAATCAATCCGCACTCCGCAATCCTCATTCCGCAATGTCAGATATGCGCTGTAAGCGCTTCCTGGACCGCGTGCCCCGCGTCCAGCGCCGCCAGCAACGGTCCTACGTGCACCGGTGCGCGGTGGAAGATCTCGTCGCCCACGGCGTCCGCGATCGCATTCAAGACCGCGCAGCAGCCGGCTGCGACCGGCGGTTCGCCGATGCCGCGCGCGCCGACCGGCGTTTCCGGATCCGGCAAGTTCACCGCGTCCCACGCCATCTTCTGCGGCGCGTCGAGGATCGTCGGCGGTTTGTTCTGATAGAACCGCTTCGCGAGCGGCAGACCGTAATGCTGATCGTAAATCCAGTGATGACCGATGGCGTGCGCGATGCCGAGCATCGATCGTCCCATCACCTGACCGCCGAGCGCGTGCGGATGGATCACCGTGCCGACGTCCGCGACGGCGAGGTAGTCGACGATGTGGTATTTGCCGGTTTCGGTGTCGACTTCAACTTCGGCGAACGCGGTGACGTACGAGTGGGTGACGCCGTCGCGCGGATAGGTATCGCGTGCGACGCCCATCAACCCTTGTCCCGCGAGCGCGGTAGCCGACGTCTTCGTGAACGCGTTGATGTTCTCCGGCAGCTCGTGCCCGTCGTACTTGCCGCCGAGATCGATCGCCTTCTGCGCCGCCTGCGCGAGCGTCATGCTGCCGCCCGGTCCGCTGACTTTGCCGTCGGCGACTTTGTAAGATTCAGGATTTCCGCCGTGCGTCTTCGCGGCGATCTCCTGCAGCTTCTTCACCGCGTCCATGCCGGCGGCGTGCGCCGCGCGCGTATGGGCATGCGTCGTCTGCGACCCGCCTGACACGCAGCTCCACGGCAGGTTGTTCGCCGTGTTGCCCCACGTGATGACGACGTTTTCCCACGGCATGCCGACGAGTTCGGCGGACACGCGATGGCAGTCGCTGAACGACTCGGTGCCCAGATTGCCGATGCCGGACTGGATGTACATCTTGCCGTCCGGCTTGATGACAAAGAGTCCGTCGTACCCGGTCGAACCGGCGACGAACGAGCTCGTGGCGACGCCGTAGCCGCGGACTTTCGATCCGCGTTTCTTGCCGCCCATGGCCTTGCGCTCGTCCCACTTGAACAGCTCGGCGCCGCGATCGAGCGCCTGCTTCACGAACGCG
>DASREL010000209.1:0-6866 GCA_035652075.1 Vicinamibacterales bacterium
GCCGAAATGCCGTCACGCTGGCGCCGATCGCCTCGACGATGCCTACGCCTTCGTGTCCGAGAATCCGCCCGTCGGTGACGCTGGGCACGTCGCCCTTCAGGATGTGCAGATCGGTGCCGCAAATCGTCGACGTCGTGATCCGGACGATGGCGTCGCCGGACTCCCGCACGACCGGTCTGGGTTTGTCCTCCCAGGAGCGCCGGCCAGGCCCGTGGTAGACGAGCGCTTTCATGACGCCCGCCGCCGTCTCGGGACGATCGATCAGCCCTTCAACACTCTTCATCGATGGCGGCTCCCCGATACGTGTGGCGGTGTGTTGGTCGCGGCGGTCGCGACGCGCTCCTGCGGGACGAGTTCCCACTCCAGTTGGCAATCGCGACAGAGGTAAACCGCAGCGCTGCGCCGGACGCAAAAGAGCATCAGCTCCGCCGACCGGCAACGTGGACACGACAGCTGAGCGCGGTTGTCGTCAGGCACGACCAGCATCCGAGAACTCTAGGCCGAGGGCCATGAGAATGTTGTGCAATTGTGCACATGCCCTCCGGAGGGTCGCCTCTCGTGCTGAGCTGTGGGCGGCAGGGTCACCGGACGGTCAGGACCGGACACGGCGCGGTGCGGACGACCCGTTCGGCGACGCTGCCCAAGAACAAATGCGAGATGCCAGTCCGACCGTGCGTGCCCATCACGATGAGATCGATGTGCTCCGAATGGGCACAGCTGACGATTTCCAACAGCGGGTCGCCCACCGTGACGAGGCTCCGCGCGCGCGGTGCCGAACGTTCGTCGGTCGGCAAGCTCTCGTCCAGGCGTGTGCGTGCGTCCCGTTCCAGGTCGTCGAGAAAGTTCTGGGGTAACGGCGTGTAGAGCCCGCTCGGATCGGCCACGTAGGGATTCGGCACGACGTGCAGGAGATCGAGCGATGCGGCGAACGGTTTCGCGATCGTTTTCGCATACGCCAATGCGCGGAGGGATTGTTCGCTGAAGTCCAGTGGCACCAAGATGCGCTTCGGTTCAGTCATCACCGTTCACCTCCGACGCGGAATACGGGCGCCAGGGTAGCGTTGAGGCCATCCGCCGCGCCGCATCGGTTGTGGCAGCCAACTCCCACGTCGTTACCGGCACGCCGACGACGATCGTCTCGATCGAGTGGACGCCGAGATACGGCATGTCGAACGCGCTGCTCGTGCCTTCGCTCTTGCTCGACGTTTCCCGGTCGTCACCGTTTTCGGCCCCGGTCTCGAGGCCGCGGCTTCGGAACTTCGTCAACGCGCACGCTTCCCCCGTGGTCGCCGTGGCCATCCGCAGGGGTTGTCCGGCCAGGCATCCCTCATCGAACAGACATCGGCGTCGAGGATTGCAACAAGCGCTTCCTTGCCAACGGCAAGCATCCAAAGAACTCTAATGGTCGTCTGTTCACTACGGAACAGTCACCGTGAACGCCGACCTGCTATCGTGGCGAGCATGAGCGGCAGTCTGCACCCCAACGAAATCCATCGACGTCAGCACCGCAGAGAGAAGCGAAGCAAGCTGCGCGCGCAGCTTGCGGCGAGGCCCGCGATCGCCCGCTCCGCGATCGAAGCAAAGCTGCAGAAAACATATGCGCCCGGCTGCGGGCCGCAGCAGCCCACGTCACGCACCCACGACGCGGCGCCGGTTCCTGTGACTCAAGTCTGAACCCCTCGTCGAGGAAGGGACCAGGACTCGGGTGACGAACAGCATTAAGGGAGAGACCCACGACGCGGTCTCGGAGCCCGGTGATAGACTCCGCCACATGGCCAAGAAGAAGAGAACTGCTGGCAAGAAGCGATCAGCGAGCCAGAAAGCGGGTACGCTCCGCCGCACGGTCGCGCGTCGCCAGAAGGCGCGGTCACGCAAGCGTTCGCGTCCGAAACAGGTTGTTCGCGCGGCGGCGCAATCTCCGCAGGTCACATTTCTCGACCTCGCCATCCCTTCGACCCGAAGAGGCCTCGGCGCGCATTCGGGTGGGCAGGGTGGCGACACCCAAGGATTGTCGAATGTGGAGGAGACAGATTCGGAGAGCGTTGAAGAGCTAGTGGAGGAAGGACAGGCCTACGAGGCGGGTGCGGTCGCCGGCATCGAGGACGCCGATGCCAGCCAGGGAGAAGTTCGCACGAGGCAGGTCCTCGAGGACGATGTGCCTCGCGAGTATCTCGAGAACGATCTGGACCGGCTGAATCGCAAGAGCCCGGCAACGCCCAACGCCCCGGTGAAACAGACTGCGACCGCCGCCACGAGGGCCAGTCGGGGGCCGGTCGACGCGCCAGGAAAGCGCCATCGAAAACCTCTTCCTCAAGAGCCACTGGACAAGCGCATGGGCGAACTCAGGGGGAAGCAGATGGGCCAGAAGAACACAAAACGGGCCGATCGCGGCGGGCGGCGCTAGCACGCGAGAACTCACGGGGGCCGCGACACGCTGACATCCGATGGCCGTGCGCGTCGCTGGCGCACGTCCGCATCGATCCGATCGGACAGACGTTCTGGGCCGGCAGACGGACCACAGCCGTGTGCCCGGCGAGCGTTCACGCATTCGACTGCGCGGATCCGGCCGAGACCGGGCATCACCCAATCGAACATTTTCGATTCCGCCCTGGGCCATCACGGGAGTCACGGATGTGATCGATCGCCCGCGCCCTGCCCGTTCTCGTCGATCATCAGGCGTTCGCGGCATACCGCCGCCTTTGATGCTCGTCTGAGACAAGGCTGGGGCACGAACCTGGCTAGAAGACCAGTTTGTACACGATCGTGCTGTTCAGCGTCGTCACCTCGACACGACGGGCGTCCTGCCGGAGCGCGGTCAGCGCTTCCCTCGGATACTGAACGTGGTGCGCAGCGAGCACGAAGATCGTGGCGCCGCTGGCGTGGAAGCGCCGGGCCAGCTCGCGCGCCGACGCGACGGTCGGCAGTGCGACGCGGAGCCCGGCCGCAATCGCCGGCGCACCGCGCCGTTCGAAGTAGTACCGGTAGAAGGTCAGATTGCGAACGTTGAAGACACTGTCGACGTCTCCTTCGCGCAAGTAGTCGAACTCGGTCTTGTCACCGTTCGCGCCGAGCACGTACACCGCGTCCGCCGGCCCTCGTGAGTTGAGCACGTAGTCGACGCTCGTGTCCCACTGTTCCCGCTGCAGCGCATCGATCGATCGCATCTGGGTCGCAGCCGCGTGTCCGAAGAACACGAGCAGGGCCAGCGCGGCCCACGGTTGGTCGATCGGAAAAGCGGCCGCGGTCACGATCGCCAGACCGAGCAGGACCGCCGGCGCCATCGCGAGGAAGTACCGAACGTAGAAGATCGGCTCGAACGCACCGAGCGTCAGCATGAACGCGCCGAATGCCGTGACCAAAAGGAGGAGATGGCCGTTGCGGCGGGTCGGCAACAGACCACGGGCCTTGGCGTCCAGGCAGAGGCGGGCGACGAGCGCGAGCGCGAGAACGACAAACCCAGATCGGAGGAATGTCCGGTCGTCGAAGAACAAATAGGGCTCGATGTTCGCCAGGAACGTCGGCACCTGATACGGCTGCCAGCCGTCGATGTTGTACTTGATCTGCAGATACAGGAACGGTGCGACCGGCGCGGACAAGATCAGCGACACGGCCACGAGTTGCGCAAGCCGCCGTCGGGCCGCCGCGACGGTCCACATCGCGCGCAGCAGCAGCGCGACGAGGATCGCGACGTACACGAGCCCGAAGTAATTCACGTACGCGAGCGCGACGACCGTCAGGCCCAGGACAATCGTGTTTCTGCGCGTCACCTGTCGCGCCGTCACGATCTCGAGATACTGCACGGTCGCGATCGTCGTGAACAGCAGCAACGCGCTGTACTGCTTCACCGACAGCGCATAGAACACGTACACGTAGGACAACGACGCCAATGTCGCCGAGACGAGCCGTTCGTCGCGCGTCAGCACGCGGGCGGTGCCCCACAGCAGGTAGCCGACCGTCAGCACGCCCGCCACGGCACTGGGCAGCCGTGCCCAGAATTCCGTCGCCGGGACGATTCTCAGCCACGCAAAATAGAACAGGAAGAACCCTGGCGGGTGTGAATCGCCCAACATCCAGTCGCGGTACAGGTCGACGAACGACCGGCTCGAGGCGCCGACGACGGTCCACAGCTCGTCGTACCAGAGGCCGACGCCCGCGAGCTTCCAGAACCGGAGCAGGCATCCGAACGCGATGAGCAGCCCGAACGCGAAGGGGATCGCGACGCGCAGGCCGCGTTCGGCGCGTGCCCGGATCGCAGGCGGCGCCATCCAACCTTGCACAACCCTGGTGCGCGTGGCCGCGCCGAGACCGAGTCGGTAGGTTGGCACCTCGAATGGACAGAGAATAGCGTACAGTGAAGCCATGTCGCACCGGCGTGCGCGCGCGGTCGTTGCTGCTGCAATCGTTGCCGATCTGGCACCCTCTGTCCAGCCTCCGCGCTGATGGCGCTCTCCGAGCGCGCTCGCCAGCTTCCACCTGAGTGCGACACACGGCCACGAAGTCGACCGCGCGATCGCGCAGAGCCTCGAGGCGCAGCGGCGGGCGAGCATGGACATGGCCCGGACGCTCGACGCCATCGCCTCGCAGCTCGGCGATGCGTTCGTCGAGGATCGACTGCTTGCGCTGACGGCTGGCGTGCAACCCGCTCGCCGCGTGCTGTCGGCCGGCGACCAGAAGAGCTGATTCGAGCGGCGCAGCGCAGGCGTTGAAGCAGTTGCACCTCAAAGTGTCGGCAACGGCCTTGCAACCGCGTCCAGCAGAGGCGCTCGTCGCCGTGTCGTCGCCGCTGACGCCCCACACCCGGCGACTCGTGTGCGCCCCGGGGGCAGTTGCACGGAGGGGAACATGTGTGGAGCACTCCTCGCGGCGACATTGATCGCCGGGCTTCAGGCCGCGGGTGCCGCCGATCGTCCGCCACGTGCACTGATTCAATTGCGAGACGCCGCTGTGGCTGCGTGGCACCCGGCCCTGGCCGGGCAGTGGGCGATTGTCCACGATCAACTCACAGCGATGCATGCCGCGATCGAAGATCTGTCGCCGCAAGTCGGAAAGGCAGACTTGCGCCAGCAGCTCAGAGGACGAATCGAAGCGGTCGAGCACGCGGTTCGCGATCGCCGCGCCGCGGATGCGGCCGCGAACGTCAACTGGGTGGCGCGGATTGCAGAGGAAATGGCGGCTCGCTACGAACCGGGCGTGCCTCCCGACGTGCGGCTGCTCGCGTTCTACGGCCGGGCGGCAGAGGCCGACGCTGCGGCGCATCGAACGGACCGTGTCAAGGCCGATCTCGCCGACGCGGAAACCGTCTGGCGCCGCGTCGAGCCGATGGTGCTTCAGCGGCGCGCTCCTGACGCAGCACGGCAGTTCAGCGACGCGCTCGTGCGGCTCGAAGGGGACCACGCGAACGATATCCGCGAGGCCGCGGATGCGGAAGTGACGGCAGCGAACCGGATTGCGGAGCTGTTTGCGCGTCCAGCGCGCCCGTAAGATCGCCGCGGCGAGAACGACCCCAAGCCTACGCGTTTTCGAGCGAGGCGGCGATGGCGGCCAATACCTTCCGAGTGGAATTCACCGCACCCCTGGGCATCCGGTCGAGCGCGCGCTCGACGGCCGATTCGATTGTGCCCGTCGCGCGACGCGTAAAACGGCGCGCCGCGGGCTGGATGCGCAGCCGCACGCGACGCGTGTCGAGCGGGTCCGACGCGCGGAGGAGGAGCCCCTTCTTGGTGAGGCGTTGCAGGATGCCGGTGATCGTACTCGGATGGAGGCGGACGATGTCGGCGACCTCCTTCGCGGAGATACCAGGGAACTGCTCGACGACCTTGAGGACGAGTCGCTGCGGCCCCGTAATCCCCCACCGCGATCGCATCATCTTCGATGCGCTTTGAAGGTGATGCTCGACGCTCCAGAGCAGCCGCAGGAAATCCAGCGTGTTATCGAGCGGCGCGGCGTCGGTGGAGCGCGTTCGGCGGCGATCCAGCATCCCGCCATCTTACCGGATCATCTGCAGCCCTTCAGGCTCTCAGCGACTCACTGACACGACCGACGCATCGGCCACGCGTATCGGTGATCGACGCGAGCGTGGACGATGACCGTGTGTCTCATCGCTCGTCACTCGACGTGTGACGCGTCGTCACGAGCCGGTCGATGTCGAATCCGTTTACGCGCGCCGCGGACCGCGCCGCGTCGAGGCGGGCCGGCTCGAGCGTCGGCGCGCGCGACAGGATCCACAGATAGGCGCGATCGGGCGATCCCACGACGGCCCATGAATAGTCGTCGGCGAGGCCGAGGATCCAGTAGTCCCCCCACACGAACGGCAGGAACGACAGGACCGCTGGCGCGAACCGCACCTCGAGCTTCGCCGACGTACGCGCATCGACGATCCGCGCGACACCCCGCGCCTCGATGACGCGGCCGTCCGACGCGCGGCAGCGGTTGACGACGTCGATACGACCGTCCGAGCGCCGGGCGTAGCTCGCGCGGACGTCGCCCGCGCAGGTTCGCTGAAACCGATTCGGGAAGCGCGCGATCTCGACCCAGTCGCCGAGATAGCGGTCGAGATCGACGGCGTCCACGGTCCGCACGGGATTCGATTGAAGAGACGCGGCCATCATCAGGATCGTCACCAGCGTCCGCATCATCGCACCATCCGGAGGCGCGCGACACGTGCGAGCGGCGCGACGACGCGCGCGCGCAGCGAGGCGTCGCGGGCGTCGGCGAATGCGGCGCGCACGATCTGGTGGCGCCGCGCGAACATCCGCTCGAGCAGGTGATCGACGATGGGATGCGCGAGCCACGACACCGTCGGGCCGCCACGCAGCGCGTATTCGACGCGGTCCTCGTAGAGCGTCTGTTCGGCGCCCACCGCGACG
>DASREL010000210.1:0-35256 GCA_035652075.1 Vicinamibacterales bacterium
CTTTATCGCCGCAGCATCGTGCAGGAGTCGCAGCGGCGGCTCTACGGCCTGGAACTCTTCCAGTTCGCGAACATCGAGCCGCTCAACCCGGAGCAGCAGCCGGCAGAAGTACCGATGCGGGTCACGGTGGCGGAAGGGAAGCATCAACGGCTCAACTTCGGCGTCGGGTATGGCACCGAAGAAAAAGCGCGCGTCGACGCCGAATACCACCAGCTGAATTTCTTCGGCGGCGCGCGGACCGCCGGCGCGCACGTCCGGTACTCGTCGCTCGATCGGGGCGTCCGCCTCGATTTCAATCAGCCGTACTTCTTCGCGCCGCATTTCTCGCTGGCTGGCGAAGGGCAAGACTGGTACGCCTACACGCCGGCGTACCGGTCGGTGACGCTCGGCGCGAAGGCGACGCTCAAGCATCAGGCGGATCCGCAAACGTCATGGGCCGTGTCGATCAACAGCGAACACGACAACAGCTTGGTCACGGAAGACGTGTTCAAGGATCCGACGAAGCGCAACGCGCTGATTGCCCTCGGCTTGAACGCACAAACGGGCGAGCAGGTTGGCACGCTCAACGCGCTCGGCTTCGACTACCAGCATTCCACGGCCGACAACATCCTCAACGCGCATCGAGGGTATCAATTGGCGTTTCACGCCGAGCAGGCCGGTCGCATCGTGCCGGGCACCTTCAACTACTACTCGTTTTCGGCAGACGGGCGTCATTACCTGCCGGTCATCGGCGACCGGGTCGTCCTGGCGAGCCGCCTGCAGGTCGGCAACATCAGCCCCGTCGGCAGTGCTGAGACAAACGTGCCGTTCTCGAAGCGGTACTTCCTCGGCGGCGCGACGAGCATTCGAGGGTGGGGGCGATACGAAATCAGTCCGCTCGACGCGGGGCTGCCGATCGGCGGCGACAGCATGCTCGCGTTCAGCGAAGAGATCCGCGGCGTGATCAGCGGCAACTTCGGCGGCGTGCTGTTCCTCGACGGCGGCAACGTGTGGGCCGGCTCGTTCGGTCAGAAGCTGAACGATCTACGCTACGCGGTCGGGCCCGGGCTGCGGTATCAGACGCCGATCGGTCCCATCCGTTTCGACTTCGGCTACCAACTCAATCCGATCCCTGATCTGCTGGTGAATGGGAATCCACAGACCCGTCGCTGGCGGGTCCATTTTTCCATTGGGCAGGCATTCTGAGATGCGCATTGTCAGGCGCCTCGTTCACGTTCTCGTCATCGTCATAACCCTCGTGATCGGCGCCGCGGCGGCGGCGATCATCGTGTCGCAGACCGCCTGGTTCAAGAACTGGCTGCGCGGCTACATCGTCCGCGAGGCGAACCAGTACATCAACGGCAAGCTCTCCATCGAGCGGCTCGGCGGCAATCTGTTCTTCGGCGTCGAGATGGAGAACATCGGCGTGTCGATGGACGGCACGCAGGTCGTGGCGGTCAAGGACCTCGGCCTGAAGTACGACGTGTTCGAGCTGCTGACGAAAGGGCTGTCGGTCGACGAGATCCGGCTCGATCATCCGGTCATCTATCTGAAACGCGAAGGCGATACCTGGCAGTTGAGCCGTCTCGTCAAGAAGCAGGAGACCGAAGCCGATCGCAGCGGGCCGGGGAAACCGATCGCGATCGATGCGATTGAGATCGCAGACGGTTCGGTGGCGCTCGATCCTGTCGGGACGAGCGGCGTCGACGTGCCGAAGAAGTTCGAGCACCTCGACGCGAAGGTGTCGTTCAAGTACGAGCCGGTGCGCTACTCGATCGAAATCACCCACATCTCGTTCCGCGGCACCGAGCCGTCGCTCGCCCTGAACGCGCTCTCCGGCGGGATCGCCGTGCACGACGACGCGGTGCATGTGGAGAAACTGGCGTTGCGGACCGCCGAGTCGTCGATTTCGGTCGATGGCGCGGTGCAGAACTACCTGACGAAACCGAACCTGAACCTGCAGATCACGTCGGACAAGCTGTCGATTCCGGAAATCGCGCGCATCGTGCCGGCGCTCGCCGGCGTCAAGCTGCAGCCGGCATTCGAGATCAAGACGCAGGGCACGTTCGATCAACTGCACGTCAACATGAACGTGCGATCGAGCGCCGGCAACGCGATCGGGAACGTCGTCGCCGACATCCTGGAGCCGGGGCAGGCCGTCAAGGGCGACCTGACCGTCAGCCACATCGACCTCGCGCAGATTCTCAACAACCCGAAGCAGAAGAGCGACATCACCGCAAACGCCCACGTCGATGTCCACGGCGAGTCATTCCAGAAGATCGATTCGCTGCGCGGTGGCGTATCGCTCGAGTCGCCGCGGATCGTCGCCGCCGGTTACACGGCGGGACCGATTGACGCCAAAGCGCAGATCGAAGGACGTCATGTCGCGCTGACGGCGAAGGCGCAGGCGTACGGCGCGAGCGCGACCGCCAGCGGCCGCGTCACGGTGCCGGTCGCAAAATCCGACGTGCTCGCGTTCGACGTCAGCGGTCAACTGCGAAACGTCGATCTCCGGAACATGCCGAAGGACTTGAAAATCCCGCCGGCGGATACGCACGTCAGCGCCGGCTATCACGTCGCCGGGACCGCCGGGTCTAAAGACCCGGCCTACAACATCCATGGCGATCTGAAGTTCGAGCCGTCCACGGTCGCAGGCGCGAAGATCGCGGGCGGCAGCCGCGCCGGATTCAGTATGGCCGGCAAGAATATCGGCTACGACGCCGACGCGACCGTGGCGAACCTCGACCTGCAGCGCGTCGGACACGCGTTCAAGGTGCCGGCGCTCGACACCGACCGCTACAAGAGCGACATCAACGCGCATCTCGTCGCGAAAGGCAGCGGCACGAAACCCGAGGAGATGAACGTCGACGCGAGCGGATCGCTCACCAACACGACGGTGATGGGTGGTCAGATCCCGCAGCTGGATTTCACCGCGAACATCGCGAACAACAACGCGCACGTGACCGCCTACGGAACGTTCAACGGCTTCGACCCGGCGATGGCGAGCGGCAACGACAAGTTGAAGGGCCAGGTCGGCGGCGACCTCAACGTCGACGCAACGGTCGCGAACTTCTCGAACGGCGTCACACCGGACAGCGTGCAGGCGACGGCACAACTCGATCTGAACCCGTCAACCGTCGGCGGACTCGAGATCACGCGGGCCAATGTCGACGGCGATTACTACAACTCAACCGGCGACGTGCGGAACCTCGAAGTCGTCGGACGTGACGTCAACGTCAACGGCTACGGCACGATCGCGCTGAATGACGATGGGCAGTCGAATTTCAAGCTGCACGCGGACAGTCCAAGTCTCGCGACGATCGGGAAGCTCGTCGATCAACCGCTGACAGGCATCGCGAAGATCGACGCGACCGTGACCGGCAATCGCACGCAACTGAACGCGACGGGCAACCTCACGGGCGACGGGTTCAAGTACGGCGACAACGGCGCGCTGACGGCTTCGAGCGACTTCACCGCCAAGCTGCCCGATCTGGACATCCAGGAGGCGACAATCAGCGCGAACACGCACGCCACCTTCGTCACCGTCGGCGGCCAGAACATCAACGAGTTGACGGCGAAGACGGACTACAACAAACAGAACGTCGACTTCGACGTCAACGCGAAGCAGCCGCAGCGCTCCCTCGCGCTTGGCGGCTCGGTCGCGTTACATCCCGACCATCAGGAGATCCATCTCAAGAGCCTCAACCTGTCGTCGCAGGGTGTGTCGTGGCAGCTCGCGCAGGGCGCGCAGCCGGCCATTCAGTACGGCGACAACGCAGTCGCGGTCAAGGACATGAAGCTGGTCAACGGCGACCAGCAGATCACCGCCGACGGCACGTTCGGCAAGCCGGGCGATGCGCTGAAGGTATCGCTGAACAACATCGACGTCGCCACCGTCGACGCGCTGCTGCTGCGGCCGCCGCAGCTCTCCGGTCGACTGAACGCGACGAGCACGATTCGGGGGACGAAAGAAGATCCGAACGTCGACGCGAACTTCGAGATCAACCAGGGCGGGTTCCGGCAGTTCAAGTACGACTCGTTGAAGGGCACGGTCAAGTACGCCGGAACCGGCGTCAACCTCGACGCGCGTTTGCAGCAGAATCCGACGACCTGGCTCGAGGCGAAGGGGTACGCGCCGATGGCGCTGTTCAACGGCACGGGCGCGAACTCCAACGAGAAAGTCGATCTCCACGTCGACAGCAGTCCGATCGATCTCGGCCTCGTCCAAGGGTTCACGACCGCGCTGACGAACGTGCGCGGCACGATGGAAGCGCACGTCGCCGTCACCGGCACCGCCGCCGATCCGAATCCGGACGGATCGATCACGATTCAGAACGCGGCGTTCAACGTCGAGCCGACGGGCGTCAACTACACCGACCTCGAAGGCCGCATCGACCTCAAGCCGGATCGCGTGCACATCGAGCAGATCAAGCTGCTCGACAACCAGCAGAAACCGTTGACGATCACCGGCGACCTCGCGGTCAACGAGCGGAAGCTGGGCGGCGTCTCGATCAAGCTCACCGCCGACGACTTCAAGGTGATCGACAACAAAATGGGGAACGTCCGGATCAAGAGCGACATGTCGCTGACGGGGGACCTCAACGCACCGCGCGTCGAAGGCGAACTCGGTGTGACGACCGGTCGCATCGATCTGGATCCGATCCTCGCGCAGACCGGCACCTCGGCGTACGCGACACAAGAGACCGAATACGGCACGAACGACGCGAATCAGCAGGGACAGACGCAGTCGCCGAGCGCGTTCGAAGCGCTGCAGATGGACCTGCACGTCACCGTCCCGGACGACCTCGTGATCAAGGCGAGCGATCTGCGTGCCCCGGGCGCGCCGCTCAGCCTCGGCGCCATGAACATCACGATGGGCGGCGACGTGTGGGTGACCAAATCCCCCTGGGATCAAATCCGCATCGTCGGGCCGGTGAAGACCATTCGCGGCTTCTACGATTTCCAGGGGCGTCGCTTCACGATCCTTCGCGACGGCACGATTCGATTCGAAGGGCTCGATGACATCGATCCGTCGCTCGACATCAGAACCCAGCGCGTGATCCAGGCGGTGACAGCGAACGTCAACGTCCGCGGATCGCTGAAGAAGCCCGAGATCGAGTTGAGCAGCACGCCGCCGCTCGAGCAGGCAGACATCATGTCGCTGATCGTGTTCAATCAGCCGCTGAACCAGACGAGCGAGCAGCAGCAGGTGTCGATCGCCCAGCGCGCCGAGCAAATGGCGGCGGGCGCGGCGACCGGCGCGATCGCGAAGTCGGTTGGCAACGCGATCGGCGTCGACCTCTTCGAGATCAACCTCGCGCCCGACAGCGGCAGCGGACCGAACGTCACCGTCGGACAGCAGGTCAGCCAGAATCTGTATCTGAAAGTCGAGCAGGGGATTGGCGACGCGAGCCAGACGAACGTCATCCTCGAGTACGAGCTCACGAACTGGCTTCGCTTCCGCACGAACGTGCTGCAGGGGTCGTCGACGCAGCAGTCGCTCTTCCAGCGCGCGCAGGGCAGCGGCGCCGACCTGCTGTTCTTCTTCAGCTACTAAGAGCAGCCACAGAATTCACAGAACGCACAGAAACAAACGATGTTCTGTGGGTTCTGTGCGTTCCGCGGTTTTATGCGGTCGCGAGCGAAGCCACCTGCACCCGCGCATCGTTGAAACAGGCTCCGCCGCCGAGATCGCTCAGCGTGTCCGGCACGAGCGCGGTGCCGCACGTGTTGTTGCGCGTGCTGCGGCGCCAGAGCCCTTTCGGCAGCGACACGACGCCCGGTCGTACCGCCGGCGTGACGGCGAGCGTCGTGTGCACTTCGCCCAGATCGTTGAACACGCGCACCAGGTCGCCGTCGGCGAGACCGCGAGCCTCGGCGTCGGCGGCGTTCATCGACAGCTTCGCGTCAGGACGTGGCAGCTCCCCGAGCGTCGAGCTGATCGTCCGTTCGCTTGCCGGCGAAATCAGCGCGAGCGGGTAGCGGTCCGTTTCCGGATCCGGCTGATAGCGATAGAGACCGAGCGGCGTGGACGCATCGAGCGCGGCGGGGCAGAAGTCGATCTTCCTGTCCGGAGTCTTCGGGAAGACGTCGACGAACTGAATCGGCGCGCCGCCGAACTCCGGCGTCGCCGGCGCGCCGCGGCGCAGATCGTCGCCTATCGTGCCGGGCAACTGCTCGAGCATCGCGATCATCAGATCCAGCTCGCCCGCCGGCTCGTCGTCCTTCAGCAACCCAAGACGCGTGCATAGCTCGCCGAAGACGTCGGCGTTCGTCCGCGCTTCGCCGACGGCATCGATCACCGGCCGTCCGAGCTCGAGATGGATCGGACCGTACGCCTTCGCCACGTCGTACCCTTCGAGGAAGGTCGTCGCCGGCAGAATGACGTCCGCGTAAAGCGCCGTGTCGGTCATCACCTGTTCGAACACGACCGTGAAAAGGTCGTTGCGTTCGAGTCCTTTGATGATGCGTTTCTGGTCGGGAACCGTCGCGGCCGGGTTGCAGTTATAGACGAAGAGCACGTCGACCGGCGGGTTGTCGTATTCGGTCAACGCGCGACCGAGGTGGTTCATGTTGATTTCGCGCGTCTGCGGCTCGTCGGTCCCAATCCACGGCCGTTGCAGGTTCCACGACGCCGAGTTGCTCATCGAGTACCCGCCGCCACGGACGCCGAACTTTCCACCGACCGCCGGGAGCGAGAGGATCGCCATCGCCGCGTTGCCGCCGTTGCGATTGCGTTCGAGGCCCCAGCCGCAGCGAATCAGCGCCGGCGAGCTCGTCGCATACAGCTCCGCGACCTGGCCGAGCGCATGCGGATCGATGCGCGCGACTCTCGCGGCCTCGTCGATCGTCCACGGTTCGGCGCGCTCGCGCAGTATGTCTACGTTGTGCGTGTGCGCCGCCAGAAACGCCTGGTCCGCATATCCGTTCGCGAACAGGTACCGATGCAGCGCCAGCGCGACGACGACGTCGGCGCCGATGTGGACGGGGAGGTGAATGTCCGCCGAGTGCGCGAGCTGCGTCGATCGTGGATCGACGACGACGAGCTTCGCGCCGCGCTTCTGCGCCTCTTTGACGAACGGCACGAGGTGAATGCCGGATGCCGACGGATTCACGCCCCACAGGATGATCAGCTTCGCTTCCGGATAATCCTGATAGGTGACCGATGACATCTTGCCGTACAACGCCATGTTCGCGGCGCCGGTCGGCGCGGCACACACGGTGCGCGCGAGCCGCGACGTGCCGAACCGGCGCCACAGTTGCGCGTCGAGGTTGTCTTGCGTCAGCAGCCCGTTCGAGCCGCCATACGAGTACGGCAGGATCGATTCGCCGCCATGCTTCGCTTTCGCCGCCTCGAATTTCGTCGCGACGAGCTCGAGCGCTTCTTCCCATGTCACGCGCTTGAACTTGCCGTCGCCCTTCCGCCCGTCGCGGACCGCCGGATACAGCAGACGATCGGGGCCGTACACGCGCTCGCCGAACTTCCGCACCTTCGCGCAGATGTAGCCGTCGGTGACGGGGTTCGCATGACCGCCGTCGATCTTGACGATCTTGCCGTGCTGGACCGTCACGGCTAGGCTGCAGGCATCGGGACAGTCGAGTGGACACGCGGTCTCGACGACAGACGCCGGCCCTCTGAGAACTGGTGCGGTACGATCGGACATAGTCGTACGATATCAAAGTAGCGAATGACGATGCAGTCCAATCCGCACGTGGTCATCGTCGGCGGCGGCTTTGGCGGGCTTCAGGCGGCGCGCGCGTTCGCCGGCGCGAGCGTTCGCGTCACGCTCGTGGACCGCCACAACTACCACCTGTTTCAACCGCTGCTCTACCAGGTCGCAACCGCGTCGCTGTCGCCGGGTGATATCGCGTCGCCGATTCGATGGGTGTTGCGCAAACAGAAGAACGTCGAAGTCCTGCTCGCCACGGTGACCGCGATCGATCCGTCGACGCGCACGCTGCAGACCGATGGCGGCGCGCTGACGTACGACTACTTGATCGTCGCCGCCGGCGCCGCGCACTCGTACTTCGGTCATCCCGAGTGGGAACAGTACGCACCGGGGCTGAAGACGCTCGACGATGCGCTGGTCATGCGGCGCGAGATGCTGTTGGCGTTCGAAGAGGCCGAGCGCGAACCCGATCCGGAGAAGGTCCGCCGGCTGTTGACCTTCGTGATTGTCGGCGGCGGGCCAACCGGCGTCGAGCTCGCCGGCGCGCTCGCGGAAATTGCGCGGCAGAGCCTGCGCGACGACTTTCGCCACATCCATCCGGAGCAAGCGCGCATCCTGCTGATCGAAGGCAGTCCGCATCTGCTCGGCGCGTTTCCGGAGCCGCTTCGAACGAACGCGCGGACGACCCTCGAGAAACTTGGTGTCGAGGTGCGGACCGGCACGGTCGTCACCGGCGTCGACGCGGACGGGATCACCATCGGCGCCGAGCGAATTTCGGCGGGCACCGTGTTGTGGGCCGCCGGCGTGGCGGCGTCTCCGCTCGGGAAGTCGCTTGGCGCGCCGCTCGATCGCGCCGGCCACGTGCCCGTGCTGCCGACACTGCAGGCGCCGAATCACCCGGACATCTTCGTGGTTGGTGACCTTGCTGCTTTGTCGCAGGATGGGCACCCGTTGCCCGGCGTCGCGCAGGTGGCGATGCAGCAAGGCGCGCACGCCGCACGCAACATCCTGCGCGCGATCCAGCAGCAGCCGCTCGAGCCGTTTCGCTACAAGGACTACGGCATCATGGCGACGATTGGTCGCGGATCGGCGGTCGGCGACGTCTTCGGCATCAAGATCTCCGGCATCTTCGGATGGCTGTTCTGGCTGTTCCTGCACATCTTCTGGTTGATCGGTTTCCGCAACCGCCTCGCGGTGATGACCGAGTGGGCGTGGGCCTACATCACGTTTCAGCGGCGCGTGCGGCTGATCACTGGTGACGAGAAGTTGTACGATAACCGGCGGTGACGACAGATTTCGTTGAGCGTATCGAACGGATCGTCGGCCGCGACGGGATCCTCAGCGACCCGACGGAGCTGCTCGCGTACGAGAGTGACGGCCTGGCGCGGCTGCGCGAGAAGCCGTCGCTGGTCGTGTTGCCGAAGAGCGCCGAAGACGTGCAGCAAGTGGTCCGCGCGTGTCATGACCACGGTGTCCAATTCGTCGCGCGGGGCCACGGCACCGGCTTGTCGGGCGGCGCGTTGCCGATCCCGGGCGCCGTTCTCATCGCGTTGACGCGACTCAATCGCATCCTCGACGTCGATCTGCCGAATCACCGCATCGTGGTCGAGCCGGGCGTCATCAACCTCGACGTGACGCGCCGCGTCGCGCCGCACGGGTTCTACTACGCGCCCGATCCGTCGAGTCAGCAGATTTGTTCGATCGGCGGCAACGTGGCCGAAAATTCCGGCGGCGCGCACTGCCTGAAGTACGGTTTCACCGTGCACCACGTGCTCGGACTGGAAGTCGTCCTGCCGAACGGCGATCTCGTGCACGTCGGCGGTTCGGCCGTCGATCTGCCCGGTCTCGATCTGCTCGGCGTGCTCGTCGGGTCCGAAGGCACGCTCGGCGTCGTGACGAAGGCGACGCTGCGCCTGCTGCGCGTCGCCGAAACAGTCCGCACGATTCTCGCAGCCTTCGATTCCACCGAAGCGGCCGGCAACGCCGTCTCTGACATCATCGGCGCGGGTATTATTCCCGCCGCCGTCGAGATGATGGATCGGCTGACGGTGGAAGCAGCCGAAGCGGCGGTGCATCCGAACTTTCCGAAAGCAGAAGCGGTGCTGATCGTCGAGCTCGATGGGACGGCGTCCGAGGTCCGCGAGCAGTTTGCGGTTGTCGAAGAGATTTGCCGCCGACGCGGCGGCACCGATGTGCTGATCGCGCAGAACAGCGATCAGCGCGCGCGGATTTGGAAGGGACGCAAGGCGGCCTTTGCCGCGATGGGCCGCGTGTCCCCGAACTACTACGTGCAGGACGGCGTCATCCCGCGAACGAAGCTGCCAGACGTCCTTCGGCGGATTCGCGAGCTCGAACTGCGATCGGGGCTCCGCATCGGCAACGTGTTCCATGCCGGCGATGGCAACCTGCATCCGCTCGTCTGCTACGACGAGACAGTGCCGGGCCAGGGAGCATTGGCGGAGCGTGTCGCGTCAGAAATCCTGACGTACTGCATCGAAGCCGGCGGATCGATTACGGGCGAACATGGCGTCGGCGCCGACAAGGCGTGTCAGATGCCGAAGATGTTCGCGCCGGCGGATCTCGACGCGATGCTGCTCGTGCGGACCGCGTTCGATCCGCGCGGCTTGTGCAATCCCGGCAAAGTGTTTCCGACGCCGCGGCTGTGCGGCGAAGTGCCGGGGCCATATCGCCAGCATCCGGTCGAGCAAGCCGGCCTCGCGGAGCGCTTTTGACGCTCGCGGACATCAGCGAAACGCTCGCTGCCGCCTCGCGCGATCGCCGTCGCGTCGCGATCGACGGCGGCGGCACGAAACGCGAGTGGGGCAGCCTCGCGCCGGCGGCTGACGTGACGATTTCGACGCGCGGGTTGAACACCGTCATCGCGCATCGCTACGGCGACCTGACGGCGACGGTGGAAGCGGGCGCATCGCTCGCGGACGTCAACCGCGTGCTCGCGACACATGGTCAGTGGATCCCGCTCGACCCGCCGCATGCGGATCGCGCGACGATTGGGGGAATCGTCGCGACGAACGACTCCGGACCGCGACGTCACCGCTTCGGTGCGCCGCGCGACCTCATCATCGGCGTCGAGATCGTGCGCGTCGACGGCACGCGCGCGAAGTCGGGTGGCATCGTCGTCAAGAACGTCGCCGGCTACGACCTCGGACGTTTGATGACCGGATCGTTCGGCAGCCTCGCCCTGATTGCCCAGGCGACGTTCAAGCTGTATCCGATCGCGCCCGCGTCGCGCTCGGTCGTCGTCGACATGGACGACAGCGGCGTCGCCGAGAGGACGATCGCCGCGATCAGCGGCAGTCACCTGACGCCGACGGCGCTCGAACTCCAGGCGAAGCCGTTGCGCCTGCTCGTGCGGTTCGAATCGATCGCGGCCGCAGCCGATGAACAGGCGGCCGCACTCGTGCGTCTAGCGACCACGGACGGCGCTCGCGCGTTCGTTGTGGACACCGCCGAGGAGTCGGCGCTCTGGGATGCGCACGACGCGCGTCTCTGGCAACATCCCGGTGCCATTATCAAGATCAGCTGTCTGCCGACCGAGGTCATGCCGACGATGATCGCGATCGGCGAGTCGTTGCGCGACGTCGAGTGGGATGCGATTGGCCGCGCGGGCGTCGGCGTCCTGTTACTGCGCGTCGGCGCCAACTCCGCTCGTCAGGCGCGCATCATCACCGACCTGCGGGCGCGCTTTCCGCACGGGCGTGGCAGCGTGGTGATCGTCCGCGGATCAGACGAACTGAAGCAAAGCGTCGACGCCTGGGGCGCGCCCGGCGACGCACTGCCGTTGATGCGCGCGATCAAGCGGCAGTTCGATCCACACGCCTTGCTGAATACCGGTCGCGGTCCCTTTGGACTCTAGCGATGTAAGGCATGCTTGACACGATGTAATGTATACATTACATTCATCGTCATGATCTTCTGGTTCATCGTCGTCGTCGCCTCCTTCCTCGACATCGCGTCAATGTGGGTGCTGCGCCATGTCGAACTCGGCACGATCGCCCGGGTCGCCGTCGCGCTCTCCCCGGTTCCGGGCAACGTGCTCATCGTCGGGCTGGTGGTGCGTCAAATTCGCCGCCTCGACGAATTCCAGAAACGGCTGCATTTCGAAGCCGTCGTCATCGCGTTCCTGCTGACGGGTGTGTCGGTCTTCGTGTACGGATACCTCGAAACCGCGCAGGCGGTGCCGCGGATGGATTTGATGTTCATCTGGGCGTTCATGGGGATTTCGTATGTCGTCGGCTACGCCATCTCGTGCCGGCAGTATCGATGACGAATCGGATCCGCGTGCTGCGCGCGGAACACAACTGGACGCAGGCGCAACTCGCGGACAAGGTGCGCGTGTCACGGCAGGCGATCATCGCCATCGAGAACGGCAAGTTCGAGCCCGGACTGTCGCTGGCGATGCGCATCGCGCGCGCGTTCAAGTCGCGCGTCGAAGACGTCTTCACGCTCGAGGATTGATGTATTCGCGCGCGCAACTGGCGGGCGACTTCCGGCGCCTTGGCGTTCAGGCCGGCGACACGATCATGCTGCACGCGTCAGTGCGATCGGTTGGCCCGATTGCCGGCGGTCCCGATCAAATCCATCTCGCGCTTTCGGATGTGCTGACGGAACACGGCACGTTGATGATGTATGCCAGCGCCGCCGACGGATACGACGATGTCGGGCGTGGACATTTGACGCCGGACGAAGAGCGCGAATTGCTGGAGAAGCAGCCGGCGTTCGATCCCCTGACAGCGCGCGCGGCCCGCGACAACGGCGCGCTCGTCGAATTCTTCCGCACGTACGCGGGATCGCGCGTCAACGCGCACGTCGCCCGCTTCGTCGTCCGTGGTGCGCGAGCCGACGACCTGCTGTCCGAGCAGCCGTGGGATTTTGCGCTCGGCCGCGGTTCCGCGCTGGAACGGTTCGTCGACGCGGGCGGCAAAATTCTGCTGCTCGGCTGCGATCACGATACGGTCACGTTTCTCCACTATGCCGAACACATTGTCGACATTCCGAACAAGCGGATCGCCCGGTTAAAGGTCCCGATCCTCGAGAATGGCGAGCGCGTCTGGCGTGACATGCAGGAAGTCGACAGCTCCGATCGCGGCGCCCACGACGCGTGGCCGCCACGGTTCTTCGCGCGGATCGTCGACGGCTACCTGTCGACAGCAGGCAATCGAGGCGGCCGCGTGGGCAATGCCGAGTCGTTTTTGATCGACAGCCGCGGCCTGCTCGAGTTCGCTCTACGGCAGATGCGATCGATCGCCGGCGTCGAGTGAGCGCAACGCGGCATCCGCTTCGGCCAATTGCGTTTCGTCGAACAGCCGGACGCCGAGCTTCGATAGCGCTTCCGCCGTCACGCCCATTCCAGGTTTCAGCTGGCCAGCAAACGTGCCGTCGAAGATTGCGGAGATGCCGCACGACGGGCTTCGCGATTTCAGGACCGCGACGCGGACGCCGTACTGCTGAGCCATCGCGACCGCGCGCGTTGCGCCCGCGTCGAACGCCGCGGTCACATCCTGGCCGTGATTCGTCAGCACTCGGACGCCGACGCGCTCGGCGGGCGGCCGCGGCGTCGACAGCCCGCCCGCAACTTCGGGACAGACGTCAACGATGCGTCCTTCGGCGCGCCAGCGATCGAGAATCGCGCTCCCGATCGTTGCAGCGCCGCCGTGATAGCGCACTTCGGCGCCGAGCAGGCACGAACTGACGAGAACCTTCGCGGGCAAATTCGTCAGACCGATTACAGAATCGAAATCAAAAGCGAGCCGAACCGTTCGTGCGTTGCATCAGCGCACGGAATTGTTTTGTATGCTGACACAACTGAGCGGTATCGGGTGACGAGTCAAACATCGGCGGTTTTCGAACTCAGCATGTAGATTCTGCTTACGGCCGCGTTGTTGTCGCATGCACGCGCGATACGGCTGAAAATCCCGGCCCGCCGCTTGCCCTTATAGGTCCCGTCGCGGGTGCACACCGCGACTCACCGATTCACACAAACCGTTACTGAAAAACGCAGTTGAGCTGCGGACGCTACACGTGTGTCCGACCGCTGCCGAGGAGAACGTTGATGTTTCGAAGCTTGTCATTCGTGCTGGCGCTGGCCGCCGCGACGCCCGTTTCCGCCGCGACCGTCAAGGTCATGACCTTCAACACACATCACGGCGGCACCAAGACCACGCCGCCCACCACGGATGGCGAGATCGACACGATCGCGCAGCAGAATCCGGACGTCGTCGTCCTGCAGGAAGCGTACGCGTCGCAATTGAGCTACTACGTCAACGGCTTGAATTCGCGTCTCGGGACCAGCGCGTGGCACGGCATCGCCGCGAAACACTGCCAGTCGGGCACGCAGCCGACCTGCACGTCGCAACCGGGCGAGAGCGTCATGATCATCACGCGGCTCCAGACGGTGTCGAGCGACACGACGTTGATCTGGGCGAAGGACGACTACTGGGTGGCGCGTGCGAGCGCCCACATGGTTGTTGCGGCCGCTGACGGCACGACGTTCAACGTGTTCGTCTGCCACACGCCCGCGATGAGCACCTGGGCCACGTCGCGCCTCAAGTACGTCAGCGCGTTCCAGGCGTGGGCCGACAACTTCCCGGGTCCACGGTTCGTCGGGGGCGACTTCAACGAGGGGCCGAGCGGCGGCTCGATCGTGGCGATGAAAACGCAGTTCGCCGACGCGTGGGCGACCGGCGGCTCCGGCGCGGGTTACACGCACCCGAATCCGACCGCGACCTCGCGCATCGACTACTGGTTCACGAACAACGGTCCGGCGCTGACCTCGATCAACGTCCTCGCCGATCTCGTCGACTCGGATCACCGTCCCGTGGTTGCGAACTACACGGTCACCTCGTCGGTGACCACGACGCCGCCGCCGCCGACGTCAACCGGCACGGAGACGACGCTGCTGCAGGATTCGCTGTCGACGCTCGACGCCACGAAATGGTCGAAGACGCTCTTCACTGGTAGCCAGGACACGTCGATCGCCGTCGCCGCATCAGGGAATCTCTCGGTTGGTCCGCTCAAGGACGGCGTGACCGGTTCGCACTACAACGGCATCACCTCGGGCGCGTTCAACCTCGGCACGCACGGCTACGCGTCGGTCCGGCTGGCGCAGGCGCCGAACACGGCGACGCTCGCGTATGCGTTCTTCGCCGTCGGCACCGATTCGAACAACTTCTACCGCTGGTATGAATCGGGCAACGCGCTCGTCATCGAGAAGAAGCTTTCCGGCGGCAAGACGACCGTGCTCAGCTTGCCCTACGATGCGACGACGATGCAGTTCCTGAAGATCGCGGTCGAGTACAACAGCGCGACCGGCACGAACGACGTCGTCTTCTCGACTGCGCCGAACAACAACGGCGTCGCCGGCACCTACACCGAGCGCCACCGCGAAGCGTGGAGCTCGCACGTCAACACCGGCTCGCTGAAGGTGGAATTGAAGGCGGGCACGTCGGACGCGGTGGTCTCGCCGGGCAGCTCGGCGTGGAGCACGGCTCGCGTCGCGACGATCCAGTAGATCGATGGCAGCCGGGTTTTTCAGACCCGGCTGCCACGAATGGACGCGTCGAGGAGCTCGATCGTATGTATCGACCTCACGGCGCGTTCTCTCGTTTCCATCCCCGATTGAATCTGCATCATGCAGCCCGGATTGCCCGACGCGACCACGTCGGCGCCGGTCTGCAGGATGTTCGCGACCTTCCGATCGCGCAGCGCTGACGCGGCTTCGGTTTCCAGCAGGTTGTAAATCCCCGCCGATCCGCAGCAAATCTCCGACTCGGGAATTTCCTTCAGCTCCAACCCCGGAATCGTCTGCAGCACTGTTCGCGGCGCCTGCTTGATCCGCTGCGCGTGCTGCAAGTGACACGCGTCGTGATAGGCGACCGTCATCCGCAGCGGCTGACGCGGGGCTCGCGGTTCGAGCTCCGCGAGCAGCTCAGACACGTCGACGCATTTCGCTGAAAACGCTTTCGCACGGTCGGCGTATGCCGGATCGTCGCGCAGCAGGATGCCGTAGTCCTTCATCGCC
Source organism: Vicinamibacterales bacterium (assembly GCA_035652075.1). GTDB lineage: Bacteria > Acidobacteriota > Vicinamibacteria > Vicinamibacterales > CAVVIG01 > Gp6-AA45. Next base: position 15,688 of record DASREL010000210.1, read on the forward strand.
GATCCGCAACCGGCGGCGTTGATCACGATTTGCTCGACGCCAGCGCGGTCGAACACGTCGATTGTGTGGCGCGCCGCGGCCATCGCTTCGGCTTCGCGGCCGGCGTGCATCATCAGTGCGCCGCAGCACTGCTGATCCTTCGGCGCGTGGACCTCGCATCCTTCGGCGGCGAGCACGCGTGCCGTCGCATGATTGACGTGCGAGAAAAAGACGCGCTGCACGCATCCCAGAAGAAGACCGACGCGGCGACGCCGTTCGCCCGTCGCGTTCAAACGCTCGGGAACGTCGTCCGTCCGGCTCGATAGTGTCGGCAGCAGGCGTTCCATCGCCGCGACGCGTTCCGGCAGCAGCTTCGTCAAGCCGAGCGATCGCATCAGCCGCTGCAGTCCCGTCCGCTGGTACACGCCGAGCGGCGCGCTCATCGCCCGCAGCCGATTCGGATACGGAAAGAGACTGAAGATTAATTGGCGGAAGAGCCGGTCGCCAATCGACCGCTGCCCGTGCCGTTCGACTTGCGGACGTGTCGCTTCGATCAACCGGTCGTACTGCACGCCCGACGGACATGCGGTCACGCACGCCATGCAGCCGAGGCACGTGTCGAAGTGTCGCTGGAACGGTTCGTCCCATTCGGCACGGTCTTCGAGGCCCGCTTTCATCAGATAGATGCGCCCGCGCGGCGAGTCGGCTTCCTGACCCCACAACACGTAGGTCGGACATGTCGGCAGACAGAACCCGCAGTGCACGCAGTCGTCCGCGAGCTGCTGCGAAGGCGGGTGATGCGCGTCGAAGATCCCGGCCGGTGACACGAGCTCATCTTACCGTCGGCGTAGCTTTTGCTGAAACCCGAGCGGGATGAACGTTCGGAAACTGCCGAGCGCGTGGCGGCGCCTGAAAGACGAATCGGCGAAGGTGGCGCGGCTGAAACACGTCAACGACGAGACGACGCCAGGGATCCGTCGTGTCGGCACGCCGGGGAAGTTTCGATACGTTGCGCCGAACGGTCGGACGATCATCGATCCAGTCGAGCTGTCGAGAATCAAAGCGTTGGTGATCCCGCCGGCGTGGACGGATGTCTGGATTTGTCCCGACTCGCGCGGACACCTGCAAGCCACGGGTCGCGACGCGCGCGGCCGCAAACAGTATCGCTACCACCCGAAGTGGCGAGAGATTCGGGACGAGGCCAAGTACGGCAAGCTGCCGGCGTTCGCGCGCACGCTGCCGAAGATCCATCACCGGACCGCGATCGATCTCCGGAAGCCCGCACTCTCCCGCGAAAAAGTGCTCGCGGCGGTCGTGCAACTCCTCGAGAAGACGCTGATCCGCGTCGGCAACGAAGAGTACGCGCGCCAGAACCGATCGTTCGGGTTGACGACGATGCGGGATCAGCACGCGAAGATCAACGGATCGAAAGTCCACTTCGCCTTCCGCGGGAAAAGCGGCGTCAAGCACGCGATCGACTTCGAGGACGCGCGCCTCGCGCGGATCGTGAAGGCGTGCCGCGATCTACCCGGCTACGAGCTGTTTCAGTACGTCGACGAGCGCGGCGATCATCACGTGATCGATTCCTCGGATGTGAACGCGTACCTCCGATCGATCACCGGGGACGATTTCACCGCCAAGGACTTTCGCACGTGGGCCGGCACGGTGCTCGCCGCGCAGGCGCTCGCGGCGTGTAAGCCGTGCCACACCAAATCGGAAACGAAGCGCAATGTCGTCCGCGCCATCGAGCAGGTGGCTGCGCGCCTGGGCAACACCAAGGCGGTGTGCCGCAAGTGCTACATCCATCCGGCGATCCTCGAGGCGTACGCGGCTGGGAAGAAGATCGGCTGCGACGAGGCGTCCATCCTGGCGACGATTGAAGGACCGCATATAATCGCGCGGTGGCGGCGCGCCAGTTAAAAGCAGTCGGCAAGAACGTCCTTCGCAAAGAAGGCGTGGAGAAGGTCACCGGCCAGGCGCGTTACATCGACGACGTTTCCTTTCCGCGTCTCCTGCACGCACGGACGATCCGATCGACGATCCCGTGCGGAGAGATCGCCGACATCCGCTTCAACTTCAAGACCAAAGGCTTCACGATCGTCGACCATCGCGACATTCCCGGCCGCAACATCGTCGCGTTAATCGAGGACGATCAGCCCTGCCTGGCGGAGAAGACGATCCGGCACTACGCGGAACCGATCGTCCTGCTCGCGCACGAGGACCGGGAACGGCTGCTCGCGGCCGACGTGCAGATCGCCTATCGCGAGGCGACGCCGAACTACGATCCCGAGACGTCGTCGATCACGTTCAAGCAGATTGGCATCGACAAGGGCGACCTCGATCGCGGCTTCGCCGACGCCGACATCGTGGTCGAAGGCGAGTATCGCACCGGCCATCAAGAGCAGCTGTACATCGAACCGAACGGCGTCATCGCGGTCGCGGAAAACGGCGGTATCACCGTGTACGGATCGATGCAGTGCCCGTACTACGTCCACAAAGCGTTGAAGGTGATGCTCGGGCTTCCTGACGAGAAGGTTCGGGTCGTGCAGACCGAAACCGGCGGCGGATTCGGCGGCAAGGAAGAGTACCCGTCGATGATCGCGTGTCATGCGGCGCTGCTCGCGATCAAATCGAAGCGGCCGGTGAAGTTGATCTACGACCGCGTCGAGGACATGGTGGCGACGACGAAGCGCCACCCGTCGATCGTCCGTCACCGGACCGGCGTGAAGCGCGATGGCACGCTGACGGCGATGGACATCGACGTCGTGTTCGACGGCGGCGCGTACGCGACGCTCAGCGCCGTCGTGTTGTCGCGAGGGGTGATTCACGCCGCCGGGCCGTATCGCTGCGACAACATCCGGATTCGCGGTCGCGCGACGATGACCAACACGCCGCCCAACGGCGCGTTCCGCGGCTTCGGCGCGCCGCAGACACAGTTCGCCACCGAGGTCCACATGGATCGTATCGGCGAGGTGGTCGATCTCGATCCGGTCCGCATCCGCGAGATCAACGCGCTGAAGCCGGGCGACACGACGGCCACCGGTCAAACACTCGGTGCCGACTGCAGTGCGCTCGAGGTCCTGCGCGAAGCGGTGAAGCGCACCGACTTCAAGCGGAAGTGGAAGAAACGTCGCGCGAGCCCTTCAGGCGAGCGGGGCATCGGTCTCTCGCTCTTTTTCCACGGCTCCGGCTTCACCGGCATCGGCGAGCTCAAGCTCGCGTCGAAAGCGACGCTCGAGTTGACCGAGCGCGGCGCGCGCATTCGTGTCGCGAGCACCGAAATCGGGCAGGGGACGCGGACGATGCACGCGCAGATCGTGGCAGAGGCGCTCGGCCTGCCCTACGACGCGATCGAAGTGAATGCGGCAGACACCGGCGAAGTCCCCGACAGCGGACCGACCGTCGCGTCGCGCACGTGCATGATCGTCGGTCGCATCCTGCAGCGATGCGCCGAAGACATGCGTCAGCGACTCGGCATGCTGACGCCGAAGGCCTACCTGAAAAAGCACGGTCCGCTCGTCGTGACCAAAGCATACGAACGCCCGGCGGACATGCTGTGGGACGACGCGCTGTACCGCGGCGACGCGTACGGATCGTACGGGTGGGCGTGCGACGTCGTGGAACTCGACATCGATCGCGACACGTGGGAAGCCAAGCCGGTCGCGTTCACATCGGTGCACGAAATCGGGAAGGCGATCCACCCACGGCTCGCGATCGGACAGATCGAAGGCGGCAGCGCGCAAGGCCTTGGTTACGCCCTGCTCGAAGACGTCGTGATGCGCAACGGTCGCATGGCCAACGCCACGCTGACGAACTACATCATCCCGACGCCGCTCGACACGCCGCCGATGGACATCACGATCCTCGAGAACCCGTACAAGCATGGACCTTTCGGCGCGAAAGGCGTCGGCGAGATGCCGATCGACGGTCCCGCGGCGGCCGTGATCAACGCCCTTCGACACGCCGGCGTGGATCTGCGCGAGATTCCGGCGACGCCGGAAAAGGTCATGGCGGTCGCATGCAAGTGATCGTCAACGGCACGCGCCGGACGCTCACCGTGCATCCGCTCAAGCGCCTGCTCGACGTTCTGCGCGAGGATCTCGAGCTCACCGGCACGAAGGAGGGCTGCGGCGAAGGCGAGTGCGGTGCGTGCACGGTGCTCATCGACGGCGTTCCGGTCAACTCCTGTCTCGTTCCCGCCGCGCACGCGGCGGGCGCAAAGGTGATGACGATCGAAGGCCTCAACGGCCGTCATCCGCTGCAGCACGCGTTCATCGAACACGGCGGCGCGCAGTGCGGCATCTGCACGCCGGGGATGATCATGGCCGCGGTTGCACTCGGCAAGAAACCGACGCGCGCCCGGATCCAGAGCGGCCTCGCCGGCAATCTCTGTCGGTGCACGGGCTACGAGGCGATCTATCGATCCATCGAGCGTGCGCGATGAGTAGGGGCTACCCGCCGGGAATTCTCTACCCGACGACAGTAACCACAGAATTCACAGAACGCACAGAACATCGCTTCTTGGCTTCATATCCCAAATGCGACGGCGTTTGCAGCCGAATGCCGGGTGCGCGACCGGCTCAATGCGATTACCGACAAGATCATCGGCGCCGGAGTCGACGTCCACAAAGCGCTCGGTCCAGGATTGCTCGAATCGGCCTACGAAACCTGCCTTTGTCTCGAGCTCATAGAGCGTGGGGTGTCGTTCGAGAGGCAAAAGCCAGTACCGCTCGTCTACAAGAACCGGATCGTCGACTGCGCGTACCGCGATCTTCTGGTCGAGCGCGAGGTCGTCGTCGAAATCAAAGCGGTCGAGAAGTTCACGCCCGTGCATCTCGCTCAAATGCTCACGTATCTTCGCGTCCTGAAATTGCCGCTCGGACTGATCATAAATTTCAACGTCAAGTATTTGCCGCAAGGTATCAGACGAGTGGCAAATGGTTCTTTTGATGGTTAGTCATTCTGTGGATTCCGCGCATTCAGCGGTTGCTTTGATCTAATGCAAGGAACTCTGTCTCATCGCTCGTTGCTCCAACCGAAGTCCCTCACGGACGCGCTGAAGATGCTGCGCGACGAGGGACCGCTGACGCCGATGGCTGGTTGCACCGATCTGTACGTCAACCTGAACTTCGGCACGTTGAAGGATGAGCGGTTTCTGAACCTGTGGGGACTTGCTGGACTGCGGTCGATTGACGTTCGCCGTGACGTGGTCGTGATTGGGGCGATGACGACGCATACGGATCTGATCCGGTCGGCGGTGGTGAACAAGCGGCTGCCGATGCTGGCGGCGGCGGCGCGTGAAATTGGCGGCGTGCAGATCCAGAATCGCGGCACGATTGGCGGTAACGTCGCGAACGGATCGCCGGCTGGCGACACGCTGCCGGCGCTTGCGGCAGCGGATGCGGTCGTCGTCCTGAAGAGCACGAGCGGGACGCGGCGCCTGCCGTTCACGTCGTTCTACACCGGTTACCGGCAGAGCGTCCGGCGTCCTGACGAACTGATCGTCGCGTTCGAGATTCCGCCGGTCAGAGGGCGGCAGTGGTTCCGCAAGGTCGGGACGCGGGCGGCGCAGGCGATTTCGAAAATCGTGATGGCCGGTGTCCGGGATCGGAAAGAGACGCGGATCGCGCTCGGCAGCGTGGCGCCGACCGTCCTCCGCGCCAGAAAAACCGAAGCGGCGCTCACGATTGGCGCCTCGCTCGCGATCGCGCAGCAGACGCTGCTCGAAGAGATCGCGCCGATCGACGACATCCGCTCGACCGCCGAATATCGCCGTGCTGTCTCGGCGAATCTGCTCGCGCGTTTCCTCAGCGACACGTCTCGCGGTTAGAATAGCCAGACTCCCTCACGACCCGTTCCCTGATGAGAGCCGCTGTAGTCGCGTTGGCAGATCTCGGTCGCAGTGCACGCATGCGTTACCACGCACGCGCGCTCGCCGGTCAGGGTGTGGACGTCGACCTCGTCGGCTTCGAGGGGACGCCGCTGCCGAAGGCGATCACCGACGATCCGCGCATTCACGTCCACCGCCTCAACCCCGCTACCCTGCGATTGGCCGGTGCGTTTTCCGGCGCGACGTATGTTGCAGCCGGCCTGGTCGATGCCGCACGACTCAGCTTCCGCCTGTGGCGGCTGCTGCGGACGCTGCCGCGCCCGGATCTGGTGCTCGTCCAGAATCCGCCGCACATTCCGACGCTGCCGGTGACCTGGTTTTCGCTGCATCGCCGCGGCGTGCGTTTCGTCATCGACTGGCACAATCTCGGGTACACGCTGCTGCGCCTGCGGCTCGGCCGCTGGCATCCCGCCGTGCGGCTCGCTCGCTGGTTCGAGCGCCGCGACGCGCGTCGGGTCGACGCCAACCTGTGCGTGTCGCGCGGCCTCGCGGCGTTTTTGCAGAGCCGATTCGATGTCCATCAGGCACGCGTGCTCTACGATCGCCCCGCCTCGGCATTCACGCCGATGGACCGCGGCGAGCGGGAACTGTTTCGCCAGGCGCTGTTCACGCGCTTCGGGATCCACGGATCCAACGTCGGCTTCATCGTCTGCCCGACGAGTTGGACGGAAGACGAGGATTTCGATCTGGCGATCGAAGCCGTCGGCTGGCTCGAGGAACGCATTCGCGGATGGGAAGCCGCGGGGCCGGGACGACGGTTTCCGGATCTGGTGATTCTCGTCAGCGGCGACGGTCAGCGGCGCGCCGAGTTCGAGCGTCGCTTCGCGGGCCTGCCGGCACGCCGCGTCCAACTGCGCGCGCGCTGGATCGAGCCGGAAGACTACCCGCGCGTCGTCGGCAGCGCGGACCTCGGGTTGTGCCTGCACCGATCGTCCTCCGGTCTCGACATCCCGATGAAGGTCGCGGATCTGTTCGGCGCCGGCGTGCCGGTCTGCGCGCTCGACTACGGCGCGTGCCTCGCCGAGCGCGTCCGCCACGGCGACAACGGACTCCTGTTCTCGAACGCGCGCCAGCTCGCCGACGTCCTGTTCGATCTGTTCGAAACGTTTCCGGCGAATCAATCCTCGCTCGACCGTTTGCGGACCGGCGCGCGCCGTTCGGCGCGCCCGACGTGGGAAGAGGCGTGGATCAAGGACGCGCGACCGGTACTCATGGCTGATGGCTAATGGCTCAAGGCTCATGGCTGTACATCCATCAGCCATGAGCCATCGGCCATGAGCCATAATCTGTGGCTATGGCCAGCATCCCAGCAACAGACATCGCGGTCCTCGACAACTTCATCGGCGGCGCGTGGGTCAAAGCGCGCACCACTGACTTCTTCGACGTGCACAACCCCGCGTCCGGCGAGGTGATCGGCCGCACGCCGATGTCCTCCGCGCAAGACGTGGACGCGGCGGTGCAAGCCGCGACGAAAGCCTTTCCCGCGTGGCGCGACACGCCGGTCAACGCGCGCGCGCAGTATCTCTACAAGTTCAAGCAGCAGCTCGAAGCGAATTTCGAAGAGCTCGCGCGGATTGTCACGACCGAACATGGCAAGACGCTCGACGAGGCGCGCGGCAGCGTGCGGCGCGGCATCGAGTGCGTCGAAGTGGCGTGCGGCGCGCCGTCGCTGATGCAAGGGTCGGCGCTCGAAGACATCTCCGCGGGCATCGACTGCCACGTCGTCCGTCAGCCGCTCGGCGTTGTCGCCGCGATCGCGCCATTTAATTTCCCGGCGATGGTGCCGATGTGGTTCCTGCCGTTCGCGATCGTGGCGGGGAACACCTTCATCCTCAAGCCGTCCGAGCAGGTGCCGCTGTCGCAGCGGCGGTTCGCGGAGTTGTTGCAGCAGTGCGATCTGCCGCCCGGTGTCGTCAACCTGGTCAACGGCGGACGCGACGTCGTCGAAGCGATTTGCGATCATCCCGGCATCCGCGCCGTGTCGTTCGTCGGGTCGACGCCGGTCGCGAAGGCCGTCTATCAGCGTGCGTCGCATGCCGGCAAACGCGTGCAGGCGCTCGGCGGCGCCAAGAACTTCGTCGTCGTCATGCCGGACGCCGACTTCGATCGTTCGATCAGCATCATCACCGAATCGTTTTACGGGTGCGCGGGCGAGCGCTGCCTGGCCGGCAGCATGCTCGTGCCGATCGGCGACGCGCACAAAGAAGCGCGCGATCGGATGGTCGATGCGGCGAAGGCGCTGAAGGTCGGCGACGGCCTGCAGCCGGGCGTCACGATGGGGCCGGTGATCAGCGGGAAGCATCGCGATCGCGTCGTCGAGTACATCGGCAAGGGCGTGGCCGAAGGCGGCGACCTTCTGGTCGACGGCCGCACGACCAAGGTTCCGGATCGTCCGAACGGCTACTTCGTCGGACCCACCGTCTTCGACAACGTCTCGATGAAGATGGCGATCGGATACGACGAGATTTTCGGACCGGTGGCATCGATCGCACCCGCGAAGACGCTCGAAGATGCGATTGCGATGATGAAGGCGCATCCGAATGCGAACGCGACGTCGATCTTCACGTCGAGCGGCAAAGCGGCGCGCGAGTTCGCGAAGCATGCGACGGCGTCGATGGTTGGCGTCAACATCGGTGTCGCTGCGCCGATGGCGTACTTTCCGTTCGGCGGCGCCAAGGACAGCTTCTTCGGCGATCTCAAAGCCCACGGCCGCGACGGCTTCGAGTTCTACACCGATAAGAAAGTCACGATTTCACGTTGGTTTTGACGCAGCCCTAAAGGGCTGCGCTACAACAACGGTCGCTCGTAGCGCAGGCCTTCAGGCCTGCCGAGGATGCTGATGCGAACACTCATCAAGAACGGCACGATCGTGACGGCAGTCGATCAATACAAAGGCGACGTCCTGGTCGAGGACGAGAAGATCACGCTGATCGGCACCTCGCTCGACATGACCGCCGACAAAGTGATCGACGCGTCCGGTAAGTACGTGCTGCCGGGCGGCATCGACGTCCACACGCATCTCGACATGCCGTTCGGCGGCTCGACGTCGGCCGACGACTTCCAGACGGGGACCATCGCCGCCGCGTTCGGCGGGACGACGTCGGTTGTCGATTTCGCGATTCAGTACAAGGGACAGACGCTTCATCACGCGTGGGAAACGTGGATGAAGAAGGCGGAGAGCAAGGCGGTCATCGATTACGGCTTCCACATGATCATGACCGACATGAACGATCAGACCGAGCAGGAGATGGACGCGCTCGTCCGTCAAGGCGTGACGTCGTTCAAGTTGTTCATGGCTTACCGCGGTGTCTTCATGCTGGATGACGGCAGCATCTTCAAGGCGCTGCTGCGGACGGGGAAGAACGGCGGGACGATCTGCATGCATGCCGAAAACGGTGACGTCATCGACGTGCTCGTGCAGCGTGCGTTGGCGGAGGGTAAGACGGCGCCGAAGTATCACGCGTTGACGCGCCCGCCGCGCGCGGAAGCCGAAGCGACGCATCGCGCGATCGCGCTCGCCGAGATCGCCGACGTGCCGGTGTACATCGTCCACCTCTCGGCAGCAGAGGCGCTCGATATGGTGACCGAAGCGCGCGACCGCGGCCTGCCGGCGTACGCAGAAACCTGTCCGCAGTACTTGTTCCTTTCGTACGATAACTACGAGGAGCCGGACTTCAACGGCGCCAAGTACGTCATGAGCCCGCCGCTGCGCGCGAAAGAGAAGCAGGATCAGTTGTGGCGCGGCCTCGCCTTCAACGATCTGCAGTGCATCTCGACCGATCACTGCCCGTTCTGTATGAAAGAGCAGAAGGAACTTGGCAAGAACGACTTCTCGAAGATCCCGAACGGCGCGCCCGGCATCGAGACGCGGATGAGCCTCGTGTACGACGGCGGCGTGCGCGCCGGCCGTATCTCGCTGAACCGGTTCGTCGAGCTGACGTCGACGTCGCCGGCGAAGATCTTCGGTCTCTTCCCGCGCAAGGGGACGATCGCTCCCGGCTCCGACGCCGACATCGTCGTCTTCGACCCGAATCGGACGATGACGCTTGGGGTGAAGACGTTGCACATGAACGTCGACTACAACCCCTACGAAGGACGTCAGGTGACCGGCGCGACCGACACGGTCCTCTCGCGCGGCCGCGTCGTTATCGAAAACGGCACGCTCGCCGCGAAACCCGGAACCGGCTCGTTCCTGAAACGCGCCACACGTAGTTGATCCTCCGCAGCTCGCGGGTCGTGCTCCCTGACGGCGTACGACCCGCGGAGATCCGCATCGAAGACGGAAAGATCGCTCGGGTCGACGTTGATGCCTGGCTACCTTCAGGCACCACCAATCTGGTGATCTCGCCGGGGATCGTTGACACCCACGTCCACGTCAACGAACCGGGTCGCACCGATTGGGAAGGCTTCCAGACGGCGACGCGCGCGGCCGCAGCCGGCGGAGTCACGACGATCGTCGACATGCCGCTCAACAGCATTCCGGCGACGACGACCGTCGCGGCGCTCGAGGCGAAGCGCGCGGCGGCCCGAGGGAAGTGCCGCGTCAACGTCGAGTACTGGGGGGGCGTGGTGCCGGGCAATGCATCCGAACTCGAGCCGCTGATTGACGCCGGCGTCCGCGGATTCAAGTGCTTCCTCGTTCCGTCCGGCGTCGACGAGTTTCAGCACGTCGAGGAAAAAGATCTCCGCGAGGCGATGCCGATTCTGTCGCGGCGCAACGTGCCGCTGCTCGTGCACGCCGAAAACCCACAATCACTAATCACTCCGCACTCCGCAATCCTCAATCCGCAATACAGCGTCTACCTCGCCACGCGCCCGCCAAGGGCGGAAGCGTCCGCCATCCGGATGATGGCGCGGCTGTCGCGCGAATTCGGCACGCACGTCCACATCGTCCACGTCGCGAGCGCCGAGGCGGCCGACGCGGTCGCGCGCGCGAAGGCTGATGGCGTTCGCATCACGGCGGAAACCTGCCCGCACTATCTGACGTTCACGGCCGATGACATCCGCGACGACGCGACCGAATTCAAGTGCGCGCCGCCGATCCGGGAAGCGCGTCATCGCGCTGCCTTGTGGACGGCGCTGCACAACGGCACGCTCGATCTCATCGCGACCGACCACTCGCCGTCACCGCCCGCGATGAAAACGCGCGACTTCATGACGGCATGGGGAGGGATCTCGTCCATCGAGCTTTCGCTGGCCGCTGTCAACTCTCAAGCCTCAACTCTCAAGTCTCACGTTGAGAGTTCAGAGTTGAGACTTGCGCGTTGGATGAGTGACGGGCCAGCGAAGCTGGCGAAGCTTTCATCGAAAGGCCGCATCGCCGAAGGCTATGATGCGGACCTCGTGGTGTGGGACCCCGACGAGACATGGACCGTTGATCCGGCGCAGCTGCAGCAGCGCCATAAACTGACGCCGTATGCCGGCCGCACGCTGCGCGGCCGCGTGCACGAAACCTACGTCGGCGGCGAACGCGTCTTCACGCTATGACCGGACACTTTCAGGAGCTGATCGATCTCGCGTCGGAACGCTTCGGCGGCGCCGTCATCGACGCCAACGATGATTTCTTCGCGCCGAAGGAAAACCTGATCAAGCGATCCGCGCCAAAGTGGATCGACGACAAGTACACCGATCGCGGCAAGTGGATGGACGGCTGGGAAACGCGTCGCCGCCGGGACGATGGCACGCACGACTGGTGCGTCATCCGCCTGGGCGCGCGTGGGATCGTGCGGGGCGTCGACGTCGAGACGACGCACTTCAAGGGAAATTATCCGGAATCGTGCGCGATTGACGTCACCTCAGATGTCGCGTCCAGCTCCAGTCCCACCTGGTCCGAAGTTCTCCCACGCACGCCGCTGAAAGGTGATTCGCACAACGTGATCGAGATCGCCAATGCGCCGGCCGCGACGCATCTGCGACTCCGGATCTTTCCGGACGGCGGCGTTGCGCGCCTGCGCGTGCACGGCACGGTCGTTCCCGACTGGGAACAGCTGAAGCGGCGCAGCGAAGTCGATCTCGCTGCCGCGGAGAACGGCGGCCTCGTCATCGGCTGCAGCGACATGTTCTTCGGTTCGCGGCACAACCTGATCATGCCCGGCGACGCGACGCACATGGGCGACGGCTGGGAGACGAAACGTCGTCGCGGTCCGGGCCACGACTGGACCATCGTCAAGCTCGGGGCGGCCGGAACGATTCATCGCATCGACGTCGACACGCGGCATTTCAAAGGCAATGCCCCGGGCGCGTGCGACCTCGAGGGATCGACGGACGGCGAAACATGGCGAGCGTTGCTGCCACGGACACCGCTGACGCCGCACGCGCGTCACACGTTCGAGTCCGACGTTCGTGCGATCGGTGACGTGTCGCACGTGCGCTTCAACATCTATCCTGACGGCGGCGTCGGGCGGCTGCGGTTGTGGGGTGTCCCGCGGTGACGCTCGCGCAGTTGAACGCGCTCGACGCGACGTCCGCAACGCGCGAGTTCCTGCGCTGCTGCGGATCCACACGCTGGGCGGACAAGATGACCGCCGCGCGGCCGTACGCGATTCCCGACGCGATGTTCGTGACGGCGGACGTGATTTGGGCGGCGCTGGATCGCCAGGATTGGCTCGAGGCGTTCGCGGCGCATCCGAGGATTGGGGCTGGTAAGGCGGGTGGGGCAGGTGGGGCAGGTGAGGCAGGTAGGTGGAGCGCGCAAGAGCAGAGCGGCGTTGCGGCGGCGGCGCAGGCCGTGATCGATCGGCTCGCGACGAAAAATCAGGACTACGAGTCGCGCTTCGGGTACATTTTCATCGTCTGCGCCACCGGCAGGAGCGCGGACGAGATGCTGAACATGCTCGACCGACGCCTCGCCAACGATCCCGATCGCGAACTGCACATCGCCGCCGAGGAGCAGCGCAAGATCACGCGGCTGCGGCTCGAGAAACTGCTGGCAGAGCCGTCACGATGATCACGACGCACGTGCTCGATCTCGCTCGCGGCGTTCCCGGTGCCGACGTGCACGTGACGCTCGAGCATCGTCACGCGAGCGGCGAGTGGACGACGGTCGCGCGAGGGCAGACGGATCAGAACGGGCGGCTCTCGAACCTGACGCATGGCCGGACGCTCGACGTTGGCACGTATCGTCTGACGTTCGACACCGCGACGTACCACCGCGCGCACGGGATCGCCGAACCGTTCTTTCCGCACGTGCAGATCGACTTCGAGGTCCGTGATGCCGCGCAGCACTTCCACGTGCCGCTGCTCGTGAGTCCGTACGGCTATTCCACGTATCGAGGATCTTAGATGCTCAGTTGGAATCGTTACGGCAAAGCGCGTGTGCGGCTCGTGCGCGTCGACAAGTCGCAGCCGGACCATCAACTGATCGACCTGACGATCGACGTGCAGCTCGAAGGTGCGTTCGAAAAGGTCTACACCGACGGTGACAACAGCGCCTGCGTGCCGACCGACACGATGAAGAACACCGTGTACGCCCTTGCGAAGAAGCACGCGGTTGCGCGCGTCGAGCCATTTCTCGTTCAACTGTGCGATCATTTCGCCGCGAAGCCGGGCGTGTCGCGCGTTCGCATTTCGGCGATCGAACAGCCGTGGGCGCGATTGAACGCCCATGCGTTCGCCCATGCCGGCGCGGAGCAGTGGACATGTGTGGCCACGCGTGACGCGCGCGGCACCGAAATCGTGTCGGGCCTCACCGGCCTGGTACTGCTGAAGACGACGGACTCGGCGTTCGCCGGGTATCCGCGCGACGAGTACACGACGCTGCCGGAAACGCACGACCGCATCATGGCGACATCGATGACGGCTGTCTGGACATATCGCAATACGTCTGTGGACTTCGGCGCGCGGGAACAAATCGTCAACGCGCTCGTTCACACGTTCGCCGAGCATCGCAGCGAGTCGGTGCAGCACACGCTGTATGCGATGGGCGAGGCGGCGCTCGGCGCCGCGCCTGAAATCACCGAGATCACGCTGACGCTGCCGAACCGGCATCACCTGCTCGTCGACCTGAAGCCGTTCGGCCTCGAGAACCAGAACGAGATCTTCGTTGCGACCGACCAACCGTTCGGACTCATCGAAGCTACGCTACGAAGGCAGGCCTGACGGCCTGCGCTACAGGAGAACCCATGGCGGACCTTTCGACGACCTTCACCGGCCTGCGTTTCAAGAATCCATTCCTGCTGTCGTCTGCGCCGCCGACCGAATCGGAGTCGAACATCCTGCGCGCGTTCGAAGCCGGATGGGGCGGCGTCGTCACGAAAACGATCGGGCTGCACCCGGTCGTCAACGTGATGGGGCCGAAGACGAAGTTCCTGCGCGGCGACGCCGATTCGCCGCACCTGTCGATGAAGAAGCGTCCGAACACGGCGCTGCACTCGTCGTGGAACTGGGAGCTGATCTCGGACAAGACGCTCGACTGGTGGGTGCCGCGGCTCGGACGGATCAAGAAAGCATTTCCGGACCACATGCTCGTCGCGTCGATCATGGCGGGATCGGGCAACGACACCGAACTGCGGCACTGGCAGCAGCTGGCGATCGCATGTCAGGAGCAGGGGTGCGACGCGCTCGAGCTGAACCTGTCGTGCCCGCACATGGATCGGCCCGACATGGGATCGAACGTCGGCAAGGACAAAGAGCTCGTGTCGATCGTCACGAAGGTCGTCAAGGACGTCGCGAAGATTCCGGCGTGGGCCAAACTCACGCCGTCAACCACTGACATCGTCGTCGAGGCGCGCAGCGCGTTTCTCGGGGGCGCCGACGCGATCTCGTCGTCGAACACCTTCACGTCGCTGCCGCTGATCGATCCGGAGACACTCGACTTCGAGGTTCACGTCGACGGCTATGTGTCCACCGGCGGCCTGGGCGGACCGGCAATCCTGCCGCTCTCACTCGCGAAGATGTCGCAGATGACGCAGGCGTTCCCCGACAAAGCGTTCTCGGGCATCGGCGGCATCTCGACGTTCGATCACGCGCTCAACTACTTCCTGCTCGGCTGCGGCACGGTGCAGGTCTGCACCGCCGCCATGCTCGACCATGCGATCGGACCGAACGTGATCAAGGAGTTGAACGCCGGCCTGGCGCGCTTCCTCGACAAACACGCCGACAAAGGCTGGACGCGCGTCGACGACTTCATCGGCCTGCGCCGCGATCACATCGTCGCGCAATCGAAGATCCGCCGCGCGGACGCGAAGGACTACCGAGGCGGCTACGAAGCCGAGGGTTACGCGGTCGAAGAAAAGCTGTAGGCGGCGGCTTCAGTAGCGCAAGAAAGTCGTAGCGCAGGCCTTTAGGCCTGCTGTGCTCGCGTCCGCCGCGCGCAATAAATCTATCGGGAGCAGCGGAGACAACGGAGCCGCACTGAGCGGCCGAGCGCGCGTAACCGTGTGCCGACGTTGGCGGCGTCGCGAAGCGACGCGCGCGACCGAACTCCGGCGAAAACGCGAGCCCATTCAATTGAACCGGGGCTCGCGTTTTCGTCGGATTCGGCAGCGCATCTGCCGGCCTGCTTCGCAGGCCGGCCGCCAACGTTCGGCTGACCTCCGTTCGCTCTGTTGCTCCATTGTGAGTATGCGCGCGCTGCGGGCGTGATCGAAATCGAGTCACGCCCGCCCGGCCGCGAATCAGCCGCGGCGACCGTTCAGGATCTTCACAAACGAACGCGTGCGCAGTTCGTCGACGGTGAGGCCGCTCATCTCGACCGCTTCGCGTTCGGTGATCGCGCCGCAGTTCATCGCGCGGAGGAAGTAGTTCAGCAACCCCTGACCGGTCGCCGCGTCGTCGAACACGTCGCCGACGAGCGTTGCCTGCGCCGCTTTCTGCACGAAGTTCTTCAGCCGCTCTGACGCGGCCGCCAGGCCTTCCATGAAGAACGCGTAGACGGCGGCGTAGCGTGAGGGCAACTGCGCCGGGTGCAGATCCCATCCCTGGTAGAAACCGTTCACGAGCGAATGGCGGACGTGTTCGGCGTGCAGCCGCCACGCGCGGTGGACCGTGTCGCGCGACCCAATCGGCATCACGTTTGTCGCGCCGTCGGACAGCCAGATGCCGGTGCCCGCGAGCGCGACCTGCATCACGCGCTTCGCGAAGTCGCAGACCGGATGCAGCATGTGCTGATGTGACGCCGTGATGCCGCAGCTGGCCGTGTAGTCGTACGTGCCGAAGTGAGCGGCGACGATCCGTCCGCGGCCCTCGGCGACCAATCGCGGCAGCGCCACGGTTCCATCCGCCGCGAAGACCGACTGCGTCGTTTCGATCATCACCTCGTACTTGATCGAACTGGCCGGCAAGTCGCGCCAGTATTCGAACGCCTCGCACGCGGACGTCATCGCCGTCACCTGCTCGGGCGACGTGATCTTGGGCAGCGTGACGACGAAGTTCGGCGGCAGTTGTCCGTTCGTGCGGTCGGTCAGCCGCGTGAGGAACATGTCGAGCGTGCGCAGGCTGCGCCGCTTGTGCTCGTCGTTGAGCGGCTTGATGCGGATGCCGATCGACGGCGGCAGCGTGCCCTTTGCGAGGCCGGTCGCCACTTCGTCGGCGCACTGCAGCGCGAAGGCATCCTCTTCCTGATCGGGTCGCGCACCGAAGCCGTCCTCGAAGTCGATCCGGAGATCTTCGATCGGCTCGCGGGTCAGCTTGTCGATGATGCGCAGGTAAATCCGATCGCCGAGCGCGGGATCGAGACCGATGGCGTGCGCGAGCGTCGCCGCGTCCGGCGCGTGTTCCTGCAGCGCTTTCAGCGCGAGCGCCCCCAGCTTCTGCGCCGAGTCCGCCTTGAAGAGATGCGCGCCGCCATAGATCACATGGACCGGCTGCCGCGCCGGCGAATCGCCGGGGAACAGCTCTGCCGTCCGCGTGTTGCCGGCATCCAGCGAATCGACGATTGGCGTCAGCGCGTTTTCGGGGATTGAGGTGTCGCCCATGCGGGCCGAAGTATATGCGCGGCAACGGTCGCCAAAGAAGCGCCGTCAACAGTGCCAGATCGAGAGCGGTCAGGTTCATGGGGCCGTCGGGCCACGGCCGAGCGGGTCGCGAGTTGATGAAGAACGTGATGACCGTGTTGGCCGCGTCTGGCGTCCAGCGCTGCATGAGGGGGATCGTCGACCCGCGCAGAAGCAGTGACAACCAAGGCCGCTCCCACGCCAGCTCATGAATGCCGATGCCGACTGCCATGGCCATCCCCGCTGCTCCCGCGGTCGTCACGCATCCCATCCAGCCGATCGATGCAAAGCGAAGCACGCCAACAAGCGTGATCGCGGCCGCCGCCGGCGCGAGCGTCATGCGACGCCACGACAGCGTCCGGGAGAAATGTTCGGCCGCAAAGAGCGATGCGACGAGCGCGAACAGCGGAACGACGACGCGCCCGAACGCGAGCAGCGGGATATAGCCGGCGAGGATCGCGATCGTTGCCGCGGCGATCGCCGCCGTCGGTCCTTCGAACGCAGGCCCGCTCGTGCGCCGCACGCGGCCCACGGCCGCACCGACCGCGAGCGCCGTCAGTCCGATCCCAAAAACGACTCGCGGATCGAATGCGAACGGCGGCACCGCATGCCGCCATTCGGCATCGGGGAGTTGTTGCAGACGGCTCCGCGCCATCACGAACATGCCTCGACCGTCGGCCGCCATCTGTGCCTCGCGCATGAGCGCCTGCGGCACGAGCGACCGCGTCTGCGAGTAGATCAAGAACAGCATGCCGAAGCAGACGGTCAGCGCGACGTAGCTGCCGGATCGTCGTCGCTGAATGGCTTCGGCTCCAGCCACCGCTGGGCCGACCGCAGCCGCCGCGATCAACCATCCCAGCGAAGGCAACCGTTCGCCGTACATCGCCACGGCGATCGCAAAGGCGATCGCCGCGCCAGCCCAATAGACCGCGGCCGCGCCGGCGCACGCTCCGGCGACCATCGCAATCGGCGGCTGTCCCGTAAGCGTCGCGAGTTCGAATACGCCGTCGTCGATGTCTCGTCGCAGCGTGACGCCGACCGCGACCGTCGCGATAAGAATTGCGAGGAAGGGCACCGACCCCACCACTCCCTCACGCGCGGCGCGCGGCACGATGCGCTGCAGCACGACGACGAAGAGCGGGAACAGAATCACCGCCGCCGCTCCGCCCGATCGCAGCGTGCAGCGCAGCTGGCGGACGAACTCCGGCGGGCCGCCGCGTGGTACGAGGCGCGCGACGGTGCCAAGCAGCAGGCGCGGCGCCGACGCGGACGTGCGGGGCCGATTGCGTGCGATCCGTTGTTCGGCCATCCGGACGACGATCGGCAGCCCGACGAGCAACGCCACGGCAACGACGGGCCGGCGCGGGAGCCACGGCCACGGTGACAGCTGAGCGAACGCGACCGTGATCGTCATCCCGAAACACGCGAACAGCAGCAGCGGCGCGACGAGTCGCGGGTCGAAATCGCCAGCCGCGCGCAGCGTGGAGTACGCGCCGAGAGCGACGATCGTCGATCCGCCGAAGGCGAGCAGCGCGACGCCGACGGGCTCGAGGTCGTGCGTCACGCGAATGCTGACGGCCATCATCACGGTCGCGAGCATGATCGGCACCCACATCGAGCCGAAGAATGCCGTGGCGAGCACTCGTGACGGCGCGCGGCCGCACATCCGGATTTGATCCATCACGCCGCGCGCTTCCTGGTCGAGCAGTCGAATGGCCACCGAGACCGGCGCGAACAGCAGCAGGACGATCGGGATGAGGGACAGGCCTGGACCGCGGCCGTCCGTCGGGAACGCGTTGGCGCTCGGCGTCCAGAACAGCGCAGCGACCGCCGCCGCGACGAACGTGCCGGCGAGCAGTTTCGCGCGGCGTCCGAGCAGCAGCCGTGAGTACAAGCGCAGATCGGGATCGAGTTCGAGCTTCATCCGACTTCGAACGCGGCCACCTTCATGAAGATGTCTTCGA
Source organism: Vicinamibacterales bacterium (assembly GCA_035652075.1). Classification (GTDB taxonomy): domain Bacteria; phylum Acidobacteriota; class Vicinamibacteria; order Vicinamibacterales; family CAVVIG01; genus Gp6-AA45. The sequence goes on from DASREL010000210.1 coordinate 34,452, forward strand.
GGCTGCTTTGCCGCTCGCTGAACGACGCCACCGCAACGCCGGCGCTGACGAGTGCGCGCAGTAGCGCGGGCAGCTCCTCGCGACGGCCGGTGTACGACACCACGATGTGCGAGCCGTCTACGCGCGCGGCGTCGACGCCCGGCTGCGCGCGCAAAATCGATCCCGCGAACTGGCCGTCGCCCGCCACCTCGACGAGGATCGCGCGAGGACCGCGAATCGTCGACAGCATCTCCGCAATGGAACCGGACGCCACGACGCGGCCGCGCTCCATGATGCCGACCGACGTGCAGAATTCCGCGAGCTCGGGAAGGATGTGCGACGAGATGATGATCGTCTTACCGGCCGCGGTCAGGCCGCGCATGATCTGACGGAATTCGACGCGCGCCGCCGGATCGAGGCCGGCGGTCGGTTCGTCGAGAATCAGGACGCGGGGATCGTGGACGAGCGCGCGCGCGAGCAGCAGACGCTGCTTCATGCCGCGTGACAACGCATCGCAACTGGACGTCCGCTTCGTCGAGAGATCGGTTAATTCGATCACGCCGTCGACCCGCTGTCGCTTCTCGTCGCCGCGGAACCCATACGCGGCCGCCGTGTAGTCGAGAAACTCGTCCACCGTCAGCTCGCGGAATACCGCAAACGCCTCCGGCATGTAGCCGATCATCCGACGGACCGTCAGGTAATCGGTGACGACATCGTGCCCGGCGATCGTCACACGACCGCTCGTCGGCGCGATCAGCGTCGCCAGAATACGCATCGTCGTCGTTTTGCCGGCGCCATTCGATCCAATCAACCCGAAGCACTGGCC
>DASREL010000211.1:0-21726 GCA_035652075.1 Vicinamibacterales bacterium
GGCGAACTCTATCGATTCCGCCTCGTCTCCGCCACGAAAGATCCGACCGAGCTTCGAGGCATCGAGGACTGGGTCGTCGAGCGCGCGTTGAAGATGGCGCCGGGGGTCGCGGACGTCGTCAGCCGCGGCGGCTTCATCAAGCAGTACCAGGTGAACGTCGACCTCGCGCGGACGAAGGCGTACGGCGTCACCTTGCAGCAGGTACTGACCTCGTTGTCACGCGGCAACGCGAACGCCGGCGGCAACTACATCGAACAAGGCGAGCAGCAGTACCTGATTCGGGGCGTCGGTTTGTTGCGGTCGTCGGCGGACGTCGGGACGATCGTCGTCGCCGAGCACAACGGCACGCCGCTGCTGATGCGAGACATCGCTGACGTGACGATTGGGTCGGTTCCCCGGCAGGGGCTCGTCGGGCGCAACGACGACGATGAGATCGTGGAAGGCATCGTGCTGATGCGCAAGGGCGAGAACCCGTCGGAAGTCCTCAACGAGATCAAGGACCGCGTCGCGCGCCTCAACGACGCGGTCCTGCCGAAGGACGTCAAGATCGTCGCGTACTACGACCGCTCGCAGCTGATTTCGACGACGCTCACCACCGTGTTCCGGAATTTGTTGGAAGGCGCGATCCTCGTGATCATCGTCCTCTACATCTTCCTGAGGAACGGCCGCGCCGCCGGCATCGTCGCGGCGATGATTCCGCTCGCGCTGCTCGCGACGTTCATCGGCCTTCGCCTCAGAGGCATTCCAGCCAATCTGTTGTCGCTCGGCGCCATGGACTTCGGCATCATCGTCGACGGCGCGGTCATCGTCGTGGAGAACGTGTTCCGCACGCTGTCGCTCCATGGGCGGGAGGCGAACCGCGAGTCGACGCGGCACGCGATTCTCGACGCGACGGTACAAGTCGGACGACCGACGCTGTTCTCGATGCTGATCATCATCGTCGCGCACATTCCGATCTTCACGCTGCAGCGTCATGAAGGACGGATTTTCGCGCCGATGGCGTACACGGTTTCCTCGGCGCTCGTCGGATCGCTGGTGTTCTCGCTGACGCTCGTGCCGCTCTTGTGTTTCTTCCTGCTCGGTCACGGCACGAAGCACGAGCACAACGCGCTGGTCACGTGGCTCGAACGGATCTACACGAACATTCTCAACCGCACGCTCCGGCGTCCCGTGATTGTGATCGGCAGTGCGGTGGCGGCGTTTGCGCTGGCCATCGCGCTCGTGCCACAGCTCGGCAGCGAGTTTCTGCCGGAGCTGAACGAAGGCACGCTGTGGATCAACCTGACGCTGCCGTCGAGCGTGTCGGTGTCCGAGGCGTCGCGGATGGCCGCGCAGGTGCGACGCATCGCGCGCAGCTTTCCTGAGGTGACGCAGGTCATTTCACAGGCGGGACGCCCCGAGGACGGCACCGATCCGAAGCCGATCAACATGGCCGAGTTCTTCGTCGACCTGAAGCCGCCGTCGCAGTGGACGCGCAAGATCACGCGCGAGGAGCTCGCCGCGCAGATGGAGGACGCGGTCGGCAAGATTCCCGGCCTCGAACCGGCGATCTCGCAGCCGATTCGCGACAACGTCCTCGAGAGCATCTCGCAGATCGACGGTCAGATCGTCATCAAAGTATTCGGCGACGATCCGGCGACGCTGCGGCAGAAGGCGAACGAGGTGCTGCGTGCGGTGTCTGGCATCAAAGGGGTCTCGCGGGCGTTCATCGACCGCGCCGGCGAAGTGCCGCAACTGCAGATCGAAGTGGACCGCGCGCGTGCGGCCCGCTATGGCCTGAATGTCGCCGACGTCGAGGACGTCGTCGAGACGGCGCTCGGCGGAAAGGTCGGAACCGAGATCTGGGAAGGCGACCGCCGGTTCGGCGTCGCCGTTCGACTCCGCGAACAGGATCGCAAGGACGTCAACTCGATTCGCAACGTGCTCGTCGACACGCCGTCCGGCCCCAGAGTGCCGCTGACCGAGGTGGCGAACATCTCCATCCGCGGCGGCAGCATGAACATCGCGCGCGAAGGCGGCCAGCGCGTCGCCGCAATCGGTGTGTTCATCCGCGGCCGCGACATGGGCGGCATCGTCAGCGACATGCAGAACAACGTCGCGAAGGGCGTCACGCTGCCGCCGGGATATTACGTGACGTTCGGCGGCGAGTTCGAGAATCAGCAGCGCGCGATGACGCGGCTGGCGGTCATCGTGCCGGTCAGCGTATTTCTGATTTTCATCCTGCTGTTCAATGCGTTCGGATCCGTTCGCAACGCCGGCATCATCCTCGCGAACATCCCGCTCGCGTCGATCGGCGGGATCGTCGCGCTGTACATCACCGGCATCCATCTCAGCGTGTCGGCTGCGATCGGGTTCATCGCGCTGTTCGGCCAGGCGGTGTTGAACGGGGTCGTCATGGTCAGTTACTTCGCGGAGCTGCGCGCGGGCGGGATGTCGGCGCTCGAAGCGGTCACGTGGGGGGCGACGGTGCGACTCCGAACCGTGCTGATGACGGCGCTGCTCGCGATGCTGGGCCTCCTGCCGATGGCGATGTCGCACGCGATCGGATCCGAAGTGCAGAAGCCGCTCGCGGTCGTCGTCATCGGCGGGCTCGTGTCGGCGACGCTGTTGACCCTGCTCGTGCTGCCGACGTTGTACTACCGGTTCGAGCGATCCGCGTCAGCGTGATCGCCGCCGCTGGAGTTGCCGCTGGCGCGCGTGGACGCCGTGGTTGCCGAGGATGTCGCCGACGATCATCGACACGCCGCCGAACGCCGACACGTCGTGCGACGGGCCGCTGACGATCACCTGGACGCCGCCGTCGACGGCATAGCGCGCGCCGAGCTCGTAGATCGCCCCGGCATCGATCGCGGCGATGCCGCCGCCGTCCGGATCCTGCTTCGAGAACCAGAACGACTCCACGTACGGGTTCATGTTGTCGCTCGAGGCGACGCTGACAGAAATCGATGCGAGGTGTTGCGTGAAATGCGGCTGACCGCCGCCGGCGCCGATGCGGCCGATGCCGTAGTTGACGTCGGCGTGCCAATGGCGGCCGATGTCGGTGCCGCTCAATACCGCGACCTGATAATCGCGGTCGCCGCTGCCGAACCCTTTTGCGGCGTCGGCAGTGGGGAAGTTGACCGTCGGCAAGATCGAGAGCACCGGCACACCGCCGGGATCGGCCCACAAGCGAAGCTTCGCGCCCACGTTGGTATTGCCGATGCCGACCTGCTGCGTGACGCCGTCGCTCTGCGTCACGAATCCATCGGTGCCGACGCGCGCTTCGAGCCACTCGGTCAAGCCGACGCGCGCCGTGAACGGCGATCCGGTCGCACGCTGACCGCCGCTCTGATGCGTGAAGACGCCGCCGATTTCGATCTGCAGCAACCCGATGTCGACGATGTGTGTGCCGTTGGTGACGTCGGGCCGGTCGGGCTCGATGTTCTCCTTGTCCTGCGCATGGGCGGCGCCGGCGCAGAAGAAGACGATCGCCGCCATCGCGACGACTTTCAGCGGCTCACCTCGACGAGCAGTTTGGATGCGGCGCGGGCGCCGATCGTGATCCGTCTGTCGCCGCCGCGCAGCTGCACCGCATCCGCCGCTGTGTCGCGGCTTTCTACCTGAATCGCCTCACCCGGTTTCAGATGGTTGTTCTCGACGAAGCGGAGAAACGCGGGATCCTGATCGGTGATTCGCGTCACGCGCAGCGGCGTGCCGGTCGGACAGGTCAGCAAGGTGTCGTGGTGCCGCGGCGCGACGGACCCTTCTTGATTCGGGATCGGATCGCCGTGCGGATCGTAGGTGGGCCGGCCGAGCATTTCGTCCATGCGATCCATGAGCCGGTCGGACACCACGTGCTCGAGCAGCTCGGCGTCGTCGTGCACGTCGGCCCAGCTCATGCCCATCACCTGTACGAGAAAGGCTTCGACGAGGCGATGGCGGCGGACGACGAGCGCCGCGAGTCGTTCGCCAGCGGCGGTCAGCCGCACGCCGCTGTACGGTTCGTAGTCGACGAGACCGGACTCCGCCAGCGTCTTGATCATCGTCGTCGCCGTGCCTGGCGTCACGCCGAGCGCGGTCGCGACGTGCCCCATCGACACGAGGCGCGCGTCGCCTTCGAGCGACGATTGGCCCTGGTAGATCGCTTTGAGGTAGTTCTCGACGGTGCTCGACGGGAGCATTCAGCCGATATTATCCATGAATGCGACTGGCCGAGCGGATCGCCACGCCTGACGGAAAGCGCCGTACCGTCCGCTCGATCTTCGCCACGATCGCCGATCGGTACGACTTCATTACGGCGTTCTTGTCGTACGGACAGGATCGGCGGTGGAAACACCGCGTCGCCGATCTGAGCGGTGCGCACGCGGGCGTGCGTGCGCTCGATCTCGCGACAGGTACCGGCGACATCGCGTTCGCGCTCGCCGACCGAGGCGCCGACGTCGTCGGTCTCGACATCACCTTGCGGATGATTGAGATCGCTCGCCTGAAAGGCACGCGCGACGTCGCGCGGGGCGGTCGTGTCGCGCCAGGCTTTCAGCCGAGCGTCGGGTTCATCGTCGCCGACATGCTCGCGCTGCCGTTTCCGTCCGCGTCGTTCGATGTCGTGACCACCGGATATGGTTTGAGGAACGTGCCGAATCTGCCGATGGCGATCGACGAGATTCGCCGCGTGCTGCGGCGTGGCGGCCGTTTCGTGTCGCTCGATTTCAATCGACCGTCGAATGCGATCGTCCGCGCGATGTATCTGGCGTATCTCACCGCGGTCGGCAGCGCGCTCGGCTGGACGCTGCACCGCGATCCGGACACCTATCGCTATATTCCTGCGTCGATCCGCCAGTATCCCGGTGCGCCGGCAGTCGCGCGACTGCTCGAACAGCGCGGCTTTGCGCGGGCGCGCTATGATCGTGTGCTCGGCGGCTTGATGGCCATACACATTGCGGATTGAGGAATGCGGATTGCGGATTGATGCCGCGAACTGGTCGGGCGAAGGCACGTTTACCCAGGTGCTCCTGGAGCAGTTGAAAACCGTGCCGGCCGTTGTGGCCATTCGCGTCGAAGATGCGCCCGCAACCAGGTCCGATGCCGACTACAACTTCATCAGCAATGAGATCTTCGTGTCGTTCACGAAGAAATTGTTCAAAAAGGGGATGACCCTTCCTGAACTCGAAGCGGTGCTGACCGCGGCGCCCGACATCGGCGCGCCCGATTATTCCGACGAGGGGATGCTGCAGTACCTGCGCACGGAACGCATCATCCCGCCGTATCAAACCCGCGGCTACAAGCTGGTGGAGCTGGTTCGGGTGTACAACGCTAATGTTCGCCGTCCCTTCGACCGACAAATAGGCCGGTGAGCCTCGTACCCTCGCTCCTCCAGGCGATCGTACGTGTCGACGGCGACGCGTTGGTGATGCACGCCGGCGACAAGCCGTACGTGGTGTCGCCGTCGGGCCAGACCGATCTTGCGAGCCGCGGCCTCAGCCTCGATGCCGTCGACGGCATCGTCAAGCAGCTGCTGTCGGCCGATTCGCGGAGCGCGCTCGAGGAGTTCGGCGCAGTGCAGTACGAACTGCCGCCGATGCCCGAATTTCCGGGCGAGCACTTCACCGTCGTCGCGGCACGCGGCGGCGACGACCTGTGGGTGGAAGTTCGGCGTCACCGGATCCCCGACGAAGATCGCATTCCCGACGACTTCTTTTCGGCGCCTGCGCAGGCGGCGCCGCCGGTCGCGTCCGCGCCGGTCTTCGCCCCGCAGCAGGTGATCGCCGCCGCGACGTCGGCGCCGTCCGTGCCGCGCCCCATGCAACCGCCGACGCCCACGGCGTCGTTCGATGCGATGGACGCGCTGGATGCGCTCGATGCGAACATGCACGACGCGCGGCACGACGACCACCTCACGTACGACGAGCCCCGGGCGGTCGCATTCGCGGAACCGACACACGAGCCGGCGTACGCGCCGCCGTACGAGCCGGAAGAAGACAACGTCGAAGAGTCCGACGACATGGAGGACGATCTCCTCCTGCCCGATGCGTCGCAGCTGTTCCCGACCGCCGAAGGATCGCAGGTTGAGGACGACGAGCCCGACGAGGAGGAGTACGAAACGCCGGCCGCAGCGGCGCCCGCACCGCCGCCGCCACCGCCGCCGCTCAAGCCCGCGGCTGTCGTCACACGGGTCTCGAAACCAATCGCACCCGCCCCCGAACCGGTACCCGCAAAGGCGGCGCCGCCGACGCTCGTCCCCGACGTCCCGAAGCCGGCGGCGGTGCTGCAGATGTCACGCAGCCCGATTCGCGGCGAGCAGCACATCGGCACGTCGGTCGGCGATCCGACGATGGATGGCCTGCAGCGGCTGCTGCGGATCTCCGCCGCACGCGGCGCATCGACGCTGTATCTGTCGTCCGACTCGCAACCGTCGGTGCGTGTCGACGGCGAACTGCAGATGCTCGATTCCGAGCCGGTGTTGACGACGCGCGACGTCGAGTCGCTGCTCCTCACGCTGATGCCGGAACGCAGTCACGAAGCGCTGCGCACCGGCGCCCCGACGGAATGGATCTGCGAGATCGAGCAGGTCGGCCGCGTTCGGTGCACGACCTTCCGCGATCACGTCGGCGCCGGCGGCGTCTTCCGGCTCATGCCGACGAAGACGGTGACCGTCGACGAGCTCGGCCTGCCGAAAGCGATTCAGTCGCTCGCGATCGAACCCGAAGGCATCATCCTCGTCGTGGGACCGCGGTCGAGCGGCAAGCGGACGCTGATGTCGTCGCTGGTCGATTTGATCAACCGCACGCGGCGCGACCACGTCATCACGATCGAGCGCGAGATCAGCATCCTGCATCAGCGCGGCAACTCGTTCATCAGCCAGCGCGAAGTGCGCGGCAGCGACGACGACATGCTCGCCGCCGCGCGCGCGGCGCTGCGCGAGGACCCCGACATCCTGCTCGTCGAAGATCTCCGGACGGGCGGTCTCGTCAACGTGGCGCTCGAAGCCGCCTCGTCCGGCCGCCTCGTCATCGGCGGATTCTCGGCCCACACGGCGACGGCCGCGATCGATCGCATCATCGATCTGTATGCGCCCGAACATCGGCGTCAGGTGCAGTTCGCGATTGCCGACAACTTGCGCGGGGTGATTTCGCAGGTGCTGCTGCGCCGCATCGGCGGCGGCCGCGTGCCGGCGCGCGAAGTGCTGCTGAACACGCCGGCCGTCTCGAGCGTGATCGCGGAAGGGAAGACCTCGTCGCTGCCGATGGCGATCGAAGGCGGTCGCCGCTACGGCATGACGCCGTTCAGCGATTCACTCGTCACGCTCGTCCAGAGCGGCGTCGTCGACATTCGCGAAGCCTATCGTCACGCGGACGATCGTGGCGGCCTGCTCGCGGCCCTCAAGCGTCAGGGCGTCGACACGTCGGTCATCGAACGCGTCGGTTAACGTTCGACGAACCCTTCCAGCTCCTTCAGCAGGAAATCCAGCACATCCTGTTCGCTGACCGCGCCCGGCGCACCGCCGGCGATCGGCTGCTCCGTCTCGACGATGTTGCGGCCGCGCAGGCGGCTGACGTGACCGATGATTCGCGGCGCATCGCCGGTCGTGTCGAGGAGAATCTCGATGAAGTCTTCGGCGCGCCGATCCGACATCAGCTTCACCGTCGATGACGGCGTGAAGACGGTGAACGCGTAGCCGTCCGCCTTCAGCGCACCCGCGAGCTGCCGCACGAGCGGAATCGCGACGTGCTCGAGAAATGCGGCGTACTCGCGCGCCGCCGCGTCGTTCTGCGATCGGCGATCGGCGGCGCGTTTCTTCGCGCGCTCGAGGGTTTCGCGCAGTCGTTGACGAACTACAGACGTTTCCATCAGATCACCGCCTGACGACGGAGCGCGGCGATCGCGTCCGCGTGCATGTGCAAATCACGAGACAGCACCGCATCGGTGTGCTGTCCGAGGACGGGCGGCGCCGTCCGCACACCGCCGGGTGTGTCGGACAACTTCACCGGCACGCCCACCTGCGTCACCGTTCCCGCCTTCGCGTGTTCCACCTTCGCGATCATCTCACGCGCCATCACCTGCGCGTCGTCGAACACCTCTTTCAGGTTGCGGACCGATCCGCACGGGACGCCTGCGGCCGTCAGCCGCTCGATCCAGTGTGCGCGCGGACGTGATTTCAGCGCGTTGGCAACGATCGGACGCAGTGCGTCGTAGGCGCTGACGCGCTGGCGATTCGTGGCATAGCGATCGTCGGGCGGCAGCTCCGCGATCGCGCAGAACTTCTTCCACAACTCGTCGTTGCCGACGGCGAGGACGAAATCGCCGTCCGCTGCCTGGAACACTTCGTAGGGGACGATGCTCGGGTGACGGTTGCCGAGACGTCCGGGCGGATTGCCGGTGGCGAAGTAGTTGCCGGCCTGGTAGGTCAGCAACGCCGTCACGGCGTCGAGCATGGCAAGGTCGACCTGCTGTCCGCGTCCGGTGCGCTCGCGCGCGAAGAGCGCCATCGCGACACCGTATGCGGCAAACATGCCGGACACGATGTCCGCGATCGCGACGCCGAGGCGATAAGGCGGTCCGTCGGCAGGACCGGTGATGCTCATCAGCCCCCCTTCGCCTTGCATCACCGCGTCGTAGCCAGGTTCCTTCGACCGCGGACCGGTCTGACCGAACCCCGACACCGAGCAGTAAATCAACCGGGGGAACTTCGTCGACAGCGAGGCGTAGTCGAAGCCAAGCTTGTCGAGCGTCCGCGGACGGAAGTTCTCGACCAGCACGTCGGCTTTCGCGACGAGCCGTTCGAGGATCGCGCGGCCCTCCGGTTGCTTGAAGTCGAGCGTGACGCTCTCTTTGTTCCGGTTGATGCTCATGAAGTACGCGCTCTCGCCGTTGACGAACGGCGGTCCCCACGCGCGTGTGTCGTCACCCTTGCCGGGCTGTTCGATCTTGATGACGCGCGCGCCCATGTCGGCCAGCAGCATCGTGCAATACGGGCCGGACAGGACGCGCGTCAGGTCGAGAACGGTGATACCTTCGAGAGGAGTCATATGTCGTCCGAAATTATTGTCTACAGCGGCAGCGCCTGACTGTCGTGCGAGAAAGTGAAAGAGTTTCTTTCACGGCAGGGTGTCGCCTTTACGGCGAAGAACGTCGACGAAGACGAACGCGCGTACGACGAGTTGATCGCACGCGGTTTCCGCACCGTGCCGGTCACCGTTCGCGGCGACCGCGTGGTGAAGGGGTTCGACCCCGGCGCGCTGGACGCGCTCGTGAAATCGTGACGAGATCCGTCAGCAACCCGTACGCGGTCTGAGTCAGTCCCGATCCGAGCTCGACGATCGCCACTTCCCCGAGGAGATCGGTATCCAGCACGAGCGCGTTCTGCGGACCGTCGAGGCCGGCGAGCAGATCGCCTTCGGGCAATTCCATCAGGCCGACGCGCGCGTGGACGCCGGATCCGCGGCCTCGCGCCCACGCGACCACTTTCATGCGGCGGCCCGCCGAACGCGCGCCGCGAATGGCCACCGTCGACGCCTCGGTGAGGCTCTCGCGCTGGACGTCGTGCGGCGTGATGCGCGCATCGAGCAGCACGTTGGCGAGCGCCGCCGTTTTCGCCGCGGCGTCCCATCCGTCGATGTCGAGCGACGCGTCCGCTTCCGCGATGCCCGCGCGTTGCATCGCCGCGAGGCTCGAGCCAAAACTATCACCCTGCTCGACGGCCGTGATGATGTAGTTCGTCGTGCTGTTCACGACGCCGCGAAAGCCGTTGATCGTGATCCCCGGCAGCACGTGCCGTGCGAAGTTGAACACCGGCACGCCGTCCATGACCGCGCCTTCGAACAGGAACTGGCGGCCCGCCGTCGCCGCTTCGCGTGCGAGATCCGCGTACGCAAACGCCACCGGTCCCTTGTTGACGGTGATGGCATGCGCGCCGCCTTTCAGCGCCGCGCGGATGTGGCCGATGGCGGGTTCGCCGGTCTTGACGTCGAGCGTCGTCGACTCGACGACGACCAGCCGTCCCGCGCGGGCCGCCGCCGCGTATTGTTTCACGAGGCGTCGCACGTGCGCGACGCTGTCCGGACGCCGCGTCACCGTCTCGACGACGCGTGCCGACACGACCTGTTGTTCCTCGAGCAACGACACGAATCGACGCGCGACGCGGCCGACGCCGACAATGATCAGATCAAATGTCATTGCGGATTGCGGAACGCGGATTGCGGATTGACTGTGGATTGATCCGCAATCCGCAATCCGAGATCCTCAATACGTTCCAGCGCCCGGCGGAGATACTGTTTTTCCTCCCCGAAGCCGATCCTGAGATGATGGTCCATGCCGAAGTGATCGCCGGGTACGATCAGCAGGCTCTTCTCGACGCGCAACCGCGTGACGAGCTCGGTCGAATTGATCGGCGTGTGATAGCGGACGTACACGATCGCGCCGGCGTCCGGCGGCGCGTAGGTGAATAACGCGGGGCGCGCATCGAGCCATTCCGCGATGATGGGGTAGTTTTCGTTCAGGATCGCGCGGGTTCTCGCGAGAATGCGCTGGCGATGTGTCGGCGCAAGCGCGCGGCGCGCCATCAAATCGCTGACCGCGCCGGGCGCAATCGTCGTGTAGTCGTGTGACGCCCACGTCGCCGCGACAAATGCCGGCGGGCCGACGATCCACCCGATGCGCAGCCCGGGCAATCCGTACGCTTTCGACAATCCGCTGGTGACGACGACGCGATCCGAGCGGCCCCACATGGACGGCGTTTCGCGGCCATCGAGCTCCGCGCCGCGATAGATCTCATCCGACAGAATCCACGCGCCGTGACGGTTCGCCGCTGCCGCGATCCGGTCGAGGTCCTCTGCCTCGAATCGCGCGCCGGTCGGGTTGTTCGGGTTACAGATGATGATCAGCTTCGTTTTCGCCGTGACCATGCGCTCGAGCGCATCGCAGTCGACGGTCCATTTCCGGTTGGCGAAGACGAGCGGCCACTCGCGCACCACGCCGCCGAAGGCGCGGACGAGGCCCCACGTCTGCATGTAGTTCGGCACCATCATGACGACCTCGTCACCCGGTTCCACCAGGTGCCACGTCGTCATGTAGTTCGCCTCGGCGCCGCCGTTGGTCACCTGGATGTGGTCCGCCGTGACGCCGGGATAGAGCGCGGCGATCGACATGCGCAGCGGTTCGGTGCCGTTGGTCTGGGTGTACCGCAGGCGTTCGGCGAGCAGCGCCGCGCGCGATTCGGTGTCGTCGAGCAGTTCGTCGACGCGCATCGGATGCACGCCGCTTTCGGACAAGTTGAAGTCCACCTGGTGCTCATAGGTGGACTGCATACGTTCCATCGCGAACGGGTCGAGCCGCATAACAGTCAACTGTAATATATAGGCGCGTTGTCGCTCCCCCCGACTCCGGATCTCGCGCGTATTCCCGCTGGTGATTTTCTGATGGGCGCGGCCGATGCCGAAGAGGATGAGCGTCCCGTTCACCGCGTCCACCTCGGCGAGTACTTCATCGGCCGGTTTCCAGTCACTCACGACGAGTACGCCCGCTTTGTGCGCGCCACCGGCTATGCGGCGCCGGCGGTGCGCACGCTCCCGATGATCACGTTCGGCGGACGCGATGCGCTTTTCCGCGAAATGGCGCAGCCGTACGTGTGGGACCACGATCAACCGCCGGCCGGTCACGGCAGTCACCCGGTCGTGCTGATTCGATACGACGATGCCCTGGCGTATTGCGCGTGGTTGGCGGAAGCGATCGGGCGAGCGGTTCGCCTGCCGACGGAAGCCGAATGGGAAAAAGCGGCGCGCGGCGGCGCCGACGGATTGAAGTATCCGTGGGGCAACGAGATCGATCCGTCGCGCGGCAATTACCTCGCCGATCCCACCGTCAAGCGGCAGCGCGGCACGCGGCCGACCGGCACCTACGCGCCGAATGCGTTCGGTCTGTACGACGTCTGCGGCAACGTGTGGGAGTGGGTGTCGGACTGGTATGCCGCCGACTATTACGGCAGCGGCGACGCGCGCGATCCGAAAGGTCCGTCGAGCGGCACGATGCGGGTCGTGCGCGGTGGATCGTGGGTGAATGACGAGCCGTCGATGCTGCGCGTCGCGTATCGCCACAAGGTGCCGCCGGATACCTACGCTTACAGCGTCGGATTTAGAATCGTGTGCGTACCGTGACTCCAGAACAATACGAAAAAGCGCGCCGCCTCCTGATGCGCCGGGATCCGGTTCTCGCCGCAGCGATCAAGAAAATCGGTCCGTGTTTGATGGCCGATCGTCAGCGGAAGGATCATCTGACGGCGCTCGTCGGCGCGATCGTCAGTCAGCAGTTGTCGACCAAAGCGGCGGCGACGATCTTCGGCCGCTTCCAGGCGTTGTTCCCCGAGCATCACATCCCGAGCGCCGCCGCGATCGATGCCATCACCGATCATCAGCTGCGCATCGTCGGCTTCAGCGGCCAGAAGGTGTCGTATCTGCGCGATCTGTGCGCGCGGATCGCGGACGGCCGGCTCGATCTGAACGCCCTCGACGATCTGCCGGACGAAGACGTGATCGAGCGGCTCGTCGCGGTCAAGGGATTTGGTCGATGGACGGCGGAGATGTTCCTGATGTTCCGCCTGCACCGGCCGGACGTGCTGCCGGTGGGCGACCTCGGAATCCTGAACGCGATTCAGCGGCTGTATCGGATGCGGAAGCGACCGAAACCGGATCGCGTCAAGAAGCTGGGCGAAGCGTGGAAGCCATACCGATCTGTGGCGAGCTGGTATCTCTGGCAAACGCTCAGAAACGAGCCTTTAACCACAGCAAAAAGTACCCCGCCGCGATCGCGAGCAACGTCCCGCGCTCGGAAAAGAGCGTAGCGCGCAAACCACGAAGATCGCGAAGCTCACGAAGCTCACGAAGATCCCTTTGAGTGGCTTCTTTCGTGAGTTTCGTGCTCTTCGTGGTCTTCGTGTTTTTCGTGGTCTTCGTGGTCTTCGTGGTCTTCGTGGTAGGCAACCATCTCGAAACGCGGTCGCAGTAATCTCGGTACTCCTCCCCACGCTTCTCGAGCAGCAGCGCCTCTTCCCACCGCACGATGAAGTGATATTCGACCGCGAGCAGCACCAACGCGACGGCGGCGACCCACAGGATTCCGGCGGTGACCGCGAATCCCACCCACAGCAGGATGTTCCCGATATACAGCGGATTGCGGACATAGGCGAACGGACCGGTGTCGATCAGCGGCCCCAGCCGATCGCTGCGTGTCCGTGAAATGACCCCGATATGGTGTACGCCCCAAAGCCGAACGGCCTCGCCAGCGGCTGTAAGTGCAACGCCGAGAAGGATCTGGACGGCGGGTGTCGGCGTCTCACCGTGAGGGATCAAGACGATCGCGAGGGCGATTGGCACCGGCAACGAGGTCCGGTGCCGGAATAGCCATCCCCCGAGTTTGATAGAATCAGGACTTCTTCGGTCGGACATCGATGTCGCCGTCACACGCTTCCATTCTTGATCGCGCCCCTGGCTCGTCCGTCTTCGACATGATCGGACGGACCCCGTTGGTGCGTCTCCACCAGTTCGAGCGCGAGACGCCGGGCGTGGAACTGTACGCAAAGGCGGAGTGGCAGAACCCCGGCGGGTCGGTCAAGGATCGTGCGGCCGCGCGCATGATCCTCGAAGGCGAGCACAGCGGCAAGCTCGATCGATCGAAAACGATCCTCGATGCGACCTCGGGCAACACCGGCATTGCGTACGCGATGGTCGGCGCCGCCCGCGGGTACAAGGTCAAACTCTGCGTCCCCGAGAACGCCAGCCCGGAGCGCAAGCTGATCCTGCGCGCGCTCGGGGCCGAGCTCGTGCTCACCAGTCCGCTCGAGGGCACTGACGGGTCGATTCGCGAAGCGCGGCGACTCTACGCCGACGATCCGGACCGCTACTTTTATCCCGACCAGTACAGCAACGAGGCGAACTGGCGTGCGCATTTCGACACGACCGCGCCTGAAATCATCGAGCAGACGAGCGGCCGCATCACGCACTTCGTGGCAGGCCTCGGCACGAGCGGCACATTTGTCGGGACAGGACGCCGGCTTCGCAAATACAACCCGTCGATCAGGTTGATCTCGTTTCAGCCCGACTCGCCGTTCCATGGCCTCGAGGGGTTGAAGCACATGGCATCGGCGATCGTGCCGGCGATTTACGATCCCACGCTCGCGGACGCCGATCTTCGCGTCGATACCGAAGATGCGTATCGCATGCTGCGCCGCCTCGCCCGCGAGGAAGGGATGATGGCGGGCATTTCGTCGGGCGCGGCGATGTGCGCGATGCTGCAGGTCGCCAGGACGATCGATCGCTCGAAAACCGATCGCGCCGTCATCGTCACCGTCTTTCCCGACGGTGCGGAAAAATATCTCACCGAATCGTTCTGGACGGCCAATGACTGAACGGACGCTGACGATCACGCCGGATGTCGACGCGGCCATCCGCGCACACGGGCAGGACACGTTTCCACACGAGTGCTGCGGTGCGCTCGTCGGTGCGGGCGATCGCGTGACGGCGATCGTGCCGCTGGCGAATACGACCGAAGAAGGTCCGCGCAGGCGCTTCCTCGTGCGGCCGTCGGATTATCGCGAAGCCGAAAAGCAGGCCTCCGCGCTCGGCGGCGAGCTGCTCGGCTTCTATCATTCACACCCCGATCACCCGGCGCGGCCCTCGCAGTACGACCTCGATCATGCGTGGCCGACGTTCGCCTACATCATCGTGTCGGTGATGTCGGGCAGCGCCGGGGATATGACCGTCTGGTTTTTGAAAGAAGATCGATCGAGTTTCGACGAGGGACGACTGCATCATGCCGAAAATTCTGATTCCCACACCGCTCCGGCCGTTTACCGATAAGCAGGACAGCGTCGACGCGCAGGGGTCGACGATTGGCGAACTGCTCGCCGATCTCACGACGAAGCACGCGGGACTGAAGGCGCATCTCTACAACGATCAAGGCAAGCTGCGCAGCTTCGTCAACGTGTACGTGAACGACGAGGACATTCGGTATTTGCAGAAAGAGCAGACGCCGGTCAGCGCCAGCGACACGGTCAGCATCATCCCGTCAGTTGCCGGAGGAGTGCCATCGACAACCGCAACTGCAACTGCCGCTGCAACTGACCTGACACCCGACGAATACAAGCGCTACTCGCGGCATCTGATCATGCCGGAGGTCGGCATCGACGGGCAGCGCAAGCTGAAAGCGTCGAAGGTCCTGTGCATCGGCGCCGGCGGACTCGGATCGCCGGTCGCGATGTATCTCGCCGCCGCCGGCGTCGGCACGCTCGGCATCGTCGACTTCGATACGGTCGATTTCAGCAACCTGCAGCGGCAGATTCTGCACGGCACGCCGGACGTCGGTCGTCCGAAGCTCGCGTCAGCGAAGGATCGACTCGGCGCGCTCAACCCGAATGTCCACGTCGAGACCTACGAAACGGCGCTGACGTCGGAGAATGCGCTGAAGATTTTCGCGCCGTACGACATCGTCGTCGACGGCACCGACAACTTTCCGACGCGGTATCTGGTCAATGACGCCTGCGTGATCCTCGGCAAGCCGAACGCGTACGGCAGCATCTTTCGATTCGAAGGACAGGCGTCGGTGTTCGCGACGAAGAACGGTCCGTGCTATCGCTGCTTGTATCCGGAACCGCCGCCGCCCGGGCTCGTGCCGAGCTGCGCCGAAGGCGGCGTGCTCGGCGTCCTGCCGGGACTCGTCGGCGTGATTCAGGCGACCGAGGCGATCAAAGTGATCACCGGCATCGGCGAGCCGCTCATCGGCCGCTTCCTGATCGTTGACGCGCTGCGCATGAAGTTCCGCGAATTGAAGCTGCGCAAGGATCCCGAGTGCCCGGTGTGCGGCACGCACCCGACCGTCACGACGTTGATCGATTACGACCAATTCTGCGGCGTTCGCCCTGCCGCACCGGAGCCCGTCACCGTGAACAGCGCAACCGAGATCACGCCAGTTGAATTGAAGGCGCGAATGGATCGCGGCGAGAAGGTCACCATCATCGACGTCCGCGAGCCCCACGAGTACCAGATCAACCGAATCCAGGGCTCGACGCTGATTCCTCTCGGCGATGTCCCCAAGCGCATCAACGAGCTCGATCCGGACACCGAGTACGTGATGCAGTGCAAATCGGGGGCGCGCAGCGGAAAAGCGGCCGATTTCCTGCGCTCTCAGGGCTTTAAGCGGGTGCTCAACCTCAAGGGCGGCATCTTGGCCTGGATTGACCAGGTTGACCCAAGTCAGCCGAAATATTGAACCCCGACTTCAGGGGTCGGATATAATGGTCGGATAGACATGCTGCGATTGTCGAAGAAGGCGGATTACGCGTTGATGGCGATGAAGCACCTCGCCTTGCGGGGCGATCGGGGATCGTCCAGCGCGCGCGAAATCGCCGAGCTCTACGACATTCCGATCGAGCTGATGGCCAAGGTGCTGCAGAAACTGGTGCGCCGCGGGCTGCTCGCGTCGCAGCAGGGGACGCGCGGCGGCTACCAGCTCGCGCGGGCGCCGCTGCACATTTCGGTCGCCGACGTGATCCAGGCGATCGACGGTCCGGTGACGGTGACCGCGTGTTCGAGCGAAGAAGGCAACTGCGACCAGTTTTCGAAATGCAACGTGCGCGACCCGTTGTGGCGCGTGCGTGAACGAATCTTGACCGCGCTCGGCGAGTGCACGATCGCGGAACTTGCGGCTGACGTGCCGCCGCCTCCGGTCGCGAAGACCGCAACGTTGTACACGCATCCGTAATTTTATGACTGTGAAACTTCCGATCTACATGGACTACCACGCGACGACACCGGTCGATCCGCGTGTGCTCGAGGCGATGCTGCCGTACTTCACGACCGACTTCGGCAACGCGGCGAGCCGGAACCACCCGTTCGGCTGGGCGGCCGAAGAAGCCGTCGAGAAGGGACGCAAGCAGATCGCGGATCTGATCGGCGCGAACGCGAAAGAAATCGTGTTCACGAGCGGCGCGACCGAGTCGGACAACCTCGCCATCCGCGGCGTCGCCGAGATGTATCGCGAGAAGGGCAACCACATCATCACGTGCGTGACCGAGCACAAAGCGGTCATCGACACGTGCAAGCGCCTCGAGAAAGAGGGCTACCGCGTCACCTATCTGCCGGTGCAGAAGGACGGACGCATCAGCCTCGACGAGTTGAAGGCGGCGATCACCGACAAGACGATCCTCATCACGATCATGGCGGCCAACAACGAGATCGGCGTCATCCAGCCGATTGCGGAGATCGGCGCGATCGCGAAAGAGAAGGGGATCCTCTTCCACACCGACGCCGTGCAGGCGGTCGGCAAGATTCCGTTCAACGTCAACGATCTCAAGGTCGACATGGCGTCGATCAGCGCGCACAAGATGTACGGGCCGAAGGGCGTCGGCGCGCTCTACGTGCGGCGCCGCAACCCGCGCGTGCTGTTGTCGCCGATCATCGATGGCGGCGGTCACGAGCGCGGCATGCGCAGCGGCACGCTGAACGTGCCCGGCATCGTCGGCTTCGGCAAAGCCGCCGAGATCTGCAAGAACGAAATGGCGACCGAAAGCGAACGGCTCCGCGGTCTGCGGGACTACTTGAACGACAAGCTGCACAAGCAGCTCGACGAGCTCTACATCAACGGGTCGATGGAGCATCGCCTGCCGCACAACCTGAACATCAGCTTCGCGTACGTCGAAGGCGAATCGCTGTTGATGGGCATCAACGACGTCGCGGTCTCGTCAGGATCCGCGTGCACGTCGGCGAGCCTCGAGCCGTCGTACGTGTTGAAGGCGCTCGGCGCCGGCGACGACCTCGCACACTCGTCGATCCGCTTCGGGCTCGGACGCTTCACCACGAAGGAAGAAGTCGATTACGTCGCCGACAAGCTGACGAGCGTCGTCTCGCGGCTGCGCGACATGTCACCGCTCTACGAACTCGCCAAAGAAGGCGTCGATCTGTCCACGATGCAGTGGCAGACAGAAGGACACTAAGACAATGGCTTATTCAGACAAGGTCATCGATCACTACGAAAACCCGCGCAACGTCGGCTCGCTGCCGAAAGACGACGTCAACGTCGGGACCGGTCTCGTCGGCGCGCCGGAATGCGGCGACGTCATGAAGCTGCAGGTCAAGGTGAACCCAGAAACGGGGATCATCGACGATGCGAAGTTCAAGACGTTCGGCTGCGGGTCGGCGATCGCCAGCTCGAGCCTCGCGACCGAGTGGCTCAAGGGCAAGACGGTCGATCAGGCGCTCGCGATCAAGAACACCGACATCGTCAACGAGCTGAGCCTGCCGCCGGTCAAGATCCACTGCTCGGTGCTCGCGGAAGACGCGATCAAGGCCGCGATTTCCGACTACAAGAAGAAGCAGGATGCGACGGGCAAAACGGCCGACAAGGCCGCGCAGCCGACGGCGTAGCAGCCCTGAAGGGCTGCGCTACAGGTGTAGCGCAGGCCTTTAGGCCTGCCCTGTGACGGCCATGATTCAGATCAGTGACACCGCCGCGCGCAAGATTCGCACGCTGATGGAGAAGCAAGGCATCAGCGACGGCGGACTGCGCGTCGGCGTCAAGGGCGGCGGCTGCTCGGGTTTGAGCTACACGTTCGCGTGGGAACGGGTGGCGCGGCTCGGCGATCAGGTCTTCGAGGGACCGGACGGGGCGAAGATCTTCATCGACAAGAAAAGCCTGTTGTATCTCGACGGCACCGTGCTCGATTACGACACGAACCTGATCAGCAAGGGGTTCGTGTTCAATAACCCGAACGCGAAAACGACCTGCGGTTGTGGAAGCTCGTTCGGAGCGTAACTTCTTCAGCTTCCTCGGCCTGCCCCGCAAGCTGAATCTCGACGTGGCTGATCTCGAGCAACGCTATCGCGCCCTCAGCCGGCAGTTCCATCCAGATTTCTTCTACAACGCGTCACCGGCCGAGCGGCGCGCGAGTCTCGAGAACACGTCGTACTTGAACGACGCGTACCGGACGCTGAAGAATCCGGTCGCGCGCATCGAGTATCTGCTGAAGCTCGAAGGGATGACGACCACGGCAACCGCCGCGCCGCCGTCGCTCCTCGAAGAGGTGTTCGCGCTCAACGAGGAACTCGACGAGATCCGCGAGGCGCGGGCGAACGGTGCATCAGCCGACGACATCCGCGTCCGGCTCGAGCGCGCGCGCAAACCGATCGAGGAAAAGCGCGACGCGCACGAACAGGACTTGAAGGCGCTGTCGGCGAAGTGGGATGCGGCTGGCGATCGACAGGTTCTCGAGTCGCTTCGCGAACGCATCCTGGAGCGGAACTACATCAATAATCTGTTGGCCGGCATCGAGAAGGAACTGACCGCGTGAGCAAGGTTGTCGGAATCGATCTCGGGACGACGAATTCGCTGGTCGCCTACGTCAAGGACGGCGTGCCGTTCGTGATCCGCGACAAGGGCGGCGACGCGCTGGTGCCGTCGATCGTGTCGATCGACGAGAAGGGGACCGTCTACGTCGGGCGCGAAGCGCAGCGCCGGTTGTTGACCGACGCGAGCCGCACCGCGTACTCCGTCAAGCGTTTCATGGGCAAGGGGCTCGACGACGTCCGCGGCGAGGCGAAGCATTTCCCGTTCGCGATCGGCGGCGACGCGGTCGTCACGATTGGTCTCGGCGACAAGGCATTCACACCGCCGGAGATTTCGGCGTTCGTGCTGCGCGAGTTGAAGCGCCGCGCCGAAGCGTATTTTGCCGAGCAGGGCGAGTTCGACAACGAAGTGGACCGCGCCGTGATCACGGTTCCCGCGTACTTCAACGATGCGCAGCGGACCGCGACGCGTGATGCCGGTCGCATTGCCGGCCTCGAGGTGCTGCGTATCATCAACGAGCCGACCGCAGCGTCACTGGCCTACGGTCTCGACAAGAAACACTCCGGCGTCATCGCTGTGTACGACCTGGGCGGCGGCACGTTCGACATCTCGATTCTTCGCGTCGAGGACGGCGTCTTCCAGGTGCTGTCAACCAACGGCGACACACACCTGGGCGGAGACGACATCGACAACCTGTTGATGGAGCACCTCGGCACCGGCTACGGACAGGATGTGCGGAAAGCGGTGATCCAGGCGAAGTGGGATCTGTCCGAACGGGAAGAGACGACGATCGGCGGCCGGACGATCACGCGCGCCGAATTCGAATCGCTGATCATGCCGATCGTCGAGCGGACGCTCGGCCCCTGCCGCCAGGCGCTTGCCGACGCAGGCCTGCAGCCGTCGGACATCGAAGAGGTCGTCCTCGTCGGCGGATCGACGCGCATTCCGCTCGTGCGTCGCAAGGTCGAAGAGTTGTTCGGCCGCGCGCCGCACAGCGACCTGAATCCCGACGAGGTGGTCGCGCTCGGCGCAGCGGTGCAAGCCGACATCCTGATCACGGGCAACCGCGAGATGCTGCTGCTCGACGTGACGCCGCTGTCGCTCGGGATCGAGACGATGGGCGGCGTCGTGTCGAAGATCATCATGCGCAACTCGACGATCCCGGCGAGCGGCAGCGAAATGTTCACGACCGGCGTCGACAATCAGACCGCCGTCGACATCCACGTGCTGCAGGGCGAACGCGAACTCGTGGAGGACAACCGGTCGCTGGCGCGGTTCAAGCTGCGCGGCATCCCGCCGATGCCGGCTGGACTTCCGCGCGTGCACGTGCAGTTCCAGATCGACGCGAACGGCATCCTCAGCGTCACCGCGCGCGAACTGCGGACCGAAGTCGAGCAGTCGATCGAAGTGAAGCCGTCGTACGGCCTGACCGACGAGCAGGTCGAGCAGATGCTGCTCGATTCGTTCGAGCATGCCGAGGCCGACTTCGCGGCGCGCATGCTGATCGAGGCGCGCAACGAAGCGGAGACGGTGATCAATGCGACGGAAAAATCGCTGCGCGATCCCGACTTCGCCGCGATCGAGAAAGCCGAACTCGGCGACGGCGAGCGCCAGAAAATCGAATCGGTCATCGCCGGCCTGAAGATGGTCATGGGATCGACCGACCGCGAGACGATTCAGAAATGGACGAAAGCGTTGAACGACGCCACGCAGCACCTCGCCGAGGTGATGATGAACCGTTCGGTCCACGCCGCGTTGTCCGGAAAGAACGTGGACTCACTCTGATGCCGAAAGTCACCTTCATCATCGACGGCGAACCAACGGTCGTCGAATTCGAGAGCGGCAGGCTGCCGTACTCGCATCACGGCAAGCCGGAATCGTTCCTCGACGTCGCCAAGAACCACGGCGTCCCGCTCGAGCACGCCTGCGGCGGCAGCTGCGCCTGCACCACCTGTCACGTCATCATCCGCGAGGGCGAACAGAACCTGTCGGAGATGGAAGACGACGAGGCCGATCGCCTCGACACGGCGTGGGGGCTGACGCATCAGTCGCGCCTCGGCTGCCAGGCGGTGATCAAAGGCGACGTCACCTGCGAATTCCCGATGTATACGCGGAACTACGTGCAGGAAGGCGGCGGCATCCAGCTCGGGAAATCGGATCGCAAGAAAGAAGAGGTCGCTCGATGAAGTGGACGGATTCGGAAGACATCGGCATCGCCCTCGCGGAAAAATTTCCGGACGTCGATCCGCTGGGCGTCCGCTTTACCGACCTGCGTGAACGTGTCATGGCACTCGACGGCTTCGACGACGACCCGAAGGGATCGAACGAACCGAAACTGGAAGCCATCCAGATGGCCTGGTACGAGGAATACAAGGACGCGAAAGGCTAATTCCCAAAGGCTAAAGGGTGATGGCTGACATCTTC
>DASREL010000212.1:0-35965 GCA_035652075.1 Vicinamibacterales bacterium
AAAAGCCCTGGTCGTGGATGCTGCTGACCGGCAGGCGGCCGTCCGCCTCGAAGTGATCGAGCCAGCGATTGTAGATTTCCGTCTGCAGGAAGAAGCCGCGGTACTTCACGCCCGCATCGAAGGAGAGGACCTTGTAGTCGACCTGGTTCACCGTGACGCCGGACGCCAGCGCGCCCGTGTCGAACACGTTCACGCTGTCGGCGAGCCTGAGCGTGGTGTTGTCGGTGCCACCGGAGGTGTTGGTGAAGCGCTGCTCGGGACTCCACGTCGACGAGAAGCCGAACCGCGTCGCAACCTGCTGGTGCTGTTCCCAGTCGCCATACGCGCCGCGTGGGCCGAATTCCTTCGTCGTCGGCATCCACCACATCGACGCGCCGGTCGTGTACACGCGATCGAGCTGGCTCGATTTGACGCCGAGGATGCTGCTCGTATCGCTCAGCATCACGTTGTACCAAACGCCGGACACAGGTTCGCCCTGAGCCCAGACGCCGGATCCGAAGAACGGCCGGAAGAACTCGTCGGCCATCACGCGGTCGTTGCCGAGCCAGAACGGATGAGAGCCTTGGAGTGAGCGGGTCCCGGGGTTTCCGTTCAGACCGGCATACACGCTGAACTTCCGGCTGAACTGGTAGCCAAGGTTGCCGAAGATGGCGTTCTGGTTGGTGTCGAGGACGGTCCACAGCGTGATCGCGTAGATCAGCCGCGGGTCGCCCACCCAGCCTTTCAGGAAGACCATGACGCGGTGCGGCCAGATGTCGTTGCGGCCGTCGACCGTGCGCGTGTTCCCAAGATGATCTTTGAACGTCTGCTCGCCGGGCATCTGGTTGACGTAGCGCACCAACGCGTACGCGCTGATGTCCAGCTCTCCGAGCGCGCTTCGTCCGATGAGGAAGCCTTTGCCGGGATCGAACTCTCCCCACGTTTCCACTGGCACGTACGGCGGCTTCGCCGCGGGAGGAGCAGGCGCGCCAGCCGGCGCGGCTGCGATCTCCCCCAACTGAAACTCGCCGCTGCACCCCTCCGCGACCCACACGCCGGCGTCGTCGTAGCCCCAGGTCTTGCCGAGCAGGCAGGCGGCGGTGCCGGTGGACTTGACGAGTGCGACGCCGGCGGACGTGTCGCCGGGACACACCTGACGCTCACCCGCCGCGGATGCACAGACGAGGGGAGTGGCGGGAGGCTGCGGTTGCTGCTCTTGCGCGTGCGCTGAACCTACGGATATCGCAAGCGCACTCGCACATAGTGCGCTGGTCACAAGCCGGTTGCTCATGGATTCAAGAGTGAAGGAGCTCGGTCGGGCGAGCTATGCGATTTCGGCAACAATGCGCGCGCGCTGGTCGTCCTGGCAGGATTCGCGCGCAACTCGGTGAGTGCAGACGGGCAGGAGCGTTTCGCGAACAACCGCGTCTGGTTAATCGTGCTTCCGATAGCGAAGCGCCGCGGGTGGCGCTACTGACGCACGAGTCGCCACGCGCGAAGCAGACGCGCGATCGGTCCGCGGATGACGATGTACGGCACGATCGCCAGGAGCGCGGCGACGATCAGCGTCTGCCCCGGGTAGATCCAGCGGAACATGAACAGCTGATATGCGACGTCGAGCGCGCACGCGACGGCGAACACCGTCGCGATGTGGCGCGCGCCGCTGCGGAGCAGGCGCCGGCGCTCGGCGGGATTCGTGATCACTTCCCACAAGTACGCGCCCTGACCGCTCCGCGCGTCGGCCAGGCCTGCGCGCACGGCGAGGATCGCGGCCATCGTCGGCTGCATCACGAAGCGGAACGCCATCGGGCCGGTGAGCCGGCCCGTCAGCTGTTCCCATCCGCGCGCGAGGAATTCGTCCACGTCACGCCTCCTCCTCCTCGAGCACGGTGATCTTCCCCTTCCGTACTGCGGCCTTCAGCGCGGCGTGATCCTTCTCGGTTTGATCGGCGTACGCGACGGCGAACTCGCCCATCGCTTCGTCGAACTCGTCGCTCGAGGATCCGAGATAGGCGCTGATCGTCACCGATATCTCGCTCGCCTTCGCATGCGCCCGGGCGAGCACCAGTCCGCAGGCCCCTCCGTACGCTTCGAGCAGTTCCGCATTGAACGTTTCGACGAGCGGCTTGATCTTCGCGTCGCGCAACTGCCGTACGTAGAAGTGCCGACCGTTCGGGGCCGTCACCCAGCCCAGAAAGATGTCCGACGCGGGCTGCATGAGGCGCTGCCCCATCACGACGCGTTGACCGTGATGCGGGTAGAGGCTCTTCCCGGCGAACGGCTCGAGTACCGAAGCAACCGATTCCTTGATCTGCAGGAACAGCGGGCTGTTGCTCTCCGACATCAACAGCGCGATCCAGCATCGGCGTCCGACGCTGCCAATGCCAACGACCTTGATGGCCGCGTCCACGAAGCTATAGCGGTCGAGCAGCGCGCGCCGATCGTCGGCCAGCGTTTCACGGTAGGCGTGCAGTACGTCCTCGATCGTCTTCCGGAAATCGGGCGCCTTGGATTCTTCCGGATGGAAGATCAGCGGCGGCTGCTCGCTGATGTGGATCTGCCCTCCGACGACACCCGCGAGCTCGGGATAGGCCAGTTCGGAGCCGCCGCGCGCCATGGCCTTGTCAATGCGCTTCCGAATGCGTTTGCGCTCGCCCTGCGGCGCGCTCTGGAGGAAAACGTCGGACGTGATCTGCGTGTACCAGAGCCGGAGCGGATCCATCTCCGAGAAGTCCTTCAGGTGCTCGCGATAACTGCGCGCACACGCGATCGCCGAGTCGCGGCCCTGCTTGTCCGACAATCCGATCGATCGCGCGGCGAGCACGATCGACGCGACGAGGCGCCGCACGTCCCAGTCCCACGGCGCCGGCAGCGTCTCGTCGAAATCGTTGATGTCGAAGATGACGTTGCGCTCCGGCGTCGCGAAGCCGCCGAAGTTGACGAGATGGCAATCGCCGCACGCCTGCACGCGGAGATCGGTCGTGAACGCGTGGGCCAGATCGGCGGCCATCACCGCCGCGGCGCCGCGATAGAACGTGAAGGGCGACTGCAGCATCCGCCCGTACCGGATCGGCACGAGGTTCGGCAGCCGATCCGCGTCGGACGCCTTCAGGATGTCGATCGGGCTGGTGCGATGTTTGTCAGCCTTCCACAGGCCCAGCGCTTCGCGGGTGACGGTGTCGCGCAGCGCCTTCCCGGCGGCCGCGCGTGTGTCCGGCGAAACAGCCGGCGGCGGCGCCGGCGCGACGGCCGGCGCGTCCGCCGGCGGGGTCAACACTTCAGTAGCCATATCAGCCGTCCTGTTCATGGCGTGCGGCGCGGACGGCCGCGACGCCGATCTGCAACCCGAGCGCGATCGCAACGAAGGTCGTGAAGGCCTTGCCGAGGCTGGCGCTCAACTTGACCGACGCATCGACGAGCGCGGCGCCCTCGACCGACGACACGCGAAGCAATTCGATCATCGCGGTGAAGACGGCGACCGCCGCGCCGAGCGGGAGCACCGCGGCGATCAGCACCACCGGCACGACCGCATGCTCCGGCGTCACCGCCGCGGCGGCGATCACCGCGCCGGCCGACGCGACCGCGGTCGCCCAGTGGACGTTCATGCCGCTCGCGGCCAGCAGATCGCGGGCGAGCAGCGCCGCCAGACCGCAGGCGAACGATGGCAGCACGTAGCGCGGCGGCGCCGTGAAGACGACCGCCAGCATCGCGGCGGTTCCCGCCGCGCACAGCGCGTTCGGCAGCAGCGCCAGCATCAGCTCCACATGTCACCTCATGACGGCGACGGCCAGCGCGACCGCGATCGCCGTCAGCGTGACGATGAGGACGGCGCTCGCGAGGCGCTGGGCGCCGAGCACCAGAAAGCGCGGCGTCACCATGTCGAAGAAGCCGTTGATGAGCGGCAGCCCGGGAATCAGGTAGATCACCGCGGCCATCAGCGTCCCGGGCGCGTCGCTCACGAGCCGGAACTGCAGGCCAAAGGCGGCGGTCACCGCGGAGAGCAGGGCCGCCGCGAACGTCGCGGCGGGAATCGCCATCTGCCTCGCGAGGAGCCACACACGCACCGCCTGCCCGGCCGCGGCGGCGCCCGCGGCGATCAGAAACCCCGCCCAGTCGCCGTTCTGCGTCCTCGCGAACAGTCCGGCGAGCAGCGCCGTCGCGGCGACCGTCGTCCACGGGCCGTACGACGGGCCGAGTGCCGCGATGTGATCGATCTCGGCGTCGAATGCATCGAACGGCACGGCGCCGCGTGACGCGCGATCGGTCAGCGCGGCGATCTCCCAGACGCGCCGCAGATTGACGCCGACGGGCCCGACCGCGTGGACCAGCGCGTGCCCATCGCAGGTGCGTCCCCCGCTCGCCGAGTCGAGGCGCCACACCGCGAAGCCGTCGTTGACGCCGGCGCTCTTCAGCACGCTCGCGAACGCGCGATCCGCCAACGCGCCCGTGCCGCCGTTTTCGAGGGCCAGCACGCCGAAGCGAAGGGCGACGTCGATCGGTTCCATGGCGTCATGCCGCCGGCCGGGCGCGCGGTACGCCCAGCCCCTGCTGATCTTCGACGGACGCCTCGCGCTGATCCTCGACGTCGGCGAAGGTGCGCGCGATGGTTCGATCCAGACGGTTCTGCCACGCGACGACGGCGTCGCGTCGATCGGCCGGCACGTCGGCCGCGAGATCGCTGACGAGCGCCTTCATGCGTCGCATCACCTGGACGCTGCCGGCGCCGTAGGTGCGGATTTCGTCGAACGCGAGCCGCAGGAAATCTTCCCACGCAGGCAGCCGCACGACGAGGCGGAGCACGCCGTCGTGATCGCGGTAGGCGCCGGCTTCGAGCTGGCGAGGCGCGAGGCGGATCAGCAGATCGCCAATCTGATCGAGCGCCTGCACGGCGGTCGTCGGATCGTTCACCGCCGGCGACAGAGCGCGGATCGCGATGTCGACCAGCAAGCGGATCGCGTATTTCGGATCCTGCTCGAACGTGCGGTCGCGCCCGAGTTTGACGGCGCGCCTGAGCGTGTGCTCGCTCAGCGGACGGGCGCCCCCAAACACGCGCAGCAGCGGCGCCGAGGCCGAGACGGTGTCGCCGACCGTCGCCACGACTTCGATGAACGCGTCGGCGCGGCGGGCGTGCTTGACCAGCGCCTCCACGTCGACGGCCTGCACGGCGAGCGGATGGCCTCGGTACACGATCGTCTGCGTCAACGGCGCCCGCGGCGTCACGCTCGCGATCGGACGGGCGCCATCGATCCGGTCCGCATACGCCGACTCGATGACGGCGCGCCCCTGGTCGCCGGTGAACGACAGCATCCGGTTGACCGCCAGGAAGCCGATCCGATCGATCAGCCCGATGAGCATGCCGACGCTCGCCACCAGCAGCAGGAGGACGAGCGCGCCGCTCATCAGCGGCACGGTATTCGTGCCGCGCCGATCGACCCACGCGAGCGCGGAAATGGCGTACAGAAACGTGGCGGTGAAGATGCCGAGCGCATGCGCGATCAGCGGACTGCGCGCCACCCACGCCACCAGGCGCGGCGAATAGGCGGTGGCGCTGAACTGCACCATCACGAAGACGAGCGAGAAGACGATGCCGGTGAGCGCGATCATCCCCGACGCGATCGAGGAGTAGATCGCCATCGCCGCCGAGACACTCATGGCCGCCGCGAGCCCCGGGAGCAACCGGCTTTCGAGTCGCGGCAACAGAAGTCCGGCGGCGATGGCGAAGCCCGCGTAGAACGCCGGCACGAACCATCCTCGTCCGCCCATCACAACCTCCGACCCTACCGGCGCCGGCCGCCTCCACGCGCGCCGCCGCCGCGCGACATGCCGCCGCCGCTCGGACGGTAGCTGCCCGCGCTGGATCGCGCGCGCGACCCGGAGCTGCTGCTATAGCGGCTCTGATCGCTCGTGCGCCGCGCACCGTCGCTGCGCGAGACGCGATCCTGATTGAGCTGATTCCGCGTGGCCGAATCGAGCGTGCTCGGCCGCGTCAACGCCTCGCTGCCGAACCGCCCCGTCGTGCCCGCAGGCATCTGCGACGGCTTGTTCACCGAATTCCACCCGCCGCTGTCGTACTTCTGCCAGCCGCTGCCGGTGTTGCGGTAGACGTTGCCGTCGCGGCCGGCGTACACGTCGCCGCCTGCCGTCCTCGCCGCGCCGCTGACGCCGCCAGGCCCCGCCTGATTGCGGGTGATCGCGCCGCCGCCGCCGCTGCCCGTCGTCGCGCGCGTCGTCGTACCGGTCTGACGATTGGTCGCCCGCGACGTCGATGCCCATTGATCGCCGCGCTGCACCTGCGTCGAGCCCCAGCTGCCGTACACGTTCGAGCCCTGGCGCGTCTGCGCGTACGTGCCGGTGCGCGGATTCCACGCCTGCGCCGCGCCTGCCGCGCCGCCGGGTCCGTACGCCACCGCGCCGCGCGCGTAGGTGCCGGTCGACGGGTTGTAGCGTGCGCCGTAGCCGGCGCCGCCGTACGGTCCATACACCGCGCCGCCGCGCGAGTACGCGCCGGTCCACGGGTTGTACGATGCGCCGTAGCCGTACGTCGGATAGTGCGGGTAGTACGCGCCGCCGTAGGCGTACGGCGGGTAGTACCAGCCCGAGCCCCACATCGCGCAGCCCCACGCGACCATCATCCCGGTGTAAGCCGCGGCCGACGCAAACTCGATCCAGTCGTCGTGGGACTCGTTCACGGTGACGTAGGTCACGTTGTGCGCCGGCGAGTTGATCGGAATGTCGTACACCTGCGCGGGTACCGAGTCGGCGACCTCCCATGGTCCCTTGGGCGTCGCCGATCGGAACCAGACGCCCTGGAAGCACATGTAATAGAGGTCGCCGACTTTGAGGATGTCCTTGTCTGTGTTCACCGCCCGCGCGATCGTCGTCTGCGGGATCGGCTCGAACACCGGCTCGCCCGTGTAGGCGACGGCGGGCGCCTGCAGGCCGGTCCGCGGCACCTTCGCCGTCTGCGGGATCTGCGCGAGCAGTACCGCTTCGAGCGCCTGCCGTGTGCCCGGCACCGACGCCAGCACGCGCGAGCGCGGATGTTCGAGCGGAATCTTCTTGAAATCCTCGGGGAGTGTGGGCGTCGCGAACGTCCACGGTCCACTGAAGGACGGCGCCGAGAACCAGCGGCCCGCGACAAGGAAAAAGACCGGGCCATTCGCCTTCAGCCGGAACACGTCACTTGGCGTGTTGCTGATCCACAGGAGGTGGGTGCCGGCGACGGGCGCGTACGTCGGCGCGCCTGTCACGAGGATCATCTCGGCCGGCACCGTACTGACGAACACCGTCGGCACCGTGGCCGACGTCTTGGCCTCGTTCTTCGCGAGGCTCGCCTTCACGTCGGCCCAGTTGCCATCGTCCGGCAGTTTTTTGAAGCTGCCGGGCAGCTTGCGAGCCGCTTTCCACGGGCCCTTGACCGACGTGGCCACCAGCCACCGGTCGTTCGCGCGGAGGTAGTACTCGTTGGCGGTTGCGTACTGGAAGACGTCCCAGTTGGTGTTGACCGCGAACTTCAGATCGACGCCCTGGATCGGGCTCCAGATCGGCTCGCCGTCGAAGTTGACAAGGATCGCCGGCGACTCGCTGTAGAAGATCGGCGGCGGATCGGCCTTGACGCCGTCGACGTTCTTCGGCTTCACCTCGCTCGTATCCACCTGCGCCA
Source organism: Vicinamibacterales bacterium (assembly GCA_035652075.1). GTDB lineage: Bacteria > Acidobacteriota > Vicinamibacteria > Vicinamibacterales > CAVVIG01 > Gp6-AA45. The sequence goes on from DASREL010000212.1 coordinate 7,643, forward strand.
GTACGCGGTCGAGGCCGATGACGCGCTCCTCGCGCGGCAGCGACGCGTTGATCTCGGCGACGACGTCGCGCAGCTGCTCCTTGGCGATCGTGGGGAAGTTCGTCTCGGTGATCGTGAATTCCGAGAAGCTGACCAGCCGATCGTCGATCGCCACCCTCGTGTCGCTCTCGATCTTGACGGTGCCGAGCGCCGCCTTCGGCGCGTCCTTGGCCAGGTAGGACACCGCGGCCGCCAGCGTCATGTGCTTCTGGTCGGGCCAGGACACCACCTGCGGTTGATACAGAACGATGCGGGCTCCGCTCGGGCTCGTGTAGTTGCGCGGCCATCCGCCATCGGCCGGCGGCGGCGCGGGCTTCGGCATTGTCACCGCGGCCATGGGCGCCGCCGGAGAGACAAGCATACTGACGACGGTCAGGTGAGCGACGAACTTACGTGCGCTGATCATGGGTGCCCCCTGCAAGCCTCAACCCGACTCTAGCGGTCGGCTCGCGGTGGCCGCTATGCGGAATCGGCAAGCCGCTCGCGTCGGAGACGGAGCGGTCGTCGTGCCAGGCGGCTCGGCATTTGATTGTGGGGGTTCGCAACCCCCATCATCTGCAGGATGACTTCACGGATTGACGATCTGCTCGAACACATCGCCAGGCTGGAACGCGAGCTCGAGGCCGAATTCGACCGCAGCCGAGTCCAATGGCGGTACCGCATCGAGGCGGGTCGCGTTCGCTTCGCACGCGATGTGCACCTGGCGCATCAGCGACTGAAGCAGGGCGTTCCACGCTTCCTTCGCGAAAGCAGCATCGCCAATTTGCTCACCGCACCGGTGATCTATTCGCTGGTCGTTCCGATCGCGCTGCTGGATTTCTGGATCAGCCTCTACCAGGCGATTTGCTTCCGCGCCTACGGCATCGCGCGTGTGCAACGGTCGAAATACGTGGTCATCGATCGCCAGCATCTCGCCTACCTCAATGCGATCGAGAAGCTCAATTGCATGTACTGCGGCTATGCGAACGGCGTCTTCGCGTACGTGCGCGAGATCGCCGCCCGGACCGAGCAGTACTGGTGTCCGATACGCCACGCGGCGCGCGTCCGCGGACCGCACGAACACTATCGTCACTTCCTGGACTACGGCGACGCGGAAGGCTATCGGCGGCGGCTCATTCCGTTGCGCCACGAGTTGGAGGACAAGCGGTCCGACCCGCGTCACTGACACGCGGCCACGTGCTGATGTGAGCGCGCATGTCGGACGCGGCTGCTCCTCGATCGGCGCGTGAGGCAGAAGGGAGACAGGCGAGGCAGATATGCGGACGATTTTCTCGACGACGCTTGGCGCCGATGTGCTTACACCTCTTGATTGATCCGCGCGAACAGCCCGCCGACGAAGATCGCGACGCCAAGCAGACCGATGACAAGTCCGACCGGCAACATGATCATGGTCACGCCAAGCCCGAGCCCAATGACCATCATCACGAAGCCGACGATGATGGCTGCGATGTGCGCCAGAATGCTCTCCGTCGTCCTCACCCACGGTCGATGCCACCACGTCAGTGCTTCGGCCATCTCACACCTCCATCAAGACACCGATCGCGTCTCCGCGCGACCTCATCAACGTCGCCGGTACAATGGCGAAAATGCGGCAACGCTCGGCATTTTCGATTGACAAGTGCAAGACCTGCCCCATAAGAGGCGACGGGTCCAACTCCCGCGCAAGGCTCGGCACTTGCTTAAAGATTTCGCGGGAACGACTGACAGGTGAAAACGGGTCGAACCGGAGTAAGCGGGGCACATATGCGGCTGAACGCCCTTGGCTTCGACGACGGGTCGGACATTCCGATCCGATTCACGTGCGATGGCGCCAACGTCTCCCCCGGCCTCCAGTGGACGGCGGCGCAGGCGGAAGCAGAGAGTTTCGTGCTGATTGCCGATGATCCGGACGCGCCCGGCAAGACATGGCTTCACTGGCTCGTGTACGATCTCCCCGCATCGGAACACGAGTTGCCCGAAGGCGTCGCACCAAAGGGGACGCTCCCCTCTGGCGCACATCAAGGCCGCAACGACTTCGGAAAGATCGGATACGGCGGCCCGTGTCCGCCGCCCGGTCCACCGCATCGCTACCACTTCGCGCTGTACGCGCTCGACAAGCGGCTCGACTTGAGACCCGGCGCCACACGCGTGCAGGTCGAGCGCGCGATGGCCGGCCATGTCCTCGCCCACGCCGAGTTGATCGGGCAATACAGCCGTCAGGCCGTACCGGTGACGTGAAGCCGATCGGGGCACCGTTGACGCCGTCGCTCGTGACGCTGCAGGAACCAGCGATCGAGCACGATGTGCCGTGCGAACCACGGGCGCGTGACCAGGTGGCGCACGGCCGCCGTCCACAGGCGCGAGCTGACGGCGAACGCCGTCAGCCGATCGCTGCGCGTCAGGCCAAACCGTTGCTCGATGGCATCGGCATACGGCTGCAGCCGCTCGGACCGGTAGTCGCCGTCGGCCGCCACAATCGCATCCGCGGCGAAGCGCGCCGATTCGACCGCTGGGCCAATCCCTTCGCCGCTCAGCCGATGCGCCAGCGACGCGGCATCGCCAACCAGCAGCGCACCGTTCGTCACGAGCGATCGATGGAACGGCGCGAGGCCGTACGCGTGCGCGCGCAACGCTTGAGCGCAGTCAGCCGGCAGCCTGCCGGTCTGCCGCAGGAAGCGCAGAAACTCGGACGCCTCGTGCTCGAGCGTGTGACCGCCGACACGACCGAAGCCCGCGTTCACGTAGTCCCCCTTGCGAATGCACCACCCGTAGCCGGCCAGATCGCGCGCGAGAAAGAGTTCGGGGCGATCGCGAACCACGTTCGATCCGTCGCCTCGCACGTCGACTTCGATTTCCGCGGCGGCGACCACCGGTGAGTGCTCGCGGCCGTCGTCGACAATTCGCGCGACCGGGCAGCGATGACCACCCGCACCGACGAGCATCGGCGCGGCGATCGCATCGTTGACGATCCATCGGCCGCCGCGGCGTTCGATGGTTCGGACGTGTTCGCCGGTCCGCGCGCCTCCGGCACAATCGACCAGGTACTGATCGAACTCCGAGCGACGGATCGCGTAGCTGACCGGCCGGCCGTAGTCGACGTCGCACATCGCGGCGTCACCGATCACGCCGATACGAAACCCGGTGATCGCCTCGAGCGTCCGCTGCTGGCGGTACTCCTCGACGTTCAATTGCAGCGCGTCGATCACGCCGGGCGTGATCCACCCGGCGCAGACTTTGTCGCGTGGAAACCGCGCTTTGTCGATCAGCACGACGTCGACGCCGCGCCGCCGCAGGTCGCGAGCGCACGTCGAGCCGGCCGGGCCCGCGCCGACGATTACGACGTCGCACGCGTCCACGGGACGTTCACGCTGCCGCTTCGCGCGAAGACGATCTGGAACAGCTGCATCCACCCAGAGGCGAACGCCGCCTGCGATCCGGCCAAGTACAGCCGCCAGGCGCGAACGAACCGTTCGTCGAACATCGACGCGACGGTGGGCTCGGCCGCGTCGAAGCGCGATCGCCAGTGGTCGAGCGTCCTTGCGTAGTGCTCACGCAGGTTCTCGACGTCGAGCACCGACAGGGCGTGGGGCTGGAGGATGCGGTCGCAGACCTCGCCGAGCGTTGGGGCGTAGGCGCCCGGGAAGATGCGTCTGCGGATCCAGGCGTTCAGCGGCGCCGAGCGATCGCGGCCGATGAAATGCAGCAGGCCGCGGCCGTTGGGCGTCAGCAGACGACCGATTAGCGTTCCGAAGACGTCGTACTGATCGGCGCCGACGTGCTCCAGCATCCCGACCGACACGAACGCGTCGCACGTACCGCTGATGTTGCGGTAGTCGTCCTCGATGAACTCGACACGATCGCCGAGCCGCTCGCGTTCGGCGCGTTCGCGGGCGAACGCCAGCTGTTCCTTCGAGATATTGAACGCACGCACACGGACGCCATGGTGACGCGCCATGAACAGCGCCAACGCGCCCCAGCCGCATCCCGCTTCGATCACGCGCTCCCCTGGCGCGAGTCGCAGCTTCCGGCACACGCGATCGAGCTTGGCGCGCTGGGCCTGCTCGAGCGTCGACTCCGGCGTCGCGTAATAGGCACAGGTGTAGACCAAGGCCTCGTCGAGCCACAGCGCGTAGAACGGGTTGCCCAGGTCGTAGTGGGAGTGCACGTTCGCGCGAGCCGCTCGCGGATCGTGCCGCCGGTACGGGTGCCGCCACGTCCGTCGCGGATCACCGAACGTGCGGTAGATCTCCTCGAGGACCTCGGCGAGATCGCCATCGATCGCGAGCGTACCGGCCATGTACGCCTCGCCGAAGTTCAGTTCGGGATCCCACAAGAGCCGGTACAGCGCCGAGCGGTTCAGGAACCGGAGTCTGCCGATCGGATATCCAGCCGTGGGGTTCAGTTCGAATCCGTCCCAGAGCTGAAACTGAATGCGCGCCTTCGACACCGACGCCTGGACGCGGCGCAGCATCCATCGATCCGCGGCCGTCGAGCCAAGTGCGGAACTTCGGCTCGCGGACCGCAGATCCGCCGGCAATCCGGCGGAGTGAGCCATCATTCGGCTTCGGTTGCGAGTGACGTGCCGGCACCGGCGTTTGCACGATCGATTCACCTCGACATCGCCACAGGCGTAGGACCGGAGCGAGGTTTGCTCGACATCGATCGCGGAGGCTCTCGTGTCTGCACTTGACGTTTCGCTCCATGGCGACGTCGTCGTCATCCCCGAAGTGCGACAGTCGCACCTCGTCTACGTGATGCATATCAATGGCGGAGGCGATCAGATCGCGTATCCCACCCGCGACGCAGCGGTTGCCAATGCCATCGCCTATGCGCGCCGTACGGGCGTCGATGCCTGGTACGGCGAGCGATCCGAGTTTGGACTGGTGCCCCTTGGCAGTTTCCGAAGCAGTCGCGATCGCCGGTCCGCGCCCTGTGATGACGACGTCGAGTGAGCCGCGGGTCGGACGTAACGATCGCGCTGAAATCGCGGGCTGGCTGATGTACGACTGGGCCAACTCCGCGTTTCAGACGACGGTGATCACGGCGCTTGCCGGACCGTATCTGACCGCGATGGCGCAGCACTTCGTCGGACGCAACGGCGTCGTGGCGACATTTGGCCCGTTCGGATCGGTGACGGCTCTCTCGCTGTTCCCGTACTGCATCTCGGCGTCCGTTGCGCTTCAGGTCGTGCTACTGCCGTTCCTCGGCGCCATCGCCGACTACAGCCGGGCGAAGAAGCGCCGGATGGCGGCGTTCTGCTACATCGGTGTCGTCGCGACGTGCTTGTTGTTCTTCGTGACCGGCCAGCGATACCTCGCGGGCGGGCTCCTGCTCATCGCGGCGAACTTCGCCTACGCGTCACGATCGTTCTGTACAACGCGTTCCTGAGCGACATCACCACCGCGGATCGGCGCGATGCGGTCTCGAGCCAGGGTTACGCCGTGGGCTATCTTGGCGGCGGGCTGCTATTGGCCGCGAATCTCCTTCTGGTGAGCTTCTCACAGCGGCTCGGCATCTCGCGAACGTTGGCGGTGCGGATCTCACCCCTCTCGGCCGGGGCGTGGTGGGGCGCCTTCGCCGCGATTACGTTCTTGCGGTTGCGAACCCGGGCGCCGGCGCGCAGCCGCCCCGCCGATCTGTCCTATGTGGCGATCGGCGTGTCCGAATTGCGCGGGCTCTGGGCCGCGCTCCGGGAGCTGCCGCACACCCGGCGCTTCTTGGTTGCGTGGCGTTCAACGATGCCATTCAGACGGTGATCTCGATCGCATCCGTGTTCCTCGCGCAGGAGCTGTTCGTCTCGCGCGGCGTCCCCGCGGACGAATCGTTTCTGATGGGACTCGTGCTGATGGTGCAGTTCGTCGCGTTCGCAGGCGCATTGTGCTTCGAACGTATCGCGGCCCGCATCGGCACCAAACACGCGATCGTCCTGTCGCTTGGCATTTGGATGGGGCTCGTCGTCTACGCCTATGGTTTTCTCCACACCGTCGCGCAGGCGTGGGTGATGGGAGCCGTGCTGGCGGTCGTGCTCGGCGGCTCGCAGGCGCTCTCGCGATCGCTGTTCTCGCAGATGATTCCGGCCGGCCACGAGGCGGCATTCTTCGGCATCTACGAGATCACGGAGCGCGGCACCTCCTGGATCGGGCCACTGATGTTCGGTCTCGTAGCCGGCGCGACCGGCTCGTATCGTCAGGCGATCTTGTCGCTCGTGGTGCTGTTTGCCGTCGGAACCGTCATTCTTGTGCTGACCGACACGTCGCGCGCGATGCTCGAGGCCACGGGCTCCAACGATTCGACGCTCGCCTGAATGACGGCTCGCTCTGCGGCGAAAGTGCGTCGGTGCGATCGCGCGTCCCACCAGGTCTAATGAACGTGCCCGTCTGGTTGTTCGACGACGGTTGCGTGGCCGGCGAGAGTCAGGCGCTCCTCCAGGTCTTTCACTTCATCGCACAGGTGATGGATCTCGCCGGTCAGCGCGGCGACTTGAACATCAGGCATGCCGACCATTACGCGATCGGGATGAGTGGACAGGTCGTGCCCGAATCGATTGAAGCGTTCGCCCAGGTCGCGCGCGTCGTGAAGCAAGACGTCGAGGCGGTCATCGGAACGGACGCTCGTCCGTTCGATCCAGACGAACCAGCCGGCGCCCAAAAGGATACCAGCCCAGAAGACCCAGGTTGGAAACGAGTCCGGAATCCGATGATCGATGACCGCTGTCGATCCAAAGAGGAACGCGGCGATCGTCACGAGTGCCGCCGCGGTCAGCACTGCGCCGTCGATCCAGCGGTACCAACGGTCGCGACCTGCCGTCCAGTAGAGGTACGTTCCGCCGATCACGAAGAGGCTGGCCACAACCACGGGCGCCCAGACAGGAGCGACCCATGGCGACGGGATGAGGAAGAGGATGTCCCAGGTGCTCAAGTGATCCGGCCATCCTGCGATCGCCCGCAGCGCCACGTAGTACGTCAGATCCCACAGGCCGAATGAGAACAGAAATGCGCCGCTGCGGTCGGCGATGTGCCGTCCGGCGAGCCACGCAACGGCGGCGAGGAGGACAATCGTGCACGCCTCGCGCATCATCTCGACGGCCACGAGCGATCCGGGCAGCGAGACGAGCGCTATCGGCAGATTCCCGATCGCCGACGCGTTGGCCGAGAGCTCGCGAGCGTAGATCTCGCGTAAGTAGACGACTGCCGTTCCTTCGATCCAGCCGAAGGCAATCGCAAACGCCGACAAGGACGCGTATGCGAACCGTCGCGCATGTCGATCCATATCGCACCGTTCCTGATACTCGGATGATGAGCATCGGACGTGCCATGACTCGCATGCGAGCGCGAGGAGTGCGCGCTCAGAGTCGAACACGGGATGCCGACTCGTCGGCACTGAGCGTCAGATTCCCGTTACCGTTCGTCGGGACGCGCAGACCTCGACCTGCCCGACGCAAGCGCCAAGGGTCCGTTCACCGCTTCGGCCACGCGATCGTCAGGAGCAGCACGCTGTTTTCGACCGATTCGACGTCGTGCGGCACGCCACGATCCAGGGCGATGAGACTTCCCGCCCGGAGATCGAACGTCCGACCTTCGGCTCGCACTTGTATATGACCCTGGAGAGATTGGATCGAGACGCGACCCTCTGCCTGATGGCCGGGCATTCGTGCGCGCGCGCGGAGCGCGATGAGCACGACTCGGAGATCATCGTACTTCACGAGCGTCTTTGCGTTCTGCCCCGATGACCAGTCTGGCTCGTGAAGGAGTTGCTCGATTTCTCTGGCCAGATCGAATTCGAGGTACGGCGCAGCCATGGACTGTGGATGTGGGCGCCGATGTTCGGCACTTGTCTCTCGCGCGTCTGACATGTTCCCCTCCGGTGATTCACATTTTCAGATGTTCGGCAACAGATCGAAGTACTCGTCGTCTTCGTTTTTCCCACCCTGACCTTGTCCGATCTGCCGCTCCGATTCGACGAATTCGATCCGTTCGATCCACTTGACCATCTTGTAGCCCAGCTGGTTCTCGACGCGGAGGCGGAGCGGCGCGCCGTACACGATCGGCAGCGGCTGTCCGTTCATCTCGAACGCCAGGAGACATTCGGGCTTGAGCACGTTGTCGATTCGCTGAGTATCGTAGTAGGTGCCGCCATAGAGAGATTCGCCGTAGGAGAAGAACGCGACAACCTGTGCCGCTGGGAGTGGTCGCACGACTCGAATGAGGGCCGACATCGGCACGCCGGTCCATTTTGCAATGCCGGTCCAGCCCTGAATACAGTGGTGCATCGTGATCTGTTCGATAGTCCCCAGGTGTCGCAGTTCGGCCAGCGAGATGGCAATGGGATGCTCCACAAGGCCGCCGACGACCAGACGGTAGTTCTGGAACCCCTCTGCCGCGAGCGCTCGCCAGTCCGCTCGTGCGGGGAGTTTTCCGTTCGGCCAGAAGAACGGTGAGACCTCGCCCTCTCGATACCGCTGGTGGGGATTCAGCAGGTTCAGGGTCATGCGCTGCATCGGATACGTCACGCGATTCACCGTGCGCTGAAGCGCGCGCGGATGCGTCCAGGACACGTAGTGCGCGGCGATCCAACTGGCGACGACCGCGCCGACACCAACGAAGCCCCAGACCATGCCGGCCGTGTTGGTGTCGTCGGTTCCCATCACGATGTGATTCATGTTCCGTGCGAACCCGGTCATCACCACGAGCGTGATGTGCACGGCGAGGAAGGCGAGAAACCCGACCATCGTCAGGAAGTGGATCGACCGGGCCGCCTGCCGGCCGCCGAAGAGTCGCGCATAGAACGGAAACCGATTCACGATGGCTGGCGACATCGCGATGCCGGTCAGGATTGCGACCGGCCCAAAGATGAAGAACACCGAGAAATACGCGATCTGCTGCAGCGCGTTGTACCCGTAGAAGCCGTTCGGTTCGGACGGCATGTGAAGGGTCGCGTAGTGCACCCAGGTGTTCCACGCCTGGCCGAGCACCACCGGCGACATCGGCACGATGCGCCGCCACTGGTCCGTCGCGACGAGCAGGACCGCGAAGAGCACGCCCGTGATGATGAAGCCGTGGACGTTGATGAAGTGCCACGCGCGCGCGATGCCGACGGTGTGGCGGTACCCAGGCGTGGCGACGAGCGGTGAGATGTAGCGCGCGTCGTCCTTGGCCGTCCAGAGCCGGTCGCGCGGAACGGTCATCGGCGTGAACCTGATCCACTCGCTGCCGGGCGTGCAGTGATCGTTGAAGTACATGCGCGGGTGATCCATCAGGATCGACAGCCCGCTGCGCATCAGCAGCATCACGAACAGGAAATTGAAGAAATGGCCGTAGCGCACCCAGAGCGGGAATCCGTGTGGCGAGGGCAGGTTGTTCGGATTGACCTGAGGAACCGGTGCGATGACCGGCACCCCCCACACGCGAATCTGAATCCACGCGGCGGCAATCGCCACGAGCAACAACGTGGCGGCGGTCGTGAGCACGGCCGGCTTGATCCAAATCGTGAAGCGGCGGTCAGAAGGATGATGGACCGCCGCATGGGCTGCGTCGAATGCGATCATGTCGTTGTCCCGCCGTGCTGGCGTTGTCAGACGATTCGGAAGGCGGGCCTGCGCCTCCGCTCAGCGCTCGATCCAGTCGACGAACGTCCCGGCTCCGTCGACGATCAGCATCACACGCAACACCCGGTCGTCGTGATACATGTGCTTCGCTCCGGCGCGTGCCTCTTCGATCGAGCCGTAGTGTGTCCACGTCTCGGGAATGCTGGATGCGGTCCCCTGCCGCATGACTGGGCGGAGCCTGAAGTGTGGCGCCATCGAAACCTCCTGATCCGCTCGAGCGTTCCTCTCGATGACCATCTTGCGTCAGCGGCGAGTCCCCGTCTTTGCGGGAGCGCAAACGCGCGGCGATCGTCGTCACGCTGCCGATCTCGACCGGGCCAGGGATGGACGGAGCGCGGGCGCGACGACGAGGGCGCTGTCGAGCGTCGCGAGCGCGACGGCGACAAACAACGCCCATGCGCCGACGCGGACCAGCAGCGCTGAGGCCGCCCACATGCCGACCGCCAGTGCCGGCACGCCGGCGGTCCATCCGCCGAACACGAGCGCTTGCAGGATTTGGTCGCGCATGACGTGCGGCGACGGTGGCGGCACCTGAAAGCGGCTCGCCTCGTACGCCCAGAACCATGTGACCATCGGCAGCAGCCGCGCTTCCATGCCGATGACCATCTGGGCCAGAAATCCGATGAGACCGAGGACGCCGTACGCGGCGGCCCACTGAAGACTCTTCGGAGACATGGGCACCACCAGCAGCACGACGCCGATTGCGCAGGCGACGATCAACGACGCGCCCGCATTCGCCGCGTGCCACACGCCGAATTGGATCCGACGCGCGCTGGGCGGCCGGGCCGCCAGATGACGGCGCATCCAGACGACGTGCGCGATGAACACCGCGAGTCCGGCGACGATGACGAGGCCGAACGCGATCGCCCAGGCGCTGCGCAGCAGGAGCGTCGCGAAGAGCCCCAGCACGCCGGTCTCGAGCAGCACGGCGCTGGCCCAGACCGAGCGCCCCGTCGGAATCTTCGACGGGAACGTCATCGGCAGCAGCCGATAGCCGACGCCGACCACCATCAGCGTCGCCCACCCGAGCGCGGCGAGATGCGCGTGGGCGAACACGTTCGACAGAACGAACCCCGGCAGGACATGCACGACCTTGTCGATCGCGATGAGCAACCCCATGGCAGCCGCGAGCCAGAAATTCACGCACGACAGGATGATGTGCGCCTTCACGGCCGCCGGAATCTTCGCCCGCCGCACGCACCAGGCGATCCGCGCCGTCATGTACAACACGCCGCTGGCGACGCTTCCGGCCGACCACGCCATGCCTGCGTACTGCTGAATCCAGAAATGTCCGACCATGCCGATCAAGCCGACGGTCGCGCATCCGTACGCGACGTAGTCCCACGCGCGCGGCGGCATCTCCATCTGCAGCGCCAGCGGGCCGACGATGTAGAACGTTCCGAGGATGGAGAAGCTGATCCAGCCCAGCGTCACGAGGTGCACGAGCCCGATGAGCCAGGCGTGATAGAAGAACCCGGCGACCGCGTGCGGCCAGCACGCGGCGAAGAGAAACGCGAGGGCCAGCGACACGTGCGCCGTCCCCAGGTACAGAAGCGGCAGCAGTCGCGTCGGCAGCCGATCGGTCGTCGTCATGGCTTGCGGATCATGGTAGGTCTGAACGTCCAGCCTCGTCTTTGCGAAGGCGCAAACAGCCGGATCCCGGCCCGACTGTGGCACGATGCGAGTTGCATGGCTCCCCGCGAGAACGCTGAGATCGCCAGACGGCTGGCGGACGTCCCCCTCTTCACGGGTCTATCGGCGGACACGCTCGCGCGGATCGTCAGCCTCGCGCACGCGAAGTCTCTCCAGGCCGGCGAACTGTTCTTCAGCGAAGGCGATCAAGCGAAGGCGTTCTTCGTCCTGACGAGTGGCCGCGTGAAGTTGACACAGCTGACGCCGGAGGGCCACCAGGTCGTGCTCCGTCTGATCGGTCCAGGTGATGCGTTTGGCGGCGTCGGCGCCTTCGGCGAACCGGTCTATCCGGTCGGCGCAGAGGCCGTCGAGCCGTCGGTGGCGCTCGCGTGGGTGTCCACGACGATGCGACAGTTGCTGGAGACAGAGCCGACGATCGCGGTGAACGCCTTGCGATTCGTCGCTAGCCGCCTGCACGACCTTCAGCAGCGATACCGCCAGGCGATGACCGAACGCGTCGAGCGCCGCGTCGCGCGCGCGTTGCTGCGCCTGGTCCGCGAGGCCGGCCGGCGCGTCGACAGCGGCGTCGAGATCACGTTTGCCGTGTCGCGTCAGGACATCGCGGAGATGACCGGCACGACGCTGTACACGGTCAGCCGCCTCTTGAGCGCCTGGGAGGCGCAAGGCATCGTCCAGAGCGGCCGCCAGCACATCGTCCTCACCAAGCCGCACGCGCTCGTCGCGATCGCGGAAGACCTGCCGTCTCGCTGATCCGTTCGACTCGCTCTTTGCGCCGGCGCAACGATCGGACGCGTCCGGAGAGCGATGCTGTGGCTAGCGGATCGTCCGGAATGGTTGAAGGCAGGACGTGACCGACATGCAGCTGGCGCCCAACACCACTATCGCCGAGGTCCTGGCGACGTATCCCGCCGCCGCGCGCATCCTCGTCCGTCACCACATGCACTGTGTTGGCTGTGACATCGCGCCCTTCGAGACGATCGGCGAAGCCTGCGTCATTTACGGCGTCGCCGTCGAAGATCTCTTCGCCGAGATTCATCGCGCGGTGACCCAGGAGGAAAAACGATGATCGCCACGACCTCTGCGACAGATACCGATCGCGTTCGCCACCGAGCACTGGATCTGACGCGGTCAGGTCCGCTGCTGGAGCGTATTCGAGCCGAATTCGTCGAAATGCCCGGGCTGACGTTGACGCTGCCGCAGGCAGCTCGCTTCTGGACCTTGACGGCGCCACAGGCGAACGCCGCGTTGAGTGAACTGGCGGAAGGCGGATTTCTGGTGCGCGACCCGCACGGTCTCTACCGACGCCGCGGCGCGTGCGCGCGCTGTTCGTGAGGGACCATGTCAACTCCATGCTTCGACGATCTCGAAGAACTCGCCCACCGCGGCCGAGTGTTTTACGAAATGTTCCCTGGGACCGCGGCGTCAGATGCCTGGTCGGCCGCGTTCGACGCGGCGCACCACGGTCGTGCCTCGGTGCCTTCCGATCCCAAACGCAAGGCGGACGAGGACCTCGACGAAATCATCGACGAGACGTTTCCGGCCAGCGACTCGCCGGCGAACACCGTCGAAACGGGGGTTCGTGTCGGTGCGTAAGCTTCCCGAGCAGTGCGATCGATCGGCTGCCGCAGCAACTCTGGACGCGTGCAGCGGACGTGAAACAGGCGCTCACCGAGCGCCGCATCGAACATCGTGAAGACATTCGCCGCTATGGAACAGGAGATGCGTTCGATCCGAGAGTGCCGCTGGCCGCTCGCGTCGTGATCCGTCATTCGCCACCCACGCTCCGACGCCGCACCGATCGGCCGCGCTTGAACACCGGCGTACGAGTTATGCCTAGTTGTTCTCCTGGATGGACGCGATGAATTGAACGACGTCGCTGAGACGGGCATCGGCCGCCACCCGGCTGCCATTGGCATCCGCCAGGAACAACGTGCCCCAGACCATCATGGCGGGGACGCCGTGTGCGACGACCGGGGCAGTCCCGTTGAGGACCGCAGTCACATGCGCAGCGGGAAACGTCCCGGCGCGCCTGGTCAGCTTGGTGAGATCCGTTGGCCGTGGTGTCAGTGCGTGTGCTGCGGGACCATGCCCTGTCCCGTGTGCGCCGTGGCAGACAGCGCAGTACTGACGGAAGATGGCCCGGCCGTTCACGATGGCCGTCGAAACCACCGCGCCCTTCGACGTTTGAGCAAGAGGAGACACTGAACCGAAATACAGACCACTGAGCAAGGCGATCGCGAGCCCTGCCCGGATCAAGCCTTTCGGACGAGGATTCATGATTAGGCACCCATTCGTCATGTGAGCGGTCATTCATCGACCTCGGCTGATAGGACTGTCGATCTCTTCGGCGACGACCGTGCCGCTGGCCGGCGAGCAGAAGTTCGGGATGTCAGCGACCGCCGCCTGGCCGGCTGCGGAGGCCACGCCATCTTGAAGCGCGGCCCGGCTGTCGAACCACACTTCAGCGATGCCATCACAGACTGATTTCGTCAACGAGTCGTCTGGGATGACGGCGTTGATGACATAGCGGCGGACACCAGGAATCCGTGCCACCAACGGCGCATGCACCTGTTGCCAATAGCTGATGAACGCGTCATCGGTGAGGTCCTGTCGTTTCTTGGCCACAAACAGCACTTTGGTCATCGCCTTTCCCCCTGGATACGCCGTTCACTCGTACCGAGGCGCTTCGATCGGATCGAACCGAGAGGCCTTGCGCGCCGGGTAGAGTCCGAAAGAGATTCCGACGACTGCCCCGCGCCGACTGCCGGCACGCCGCAGGCCGTGTGGCGCAACGCGGGGTCGGGGACCGCAACACGCTGGCGCTCATTCTCACACTCCCCGTCCAGGATTCGAAGACCAGCGCGGAGGGACCGCCGGACATTCGGCACCATTCCTGTGGCCTCGGACCGAGATCGCAAACGAGTGCTGCAAGGCTCTGGCCGATACCCGGCGGCCATTACGCGAACCTGCGATTCGCCTATCGAGTTCGTCGACATTCGCCGCTGGGCAAATCCGGCGCACGCATCCGCACCGTGGTGAGTCGCCCTCGCGGTACACGACGTCGCGCGAATGTGCAGCGCGCTGCCACCGGGCATGGATGATGCCCGTACGACAACTGGCGAGGAGAACATGAGTCGCATCATCGGATTCACAATCGTCTTGGGAACACTCGCAACGTCGGCGGTAGCAGGGCCGATCCGTGACAGTATTCCGGGGCAGGCGACGCAGCTTTCGGCGCAGACGACAACACATGTGCACGCGGCGCGGGCGCGAACGATCGGCATCGTGATGATTGGCGGAGGCGCCGCATTGGCGGTGATCAGCGCAACGGTACTGCGGTCCACGACCTCACCGTTCTGTGTCGACCGTTCACGCCCGTGCAGCTATAAAGATAGCGACCTCGTCATGATGTACACGGGCGTGGCTGCTGCCGGCGCGGGCATCGGAATCTTTTTCGCCGGCAGAGACGTTGCCGACGTGACGGCACAGCGGAGAGGCGTCCGCGTACAGCGTGTCGTTCGATGGTAGCGCTCGCGTCGCGTGCTTGAACGCGGTTTTCGGAAAGCCGCTCGCGTGAGCCGATCCAACGCTCGAACGATCGCCCTCCCGCACCGGCATCCGACCGTTTCGTCAGTTGTGATGAGTGCCGCCAGGAGTCCGGCCAGCACGACTGCATAAGTCAATCGCGTGGATATGTGCGTTCTCCGCGCTAAGCGCCGTCCATCGCGATCCGACCAATTGGCCGACCGTCGTCAGATTGTCGGCAGCAGTGCCGAAAACCCGGAATCGATCCGCATGTCGCGCAAAGGCACGGCCCCGCTGTCGTAAACCGACCCTTGCATCTTCGGGCCGTTGTTTGCAGGTATCACGGCTATCGCACCGTTCGTTCGTACGTGAATGAATCAGTAAGCGAGCGAGGAAGCGAGTGAGCCTATGAATCGGCTCCGATTGACGGTCGCGGCCATATTGCTCCTGGTGATCGCGAACGGTGGCGCGCCCCGCGCTCAGACCGCGCAGCCACAGTCGGTCGTCGACGAGGTCCGAGAAGAGCTGCTTCAGCTACCGACCTATTGCGTTTTCGATTTCCTGGCGTTTGCGTATCAGGACGGCACGGTGACGCTCATGGGATACGCGTCGACACCCACGCTGCCCATCGATGCGGAGCGCGCGGTCGGCCGAGCATCGGGCGTCCGTTCGATCGTCGACAAGATCGACGTGCTGCCCATCACGCAGGAAGACAACGACGTCCGCTGGAGCACGTATTACGCGATCTATCGCGACTCGTTTCTTTCCCGCTACGCGCCGGGCGCCGGCACGCTGTGGGGCCACACACACACGTTTCCGACTGGACATCTGATGCCGCTCGGTCCGATTCGCTTTCTCGGTACTGAGCCGGCCGGCGATTACCCGATTCACATCATCGTCAGGAACGGCCGCATCATGTTGCTCGGCGTCGTCGACTGCGAGGCCGACAAGGACCGCGCCGGACTGCTCGCGCGTGGCGTCTCCGGCGCGGCGGGTGTCGACAACGAACTCACCGTCGATGCGATGCCGTCCTCATAAACAGGACCATGGCTGGTATCTTGAAGCTCGCGTACAAGCTGCTGGTCAACGACCGCACGAAATTCAGTGCGCTTCTCGTTGGGTTGACGTTCGCCGTGTTCCTGATGGTGCAGATGCTGGCGATGTTCGCCGGCGTACTCAATCGTTCCTCGTCCACGGTCTTCAACATCGGTGCGTCGATGTGGGTCATGGATCCGGCGGTACAAACGGTCCAGAGCACGATCGGTATGCCGGACTACGTGCTGGACGCAGTGCGGAGCATCCAGGGCGTCAACTACGCCGTGCCGCTGTACTCCGGAGGCGCGCTCGCGAAGCTGTCGGACGGAACGTATCAGGCGGTCACCGTCCTCGGATTGGACGACACGAGCCTGTTCGGCCGGCCGCGGCTCCTTGAAGGCCGCATCGAAGACGTGTACGGCGAGAACGCCTTTATCGTCGTCAAGGATCCGGAGTTCCCCAAGCTCGGAAACCCTCGCATCGGGACGGAATTTCAAGTCAACGATCATCGCGGCGTGATCGTCGGCATCGCCAAGGTCGCAAGCAGCGGCCTGTTCGGGGTGCCGACGCTGTACACCACGTACGGCCGCGCGCTGCAATACCTGCCGAACCCTCGGTTCACGATCTCGTACGTGCTGGTCGAACCCAAGAGCGCATCCGACGTCGCGCGCATCAAACGTGAGGTGACGGCGCTCGGGTACCTCGCGTTGACGAGAGACGAGTTCGTCGATCGCATCTCGGACTTCTACAAATATCAAACCGGCGTCGGCATCAACATCGTCATCATGACGATGATGAGCTTCATCGTCGGCCTGTCGATCTCAGCGCAGACCTTCTACACGTTCGTCATCGAGAACCTCGAGAAGTTCGGGGCGTTGAAGGCGATGGGCGCGAAGAGCCGAGAGCTGATTCAGATGATCCTGTTTCAGGCCAGTTTCACCGCGCTGACGGCCTATGGGCTCGGCGTTGGACTCTGCGCCGTCGTGATCGCGCTGGCCAGGATGCGCAAACCGGACTACGCGGCCCTGATCACCTTCGGCAATCTCTCGGTCGCGTTCGTCGTCGTCGTCATCATCGCCGGCCTCTCCAGCTACATGGGTGTGCGGCGGGTGCTGCGGATCGAGCCGTTCGAGATCTTTCGGAGCTGAAATGGCGGCGCCTGCGATTACGGCGACGGGCGTCGTCAAGTGGTTCGGCGAAGGCGACGCGAAAACGATGGCGTTACGAGAAGTGAGCTTGCAAGCGTACTTGGGCGAGATGTTGTACATCGTCGGGCCGTCGGGCAGCGGGAAGACCACGTTGTTGAGCGTCCTCTCCGGCATCTTGCGGCCCAACAGCGGCAGCGTGAGCGTAGAAGGCACGGACATCTGGCAGCTCGACGGCGATCGGCTCGCCGACTTCCGGCTGCGGAAAATCGGGTTCGTCTTTCAGGACTACCATCTGTTTCCCCGATTGACGACCGCCGAGAACGTCGCGATTCCTTTGATCCTCAAGCGGCGCCCCTGGAACGACGCGTTGAAGGACGCGCACACTTACCTTGACATCGTCGGGCTCAAGAATCGAGCCGACCTCCCTCCGGTCAAGTTGAGCGGCGGCGAACAACAGCGGGTCGCGATCGCGCGCGCCATTGCGAGCCAGCCCGACATTCTCATCATGGACGAACCAACCGCATCGCTGGACGGCGACACCGGTCGCACGATCGTCGGGTTCGTGAAGGAGCACGTGTTGAACGAGACACGATCGATTCTGATCGTCACGCACGACGATCGAATCTACGACTTCGCCACCCGCATCCTGAAGATGGAAGACGGTCGGCTGACGGGTGCGGAACGAGGCAAGGCCGCATGAGAAAACTGCTCGTTCTGTGTTCGTGCGCCGGACTCCTCGCCGCCAGCGTCGTGGCGTACGTGTCGGGCATTACGGAAAAACCGCTTCCGCCGGCCTTTCATCCGGCAACCAACCCCTACGCGACGGGAATCTACGCGAACGGCATCGTCGAAAGCGAGCAGCCGTCGGGACAAAACATCAACGTCTATCCCGAAGTGGCGGGCACCGTGAAGCAGATCTTCGTCGCCGAAGGCGACTCGATCGAGGTCGGCGCGCCGCTGCTGCTGATCGACGAATCGATTCAGCGTGCGACCGTCGAGCAGTTGCAGTCGCAGGCGCAGGCGGCCTTGACCGTGCTCGCGGAACTGCGCGCCCAGCCGCGAAAAGAGACGCTCGAGGTGGCGGAGGCGCAGGTGTCAGCCGCCGAAGCCGCCTTGAAGACGGCGCAGGACGCACTGCAGAAGCAGCAGACCGCCTTCGAGCTCAACGCCAAGGCGGTCAGCCGGGATGCACTCGACGCCGCTGCCAACACGGCCGCCACCGCACGTGCGAACGTCGACGTCGCTCGGAAGCAGCGCGACCTGACGAAAGCCGGTGCCTGGATCTACGACATCCGCAACCAGGAACGACAGTATGCCGCGTTGCACAAGTCTTTCGTCGCCTCCAGCGCACTGTTGTCGAAGTACCGCCTGGTCGCACCGCGAGCCGGGCGGGTCCTTGCGGTGCACGCGTCCGTCGGCGCGTTCGTTTCGGGACAGGGGGCGTACGACAGCTACACCCAGGGGATGACGCCAGTGCTGGTGTTGGGCACGGGACCCGCGGCGCTGCAAGTCCGCTGTTACGTCGATGAGATTCTCGTGCCCCGATTGCCCGCGCCAGGGAAGATGAAAGCCCAAATGTCGATCCGCGGGTCCGATGTCAGAATTCCGTTGACGTACATCCGCACGCAGCCGCTGGTGTCACCCAAGATCGAATTGTCCGATCAACGGCTCGAACGCGTCGACGTCCGCGTGCTCCCGATCATTTTTCGGATCGCGCAGGCCACTGCCGCGACGATTTACGCCGGTCAGCTGGTCGATGTGTATATCGGGGAATAGTGATGACGCGAGCTTACCGTCCAGCATTGCGGCTGCTCCTCGCCATCGCTGCGACCGCGAACGCGGCGTGCATGATCGGTCCCAAGTACACGACACCTTCGGCACCGGTCCCGCCCGAGTACAAAGAGCTGCAGGCAAGTGGTGGCACATCGCCCTGGAAAGCGGCGCAGCCCGGCGACGCGGCGGATCGGGGGCCTTGGTGGGCAGGTT
Organism: Vicinamibacterales bacterium; assembly: GCA_035652075.1. Lineage (GTDB taxonomy): Bacteria > Acidobacteriota > Vicinamibacteria > Vicinamibacterales > CAVVIG01 > Gp6-AA45. The sequence goes on from DASREL010000212.1 coordinate 26,612, forward strand.
TCAACGATTCCCTGCTGAATGACCTCGAAGAGCGCGTGCAGGTGAACAATCAAAGCGTCGCGGCTGCCGCCGCGAACGTCCAGGTCGCCCGCGCGCTGGTTCGACAGGCGCGCGCCCAGTTCTTCCCGGCGGTCACCACCAATCCTGGTGTGACGAGTGCGCGAATCGCGACAGGGTTTGGTCAAACGCTCGGCGTGACCTATACCGCTTACGCGTGGCCAGTCGAAGCCACCTGGGAGCCGGATCTCTGGGGTCGCATCCGCAACACCGTTGCCGCCAGCAGGATCGCCGCACAAGGCAGCGTCGCTGATCTCGAGAACGTGCGCCTGTCGGCGCAAGCGGAGCTCGCCGTCGAATATGTGCAGCTGCGAGCCCAGGACGCGCAGAAGCAGGTCATGGACACCGCCGTGAACGCCTACCAGGACGCGCTCGATCTGACGCGAGACCGTTATGTGGCCGGGCTCGAATCGGACGAAGCGGTCGCGCAGGCGGAGGCGCAGCTGACCGCGACGCGTGCGCAGGACACGAATCTGGGGATCTTGCGCGCGCAGTACGAACATGCGATCGGCGTCCTGATCGGCGAACCGCCGTCGAGGTTCTCGGTCGCCGTTGACACACGACCGCTGACACCGCCCGCGATTCCTGTTGGCGTGCCGTCGGAACTGCTCGAGCGACGTCCCGACATCGCGGCGGCGGAGCGCGCGGTCGCCCAGGCGAACGCGCAGGTCGGTCTCGCCCAAACGGCGTTTTTTCCGACTGCGACCTTGAGCGGCTCGGCAGGCTTTCAAGCGGTGTCGATCGCGCAGTGGCTCACGTGGCCCAGCCGCGTGTGGTCGGTCGGGCCGACCATCGCCCAGGCGATCTTCGACGCCGGGCTCCGCAAGGCGACCGTGCAGCAGTATCGGGCCGCGTACGATCGTACGGTCGTGACGTACCGGCAAACCGTCTTGGTGGCGTTCCAGGAGGTCGAAGACAACCTGGTAGCGCTGCGCATTCTGGCCCAGGTGATTGACGAGCAGGGCGCCGCCGTCGAATCAGCGCGGAGAAACCTGCAGCTCGCCGACGTGCGTTACGGCGCGGGCGTCGATCCGTATCTGAACGTGATCGTGGCGCAGACGGCGTTATTGAACGCGCAACAGACGGCCGTCGCGTTCAGGTCGCAACAGCTCGTGGCCAGCGTGCAATTGGTTCGGGCGCTTGGCGGCGGCTGGAATGCGTCACAGCTCCAATAGGCGTCTTTCGTTACGGGCTGGCGGCCCCCGCGATCACGCGATCGATCTGCACGCGAGCAGCAGCGAGACAGTCGCCGGTACGCAACTGATCGAACGAGTGGAACCCTTCCCCGCAGCGTTTGATCGAGATCGCCGCTTCGTCGAACGCCGAACGGAGCGATCGCCGGTGAACCGAATCGATCACCGCCACGATTGCGGCGTCGGCTTGTTCCATGCGCCCGTGAAGACTCGCCAGGTCTTCGAGCTGGCGCCGTGCGATATGTGCGCGCCCCCGCGGATCCTCGCGATGACATTGCAGGCAGCGTTCTTCAACCGCCGTGGGCGACAGGACGTCCCCCGCCATCGAGCGATGGCACGAGGTGCAGGTCGGCCCCATGGCGTTGCCTTCTGCCAGCGGCTGTTGATGCGGACCGATCGCAAATGCGTTGGCTTCGGCAGGATGACAACCGCCACAGGTCTTCGGCAGCGCCATCCAGTACACCGGACTCGACGGGTCGGCGCTGGCCTTGATGCTTCGATGCGCAACGCTCGGGTCGGCGGCGGTCGCATCACCACCGTGGCATTTTTCGCAGTCGACGCCGGCCAGGGAATGCTTCGACGTCAACCACTCGTCCGTGTGGGCGAGGGCGACGAGCGATCGGGTTCCTATCTCCCCCAGATGGCAGTTCACGCAATAATTTCTCACCGGTTCCTGGGCTGACGCCGTCTGCGGCCGGTACGGAGCAACGAGCAAACACGTGACGACGGTAACCAACATCAATCGGAGCCGTGAGCCCCAGGAGGTCATCTTCTTTCCTGATGTGAAGAACGCAAATGCGGTACCCATCGACGGCCCGTTCTGGCGACAGGTCGGCCCTGTATGATGCAGCGAGATCCATGACGGATTTCCGTCGGATAAGGCAAGGGTCTCTCTGGCGTCGTCGCTCGTCCAGGGGCGCGAGAGTTGCGTTCATGACGGTGATCGGAGCGCAGGCCTCCGCGGAGCGAGACAAACGCAGCGACACCGCGGTCAGTTGCCTTTGAACGTCAACCCCATTCCAGGATCGCGTTGCGGCGCAGGGCGGTCCCATTTTGGCGGACGGCTTCGACTGCCGCCGAATCCGACAATCAGCCCGACGCTGGTGATCGTCGCGGTGGCCGACAACATCACGGACTCGCTGAGCGTTCACGTCTACCAAGAGAGCGAGAACATCGAGGAGCGAGCCGCACTTCGCGCGACGTTGACGAACTTCGCGGCGCGGCTCCTCATTGCGGCGAGCGGCGATCCTGGTGGGCGAGATCGTCGACGAACAGCTCGAGCGGCGGCGCAGTTGGTAGAGCCCGCAGCGTCCAGCGAGTAGACTGGTCGTGAGGGGCGTACTTGTCAGCTTGCAGGGCGTCGTGTTCGGCATCGCCGCCCTCCGAGCGACGTCCCCGAGTGGCCGACGCATTATGACGAAACCGAAAACATCCGACGATCCAGACATCCACAAAGGCGCGATCGAGGGTGATCGGCCTGACGACGAGCAATTTGGGAACCGCAATGTTCCAGCACTGGACGACGAGGGTCTGCCAGCGCTCCCGATCCCGATTGCGGAAGACCGTATTGGCGCCAACCTCGACGACAGCGAGATCGCCAATGCCGACGAGCGCGGAGGGACGAATGACGCATCGCGCGGCGAAGTCGAGCCGCTCGAATGATCCCCCTCGTCACGCCGACCGAATCATCGTCAGCAGCATTTTGAAGGGCGTGCGCGCCGACAGTGCGTGTGCTGATCGAGAATCATCTCTCCCGCCGACAGCTGGTGCGCCGTGCCGGCGATGGTGATGTCCGGCTTGCCGGCGCGGCGAGATGCGGCTCATCCAAGAACAAGCGCGTGAACGCAGCCGACTGTATTTGGAGTTTTGCTGGGCTGCGGCTTAGCCCGCAAGACGACGCTCCGCGTAGCGGGGGGACGCTGGTTGTCTATCCTGTTGGTTCTTCGTTTGTTTTACCTCAGGCGCCTGATGTCTCTCCCCGGTGCTCGCGTCAGGCGGCGGTCACGACGATCGCGCTGCACGCCCCGCGGCCACGGCTCCGGTAGCCATGGGGAACGGTTGAATCAAAGTACATCGCGTCTCCGCGCGCCAACGCGTGTTCCTCCTCCCCGACGCGCACGCCGAGCGCGCCCTGCAGCACATAAATGAGCTCGACGCCCGAGTGTTGGTGGACGCGGATCTTCTCGGGCGGCACCGGCAGGAAGTCCGCGAAGTACGAGTTGAACCGGCGCTCGGTTGCCCGATAGTCGAGCGATTCGAACCGGTACGAGATGTCGCGCGCACCGGGCTGATCCGGGAGTTGCACACGCTCCGCCTTTCGCACGACGGCCAGGAGCGGCTTCTGGCGGGCGCCGACGAAGAAGAACTCCAGGCCCACGCCGAAGACCAGCGCGATCCGCAGCAGCGTCGGCAGCGTGGGAAACAGCCGCCCACGCTCGATCTTCGAGAGGAGCGCCGGCGACAGCCCCGTGTGCCGGCCGAGTTCGACGAGGCCCATCTTCTTCTTGAGGCGCAGCGCGCGAATCTTGCGGCCAATCTCGTAGTCGCTCAATCCCGTCTTCAGCGTCGCCGACAGCATCGGCCCCTCCCGTTTTTCCTGACACGCACATTTCGCGGCGGTTTTGTCCTACGGCTCACACGACTTTGCGAGCGGCGATGATTTTACTTGTATGCACTTTTTATTGCACTACATTCAAAGTCTGCATGGCGCCCGGACAACCCCGGGCGCTGAGACAGGGAGGAAGTGATGAAACAGATCGACATCGTCGCCGCCGTTCTCGTCGTCGTCGGCGCGCTCAACTGGGGCGTCGTCGCCATCGCCCGCGTCGACCTGGTCGCGGCGCTGTTCGGCATGCGCTTCGGCGAGGTCTCGCCGCTGAGCGCGATCGTGTACGGACTGGTGGGCCTCGCCGCCGCGTATCAGGCGCTGTTCTGGAAGCGCGTGCAGACCCGCTGGGCGCAGCCCGCGTCGATGCACGCCCGTTAACCGCATCAGTCAAAGGAAAAGGAGTTGATCATGTTGAACATGCTCGCCATCGGAACCACAGTGCTGGGAATAGTCGTCGCTGCGTCGAACGCCACCGCGGCCGACGCACCCACCAAGAACATTGTCGACACGGCCGTTGCGGCTGGGTCGTTCACGACGCTGGTGAAAGCGCTCGACGCGGCGGGCCTCGTCGAGACGCTGAAAGGCGCCGGGCCGTTTACGGTGTTCGCGCCGACCGACGAGGCGTTCGCCAAGCTCCCGGCCGGCACGCTCGAGACGCTGCTGAAGCCGGAGAACCGGGCAAAGTTGACGCGTATCCTGACGTATCACGTCGTGCCGGGACGGGTCATGGCGGCTGACGTCGTGAAGCTGCACTCGGCCACAGCGGTCAGCGGCGACTCGATCGCTATCGCGACACACGGCGGCGGCGTCACGGTCGACAACGCGCACGTCGTGAAGACGGATATCGCCGCGACCAACGGCGTCATTCACGTCATCGACGCGGTCATCCTTCCGACCGAGCGGTAACGGTCATGGACGCCCGCGTCTTGTGGAGCGCTCGCGGATGGCTCGATCGATGCCTCGGCGGCGTGGGAATGAGCCGCGGACGTCGCGACGCTGAATCATGCGTCGTCGGCGACGTCATCGACGGATGGACGGTCGAGGCCTACGAACCCGATCGTCTGCTCCGGCTCTCCGCGGACATCAAGCGGCCCGGCCGGGGGTGGCTGGAGTTCGAGGTCACGCCGATCGGCGCCGCGCGCTCGCGGATCCGGCAGACCGCCACGTTCGATCCGCGCGGCCTGCTCGGCCGGGCGTACTGGTATCTCAGCCTCCCGCTGCACGCGGTGATGTTCCGCAGGTTGCTCGCACGCATCGCGCGGCGCGCCGTGGATGCCGCCGCGTCGCACCCGTCCGACGTGTTCACGTACCGATCGATCGTGACCGGTCGGGCCGCAGACGTGTTCCGCTGGCACGAACGCCCCGAGGCGCTGCTCGATCTCCTGCCGTCGCGTCGATTCGTTCGGATCGAGCGACGCACCGGCGGCCTGCGGGATGGCGGCAGCGTCGCACTCTCGATCGGCATCGGGTCCCTTCGGATGCGTTGGGAAGCGCGCCACTACGGGTACATCCGGGGCGAGCGCTTCTGCGATGAGCAGATTCGCGGACCCTTCAGGGTCTGGCGACACACCCACCGATTCGTGGCGGTCGGCACCGAGCAGACGCTCTACGAGGACCGCGTCGAGTACGCGATCCGGGGCGGCCGCCTCGTCGCGCGGCTGGCGGATCCCGTCGTCCGTCACCTGCTGGCGCGGATGTTCGCGCGGCGCCATCAGATCGTGCGCGCGGCATTCGCCGACGCCCGCGACGCCGCGCTGCGCCGGCGAGTCGGCGCGCCCGGCGTCACGTACGCCGCGCGGCTGCGGGTGATGCAATGACACTCGGGCTCTTCGCGATCCTGATGATGGCCGCTTCTCTGCAATCGGCGCCCGTTCGGACGGTGGACGCCGTCGATCTCAATCGCTATCTCGGCGACTGGTTCGAGATCGCGCGCTTTCCCAATCGGTTTCAGCGAGCCTGCACGGGCGACGTCCGCGCGACCTACGCTCGGCGGTCGGATGGTCGCATCGACGTCGTCAACCGCTGCCGCGCCGCCGATGGGCATCTCATCGAGGCGCAGGGCGTCGCGCGGGTCGTCGATGCTCGCACGTCGGCGAAGCTGAAAGTGCGGTTCGCGCCCGCCGTCCTGTCGTTCCTGCCGTTCGTGTGGGGCGACTACTGGATCGTCGGCCTCGCCGACGACTATGCATGGGCCGTCGTCGGCTCGCCGGATCGCAGCTATCTCTGGATACTGGCGCGCTCTCGCACGCTCGACCCCGCTCGCCTCGAGGCCGCCCTGGCCGCGGCGCGCGCCAACGGCTTCGAAACCGATCGGCTGGTAATGACACGCCACACCTCGACTAACGCGCGATGAAACGCAGGGTCGTGGTCCACGACCGGATGCAGCACGGATACGTGTACTACCGCACCGAGCCGGTCGGGCGACACTTCGCGCTGGAGTTCCGTCCGCAGTTGACGCCGAAGCAGATGCTGCAACTGGGCGTGTTCGGCGGGAAGTACCTGACCGACTGCCGCCAGGAATTTCCGGCCAGCTGGTTTGTGCGCGCGAAGCTCTCGCCGGCCCGCCGCGATCCCCGCCTCAATTACTTCGGTGTTAACGCGTCGCAGTCGCTGGCCGTGTGGCGGCGCAACGGCTGGATCCGTCCGCAGGATCCGCGTGGCTGGTTTCAGTGGTACTGCCGGTACTACCTGGGGCGACGGACCGCCGACGATGCGCGGCAGATCCGGCGATGGCGAGCGATGGCGCGCCACGCGGTCGCCATTCGGACGCACTGCGAGACACGCGATCTCGAGTGCCGTCGGAGGCAGCGTCAGGCACTGCTCCACTGGGCTTATGACAGCCGCACGATCTGAGCAATCGTCGACGATGAACCGGGCATGGCTCGCTCAGCGGCCGATTCGAGTCGGCATCTCGTCGTGCCTGCTCGGCGAAGCGGTCCGGTTCGACGGTGGCCACAGGCGCGATGCGTTTCTGACGGACACCTTCGGCCGCTTCGTCGAATGGTTGCCCGTCTGCCCCGAGGTCGAGTGCGGCCTTGGCACGCCGCGGGAATCCATGCGGCTGGTGCGCGAGGGCGACGGAGTCAGATTGGTGACGGTCAAGACCGGCGTAGACCGGACAGATCGGCTCATCCGCTATGCGGACGATCGTGTCGCCCAACTGGCTGAGCAGGACTTGTGCGGCTTCGTCCTTAAGAAGGATTCGCCCAGTTGCGGCATGGAGCGCGTCAAAATCTACGGCCGGGGCACCGCTCCGACGAAGTCCGGACGAGGATTGTTTGCTGCGATGCTGGCGGATCGCTGTCCGGACCTGCCCATCGAGGAGGAAGGTCGGTTGTCCGATCCACAGCTGCGAGACAATTTCGTCGAACGGGTGTTTGCGTACGGGAGGCTGCGGGCGCTATTTGGCGGTCGATGGAACCAGGGTGCGCTCGTGCGCTTTCACACGGCGCACAAACTCACGCTGATGGCGCATTCGCCTGCCGCGTACCGGGAACTGGGACGCCTGGTAGCCCAAGGCCCGTCCCTTGGACGGCACGACCTGAAACGCCAGTACAGCCAACGCTTCATGGGGGCGCTCTCGAACATCGCGACGCGCCCGCGCCACGCGAACGTGCTGCAGCATATGGTCGGCTACATCAGGGAGCCGCTCGATCGGGCGTCAAAGGCGGAACTGCTCGGGGCGATCGACGACTACGTGCGCGAGCTCGTGCCGCTCGTGGTGCCGATCACGCTGATGCGCCATCACGTCCGCGTGCACGACGCGGCGTATCTGGCCGGACAGGTGTACCTCGAGCCGCATCCGAAGGAGCTGATGCTGCGCAATCATGTGTAAGGGCGAGCGAGGCGCGAACGTCGAATTGGTGAGGGCTCTCGGTGCCGACATCATCGCAGAACTTGCCCCGGCTGGAACGCTCAGACCGGTCATCGACAGAAGTTATCCCTTGGAGCGGATCGCCGAGGCTTTCAAGCACGTTTGAGCAAGGACGCAAGAGGGCGTGAAGGGTCCACAGACGTGCGGCCCCAGCCGCTCAATCAGAAAACCGGTATCGACGCAGAGGCACCCTTCCGTCGGGCATCGTCCAACGTTCGTTCAAGTTCTGCAGGATCGGCGACGGTCTTCGGTAGGCGTTCGATCAACAGTTCCTGAATCCGTGGCCATGCGAGGTCGATCGCGGGCAGTTGATGCGCAAGCTTCGCCGAGCTTTGAATCCCGCGCTCGGCTATGTCAGACGCCATCCTCTCGGGTCGGGTCGCCGCCACACGATCACACCATCTTCGTAAACGGTGCGAACGCGGTGGAGCGGGATTCGCCGAGCCATACCCTCGTCATCAACGAACGAGAACATTCCCGCGCGCTCGTCGACGGTGATCGCTCCGAGAGAAACCACCTTCTCCTCCTGCGCCACTCGATCGATGTAACCCAGCGCGAACTTCCCCTTCGCGAACGCGGGGTCCCATCGGATGCGATTGAGCAACTCGTGAAGAGGCTGCATGGTTCGGGACACCGGCGGGAGCTTGCGCGCATTCCACGCCAGCCGCTACCTCGTGGCTCTCCTGTCAGCCGGCGAGCGACTGCTCACCGAGCAGCTCGTTCGTGTCGCCGGCGAAGCGGCCGTCGAAGCCGACGGGCCTCGACGATCATCGCGCCTCCGCGCCGGCCGTTCGGTTCGCTTCAGCCACGATATCCGCGATGCAGACCGGCCGCGCCATCGTCCGAAATCCCATCGCTCGAATCTCGGTCGGCGGCAACGTCGCGGTCGCCCCGAAGACGAGCACACGTTCCGGCTTCATCAACACGCGAAGATCGTCGAGCACCTGGCGGGGCTCAGGCAGACCCTTCAGATCGACGATGAGAAGCTTCGGCGTGGAGCCCGGCCTGAGGTACCGTCTCGTCGTCGGCCAGTCGTCGGTGGCCAACACCTCGAAGCCTTCTTCGATGAGCTGTGCCCGAAGGAGCGTGCGCGGGTTCCATTCAGCACCAAGGAGCACGATGTCGGGGACCATGATTCAACGCTCACTTGTCGAGCAGCTTGCGTAGCGCTGATAGCCGGTACGTATTCGCGATGTCCTTTGCCGCACACCAACCGCGACGGGCCTGATCGACGCCGTACCGCATGCAGTCAAGTTCCTGGATCCGGTGCGCATCGGTACCGACAACGAGCCGGACGCCCGCCTCTCGTGCCATGTGGATGTGGACATCGTTCAAGTCGAGCCGGTCGGGCTGCGCGTTGATCTCGAGCATCACACCGTAATCGCGCGCAGTCTTGATCACGACCGCCATGTCGACCGCGTACGGGTCTCGCTTGCCGATGAGACGCCCGGTCGGATGTCCCAGGATGTGGACCTTCGAGTGTTGCAGCGCGCGGACAATGCGCCGCGTCATCTCCGCCTTCGTCATGTTGAAGCGCGAATGGATCGACGCGATCACCACGTCGAGCTCGCCCAGCGATTCGTCGTCGAGATCCAGCGATCCATCGGCGAGGATGTCGACTT
>DASREL010000213.1:0-3564 GCA_035652075.1 Vicinamibacterales bacterium
GCCGGCGCGATCGCCAGCGCAATACGACCGAGTTGCTCGTCGGGCAGACCCGACGTCACTTTTTTCCACGTCTTGCCGCCGTCGGTGCTGCGATGGATCGCGCTCTCCGGACCGCCGTCAATCAACGTGTAAAAGCGGCGCTCGCGCTGATACGACGCGGCGATGACCACATCGGGATTGCGCGGGTCCAGCACGACGTCGGTGACGCCCGTGTGCTCAGAAATCTTCAGCACCTGGTTCCACGTCTTGCCGCCGTCGGTTGTTTTGTAGAGACCGCGATCGCCCCCCGCGTTCCAGAGCGGCCCCTGCGCCGCCACATAGACCGTGTCGGGATCGTTCGGGTTGATGACGATGCGTCCGATGTGCTCGGAGGTTTTCAGGCCGACGTTCGTCCACGAGTGACCGCCGTCTTCGCTCTTGTAAACGCCGTCGCCGTAGGCCACCGATCGCTGCGAGTTGCGCTCGCCTGTGCCGACCCAGACGATGTTGGGCCGCTTGGGATCGATCGTCACCCAGCCGATCGAAAACGATCCTTCCTTGTCGAAGATCGGCGTCCACGACGCGCCGCCGTTGACCGTCTTCCACACACCGCCCGACGCGGAGCCGACGTAGATCACCGCTTTGTTTCTCGGCTCGACGGCGATCGACACGACGCGACCCGAGGTCACGGCGGGACCGATGGCGCGCGCTCGGAGTCCAGCGAACGTGTCGGCGGGAACTGTCTGGGCGGATAAGTTCGAAGTAAGAAGGACGAAGACCGAAACGGACGCAATCAGACGAGTCATAGCCACAACGTTAAACGCAGAACCCGCAGAACCCGCAGAAAAATTTTCTCTGCGTGTTCGGCGAGTTCTGCGCTGTACGTCGTGCTAGAAGTTCAGCGCGAGTCCGATCTTCATGATGCGCGGCGACACGATGCCGTTCGGCACGCGGTAGGTCGATCCGACGCCGGCCGTCAGGCCGGTGACGGTGGACGCGTTGCCGAGGTTGTAGATGTCGAACGTCGGCTCGATGCGGCGTCCGCCCGCCAAGCGGAACGAACGCGAGATGCGCATGTCGATCAACGACACCGCCGGCAGACGCTCGTCGCCACGATCGCTCAGGAAGATCGTCTGCGACGACCGGGTCAGCGCCACGCCCGCGGCCGTAGCCAGCGCGCGCGTCACCGCGTAGGTCGACACGTACGGATAGCCGGTGTTCGACACCAGGCTGCCCGACACGTTGATGCCGTACGGCGCGTTGTAGATGCCCGACGCGCGGAACGCATACGTCGAATCGTTGCCAACGATGCCGTTCGCGAACAGCGTGTTGTTCGGATCGTTCAGGTCGACGGTCGCCGACTGGCCGCCGGCGGTGCCGCCCTGGTTCAGGCCGCCCGTGTTCTTGCCGGCCGTGAAGCCCGCCGTCATCTGCCAGTGGTGCGACAGACGCTTGGCCGCGGTGAGTTCGATGCCGTTGTAGTTCGTGTCGAGATACGGATCGTTGTCGAGCAGGTTGTTCTGCAGGCCGTTGAACGCCGGCAACAGGTTGTAGACGGTCTGCGTCATCGCTCCGTTCGGACCGTTCGGCACCGAGATCGTGAACGGCGCGTATGCGGTCGACGGCGCCGCGAGGTTGCGCGTGCCGACCTGATCGCGGTTCGTGCGGTGGTAGTACATCACGCCGACGCGCATGTCGCGAACGATCTCGCGCTCGACGCCTGCCGTGATTTCATCCGAGTACGGCCAACGCGGTCCATTGGCTCCCGCGTAACGCAGCGCGGTGCTCGGGAAGCCGCTGCAGCCGGTGCCGAACTCGTTCGGTTCGGCGATGCCGTCTTTGTTCGGATCGGTCCACGGGCAGGTCTGCGACGCCGAGCCGAACGGGTTGACGTTGAGCACGCGATCGATGCCGACCTGCAGTCCGTAGCGGCTCGCGCTCGCCTTGATCGCGGTCTTGCCGTCGCCGACCGGGTCGTACGACAGGCCCGTGCGCCAGACGAACAGGTTCTGCTGAATCGGCGACGTCTCGTCAAGGCTGCGCGCCGCGACGAATGGACCGCCGGGCGTCGACTGCGCCGGCAGTGTGCCGGTGTTGTGGTCGAAGCGGACGCCGAGGTTCAGCGTCAGGTTGTGACCGATGGTCCACGCGTCCTGGCCGAAGATGCCGAGCACCTTGTCGACGTTGACCGCTTCGGTCGGCGTGTTGAACTCCTGCACGTTGATCGGGCTGCCGTTCGAGTAGTTCAGATACATGTTGTTCAGCACCTGAAACTTGTCATCGAAGTACAGCCGAGCGAACTGCACGCCGGCCTTGAACAGATGATCGCCGGCAAGACCCGGTACGGTGTACGACAGGATGTTGTCGAACTGGAGACGCGAGTTCGGCTGCTGCTCGCTGCGCTGCGCCGCGTTCTTCGCCGTGTCGAGCGTCGAATCGACGACGCGAATCGCGGTTGACGGCGTGCCGGGCTGGTAGTCGTAGTCGGTCTCGCCCTTCATCAGGCTGAACGCCGACTCGAACACCATCTTGTTGTGGATGCCGGTGTACTTCGCCTGTGTCGAGGACGCCGGGTTCGTCTGCACGAGCGACGCGATGTCGGGGACGAGGTTCGGCGGCGTGTCGCGGCGATGGCCGCGAATCTTGTTGTTCCAGTTGTACGAGAACGACATCTTCTGGTTCGCCGATGCCGACAAGACGGCCTTGCCGGAGTAGTTCTTCAGCGTGTTGTCGTCGATCGCCTGCGTCCCGTCGTCGTTCTTCGCGTTGACGAACTGGTTGATGATCCAGCGGCGGACGACGCCGTTGACCCAGAGGCGATCTTTGACGAGCGCGCCGCCGCCGCCGAAGTTGAGGTCGTAGCCGTCCTTCGTCGGGTTGCCGAGCGCGAGTCCCGGGGCGCCGCTCAGGTTGTCGCTCTCGAGGCAGCCCGGCTTCACGTTGTGCGCGTCGTCGATACAGGCGTTGGTGTAGTTGTAGCGAAGATCGCCGCGCCACCGATTGCCGGCATCCTTCGTGACCATGTTGATCGACACGCCGCCCGCCATCACTTCGGCCGGGATAGCCGAGGTCATGTAGTTGACCTCTTCGAACATCCCCTGGTCGTAATACATCATCGTCGCGCCGCCGCCGCCGCCCGGCCAGTTCACGGTCGCGCCGTCGATGTTGTAGCTGACGTCGTTCGTGCTCGAGCCATGGGCCGACAGCGAGCTCTGTTGGAACGACTTCGTGCCGCCGACGTCGTACGTCGACACCTGCACGCCCGGGATGATCTTCGCGACCGACCACGGGTCGCGGCCGGACGGAATCCCTTCGAGCACCGTCTGGTTCATCACCGTCTGCTGCAGGTTCGAGCGCGTATCCACCGTCGGCGAGTCGCCGGTGACGGTGATCGTCTCGGTCACGCTGCCGACTTCGAGCTTCGCGTTGACGGTCGCGACGAACGCCGCGCTGATCTGGATGTCCGCGCGTTCGACCGTGCGGAATCCCTGCAACTCGAACTTGACCTGGTACGTGCCGGGCGGCAGACGATCGAAACGATACGCACCGGTCGTATCGGTGACTTGCGTCTGCACGCCGCCGATG
>DASREL010000214.1:0-11094 GCA_035652075.1 Vicinamibacterales bacterium
TATCCGAACGGGTGTTCGATTGACGGGCTTTGCGGCGTGAAGAGTTCGGCGCCGTTCTCGGTGACGTGCATATCGTCCTCGAGGCGGACGCCGAATTCGCCTTTGATGTAGACGCCCGGTTCGTCGCTGAACACCATGTTCGGCTGCATCTTCAGCGACTGCTCCCAGCCGTACATGTTGCCCTTCACCAGGTACGGCCACTCGTGGCCGTCCATGCCCATGCCGTGTCCCACGCGGTGCGTGAAGTACTTGAACCCCGGTCCGTAGCCGGCATCGACGATGACTTTGCGCGCCGCCGCGTCGATTGAATCGAGCGTGACGCCCGGCTTCGCCGCCTTCAACGCCGCTGTTTGCGCCTGGTGGACGATGTCGAAAACCTTCTTCATCTTGTCGGTCGGCTGTCCGAGGACGAACGTGCGCGTGATGTCGGACTGATAGCCCTCCACCGTGCAGCCGTCGTCGATCATGATGATCGTGCCTTCGCGAATCGTCTGCGGCGTGATCGATCCGTGCGGCAGCGCGGTGTACTCGCCGACCTGGACGCTCGCGAACCCGGGGAAACCCAGTCGTCCGTACGCGGCAGCGATCAGACTGCTCACGGTGTTCTGCGTCATGCCCGGCTTCAGTGCCTTGTAGACCGCCTCGTAGCACTTCAGCGTGGCTTCGCAGGCGACGCGCATCAATTCGAGTTCGTGCGGCGATTTGATCATGCGACAGCCGGCGGTGACCGGCGTCGCGCTCGTGATGTGCAGGCCGGGCGCCGCCGCGGCGATGCTGTCCGAGAACACGAACTTCGCGGTTTCCTCGACGCCGAGGCGCCCGGTGCCGATGCCGCGATCTTTCAGCCCCTGCGCGACGCGCTCGAACGGACTCTCGTCTTCCTGCCAGATGGCGATATCGGTGTGTTCCATCGGCCCGCCCTGGAGTTGCTCGCGCGTGCGATCTTCTTCGAACGCCGGCGTCACCATGAACGGATTGCCGACGCGCGGGATGATCGCCGCCGTCAGCCGCTCGCTGTTCCCCCAGCGGATGCCGGTGAAGTAGGTGAGCGACGTGCCGCCGGCCAGGATGATCGCGTCGATCTTCTGCTCGGCCATGATCTGTTTCGCGCGTTCGATCCGCTTGCGCCGCTCCTCGACGGTGATCGGCGTCGCGCGATCGCGCATCGACGTCAGCGCCGCGATGCTCTCTGGCAGCGGACCGGACGGTGAACCGGCCTCGCCGCCGCGGCGCTGGGCAAAGACGCGAACAAACGGGGAACCGGCGGCGACGCCGGCGAGCGACAAGAAGGATCGGCGTGAGAACATGTGTCGAATGTTACCTGAAAGTTCAGAGGGCAACACGCGCGCGAGCGGTTATGGTCGACGCCACGAAGATCGCCGTCAATTGATTGGCGTCATCAAGAAGTCTCTGGCGCTCGTTGCGTGGACCGTAACACCGTTCTTCGGCCACCTCGAGCCATGTGTGATCCGCTGCCGCGTTCAGGAAAGGCGTCGACAAGAGCGAGCACGTCGAGCGCGACCTTCTTTGTTCGAGCTTTGAGCGCTTCAGCTTTTTGATTCATGCGCGCGCAGCATTGCACTCGCTATGCCGCGCGCTAACCTGACATCTACCCTCTGAAATCTGCCCTTTCAGAAGACCAAGCGTAAGCCCCCATTGATGTGACCTCCGCCCGCGTCAATGCTCGTCGTGCTGCTGATGGGAATGGACGCGTGGGAGAAGGTCGCGCCGAAGCCGACGCCGACATGCGGTCGGACCATGTAGGCGGCATCGGCGGCGACGTTGTATCCGAGCCGCGATTTCGACACATGCGTCGTCGTCGCGCTCGCAAACGTGGCCGAGTCGAACGGATAGGTCTGCGTCACCGCGATGTCCTGGACGACATCCTGGCTCGCGGTGATCCACGACGGCCCGCCGCCAAACGCGACGACCCATCGGCGACCCGCCGCCGCGTGCCACAGCGCCTGCAGATGGAGCGACGTCTCGTCGCGATTCAACCCGCTCGTCGAGCCGCTGACCGCGCGCGGCTTGCCGAAGAAAAACGGGTGGGGCACTTGCGCGTCCACCGTCGCGCTGTCCGCGCGCGTCACCCACGACACTGCGGCGCCGACCGTCAGCCCGCGCCATACGCGCGCACCGCCGCCGACCTCGATGCCGGGCGCGAGCTTCGGCTGATACGCCGACGTTATCGTCGACGCTTCGCCGAACTCGATTGGATGGACGGTATCGCTGAAGGTCGCCGGCGCGACGGCGACATCTCCGCCAATCGACAGGTACCCGCGGCTCGTGGGCGATTGCGCGCGCGCGCCGGTCGCCGCGAGCAGTCCGATGATGAGGACGATGAGTGTTTTCACGACGGTTACCTCACCAGCGACGCGCGTGGCGTGGTGATGGTCACCGCGCTCCCGGCGGGATTCGTTGCCGTCACCGTCATTTGCACCGCGCCGCTCGTGTCGCCGCTCAGATCGACGCAGATCGCGGAGCACGCGTCGCTTTGCGCCAGAATCGTCGAATTTCCCGGACCGCAACTCGTGAAGAACTGCGCGAAGTTCGTCGCCGACAGGACGTCGTGCTCCTGCAGCCGTCCGAGATGGTCGTAGAAATCGAGCGCCCACTGCGACACGCGCAGCGTGTCGGATCCGGCTGAAACGGTGACGCCAAGCAGCCACGTCGGCGGCGCCAGGCCCGCACTGCAGGCGGGGGCGGCTGACGACGCCGGATTCGGCAGCAGCGCCGCCGTCGCCGTCGTGCGCGGCTGGACGCCCACCGCGTCCCATGCCTGCGTAACGGCGCGCTCCGCGGCACTGCCCGTACCGTACAGATCGCGCGCGGCTTGAATCGTCGTCGCGCGCGCCAACGCGTACGTCGCGCTCGACGGCAGCAGCACCGTGAGGGCGCGGAAGAACGATTTCTCGATCTGGTCGCGGTTCGTCGCGCCGACGCCTTGCACGCTCAGGCCCGATGTCCGATTCGTGCCGCCCTCGATCGCGAGATAAAAGGCGTGACTCAGGATCGTCGAGTTGTAGTGCGAATCGAAACCGATGATCCGCTGCGAATAGTGGTCGGGGTCGCCTGTTGATTGCGGGTTCGACATCGATCGGCCGAAGAAACCGCTCGGGACGGTCAGATCTTTGCCTTGAAAGTACGAGGCCTGCATCGGCCCATTCCCGGCCGGCAAGTAGTAGAACGCCGTCGACACACCAAAGATGTCCGAGAAGCCTTCGTTCAGCGCGCCCGCTTCGCTGAATTGGAAGCCGTTCAAGCGCGCCGTGTTCGACGTCACCTGATGCGTCAGTTCGTGCGCGACGACGTCGAGCGCCGCCGAGAACGGTTTGACGTCGATGCCTCGGTAGTACGAACCGTTGGGCGCACCTTCACCCAGCACGATCGCGCCGCGGCCATTCGGTCCGCAGGCGCCACATGAAAAGGCGTTCAGGTAATACAACCCGATCACACTGGTCGGCTGGCTGCCGATGTCTTGAATGCGAACCGGATGGACGAACACCGGCATGCGGAGATTGTTGTTGTCGAGACCGTTGCGTCCGAATCGCTTGAAGAGAAAGTCGTAATACCAGCCGGTGTAGACATGCGAGTCGACGACGTTCGAATCGGTCCAGTTGTTATCGGCGTCCGAGGCGATGTCAGAGGCGGCAACGGACGTCACGACATTCAGCACGTTCGTGGTGCGCGTCAAGTCGCCCTTCATGTCGTACGTCGTGATCGCCGCGGGCCGCAGGCCATCGTCGGCGACGAAGGCGCCGGCCGACGGCTTCACGCTGAGTTTTTTCTGGTCGCCGTACGCGCCGACGCCGGTGCCGATTTCCGAGATGAACTCCGAGAAGCGCTGCAGGAGCGCGCCGGAATTCGCGTCGACGTATACATTCACGATCTCCACGCCGACGCGCGCGCGTCCGGCATACGCGAGGTGGTAACCGTCCGACAGCGGCAGGATGACGAGTTCTGGCGCCGACCCGGACGCGTCGCCGCTCAACGCGGTCGCAATCGCCGCCCGCGCGCCATCGGTCGAGAGCCGCGGCGTCGTATCGATGTCCACGGCGTCATGAAACATGCCGAATACCGACACCGTGCCGTCGGACGCGAACTGCCGCGTGACGTCGCCGCCGACGATCCGGACGCCGCGCACGTACTGATCGAGCCGCTCGTGCTGCCGATCCGGCAGCAGCGTGTCCTTGACGATCTCGCGCGTGCGCAGATCACCGCTCCGCTTCATCGAATCGATCTGCGCGTCCACGATGCGCAACGCGGACGTGTCAAACCGGCCCACGGCAAGCGCCGTCGGTTTGCCCTGCGCGTATGTCGAGGTCGTCGCGATGGTCGAGGCGAAGACACATATAGCGAGGATTCGTCGTGGACGGGTCACATATGCTCCGGGGGTTGAAGGTGATCAATCCTACGCGAGATGCACGTTGGCAGCTACGAGACGAATTGACTCTCGTTGCAATCCGACGTCACCACCATCGGCGAGCCCAGACGAGTGATACGCCGGCCTGGTTGTCCCACGTGGTCGCGCGGTAGAAGCGGCGCGCGTAATAGCTGGTGCGCAGCGTGAATTCAGGACTGATGCGGAAGCCCGCGGTCCCTTCGAACATGTTGAGGTCGGTCTGGATCGCCTGTCCGCGCAGCGTGACCGGCGGACCGGAGGACTGCTCGAAACGTGCGGCGGCGAACCAGCGCGGCGAGAGAATCTGCGTGCCTTGCACGAACCACTCGGTGGCGGCGGCGCTGCCGGTTGCCGTCTCGAATGACGTGTGCATGATTTCGCCGCGCAGGCTGGTGTAGGCGAACGCGTACTCGCCCTCGACGCCGGCAATCGTCGCGTGTCGATCGTCGGTGGCGCCGGGCGCGAGCTCGTCTCTGGTCGCATACGTGCCGTAGCCGAACGATGTGCCGAACCGCAGACCGGTCACCGGCGTCACGCCCGCGCCGAACACGACGTTCGCCGCCTGCGACGGGTTCGAGGAACCGCCGACGTAGTACTGACGAGTCGGCGACGAGTTGATCACCGCCGCGCGTGCGTCCCACGTGCGCGTCGACGCGTTCAGCTGCGCGCCGATCGGATACGTATTCGCGACGACGGATTCGGTGACGGTCACCGTTGGATCGAATCCGACCAGCGGAACCGCGTAACTGAGGTGCGGAACGATCGTCGGGTTCGCGCTCGGCCGCCAGTCGAAGATGCCGATGCCAATCGGCGAGTAGATCTCGCCGACGTCGAATCGAATCGACACCGCGCCCGCGCGTTCGTACCGCGCCAAGGCTTCGTACATTTCGACGTCGAGCTGCGGCACGGCGCCGCCGGGCGTCGTCGGTCGCGCCTGACGAATCCATGGACGCGCGACGAGCTGCCAGCCGCCGCCGAGCCTGACCGCCGCCGAGATGTCGACGATCGCCTGCGGGCGGTTCGACACGTTCTGTCCGCCGAACACGTCGGCTTCGATGACGCTGTCGACGGTGAAACGCTCGAATGACTGGGCGTGACCAGCCGTCGCGAACACGAGCAGAAAGGCAACCACGGAACTCACAGAACGCACAGAAATCAATCCTGTTCTGTGTGTTCCGTGCGTTCTGTGGTTGCCTTTACGCCGGTTGCTCGAGCACCACATGACCGGTTTCCGAGACAACGCCGGGCAGCGCATTCGCAAGCGCGCCCACGATCTCCGCGTGGAATTCCGTGCCCGCGCAGCGCCACAGCTCGCGAAGCGCATCGGCGGACGGCCGTGCGCCGCGATACGCGCGCGCGCTGGTGATCGCGTCGTACGCGTCCGCGACGTGGACGATGCGGGCGGCGAGCGGGATGTCGTCGCCGCGAAGCCCGTGCGGGTACCCGCGGCCGTCCGGCCGTTCGTGGTGCAACTCGACGATCGGCAGGTGCCGCGCGAGGAACGGCACCGACCGCAGGATGCGCGCGCCGAGGACGGGATGTTGTTTGATCGCGTTGAACTCGGCGTCGGTCAGCGAACCAGGTTTCATCAGCACATGGTCGGGCACGCCGATCTTGCCGATGTCGTGGAGCAGCGCGCCGAGCCGCAGCACTTCGAGGTCGTCTGCCGACAGCGCGAGCGACCGGCCGATCGCGACCGACAGGACGCTGACGCGCTCGGAATGGCCGGCCGTGTACGGGTCCCGCGCGTCGAGCGCCGTCGCCAGCGCGCGGATCGCGCCGGTGTATGCCGCCTCGGTCTGTGCTTCCGCCTGCGCGACCGACGCCATCAGCTCGTTGAACGTCGTCGCCAGCGCATCGACTTCGCGGCTCGACCCGGTCAGCGGCACGCGGCCCGACACGTCGTGCGAATGCGTCATCGCTCCGAGCGACGTCGATAACGATCCGATTGGCTTCGTCAGCAGCCGCGCGATCCAGAAGCTGGCGACGAGCGCGAGCGCCATCGCGACGGCCGCAATCGTCGCGAGACTGCTGATCGCCTCGCGTTGCGCGCTGCGCGACGACTCGTCGATCGATCCGAGCGCGTAGAGCGACGTGTCGCCGATGCTGACGAGGCGCCGATACGCGAATTGCTCGCGGTCGAGCAGGGTCGTGTCGCTGATCTGCTTCGTGCGCCCGGCCGCCGCCTCGAAGTCGCGCGCCGCATTCGGCCGCAGCGTGCTCGCGATGACGAGCCCGTCGCTCACCACGGCGATCGCGGTCCCCGAAATGCTCGCCACCTGCTTCGCATACGCATCGTCAAGGCTCGTCGCGAGAAACAACGTGCCAATCGTCGACCCATCGTCCAGCGTCAGCGGGACGGCGACGACGCGAAAGACGCTGTCGCCCATGCGCGCGATGCCGTCGTATGTCGACGCGCCGGTATCGCTCGCGCCCGTGAGGGCGACCGGGCGTCCGCGCGGCCATCGATCGGCGAGGCGTCCGGCGGACGCAATCGTGTTGCGCCGCATGTCGGCGAGCACCAGCGCGTCGGAGTCGATCCGTGCGGCAACTTTCGCCATCTCGCGATCGATCGTCTCGAGCAGATCCGGACGGGCGATCGCCGCGTTGCCGCGCGTTTCGACCTGATAGGTGTCGAGCGCCGCTTTGAGCGTCGGGCTTTCGGCGAGCGTGGACGCTTGTCCGGCCAATTCGCGCTGCCGTCGTGTTTCGAGCGCCGCGAAGATCCGCTGGCTCGATTCCAGGTTCGACGTGACGCTGTCGCGCACCTGGTTGCGAACCGTCAGCCACACGACGGCAAACACGACGACGAGGAGCGCCGCAACCGTGATGAACGTGATCGCGAGCGTCTTGACGAGGAGACGCGGCGCTCGGCTCGCCGACGCGTCTTCGCGAGGGCCGCCCATCACCGGACGTCCTCGACCGGCAACGACAGCAGGACGTCCGTCGCTTTGCCCGCATCGACGTGCACGCGCGTCGATCGTTCGCCGACGCGCTCGTGCCAGCCGACGACGGTGTAATCGCCAGGCGCGAGGTTTGGCAGGTCGAACGAGCCGTCCATTTCTGGAATCGCGAAGTTCGGATGATCGAACACGAGGATCGTCGCGCTCATGTGCGAATGGATGTTGCAATACACCTTGACGATGCCGCTCTTGGTGAAGTCCCAGTGATTCGATTTGCCGTTCGCGTAGCGACCGAGGTTGAAGTTGGCCGCGCTCGAGAGCGAAAAGACGTTGTGATAGAACGGATCGTCGTTCGGGAACTCGACGCGCGAGCCGCGCGTAATCGCGAGCGTGTGCGGCACGAACATCTCGTGCGTCTGCCGCATCTCCGCCGTCTTCGTCGGCAGCGCGCCATGCACCGGCGCATCTTTGATGTAGACGACGACGTTCTTGATCTCGGGAATCGTCGGCGGCGCCGCCAGGTTGACGGTGCGCCCGGGATAGGTCGGCGACGGCATCGCCGCCGACTTCGTCGGCTTCAGCTTGACGTGACCGGTGACTCGTCCAGGGTCGGTCCCTTGCCCCGTGCTCAGCGTAATCAGCAGCAGAAATGGAATCGCGATGCGGGACATGAAACCCGCTTCGTATTCTACGGCAACGCTACTTTCAGGACTTCTTCCAAAGTGTGCACCGGGATGAACCGCATGTCGTGTTTCAGTTCAGCCGGCAGCTCCGCGAGGTCCGGTTCGTTGCGCGCGGGCAGGATGAACTCCTTGATGCCGTGACGGCGAGCGGCGAGCGCCTTTTCGCGGATGCCGCCGACGGGGAGCACGAGGCCGCTCAGCGTGATTTCACCCGTCATCGCGACATCGTCGCGCACCGGCTGGTTCTTCAACGCCGACACCATCGCCGTCGCCATCGTCACGCCAGCCGACGGACCGTCTTTCGGAATGGCGCCGGCGGGGACGTGCACGTGCAGATCGAACTTGTCGAACTGATCTGACGGGATGCCGAGCGCGTCGGCTTCCGCGCGGATGTGGCTGAGCGCGGCGCGCGCCGACTCCTGCATCACGTTGCCGAGTTGTCCGGTGAGGATCAAGTTGTGATGACCGGACGGCAACAAACGCGCCTCGATGAACAACACGTCGCCGCCTGTTTCGGTCCACGCGACGCCGGTCGCGACGCCGGGCCGCGATACGCGGAACGACACCTCATCGCGAAACCGCGGCGGTCCCAGATATTCAGGGATCGCGGAACTCAGAACTGAGAACTCGGAACTGAGAACCGCCGGATCCGAAGCCACGCGCGCGGCAATCTTCCGGGCGACGGCCCCGATTTGCCGTTCCAGGTTGCGAACGCCCGCTTCGCGTGTGTACTCGCTGATGATCCGACGAATCGCGTCGTCGTCGAAGACCACAGCCTGCGTCGCCGGAGCGTCTTGGCGAAGGCGGGTGAGACCGTTTTCGTCGAGCTGTCGAGGCACGAGGTAGCGCTTCGCGATGTGGAGTTTTTCTTCTTCGCTGTAGCCGGCGAGTTGAATCAGCTCCATCCGGTCGAGGAGCGCCGGATGGATCGTGCCGAGTTGATTCGCCGTCGCGATGAAGAGGACGTGTGACAGATCGACGTTGATCTCGAGGTAGTGATCGCGGAACGAGTGGTTCTGCGCCGGGTCGAGGACTTCGAGCAGCGCCGCCGACGGATCGCCCTGATAGCCGACGGTGATCTTGTCGATCTCGTCGAGCATGAAGACCGGGTTCATCGCGCCCGCCTGACGCAGCGCCTGCACGATGCGGCCGGGGATCGCGCCGATGTAGGTGCGCCGATGACCGCGGATCTCGGCTTCGTCGCGCACGCCGCCGAGCGAGATGCGGACGAACTTGCGGTTCATCGCACGCGCGATCGATTGGCCGAGCGACGTTTTGCCGACACCCGGCGGTCCGACGAAGCAGAGGATCGGACCTTTGATCTGAGTGGCAGGCCTGAAGGCCTGCGCTACGTCTCTCGGCGTGGAGGCCTGCGCGACACCTGTCTGCGACCGCTTCAACTTCTGGACCGCGAGGTATTCGATGATGCGGTCCTTGACCTTGTCGAGGTCGTAGTGATCCTCGTCGAGGACGGCGCGCGCGGCGATCGGATCCAGGCGGTCCTCGGTAAACGTCGACCACGGGACGTCCAGCACCCAATCGATGTAGGTGCGCAGCATCTGGTACTCGGGCGACGTCGGCGTCATGCGCTCGAGGCGTTCGACCTCGCGCTCCGCCGTCTTCGCCACCGCTTCCGGCAGCTTCGCGTCCGCGAGTCGTTTGCGGACGTCCTGGATCTCGGTCTTCTCGCCTTCGCCGAGTTCGTCCTGGATCGCCTTCAACTGCTGGCGCAGGTAGTACTGCCGCTGCGCGTCGGTCATCTCCTGCTGCGCGGCCGATTCGATCTTGCTCTTCATCTCGAGCAGCGAGATCTCGCGGTTCATTGCCGCCGCAACCGACTGCAGTTTCGACAGGAGATCGTCGTTTTCGAGGATGTGTTGTTTTTCCTCCGCCTTGATGTCGAGCAGGCTCGAGAGCAGGTACGCGAGCCGCAGCGGATCGTCGATGCCGGCGACGAGCCCGCGCAGTTCCTGCGACAGCCCGCTCGACAGCGACAGCGCGCGATCGATCAGCTCCTGCAGCCGGCGCACGTACGCATCGATCTCGAGCGTCCGCGCGAAGTTGTCCGGGATTGGATTGACGTCGGCCGACAGGGACGTCGCCGTCTTGATCGCGCGCGTCGACTTCGCGCGCGTCAGCCCCTCGACGATGACGTGGATGCCGCCGTTGGGCATCTTCGCCATCTGGCGGATGGCGCCGATGGTACCGATCTCCCTGAGATCCGCCTCGCCAGGATCGTCCTTCTCATCTTTTTGAAGCACGAGAAAGAGGAGCCGGTCGCCGGTGAGCGCGCGGTTGACCGAATCAATGGAGATCGGGCGGCTGATCGCGAGCGGCTGCAGCGTCAGCGGAAACACGACGGTCTGCCGAAGTGCGAGCACCGGCAGCTCGCTCGGGTACGTGCGAACCGGTTCGGTCGCCATCCTCGAATACTACAATGTCGCCAGGGTGAGAGCTGCAGCGCCGGCTCGGATGTCGCGCGGCCTTGATATTTTCGCGGTGTCGCCGTGTTTTTTGCCCGACACCAATTATTTTGTCGTCGCTCGAAGAATCTATCCGGGCGACCGTCCGATTTTGTCCGCGAACGCTCGATAAGGCGAACGGTCGGCGATTTTCTTGACCTTCGCGGTCACAAAACAGCCTGCACGAACAACTAAACACACGCTTCGTCGGATTTTCGGACGATGCGTTCGATTTTCTGCGCGATGCGTTCGATTTTCGGACGATTCGTTCGATGATGGTCAGTGCGCGAAGAAAATAGCCGCCGTTCGCGAAATATGGACACCGTTCCTCGGTTATAGCCGCAGCACCCGCTTCTACGATGCATTTGGCTACACTCGGCCAGTTTCCCGATCCGGTGAAATGGATCGTGTCCGAACTTCGTCGCAAACGCGGACCAAGCGGGTGCGTAATGATTCATAATTCGTGCGCATTCCACTGCGGAGCATACGCATGCCTGGGAGGGCCATATGCAGTTGGTTCGTCGCGCACTTTTCTGTCTCTTAGCCGTTTTCATTGGCACGGCCGCACACGCACAAGTCCAGACAGGCTCGATTGCCGGCGTCGTCACCGACGCGAGCAATGCCATCCTGCCAGGCGTGTCGGT
>DASREL010000215.1:0-29446 GCA_035652075.1 Vicinamibacterales bacterium
CAGCGCGACCGATTCGCCGAGGCCCGCGCCGACGATCGCGCCGGTGACCGCGAGCATCTCGCGCATCCCGGGTCCGCCGCTCGGACCCTCGTACCGGATGACGACCACGTCGCCGGCCGTGATGCGTTGATGCTGCACGGCATCGAACGCCGCTTCCTCGCTGTCGAAGACGCGCGCCGGACCGCGATGCGTCGAGCGATCGGCGCCGGAAATCTTCATCACCGCGCCGTCAGGTGCGAGCGAGCCGCGCAGGATCACGAGTCCGCCATGCGCTTTCAGCGGGTTGTCGGCCGCGCGCACCACCTGCTGTCCCGGCGTCTCGACGGCGCTTTGCGCCTCCTCGCTGAGCGTCTTGCCCGTCACCGTCGGCGACGATCCGTTGATCGCGTGCGCCTCGGCGAGCCGCTTCGCCACCAGACGACTGCCGCCGGCGGCGTACAGGTCGGTTGCGACGAAACGTCCCGACGGCTTGAGGTCCGCCAGCAACGGCGTCTGGTCGCTGATGCGATCGAAATCATCGAGCGCGATCTCGACGCCGGCCTCGTGCGCGATCGCCGTCAGGTGCAGCACCGCGTTCGTCGATCCGCCGGTCGTTGCGACCGACGCGATCGCGTTCGCGATCGCCGACTTCGTGATGATGTCGCGCGGACGCAGATTCGTGCGCACGAGATCCATGACGCGCCTGCCGATCTCGCGCGCGACGTCCGCTTTCGTCGGATCGTTCGCGGGCACGCTCGCACTGCCAAGCGCCGCGATGCCGAGAAACTCGGTCGCGATTGCCATCGTGTTCGCCGTGAACTGACCGCCGCACGCCCCGGCGCCGGGGCACGCGTGATCCTCGAGGCGGCACAAATCCGCGTCGGTGATGCTGCCGGCGGCGTGCGCGCCGACCGCTTCGAACACGTCCTGGATCGTGACGTCCTTGCCGTTCCACTCGCCCGGCGCAATCGATCCGCCGTAGAGGAGGATGCCGGGGATGTTCAGCCGCGCGAGCGCCATCGCGCCGCCGGGAATCGTCTTGTCGCAGCCGACGAGAACGACGAGGCCGTCAAAGCCGTTGCCGCGCGCGACGAGTTCGATCGAGTCGGCGATCACCTCGCGGCTGACGAGCGACGCCCGCATCCCTTCGGTCCCCATCGTGATGCCGTCGGAGATCGACACCGTGTTGAATTCCATCGGTGTGCCGCCGGCCGCGCGGATCCCCTCTTTCACGTGTGCCGCGAGCTCGCGCAAGTGGTAGTTGCACGGACCGATTTCGATCCACGTGTTGGCGACGCCGATGAGCGGCTTCTTGAGGTCGCTGTCGGAGAAACCCACGGCCTTCAACATCGCGCGCGCCGGCGCGCGGTGCGGACCGGTGGTCAGCGGATTGGATCCGGTTTGGCTCACGAAACAACCTCGAACGGATCCGGCAACCACTCGCCGTGCGATTTCCAGCTGGCGTACGAACCGAGCGTCCTGAGCGTCGGCGCGAACTCGGCGAGATGCGCCAGCGCGCGTGCGCACTTCAACTCGTCGCGTGCGGCCGCCAGATCGGCGTAGAACAAGTATTCCCACGGCCGCCCCGGAATCGGCCGCGACTCGAGCTTGGTGAGATCGACGCCGCGGAGCGCGAACACGCTGAGCGCCTTGAACAGCGATCCCGGTTCGTTCGGCAGCGAGAACACGATGGTCGTCTTGTCAGGCACCGCGTTTTTGATCGGCCGGCGCGAAACGACGAGGAAGCGTGTGATGTTGTCGTCGTAGTCCTGCACCGAGGCGGCGAGCGACGTCAGCCCGAACACTTCGCCGGCACGCGCCGACGCGACGGCGGCGGCGTCGGTCTTGCCGGAGTCGGCGACCATCTTGGCGCTGCCCGCCGTGTCGTACGTCGCGATGATCTCGACGCCGGTCAGCGTCCGCAGAAACCGCTCGCATTGCGCGAGGCCCTGCGGGTGCGAGTACACGCGCTTCAATCCGGCGAGCGTCGCCCCCGGCAGCGCGAGCAGGTGGTGCACCACCGGCAACTCGACTTCCGCGACTATCGGCAGCTCGTGCTGCACCAGCAGGTCGTAGTTCCGATGGATGCTGCCGCCAATGGAGTTCTCGATCGGCAGGACGCCATGGGTCGCCGGTCCGGCGTCCACCGACGCAAACACCTCTTCGAAGCTGTGACACGGCAACAGCTGCGCGTCGGGATCGACGCGCCGCGCCGCCGCTTCGCTGAATGCTCCCGGTTCGCCTTGATACGCAATCTTCATAAGCGCCGCTTTCGTCGCGCAGCCCCCTTCAGGGCTGCCGTACATCAAAAAGGGCCATCATCTGGTGGATGATGGCCCCGGTCTGTCACGTCCTCGGACTACATCATCCCCAATAGGTCCTGGGGCAAAAGACGACCGTAATGACGACGGTAAACATCGGAATGGTGGGATTAGACACCCTGGCCGGCCTAGTAGTCAAATTAATAATCCTTACTGGATTATAAGCGGCAGCTCTACGAAGCTCGCCTGCCCCGGCGCGTGATAGACGCGCTGGGTCGCCTTTTTGTAGTCCTCGGGGCGTGCGAAGAAGATGTTGCGCACAAAGGTCTGCGGATTGCGGTCGTAGAGCGGAAACCAGCTCGATTGGATCTGCACCTGGATGCGGTGGCCCGGCAGGAAGACGTGGTTCGCGTTCGGCAGCGCCCACTTGAACACGAGCGGCGTGTTCGATGCGAGCGGCTTTCCGGTCTCAAATCCCTCGCGATAGCGCCCGCGGAAGATGTCAGCCGAAATCATCAGCTCGTATCCGCCCAACTCGGGCTGGCCGGCCACTTCGTCCGGATAGACATCGATCAACTTCACGACCCAATCCGAGTCGGTGCCGCTCGTCGACGCGATCAAATTGACGATCGGCTGACCGCCGATCTTTGTCGCCTGCGTCAGCACGGCGGACGTGAACGTCAACACATCGGTGCGCCCCGACGCTTCGCGCTGATCGTCCACGAGCCACTGCGGCCACGTCAGCGGCGGGTCGTACCCGATCGGTTGGCTCGGACGCGACCGGAACGGCACCGGCTTCGCCGGATCCGAGACGTACTCGTCGAACGCGGCATCACCGCTCGTCGGCGCGGCGAAGCTGACTTTCGATCCCGCGTTCAGATACAGCGGTGTCGGCTTGGGCGCGCACCCGCTCTCGCACCCGTTGGGCCAACCCGGCAGCCTCCGCCACACGTTCGTGCCGGTTTCGAATGCCGTCACCGGCGCGATGTCGGCCTTCGGTGCGCCGTCTTTCAAATACTGATCGAGAAATGGCCGCAGGATCTGACGCATGAAATAGGTGCCGGTGTCGCTGCCCCACCGGAGCACGCCGAGATGATCCGCGCGCTCGATCTCCTGGCCGTGATGCCACGGACCGAGGACCATGAAGACCTTGTCGTTCGTCGTGTCCTTTGGCTTGATCGCTTGATAGACGGCCGGCGCGCCGTAGATGTCTTCCTGATCCCACAGGCTGTGGACCAGCATCACCGGCACCTTGAGCGGTTGCGCGGCCAGCACCTTGTCGACCGCCTGATCGCTCCACCAGGTGTCGTACCCGGGATGCTCGATCATCTTCTGCCAGAACCCGATCTGCTCCATGCCGCGGCGCCGACCGAGTTCACCGGCGGACGTCGCCTGCATGAACATGTCGTAGTCGTCGAAATGGCTCGTCCACCACTTCGCGTCGTTGGCGCGCGTCGCCTCCTGCTCGTAGATGTACGCCATGTTCTGCTGGCGGAACGCGCCGTTGTGGAACCAGTCGTCGCCCATCCAGCCGTCGACCATCGGGTTCATCGGCACCGACACCTTCAGCGCCGGATGCGGGTTGACGAGCGCCATCAGCGGAAGAAATCCGTCGTACGAAATCCCGAGGATGCCGACCTTGCCGTTCGACTCGCGCACGTTCTTCACGAGCCAGTCGATCGTGTCGTACGTGTCGGTCGACTCGTCGACCGGCGTCGGATTCTGCGGACCATGGATCGGGCGGTTCATCACGTAATCGCCCTCGGACTTGTACTTGCCGCGAATATCCTGCACGACGCGGATGTAGCCGCCCTCGACGATGACGTCCACGGCGTTGTCGTAGCCCTGGAGGATCGGACCGAGGTGCGCGCTCTGCGCGTGGCTGGTCAGCGCGGTCGCGTCGTAGGGCGTGCGCGTGAACAACATCGGCGCATTGCGTGCGCCCTTCGGCACGAGGATGACGGTGTGCAGCTTCACGCCGTCGCGCATCGCGATCATCTCGTCGCGGCGCGTGTAGTCGAACCCATCGTCGGTCGGCTTGAACTGGCGCGGCGTCTCGCTCGGCAGCGCCGGATACTGACTTTGCTGGGCGAACAACAGCGCGAGGGCAAACGCGAGCGCGCGGTTCATAGCCGCGGCAGCGTGACTCCCCGCTGCGCCTGGTACTTCCCCTTTTTGTCCTTGTACGACACGGCGCACACGTCGTCGCTCTGGAAGAACAGCACCTGCGCGATGCCTTCGTTCGCGTAGATCTTCGCCGGCAGCGGTGTCGTGTTCGAGATCTCGATCGTCACGTGCCCTTCCCACTCCGGCTCGAACGGCGTGACGTTGACGATGATCCCGCAGCGCGCGTAGGTGGACTTGCCGAGGCAGACGGTCAGGATGTCGCGCGGAATCCGGAAGTACTCGATCGTGCTCGCGAGGGCGAACGAGTTCGGCGGGATGATGCAGACATCCGCCTTGATGTCGACGAACGACTTCGGGTCGAAATTCTTCGGATCCACGACCGTGTTGAACACGTTCGTAAACACTTTGAACTCGTCGCCGACGCGCACGTCGTAGCCGTAGGAGGAGACGCCGTACGAAATGACGCCGGCGCGCACCTGTTCGTCGACGAACGGCTCGATCATCTGGTGCTCGAGCGCCATCCGCCGGATCCACGTATCGGGTCGTATGCTCATCGTCTGAAAAGGGCCATCACGAGCGTCAGGATGATACTCAAGATGATCGAGGTCGTGAGGGGAAAGTAGAAGGAGAAGTTGGAGCGTTTGACGTAGAAGTCGCCCGGGAGACGAAAGAGCGGCAGGCCCAGCATCATCACGAGCCCGATGCCCGCGATGACCAGGCCCACCAGGACCAGCGTCTTGCCCACTTACGCGATTTCCACGCCCGGAAAGAAGTAGCCGATCTCGTACGCCGCCGTCTCCGGCGCGTCGGATCCGTGCGTGGCGTTGCGTTCGATCGATTCGGCAAAGTCCTTCCGCAGCGTCCCGGCATCCGCCTTCGCAGGATCGGTTGCCCCCATCAGGGTCCGCCATTTCTTGATCGCGTCCGGCGCCTCCAGGACCATGACGATTGCCGGTCCGGAGGACATGAACGCCGTCAAACTTCCGAAAAAGGGTCGTTCGCGGTGTACAGCGTAGAATCCCTCGGCCTCTTTCTTCGACAAATGGACGCGCTTCATGGCACGGATCTGGAATCCCGCCTCTTCGATGCGCTGAATGATCTTGCCCGCCTTGCGCCCCGCGACGGCATCAGGCTTGATGATGGCCAACGTTCGTTCGGTCATCCGGCGATTATATAAGGAGCGGCACCGTGACACCGATGGCAATGAAGCAACGCGACGATCAGGACGTCCACAAAGGCGCGATCGAAGGCGACCGTCCGAGCGACGAACAGATTGGCAATCCGAACGGCGACGGCGTCAACTCGGAAGGGATGCCGGACGATCCGGTCGCAACCGCCGAGGATGCAATTGGTGCCAACGAAGACGAATCGCAAGGGTGAAGAAATTGCTAAATGCAAAAGGCTGAATGCTGATTTGCGAGGGATTTGAGGGACTTGAATGGCATGGCGCCTGCAGCTCAGCTGCCGCCATGCCGAACGAATTCGCCGAACAACTGAAAGAACGGACGCTCCGCTTCGCGCTGCGTGTGATGCCGTTCTGCCGCACGCTTCCAAACACATGGGAAGCACGATGGCTCGCGGACCAACTCTTCCGAGCCGCATCGCGAACCGCCGCCAACTACCGATCGACCTGCCGCGCTCGCTCGAAGCGCGAGTTCGTTGCGAAGCTGGGAACGGTCGTCGAAGAAGCCGACGAATCGTTCTTC
Organism: Vicinamibacterales bacterium; assembly: GCA_035652075.1. Classification (GTDB taxonomy): domain Bacteria; phylum Acidobacteriota; class Vicinamibacteria; order Vicinamibacterales; family CAVVIG01; genus Gp6-AA45. The sequence goes on from DASREL010000215.1 coordinate 6,074, forward strand.
TGGTTGATGTTTATTGGTCGATCGGGGATGAACGAGACGCTGGAGCAGAAAGAACTTCTCGCGGAAGCGAGAGAACTGCTGGCGATCTTCATCCAGTCGTCGAAGACCGCCAGCGGCAACTGATTTAGCAATCAGCCTTTTGCATTCAGCAATTAGCCTTTTGCATTCAGCATTTCACCGGAGGCCTTCCATGATTTCTTCCAGGGCCTCGCGTCCCGGTCTCACGCGTTCGAGCGGCAGCGTCGCTAACGGTTCGTCGACGACGTTCAGCTGTTCGAGGAAGTCGTCGCGGTCGGGTTCGATGTAGATGATGCCGGTCGCGAACTCGCCGCGGCGGGCGGTTTCGTGCAGGCGCTTCATCGCTCCGATGCGGTCGGTCGGGTCGTAGTCCTCTTCGAGCTTCTTCAGATACAGCTTCGACCCGTCGTGCATCGTGACTTCCTGCGTCGAACCCGGTTCGTAGTCGACGTTGATGTCTTCGAAGAACGGCACGAAGCTGACTTCCTCGAGCGGATCGTCGTGGTCCTTCACGTACGCATAGCTCTTGGTCGATCCCTCGTGATCGTTGAAGGTGACGCAGGGCGACAGCACGTCGATCATGCACGTGCCGCGGTGCGCGAGTGCCGCCTTGAGAATCGCGAGCAACTGCTTCTTGTCGCCCGAGAACGAGCGTGCGACGAAGGTCGCGCCGAGTTCGATGGCGAGCGCGCACGTGTCGATCGGCGGCAGGTCGTTGACGACGCCGGTCTTGAGCTTCGACCCGAGATCCGCGGTCGGCGAGAACTGCCCTTTCGTCAGCCCGTAGCAGCCGTTGTCTTCGATGATGTAGATAATCGGCAGGTTGCGGCGCATCAGGTGCACGAACTGGCCGATGCCGATCGCACCCGTGTCGCCGTCACCGCTGATGCCGATGGCGATCAGCTTCTTGTTCGCCAGCATCGCGCCGGTGCCCACCGACGGCATGCGGCCGTGGACCGCGTTGAACCCGTGCGAGCCGCCCAGGAAGTACGCCGGGCTCTTGCTCGAGCAGCCGATCCCCGACAGCTTGACGACCTGCGTCGGGTTGACGCCCATCTCGTAAAACGCGTCGATGATCCGTTCAGAAATCGCGTTGTGCCCGCAGCCGGCGCACAAGGTCGTCTTGCCGCCTTTGTAGACCTGCGGTTCGAGTCCGATTCGATTGACTTTGATTGGTGTCGCCACGGCTGTCTACTCTCCACCCGCTGAACCGGCGCTCATGCGCGCGGTGGTTTTCTTCGCCACTTCGTACCCTTCCTGCGCCAACACATCGTCGGTGATGCTGCGGGCGTCGATCGGAAGACCGTTGTAGTGCAGCACGCTGCGGAGCTTCTTCTGCTGCTCCGGCGTCAGTTCGAGTTTCATCAGCTGCAAGAGCTGCGCGTCGCGGTTCTGCTCGATGACGTAGACGCGCTCGTGCGCGTCGACGAACGCCGCGAGGTCCGCGTTGAACGGATACGCGTAGAGGCGGAAATACGATGTTTCGACGTTCATCTCCTCGCGGAGTTGATCGCGGCTCTCGCGCGTCGCGTAGCGCGACGTCCCGTAGTTGATGAGGCCAATCTTCGCCTTCGGGTTCATCTCGACGTACGGCTTCTGCATGAACGCCCGCGCGGTTTCGAACTTGCGCGCGAGACGGTCCATGTTGTCGACGTAGTCGTCCGGACGCTCGGAGTACTGGCCCTTCGCGTTGTGACCCGATCCGCGTGTGAAGTAAACCGGCATGTTGTCGCCGGGGATCGTGCGGTACGGGATGCCGTCGCCGTCGACGTCCTTGTAGCGGCCCCACTCGCCGAGTTCCTTCAGCTTCGCCTCGGTCAGCATCTTGCCGCGGTTGATCGGCTTGTCGGGATACTTGAATGCATCCGACATCCAGTTGTTCATGCCGAGGTCGAGGTCCATCATCACGAACACGGGCGTCTGGAAATGTTCGGCGAGATCGAACGCTTCCATCGCCATCGTGTAGCACTCCTCGACCGACGAGGGGAACAGCATGATGTGCTTCGTGTCGCCGTGCGAGAGAAACGCCACCTGCATCAGGTCGCCCTGCGCCGTGCGCGTCGGCAGACCCGTAGACGGTCCAACGCGCTGCACGTCGAAGATGACCGCGGGCGTTTCGGCGTAGTACGCCAGGCCGGCGAATTCGCCCATGAGCGAGATGCCGGGACCGGCGGTCGCCGTCATCGAGCGCGCACCCGCCCAGCTCGCGCCGATCACCATGCCGAGCGATGCGATTTCGTCTTCGGCCTGCACGATCGCAAACGTCGCCTTCCCGGTCTCCTTGTCGACGCGGTACTTCTTCATGTAGCCGATGAGCGACTCGCACAGCGACGAGGACGGCGTGATCGGATACCAGGCGACGACGGTGACGCCGGCCATCATGCAGCCGATCGCGGCGGCGGCGTTGCCCTCGATGAGGATCTTGCCGGCCGTCTCGTTCATCGGCTCGAGGAAGTACGGATCCTGCTTCGTGAAGTTCGCTTCGGCGTAGTCCCAACCCGCTTTCAGCGCGCCGGCGTTCAGTGCGACCGCCTTAGCCTTCTTGCCAAGCTGCTTATTGAGCGCCTTCTCCATCAGCGACAGATCGATGCCGAGGAGCTTCGCGAGGATGCCGTCGTAAATCATGTTGCGCACGAGGCGGCGCAACTTCGCGTCCGGACACACCGGCGCGACGAGCTTGTCGAACGGGACCGGATAGAAAATGAGGTCGCTGCGCAGCGCGTTCAGCTTCAGCGGTTCGTCGTACACGACCGCGGCGCCCGCGTCGAGCGTCATCACGTCTTCCTTCGCCGTTTCGGCGTTCATGGCGACGAGGAAGTCCACTTCCTTCTTGCGTCCGATGTATCCCTTCTTGCTCGCGCGGATCGTGTACCACGTCGGCAGGCCCGCGATGTTCGACGGAAACATGTTCTTGCCCGACACGGGGACGCCCATGAGGAGGATCGACCGCAGGAGGACGATGTTCGCCGTCTGGCTGCCCGATCCGTTGACCGTCGCGACCTGGATACTGAAATCGTTGACGACCCGCTGTCGATTCGCGGACGCCTGCTGCTCTTGAACCGCTACATCTGTCGGTGTCATTCAGAAGTCCTTACAAACGATGGAATTAGAGGAGAAGAACGTTGAAATTATATCACTGTGGTGCAGGGTGCACGGTGCACAGGTGCAGGGTGCCTCCGGTGCACGGTGCACGGTGCACGGTGCACTGGGTGCACGTTGCACTCTGCACTCGTGCACCTTGCACCACCGGTTTCCACTACTTTCCCAGCACCTCGCGGATGCCACGTCCCATATCCGCCGGGCTCTTGACCACCTTCACGCCCGCGGCGCGCAGCGCCGCCATCTTCTCGGCGGCTGTGCCTTTGCCGCCAGCGATAATCGCGCCGGCGTGACCCATGCGGCGTCCAGGCGGCGCCGTCTGGCCGGCGATGAAGCCGACGACAGGCTTCTTGAAGTTCGCTTTGATCCACGCGGCGGCGTCTTCTTCCGCGCTGCCGCCGATCTCGCCGATCATGATCACCGCATCGGTTTCCGGATCGTTCGCGAAGAGTTGCAACGCGTCGATATGCGACGTGCCGATCAGCGGATCGCCGCCGATGCCGATGCATGTCGACTGCCCCATCCCGAGGCGCGTGAGCTGATGGATCGCTTCGTAGGTCAGCGTGCCGCTCTTCGACACGATGCCGACGCGCCCTTCCTTGCAGATGTTGCCGGGGATGATGCCGGCCTTCGCCTTGCCAGGTGAGATCAGACCGGGACAGTTCGGGCCGACCAGACGCGTCTTCGGATGTTCCTTCAGGAACGTCATCGCGCGCATCATGTCGAACGTCGGGATCCCTTCGGTGATGCACACCGCGAGCGCGATTTCCGCGTCCGCCGCTTCCATCACCGCGTCCGCGGCAAACGGCGGCGGCACGAAGATCACCGTCGCATTCGCGCCGGTCTTCGCCACCGCGTCGCGCACCGTATCGAAAATCGGCCAGCCTTCGTGCGTCGTGCCGCCTTTGCCCGGGGTCACGCCGCCGACGACGTTCGTGCCGTAGGCCTGCGCCTGCTTCGCGTGAAACGTACCTTCGCGGCCGGTGAGGCCTTGAACGATGAGCCGGGTGTTTTTGTCGAGAAGAATCGCCATGACTATGAGGCCAGCGCGACGACCTTCGTCGCGGCTTCGTCCATCGAATCTGCTGTCGTGAAATTCATCTGACTCTCGCGAAGCAGGCGCTTGCCTTCTTCGACGTTCGTCCCTTCCATGCGAATCACGATTGGCACCGGGACGCCGAGCTCCTTGACGGCGGCGATGACGCCCTGCGCGAGCACGTCGCAGCGCAGGATGCCGCCGAAGATGTTGATCAAGACCGCCTTCACGTTCTTGTCCGACATCAGGATCTTGAACGCATTGCGAATCTGCTCCGCGTTCGCGCCGCCGCCGACGTCGAGGAAATTCGCCGGCTCGCCGCCCGCCAGCTTGATGATGTCCATCGTCGCCATGGCGAGGCCGGCGCCGTTGACCATGCAGCCGATGTTGCCGTCGAGATGGATGTAGTTCAGCGAGAACTTGGACGCTTCGATCTCGAGCGGATCTTCTTCGCCGAGATCGCGCAGATCCTTGATGTCGGCGTGACGATACAGCGCGTTGTCGTCGAAGTTCATTTTCGCGTCGAGCGCGAGGAGATCGCCGTCGCCGGTGACGATCAGCGGATTGATTTCGACGAGCGACGCGTCGGTCGCGATGAACGCATCGTAGAGCGACGACACGAGCTTGACGAACTTGTTGACCTGCGCCGCGTCGAGGCCGATCCCGAAACCGAGCTGCCGCGCCTCGAACGGCACGATGCCGACGCCCGGTTCGACGTAGACGCGCACGATCTTCTCGGGCGTCTTCGCCGCCACTTCCTCGATGTCCATGCCGCCCGCGGCGCTCGCCATGATGACGGGCTTGCCCGCCGCGCGATCGAGCAGCATGCTCAAATACAGCTCGCGCTTGATGTCGACGCCCTGCTCGATCAGCACGCGGCCGACGACGCGACCTTCCGGACCCGTTTGGTGCGTGACGAGCGTCATGCCGAGCATGTCGCGCGTCAGCTTCTCGGCGTCGTCCGCCGACTTCGCGAGCTTGACGCCGCCGCCTTTGCCGCGGCCGCCGGCGTGGATTTGGGCTTTGACGACCACGACGCTCGTGCCGAGACGCCGCGCGATGTCGTGCGCCTCGCCGGCCTCGAACGTCACTTCGCCGCGCGGCACGGGCACACCGTATTTCGCAAGGATGGTTTTGGCTTGGTACTCGTGAATTTTCATACGGTAGGAAACTCCTGATGCTAACTTGCACGCGCTCAGCGCGCAACTGTAAACTCGTGTGTTGATGTCATCTCGAATACGCGGATTCTCCTCGTCGGTCGGTCAGAAACTCTTGATCGGCGCGACGGGACTCGCGCTCTTCCTCTATCTCGTCATCCACATCGTCGGCAATCTGATCGTCTTCCGCGGCCCTGCCGCGTTCAACCATTACGCGTTCGTGATGGAGTACGGGAATCCGCTTCTTCCCGTCATCGAGCTCGGACTGCTCCTGATCTTCCTGCTTCACATTTACAAGACCGTGACGATGTACCTGCAGAACCAGCAGGCGCGTCCGGTGGCGTACGTGAAGAAGGAACGGGCGGGCAAACCAAGCCGCAAGACGTTCGCGTCCTCGACGATGATCTTCTCCGGTCTGTGGTTGATCGTGTTCCTGCTGATACACGTCAAGGCGTTCCGGTTCAGCGAGGAAACGCCGTGGCCGGCGGGCGGGCGCGATCTCTACAAGCAGGAGATGGACGTCTTCATCAGCCCGCTGATGACCGCCTTCTACGTCCTCTCGATGGCCGTCATCGGGTCGCATCTCTTCCACGGCATCGCGAGCTCGTTCCAGTCGCTCGGCGCCGACCATCCGAAGTGGACGCCGCGCGTCCTTCTCGCGGGCAAGGTGATTGCCGTCGCAATCGCCGGGGCGTTCATCGTCATCGCGCTCTGGGCGCACTTCATGGGAGCGCGGTCATGAGCACCATCACGCTCGATGCGAAAATTCCCAAGGGACCGATCGCCGAGAAATGGGACCGGCACAAGTTCGAGATGAAGCTGGTCAACCCGGCGAACAAACGGAAGTACACGATCATCGTCGTCGGCACCGGTCTCGCCGGCGGATCGTGCGCCGCGTCGCTGGGCGAGCTGGGCTACAACGTCCTGAACTTCTGCATCCAGGATTCCCCTCGTCGTGCGCATAGCATCGCGGCGCAGGGCGGCATCAACGCCGCGAAGAACTACCAGAACGACGGCGACAGCGTGTATCGCCTCTTCTACGACACGGTGAAGGGCGGCGACTACCGCTCGCGGGAAGCCAACGTCTATCGGCTGGCGCAGCTCAGCGTCAACATCATCGACCAGTGCGTGGCGCAAGGCGTCCCGTTCGCGCGCGAGTACGGCGGGCTCCTCGATAACCGCTCGTTCGGCGGCGCGCAGGTGTCGCGGACGTTCTACGCACGCGGCCAGACGGGACAGCAGTTGCTCCTCGGCGCCTACCAGTCGCTGATGCGGCAGGTGCAGGAAAAGAGCGTGCGCATGTTCGCGCGTCGCGAGATGCTGGATCTGGTCCTCATCGACGGGAAGGCGCGCGGCATCATCGTCCGCAACCTCATCACCGGCGAAATCGAGAAGTACGCCGGCGACGCCGTGATCCTCGCGACCGGCGGCTACGGGACGGTCTATTACCTGTCGACGAACGCGGTCAACTCGAACGTCACGGCGGCGTGGCGCGCGGCCAAGCGCGGCGCGCTCTTCGCGAACCCGTGCTACACGCAGATCCATCCGACGTGCATCCCGGTCAGCGGCGATCACCAGTCAAAGCTGACGCTGATGAGCGAGAGCCTGCGCAACGACGGCCGCGTCTGGGTGCCGAAGAAGAAGGGCGACACGCGTCCGCCGGAACAGATCCCCGAAGAGGATCGTGACTACTACCTCGAACGCAAGTATCCGAGCTTCGGCAACCTCGTGCCGCGCGACGTCGCGTCACGCAACGCCAAGCAGATGGCCGATGACGGCCGCGGCGTCGGCGCAACCGGCCTGGCGGTCTACCTCGATTTCCGCGACGCGATTCAGCGGCTCGGCGTCGAGACGATCAAAGAGAAATACGGCAATCTGTTTCAGATGTACGAAAAGATCACCGACGAGAATGCGTACAAAGTTCCGATGCGCATCTACCCGGCGATCCACTACACGATGGGCGGACTCTGGGTCGACTACAACCTGATGAGCAACATCCCTGGCCTGCACGTCCTCGGCGAAGCGAACTTCTCGGATCACGGTGCGAACCGCCTCGGCGCGAGCGCGCTGATGCAGGGGCTCGCCGACGGCTACTTCGTCATCCCCTACACGATCGGCCACTACCTCGCGAGCAACACGCTGCCGAAAGTGACGACGGATCACGACGCGTTCAAGAGCGCCGCGAACAGCGTGCAGGAGCGGATCAACAAACTGCTGGCGGTGAAAGGCAATCGCGGCATCCGTGAGATGCATCGCGAGCTCGGTCGGATCATGTGGGACAACGTCGGCATGGCGCGCACCGAAGAAAGCCTGACCCGCGCGCTGCAGGAGATCCCGAAGCTGCGCGACGAGTTCTGGCACAGCGTCTCGGTGCCAGGCTCGAACGACAACCTCAATCAGAGCCTCGAGTACGCCGGCCGCGTCGCCGACTACCTCGAGTTCGCCGAACTGCTGACGCGCGATGCACTGCATCGCAAAGAGTCGTGCGGCGGACACTTCCGCGAAGAGAGCCAGACACCCGACGGCGAAGCGCTGCGTGACGACGCGAATTTCTCGTATGTCGCAGCGTGGGAATTTACCGGCGTCGGCAAAGAGCCGGTCCTGCACAAGGAGCCGCTCGAATTCGACGAAGTGCACCCGACCCAGCGGTCGTACAAGTAGCGCGAAGGCTGTAGCCGAGCGAGAGGACAGATGCGCCTGAACCTGAAAATCTGGCGACAAGCGGGGCCGACCTCCGCGGGTCGCCTTGTCGACTACCCCACCGATCACGTGTCGCCCGACATGTCGTTCCTCGAGATGCTCGACGTCGTCAACGAAGGGCTCGTCAAGAAGGGCGAAGAAGCGATCGCGTTCGATTCCGATTGCCGTGAAGGTATCTGTGGGATGTGCAGCCTCGTCGTCAACGGCGTGCCGCACGGCCCGGACCGCGGCACCACGGTGTGCCAGCTGCACATGCGGCGCTTCAAGGACGGCGACACCGTCACGATTGAACCGTGGCGGGCGCGCGGGTTTCCGGTCGTCCGCGACCTCGTCGTCGATCGCAGCGCGTTCGATCGCATCATCGCGGCCGGCGGTTATGTCTCGGTCAATTGCGGCGGCGCACCTGACGGCAATGCGATTCCGATTCCCAAGGACATTGCCGAGACGGCCATGGACTCGGCTGCGTGCATCGGCTGCGGCGCGTGCGTGGCGGCGTGCAAGAACGCGTCGGCGCACTTGTTCATGAGCGCCAAGATCTCGCAGCTCGCGATTCTGCCGCAGGGCGAGGCCGAACGGACGCGGCGCGTGGTCGCGATGATCAATCAGGCGGATGCAGAAGGCTTCGGCAGCTGCTCGAACGAAGGTGAGTGCGAAGCGGTCTGCCCGAAAGAGATTCCGATCTCGAACATCGCGAAGATGACGCGCGAGTACGTCCGCGCTATCTGGAAATAAGCGACTCGACCTGACGCTCGAGCATCACGCGCGTCTCGGCGTCGTGGACCTCCGGATGGAACATCACCCGTCCGTCGCGATCGATCAGGAACGCGGCGGGCGTTCCGTCAATCCCGAACTCCTTCTTCGCCCAGTCCCAGTTGCTTTCGAGCGGCGTAAACGTGATGCCGGTCGCCTTGAGCAGCGCCAGCACCTGCTGACGCTGCGTCGGCTCCAGATTGATCGCCAGCACGACGAACCCGCGGCCCTCGAACGTCTCCAGAACCTGCTGCACGTGAGCGACCAGCGCCCTTGCCGAGGCGGTGCCGGTGCCTTCGTGCGCGCCCAGCACTGTCGTCCCAAGGAGACCGATCGCACACGCAAGCACAACCGTTCGCAGTTGCATGCCCATTAGACGCGATCAGATACGCACTCGGTTGGCAGGACAACCGTCGACGAACGTGCTCTTGATCGCCTGCTTCGTGGCGACGCGGCGGAAGAAGCTCTCCAGGTAGCTCTTCACTTCTTTCCGGTGCGCCGCATCGAGATCGCTGGCGTCGACCGTTGACAGCATGGCCGATTGTTGCGCCCGGAACGGTGCCGCTGCTGCATCGAGTTGTTCCACCGTGCGGCATGGCCCACGGTACAGACGGTCGGTGACGCTCTTCACCGGCAGCCGCGGATCGTACGTCGCGTACGGCGCGTGCACCAGGCCCGACAGGTCGAAGTCGTACGGTACCGGATAAAACCGTCGCCGCTTGTCCTGGACGACGATCACGTTGTGCAGTCCCCACACCGAAAAGTCGGTGTTGCCGAGCATGTACTCGACGAGTCCCATCGTCGTCAGCGAGTCCGCGTCGAAGGCATCGAACAGCATGTGCGGCACTTTGACCTCGCGCCCGCCGAGTCGCTGCGCGACGTCGGCTTCGCGCTCGAGCAGCAAGCCCCGGTGTGTTCCGATCGTCTTCTTTGATTTCGCGTCGACGTACGTCACCGCCGCGAGCCGCGCGCGGAACGACATCGGCGTCACCAGGTGGGCCAGTTTGTATGCGAGATACTCGCGCGTGACGTACTGATCGGACTCACGTTCGTCGCGACAATGGGTGCCGAGGCGCAAAGTCGATTGACCATCGAATACCGTCGTCGCCAGATTCGCGGTCGGTGCGAACTGCAGGCGGATCGGCACGAAGTCGCACGTCTGGATCTTCAACCGGAAATGGCCGCGTGGTCCGATCACAATCGGGATGTCCGTGCCGTCCACCGTCAAGACGCCACTGTAGGATTTCGTCACCTCGCGCTCGCGGTTCATCGACGACAGATCTGCCGTCATCGTGAACGCCAGCGGCCGGTCGTCCCGGAACAACGCACGGTCTTCGGCGGCGGCCCGCCGTGTCGCGATCGTCTCGTCGTCGGGCCACGGGGCGGTGGAGATGGGCGGTTTTTTCGGTTTCCCAGGGGTCCCTTGCGCCACGATCGCGGGCGCTCCGAGAACCGCGGCGACGAGCACCGACAGACAGAAGCCGGTCATGAGGACCTCCGCGCGGATTATAGGCGGCAGACATCATGCTTGCGACCGCAATATGGCGATCGAAGATCTCTGGTACAAGAATGCCGTCATCTACTGCCTGCCTGTGGGCAAGTTCCAGGATTCCGACGGCGACGGCATCGGCGACCTCGAAGGCCTGAGCCGCCGGCTCGACTATCTCGCCGGCCTCGGCGTCACGTGCGTCTGGCTGCAGCCGTTCTATCCCTCGCCAGAAAAAGACGACGGGTACGACGTCGCTGACTACTACGGCGTCAACGGCAAGTACGGATCCTCGGGCGAGTTCGTCGAGTTCATGAACCACGCGCGCGCGATCGGCATGCGGGTCATCGTCGATCTCGTCGTCAATCACACGTCGGATCAACACCGCTGGTTTCAGGCGGCGCGCGCCGATGCCGCGTCGCCGACGCGGGACTGGTACGTCTGGTCCGACACGCAGCCGGCGGATCACGAGAAAGGCATCGTGTTTCCCGGCGTGCAGAAGACGACGTGGACCTACGACAAACACGCAGGCCAGTACTACTTCCACCGGTTCTACGACTTTCAACCCGACCTGAACACGTGGAACGCGCGCGTACGCGACGAAATTTCGAAGGTGATGGGCTACTGGCTCGAGCTCGGCGTGTCCGGCTTTCGCATGGACGCGGTTCCTTTCTTGATCGAACGGAAAGGCGCCGGCGTGACGCACGATCAGGATTTCGAGTTCCTGCACGAGATGCGGCACTTCCTGCAGTGGCGGTCCGGCGATGCGATTCTGCTCGCCGAAGCGAACGTCCCGCCCGACGAGAGCCTGAAGTACTTCGGCGAGCGCGGCGACCGGCTGCAGATGATGTTGAACTTTCCCGTCAACCAGCGTTTGTTCTATGCGCTCGCGACCGCGGATCTCGGACCGCTCGAGTGGGCGTTGAAGGAGACGGCGAAGCGTCCGGCCGAAGCGCAGTGGGTGCACTTTCTGCGCAGCCACGACGAACTCGACCTCGGACGGCTGTCGCCGGAGGAACGCCAGCAGGTGTTCGATGCGTTCGGGCCGAAAAAGACGATGCAGTTGTACGATCGCGGCATCAGGCGGCGCGTCACGCCGATGCTCGGCAACGATCGGCGGCGGCTCGAGCTCGCGTTCAGCCTGCTCTTCTCGCTGCCCGGCACACCGATGATGCTCTACGGTGACGAGATCGGCATGGGCGACGACCTGTCGCTGCCCGAGCGCGAATGCGCGCGGACGCCGATGCAGTGGACGCGCGAACGCCATGGCGGCTTCACCGCCGGCAACACCCCGATTCAGCACGTCATCGACGACGCGACCTACGGCTACGCAAGAGTCAACGTCGCGGATCAGCGGCGCGACGCGCACTCGATGCTCAATTGGACCGAGCGCATGATTCGCATGCGGAAAGAGTGCCCGGAGATCAGCTGGGGACAATTCGCGATCGTGCCGACATCAGCCAAAGGCGTGCTCGCCATCCGCTACGACTGGCGCGGCACGTCGCTGCTGACGCTGCACAATTTCACCGACGCCAGGGCGCGCGCGACCGTCGACGTCACCGTCCCGCGGGGCGATCTCCTCGTCAACGTGTTCGATGACGATCACAGCACCGGACGCGATGGGCGCCACGAGATCGCGCTGGAGCCGTACGCGTGGCGATGGTTCCGCGTCGGCTCCGCCGACAACGCGCTCTATCGCAGCTCTTTGTGATCGACGCGGCCGAAGAGCAACTGCGAGACCGCCTGCTGCAGCGCCTCGGGCGTGACCGGCTTTTCGAGGAACGCTTCGTCCGCCCACAACGAGCCCTTGGCCTTGAACAGCTCGTCGCGAAAGCCGGTGAGGTACAGCACCTTCATGTCGAGGTACCGCTCGCGCATGTAGCGCGCGAGCTGATGACCGACCATCCTCGGCATCATTTCGTCGGTGACCAGGAGATCGAACGGATCGGTCTTCGATGCGAGCGAGATGGCCTCGTCGCCGTCCGAGGCCGACGCCGTCTGATAACCCGCCGATTGCAGCACGCTCATGATAAACGTGCGCATGTTCTCGTCGTCGTCGACGACCAGCACCCGGAACTGTTTCGCGCGACGCTCCTTCGATCCGGCGCCGCGTTTGAACGAAAGGATACGAGGCACCATGGCGGCTTATCGCGCGGAAGCGATGATGGCGACGGCAATCGCCTCGGCGAGCAGGATTTCGGAACAGGGCTTCTGGAGCACGGTCAGCGCACCCACGGCACGCCCAGCATTGTGCGAATGATCGTGCGCCGTCAACATCACGACCGGAATCGCCGCCGTGGCCGGATCGGCTTTCAGCCGACGGCAGGTTTCGAACCCGTCCATCTCAGGCATGTCGATATCGAGCACGATGACGTCGGGATGATAGAGCTGCGCGACCGCAATCGCCTCAGCGCCGCGGCTGGCGGTCAGGATCGTGAAGTCCGCGGACAGCACGATTTCGTACAGATCGCGTTGGTCGCTGCAATCATCCACGAGCAGAATTGTCGGCCGTGTGCGCGGCGGCAGCGGCATGCGCGAGCAAGCTCTGCAAGGCTTGTTCCTAGCAACTAATCCACCCGACGGTCGCGAACAAGTAGAAATCGGTCACAAGCTGCAGTTCACCGTCTGAATTCGCATCACGAATCCGTGTGACACCCTGAGCAAATTCGTCGTCGGACAACACCGTCAGCTGCGACGTAAACGACGGTGTCACGACGCCGGTCGCGAGCGCCTCTGTCGCGGGTTGGACGTGCTCGACGTGATCCGCCTCGAACGACTCCGCCCACGTAAAGCCGGCCACGGCCAGTTCGCCGCGCAGCCGGCGGACCGGCGCAAACCGCTGCCGATCGATGTCGCGCGTTTCCGGAAAGTAGTCGTAGACCCACCACGCGTCGCGCTCGGCGTGCGGGTCCTTGCCGATCGACATCAGCCCGCCGCCAGGCCGAAGCACTCGACGCGCCTCGCGGAAGAACTGCATGCGGTCCGAGAAATGGTGCAGCGCGTTGACGCAGTACACGCGATCGAAGCTGGCGTCAGGAAACGGCAGCTGTTCGGCAATTGCGCGCACGCGTCGCCCCGAGGCCTGCTGCAGCATCGGCATCGATGGCTCGACGCCGACGATGCGACGCCGCTCGGCTAAAGCCTGCGCGCTCCACTGGTCGGAGAGTGTCCGCAGCCAGTGGCCGGTGCCGCAACCCACCTCGAGGACGTCGACGTTGTCGCCAACGAAACCGAGCAACGACTCGCGTGTGCCGGCGTACTCGTACAGCGAATACCGGCGATTGTATCGATCGGCGATGCGATCGTAGTCGGTGATCCGGTCGGTGGAACTCACGCTGCCACGTTCTATGCGGGCGTCGCTGGTGTGTCGAGAATCTCGCGGGCGGCGTCCAGATCCTCGGCGCGGACGATGATCTGAAAGCCGACGCCGGCCCACGCGATATGCGGACGCATCGATCCACCGTCATCGGCTCGGATCATCGAGTCGATGCCGGCGGCCTCGAGCGCGCCTTTCGCGAGGTCGGCTTCTGGCCGACCGTCAAAGGTCGCGACCACGACGAGATCGTCACACCTTGATGACATCGACGAGCTCCTTGACCGCAGCCGCCGACTTGTTGAACGCCGTCTGTTCGTCCGGCGTGAGTTTGATCTCGATGATCTTCTCGAGGCCGCGCGACCCGAGCTTGCACGGGACGCCGACGAACAGATCTTTCACGCCGTATTCGCCCTGCAGGAACACCGAGCACGGGACGATCTTCTTCTTGTCGAGGAGGATCGCTTCGACCATGTCGACCACCGATGCACCCGGCGCATACCACGCGCTCGTGCCCACCAGCTTCGTGATCTCGGCGCCGCCATTGGCCGTGCGATCGACGATCCGGTCGATCGTCGCTTTGTCCATCAGATCGGTGATCGGAATGCCGGCGACCGTCGAGTAGCGCGGCAGCGGCACCATCGTGTCGCCGTGGCCACCGAGCACGAACGCGTGCACGTTGTCGACCGACACATTCAGTTCCTTCGCAATGAACGTCCGCATGCGCGCCGAGTCGAGAACGCCCGCCATGCCGATGACGCGTTCGCGCGGGAACTTCGACAGCTTATACACCGCCTGCGCCATCGCATCGAGCGGGTTGCTGACGACGATCAGGATGCAGTTCGGCGAGTGCTTGACGACGTTCGCGGTGACCTGCTGCATGATGTTGTAGTTCACGTTCAGCAGGTCGTCGCGGCTCATGCCCGGCTTGCGCGGCATCCCCGACGTGATGACGACGATGTCGGACCCCGCACTCTCGGCGTAGTCGCCCGTGCCCATCACGCGCGAATCGGATCCCCACACGGGGCACGCCTCGAGCATGTCGAGCGCGACGCCGGCGGCCTTCTGATCCGCGATGTCGATGACGACAACGTCCGCGAGCGATTTATCCGCGACTCCGCGGGCAACCGTCGCCCCAACGTTGCCCGCGCCACCAACGACTGTAACTTTGCGATTCATCGATCGTTCTCCAAGCAGGCCTGAAGGCCTGCGCTACATGTGCTTGATGACAGCGTCCGCAAATTCGGATGTCTTCAGTTCCTTGGCGCCTTCCATCAACCGGGCGAAGTCGTAGGTGACCGTCTTCGCGGCGATGGCGCCGTCCATGCCCTTCACGATCAGATCGGCCGCTTCGTTCCATCCCAGATGACGGAACATCATTTCGCCGGACAACACGACCGAGCCGGGATTCACCTTGTCCTGATTGGCGTACTTCGGCGCGGTGCCGTGCGTCGCTTCGAACACCGCGTGTCCCGTGACGTAGTTGATGTTGCCGCCAGGCGCAATCCCGATGCCGCCGACTTGCGCGGCAAGCGCGTCCGAGAGGTAGTCGCCGTTCAAGTTCGGCGTCGCGATGACGTCGAATTCGTCCGGGCGCGTCAGCACCTGCTGCAGCGTGATGTCCGCGATCGCGTCCTTGATCACGAGGCCGGCGCCCGGCCTCCCTTCCGGGATCCTGCACCACGGTCCGCCGTCGATTTCGACCGCACCGTAGAACTGCTTCGCGACCTGATAGCCCCAGTCGCGGAACGCGCCCTCGGTGAACTTCATGATGTTGCCCTTATGCACCAGCGTCACGCTCTTGCGGCCGCTCTTGATCGCGTAGCCGATCGCGCTGTGCACGAGCCGCTCGGTGCCGTAGTAGCTGATTGGCTTCAAGCCAACGCCGACCTGGACGCCAACCTCGCGCTTCGGCGCGCCGATGCCCTCGAGTTGCCGCTGCCACTCCTGCGCTTTCGCGACGGCGCCGAACCGGATCTTGTTGAACTCTTTCGGAAACTCTTTCGCGAAGAAATCCAGGATTTTCTGCGCTTCCGGCGATCCGGCCGGGTATTCGATGCCCGCGTAGATGTCTTCCGTGTTCTCGCGGAAGATCACCATGTCCACCTTTTCCGGATGACGGACCGGCGACGGCACGCCGCGATACCAGCGGACCGGCCGCAGGCAGACATACAAATCGAGCAACTGCCGCAGCGCGACGTTCAGCGATCGAATGCCGCCGCCGACCGGCGTCGTTAACGGTCCTTTGATGCCGACGAGGTATTTGCGAAACGCCTCGACGGTTTCGTCAGGCAGCCAGTTGTTGAACTTCGTGAAGCTCTTCTCGCCGGCGAACACTTCCATCCAGGCGATTTTCTTTTTGCCGCCGTACGCCTTGGCGACCGCTTCATCCATCACGCGCACGCTGGCGCGCCAGATGTCGGGCCCGGTCCCGTCGCCTTCGATGAACGGGATGATCGGATCGTCGGGAACGACGAGTTGACCGTTTTTCAAACTGATTGATGTCGGCATAGCTTTAGGTCACGTCACCTGTCGGTTGTGGAAGATTTCCGCGAACGCTGTGGAAAAGTCTGTGGAAAAGGGGATTTGTTTACCGCGTTGTCGCGCGGAGTTTCGAATGTTTTAGCGGTTTGCACCATCGCAGGGCGTATCAACAAGCGACGCTCGAACGGATGTCCGAAACCTACGGATTATACTGTAGCCATGCATCACGGACGAGTTCGTCACGCGCTTCTCACCGCGACGATGTGCGGCACGTTGACGCTGGCGCTTGCGGCGTTTGACGGTCAACAACCGGCGCACCAGCACGAAGCTGGCGCGCATCGCCATCCCGAAGCGGCAAAAGTGAAGAATCCGGTCGCCGCGAGTCCGGAATCCATTGCCGCCGGTAAAGAGGTCTACGAGAAGAACTGCCGGAGCTGTCACGGCGACACCGGCAAAGGCGACGGACGGATGGGCGAACAGCTCGATCCGAAGCCGTCGGACCTGACCGACGCCGAGTGGAAGCACGGCTCGACCGACGGCGAGCTGTTCAAGGTCATTTCGGAAGGCTCGGCCAAGACCGGCATGAAGGCCTTTGGCCACAAGCTGACCGAGCACCAGATCTGGGACGTCATCAACTACGTCCGATCGATCGGACCGAAGAAATAGAGGCTCGAGGCTAGAGGCTCGAGGCTGGAAGAACACAGTCACGCAGCCCTAGCCGCACTAGCCTCTAACCTCGAGCCTCCAGCCTCTACACGACGACATGAAAATCGTTATCGCAGACGACCTGCCGGCTTCCGCCGTGGAACTGCTCCGCGGCGAAGCCGGATGGACTGTCGACGCACGGTCCGGCCGCAAACCGGACGTCCTCGCTGCGGATCTCGCTGATGCGGATGCCCTGCTCGTGCGCAGCGCCACGAAAGTCGACGCCGCGCTGCTGGCGTCCGCGCCGAAACTGCGCATCATCGGCCGCGCCGGCACCGGCGTCGACAACATCGACGTCCCAGCCGCCAGCTCGCGCGGCATCCTCGTCGTCAATGCGCCGGGCGCGAACAGCATCAGCGTCGCCGAACATGCGTGCGCCCTGATGCTGGCGCTGGCGCGATCGGTGCCTGCGGCCGATCGGGCGATGAAAGACGCGAAGTGGGAGAAGAAGAAGTTTCTCGGCAGCGAGTTGCGCGGCAAGACGCTGGGCATCGCCGGCCTCGGCCGCATCGGCCAGGAAGTCGCGCAGCGCGCCCGCGCCTTCGGCATGCGCATCGTCGCGCACGATCCGTTTATCTCGAAGGAGGTCGCGCAGTCGCTTGGCGTCGAGCTGATGTCGCTCGACGAGCTGTGTGCGAGCGCGGATTACCTGACGCTGCACCTGCCGTCGACGCCGGACACGAAGCACCTGTTCAACGACGCACGGTTTGGGCGGTGTAAACCTGGTATCCGGATTATCAACACGGCGCGCGGCGAGTTGATCGACGAAGCGGCATTGCGACGCGCGATCGAAAGCAGCACTGTCGGCGCCGCGGCGCTCGATGTCTTCGAAACAGAGCCGCCGAAGGATTGGTCGCTCGCCCAACTCCCGCAGGTTATCGCGACCCCACACATCGCCGCGTCGACCGAAGAGGCGCAGGAACTGGTCGGCATCGAGACGGCCGCGACGGTTCGCGATTTCCTGCGTGACGGCGTCGTGCGAAACGCTGTCAACTTCCCGTCGATTCACCCGGACGAACTGCAGCGACTGCAGTCCTGGATTCGGCTCGCGGATCAGATGGGCGGCTTGTTGTCGCAGATGGGACCGGCGCGGATCGAAGCGTTGGGCGTGCGGTACTACGGCGCGCTCGTCGAGAGCCGCGGCGTCGAAGTGCTCGCGGCGAGCGCCGCCGCCGGCGTCCTGCGACCGATCCTGTCGAGCGGCGTGTCGATCGTCAACGGCCGCAGCGCTGCGCGCGAGCGCGGCATCGAGATCGTCGAGACGCGCAGTTCGCGATCGCGGCACTACACGAGCCTGCTGTCGATCAAGCTGCACACCGACACGGGCGAACGCTGGGTCGAGGGAACCGTCTTCGAGCCGCACAGCCTGCGCATCGTCTCGCTGAGCGGCGTCGACGTCGATGCACCGCTGGGCGGCACGATGCTGATCATCGCGAACGACGATCAGCCAGGCGTCATCGGCGAGGTGGGGACGATCCTCGGCCGCCATCGCGTGAACATCGCCAACTTCGCGTTGGGCCGTCACGCCGGCGGGGCTGTTGGAATCGTAAACGTCGACGAAGACGGATCGCGCGACGCGCTCGACAAAGCGGCGGCAGAACTGCGTCGCGTTCCCGCGATCAAAACCGTCAACGTCGTGCGGCTCGTGTAGCGCTGCCCTTCAGGGCTGCTGGCATGCAGGCCTAAAGGCCTAAAGGCCTGCGCCACAACGATCAACTTCGCGGCGCGAGGTAGCGTTTCCGTGCGCGGACGGTGTAGCCGGACTTCGCGACCTTGACCGTCAAGTCGTGCATCTTGCCGTCAAGTTTCTGCGGCGCGAAGCCGAGCGCGTATTGATGATGCAGTTCGTCGGCGACGCGATCGAAGCCACCGAGAAGATCGCCGGCTGATTTCAGCTCGAAATAACCGCCGCCGGTCGCTTCGGCGATTTTCGCCATCCCCTCATCGGGCTTCTGCATCAACGGGTCGTTGCGGCGTTGCGGCGCGAAGCCGCGTCCGCCAAAGCCCTGGATGCCGCGCTGCGGCTGCATCGGCGCGAGACCTTCCATCCCGACCGAGTACACCATGATGTCGTTTTCTTCGGCGCGCTTGGTCGCATCCTTCGACGACTTCGCCTTCCCGCTGAAATCGAGCGGTTCGTCGACGCCGTCGCTGAACGCCATCACGACGCGCCGCCCCTTCTCGAGGAGCAACTTGTCGATCGCGCGGTCCACGGCGTTCCATAACGGCGTCGGGCCGTTTTTCTGCAGGTCGCCGCGCAGGATCTTGAACAGCGTGTCGCGATCCGACGTGAAGTCGTCGGGGTCGATTTGGATGGTGGCGCCAAAGGTGCCGATGCGCGCGCGGTCGACCGGCAGCATGCCGTGGACGAACGTTTCCGCCGCGCGCACCTCGAGATCCAAGTTCGGCTTCATGCTGCCGCTGCGATCGAGCAGCATGATGACCGTGATCGGCTGGATGTCGTTCGAGAAGACCGTCAGCGGCTGCTTGGTGCCGTTGTCGTAGATCTCGAAATCATCTTGCGTGAGATCGGGGACGAGGCGGCCCTGGGCGTTCGTGACCGTCGCGAACACGGCAACGGTGCGCGTGGTCGATTCAAACTTCGGGGGCTGTGCCTGTGCACCGACGAAGATGAGCGCACAGAGTGGAACACACCAACGAGCCATGAAGAACTCCGCGAGGGCTGGCACCACTGATACTAACGCAGTCATTGAGGATTGGGGATTGAGGATTGCGGATTTATTGGTGAATCATCAATCAATCCGCAATCCGCATTCCTCAATCCGCAATACACGCTCACACGCATACCCGGAGCGCTCCAGGATGTATCCGCGCTTCCAGCCGCGTTCCCCCCTGGACCGGTTCCCCGTCTACGTGGAACATCATCGGCTCGTCGCACTCCACGACGACTTTCTTCGCCGGCCGCGTCGACCACGCCGGCACGCGGTGAATCTGGCGGCTGACGAGCCACGGCACGCGGGCGATCGTCCGCGCGCGCGAGCGTTCTTCCACCACCACCGCGTCGAGCATCCCGTCGTCGACCCGCGCGCCGCGGGCGATCAGGATCCGGTTGCCGAACTCGGTGCCGTTGGCGATGACGACGAGCAGGGCGCGCACGCGCCGACGGTCGCCGTCGACGGTGAGGTCGTACGTGCGCGGTTGATACGTCAGGAAGTTCCGCGCGGTCAGCGTGACGTAGCCGCGCGCGCCGCGGCGCGTATTGCTTGGGTGATTGAACTTCGCGGCGACCTCGGCGTCGAAGCCGATGCCGGCAATGTTGACGAAGTGGCGGGACGCCATTTCACCGACGTCGATCGGCCGCCCTTCTGATTTCAGCGCGCTGGCAATCGCCAGCTCCGGCCGACGCCTGACGCCGAGCTCGGTGGCCAGTCCGTTACCGGACCCGGCCGGCACGATCGCCATCGGCGTCTCACCGAAGACAAGCGCCGATGCGACTTCGTTGATCGTCCCGTCGCCGCCCCACGCGATCACCAGCCGGTCGCCGCGCTCGGCGGCGGCGCGCGCGAGTTCTTTCGCATGGCCCGGACGTTCTGTGACGAAGACCTCGGGCCGATCACCATGGCGCTCGACCGTGTCGATCGCGATCTGCGCGCGCCGGCGCGCGGCCTCCGGTCGCGCGCCGCCAGAAATCGGGTTGATGATGATGGCTACCGACATTCGCGTAGGGCGGGTCCTTTGGGACCCGCCGGGTCTCAAAAGACCCGGCCTACTTCAAAGGGAGCCGACGCGTCGTGCCGTCGAGCGCGTCGGTCAGTTCGACGACGTCGGGGGCAATCTTCGCCACGCGATACCGCGCTGTGACCGCCTCGCCTTCCTTGACGAGAAACAGCTGCGAGTCGGTCGAAATGATCGCGGTGCGCACCGGCCCGTTCGGTCCGGCGTCCTCCGCGATACCGGCCAGTTTCAACATCGGCTGCGGCGGCGCCGTTGGCGCAGGCACCTCGCTGATCGCCGCTGTTGGTGATTCGACGATCGCCGGCCGGTGCTGAATCGCAGCGTGGAACGTGAAGAGGTTGCGTCCGGGTTGACGCGGGGTCGATTCGGGCCGCAGCCGCTCGTGCAGCCGCGCAATTTCTTTCGCGAGATCCGCGCCCTGCACGTCCACGTGCGGCGGCGAGACGAGAACCGGCGGCGCGTACTCGCGATTCGAGGTCGCGGCGCCCGCCAACCACGCGATCAACGCGGCGCCGCTGCCGACGAACACCAACGTGCGCTTCACGTTCATCTGGATCTCATCCGATCGTAGCACTAGTCGTGTTATTATTCGCCGTGCACCCTGCATCGACTGACTTCAAGGTCGATTCGGTTCCCCCGCTCACGATCGTCGCCATCATCCCCGCAAGATACGCATCGACGCGGCTCCCCGGCAAAGCGCTCGCCGACATCGAAGGCCGTCCGATGATCGAGCACGTGTACCGACGCGCCGCGGCGGCGAAAGTGCTCTCACAGGTGATCGTCGCAACCGACGATCTGCGGATTGCCACGCGCGTCAACGAATTCGGCGGCAACGTCAAGCTGACCAAAGCGCACGAAACGGGCACCGACCGATTGGCCGAAGTCGCCGCGACGCTCGACTGCGACGTCGTGGTCAACGTCCAGGGTGACGAACCGCTGATTGATCCCGCGGCCATTGGCGAGCTCGTCGCGCCGTTTTCAGATCCGTCGGTCCAGATGACGACGCTGTATCGCCGCATCCACGATTCGGCCGAGCTGAACAATCCGAACGTCGTCAAAGTGGTCCTCGACCGCGGTAATTTCGCGCTGTACTTTTCCCGCGCGCCCATTCCGTACATGCGCGACCCGCGCGGGGGCTGGCCGCCCATCTATAGACATATCGGTCTCTACGCGTACCGCCGTAGCACCTTGATGGTGCTCGCCACCCTGGAGCAAACGCCGCTCGAACGGGCGGAATCGCTCGAGCAGCTGCGCGCCCTCGAACATGGCATCCGCATCAAGGCCATCGAAACCAAATACGAATCGTTCGAAGTAAACACTCCAGATGATCTGGAACAGGTGCGCCGCCTGCTCGCGGTGCCAACATCGACACACTCATAACTGCACATGGACGGACGAACTCCCAAATTCATTTTCGTGACCGGCGGCGTCGTTTCCTCGCTCGGCAAGGGGCTCGCGGCGGCCTCGATTGGCGCGCTGCTCGAGGGGCACGGGTACAAGGTGACGATGCAGAAGTTCGACCCGTACATCAACGTCGATCCGGGCACGATGAGCCCGTATCAGCACGGCGAGGTGTTCGTCACCGATGACGGCGCCGAAACCGACCTCGACCTGGGACACTACGAGCGCTTCACGAACACGGCGACGACGAAGCATTCGAACTGGACGACGGGCAAGATCTACCAGAGCGTGATCCAGAAAGAACGACGCGGCGAATATCTCGGGCGCACGGTGCAGGTGATCCCGCACATCACCAACGAGATCAAGGACGCGATGCGCGACAACGCGAAAGACGCCGACATCTCGCTTGTCGAGATCGGCGGCACCGTGGGCGACATCGAAAGCCTGCCATTCCTCGAAGCGATCCGCCAGCTGCGCCAGGACGTCGGACGCGACAACTCGATCTTCGTCCACCTGACGCTGGTGCCGTTCATCGGCGCCGCCGGCGAGTTGAAGACGAAGCCGACGCAGCACAGCGTGCGCGATCTGCGATCCATCGGCATTCAACCCGACATCCTGCTCTGCCGCACCGATCGCTTCCTCGATCCAGACATCAAGCGCAAGATCGCCCTCTTCTGCGACGTCGACGAAGAAGCGGTCATCACCGCGAAAGACGTCGCAAACATCTACGAAGTGCCGCTGGTGCTCGCGGCCGAAGGCCTCGATCGCATCGTGCTGAAATACTTGCACCTGCCGCAGACCGAACGGCGGATGCAGGCATGGGAGGATCTCGTCGCGCGCATCAAGAACCCGCTCGACGAGCTGACAATCCATGTGGTCGGGAAGTACGTCGGCTACGAAGATTCGTACAAGAGCCTCAACGAAGCGCTGTATCACGGCGGATTCCAGAACCGCGTCAAGGTGAACATCAAGTGGATCGAGGCGGAGGCGCTCGAGGAATCGGGCGGCGAACACTTGCTCGACGGCGCCGACGGCATCCTCGTACCCGGTGGATTCGGCAATCGCGGCACGCGCGGGATGATGAAAGCGGCGCAGGTCTCGCGCGAGCGGCTGATTCCGTACTTCGGCATCTGCTACGGCTTCCAGTGGGCGACGGTCGAATACGCGCGAAACGTCGCGGGTCTTGCCGATGCCGATTCCACGGAAGTGAATCCGGACACGAGCGCGAAGGTGATCTACAAGCTGCGGGATCTGCTCGGCGTCGACGATCTCGGCGGCACGATGCGCCTCGGAAGCTACGCGTGCGAATTGGCGCCAGGCTCGCTCGCGCAGCGCGTCTACGGCACGTCCACCATCCACGAGCGTCATCGTCATCGCTACGAATTCAACTGCGTGTACGAGAAGGCGCTCCACGAACACGGACTGAGAATCTCGGGCCGCTCCCCAGACGGCAAGTTCGTCGAGATCGCCGAGCTCCCTGGACATCCGTGGTACCTTGCGGTCCAGTTCCATCCGGAGTTCAAGTCGA
>DASREL010000216.1:0-16231 GCA_035652075.1 Vicinamibacterales bacterium
CATCTGCCTCGTCTGCCGCAACGCCGCTCGGGGACGTGCCGCGATCAAGGCGATCACCGAAGTGGCGTCCCGTCCTCCCCTGCTGTTCATCGCCGACCTGTCGTCGCAGCGCGACATCCATCACGTTGCCGCAACGCTGCACGCGCAGCTCGCTCGCATTGACGTCCTGATCAACAATGCCGGCGCCGCCTTCGCGACACGGCAGCTGACAACCGACGGGATCGAGCGCACGTTCGCGACGAACCACCTGGCGCCCTTTCTCCTCACGAACCTCGTGCTCGATCTCGTCCGCGAAGCGCCGCAGGGCCGCATCGTGACGCTGACGGCCGGCATTCCGGTCCGGCGCGCGTCGTTCCTGGAGAATCTTCAAGGCGAGCAGCACTACAGCCAGTTCAGCGCGTACCGTACGTCGAAAGTGAGCAACATTCTGTTCACGTACGAACTCGCCCGCCGCTTGCACGACACGCGAATCACGGCCAACTGCGTGCACCCGGGTCCGGTGCGAACGGAGTTCACGCAGAAGGCCGGCGGTACGCTGCTTCGCTTGTCGAAAATTCTGCGGTTCATCATGCGGAGCCCGGAAGCAGGCGCGCAGGGACCGATCTACCTCGCCGCCGACCCGGCGGTCGCGGACGTCACCGGCCGATACTTCGTCAGCCGCAAACGTCGCAAGAGCCCGGGCATCACCTACGATCGCGATATCGCCCGGAAACTCTGGGAGATCAGCGAGCAACTGACGTCATTGAAACCATAGACCCGACGCCGGCGTCTGACGTCCAGATGACGACTCTCCTTCAGGACATCCGGTACGCCTGGCGACTCCTCGTCAAACAGCCGGTTTTTTCCGCGATTGCGGTCGTGACGCTCGGTCTCGGGGTCGGCGCTGGCACGGCGGTGTTCAGCGTCGTCAACACCGTACTGTTGAAGCCGCTCCCGTATCCGGACGCGAACCGCATTGTCTTTCCGTGGAGACAGGCGCCACGCAACATCGACATCGGCTTCCGCGATCTTCCCTGGAGTCGTTGGGAGTTCCAGACGTTTACAGCGGAGATGCAGACGTTCGAGCAGTTCGGTGCCTTCCTCGGCGACTGGATGAACCTGACCGGCGCCGGCGATGCCGTTCGCCTCGGCGTCGCGCGCATTTCCGCCGGCGTGTTTCCGTCCCTCGGTGTGCAGCCGGCGATTGGACGGTCGTTTACGGCCGAGGAGGATCAACCCGGGCGCGAACGCGAGGTCATTCTCGGCGATCGGTTGTGGCGCGAGCGATTCGGGGGCGATCGCACGATCGTCGGCCGTTCGATCGACTTGAACGGCGCCAGTTACACGATCGTCGGCGTGATGCCGCCGGGATTTTCCTTTCCGCGCAGCGCCGATATGCCGGGCAGCTTCTCGTTTCCGCCGCAGCCTGACCTGTGGGTCCCGCTCGCCTTACCGACGGGCGCATGGCGACGCGGCGAACCGAGCGAACTCGCCGTCGTCGCACGGCTGAACCGCGGCGTGTCGATTCAACAGGCACAGGGCGAACTCGATCGCTTCGAACAGCAGATGGACCGCTTTCAGCCGAGCGGGAAAGGGTGGTTTGCCTCGCGCGTGACGCCGATGACGGCACAGGTCGTCGGCGATTCGCGACGGCCGTTACTGCTGCTTCTCCTCGCCGTCGGCGTCGTGCTCGTGATCGCCTGTTCGAACGTGGCGAATCTGCTCTTGAACCGCGCGATCGGTCGGTCGCGCGAACTCGCCGTGCGAGCGGCGATTGGCGCCAGCCGCGGCCGACTGGTGCAGCAGCTCGTGATCGAGAGCGTCGTCTTGTCGTCGCTCGGCGGTGCAATTGGCGTCCTCGGCGCGTCGATGGCGATCGATCTGGTGAAGATCCTTGGCCCCTCCACGCTCCCCGCACTGCAAGACGTGTCGATCGATCCACGCGTCCTCGGCTTTGCAATCGCGGCGTCGATCGTCTCGGGGTTCCTCGTTGGACTGGCGCCCGTCATCCTCCTCGATGCGCGGCGGCTCAATCGGTCGCTGCACGATGGCGGCGCACGCGGTGGCACGAGCACGCGGGGCCGGCGAATGCGTCACGGGTTGGTGTTGTCGCAGCTCGCACTCGCCGTCGTCCTGCTGATCGCATCTGGACTGCTCGTCCGCACCTTCGTCAGCCTGATGCGCGCCGACGGTGGCTTCAATGCGGATCGTGTGCTGACGTTCGAGCTGACGCTGCCCCAAACGACATACCCCGACGCCGACCGCATCGTCCGTTTCTACGACCGCGTGCTGCCGAGGATCGCGACCGTGCCGGGCGTGACTGCGTCGGGATTGGGCGAAACGATTCCGCTCGGCGGGCCCGGCGAAAGCACGGTGGTGCGCATTCCGGATCGCGTTGTGGCGACGAACGAACAGCGGCCGTTCGCGAACTACACGATCGTGTCGGCAGGATATTTTGCTGCCGTGGGCACACCCCTACTCCGTGGACGCGACTTCCTGTCGACCGACGTCGCGAGCAGCCAGCAGGTCGCCATCATCAATCGGACGATGGCCGAACGGTTCTGGCCCGGTCAGTCGGCGATCGGAAAAGCCGTCGGCATCCCGATCATGCCGTTCAACATGATGGTCGTCGGCGTCGTCGCGGACATCAAGCATGGGACGCTGCGCGAGACGCCAGGGCCAGAGGTGTTCGTGCCGTACACGCAAAAGCCGTGGCCGTCGATGCAAACGCTCCACGTGGCGGTTCGGACGCACGGCGACGCTAGCGCGGCCACCGCGTCCATCCGCGACGCGGTCGCATCGGTTGATCGCGCGGTTCCTCTCGCCAACGTCGTACCGCTCGACACGATCGTCGGCAATGCGGTCGCGCAGCCGCGCTTCGCGATGTATCTCGTGACGGCGTTCGGCATCATGGCGATGGTGCTGGCGTGTATCGGTTTGTATGGAACGATTTCGCACACTGTCCTCGCCCGGACGCAGGAATTCGGAATCAGGCTGGCGCTTGGTGCGCGGCGCGCTGATTTGATGCGGATGGTGTTGCGTGACGGTGCCGGCTTGGCCGTGATGGGCGTCACGGCCGGCGCAGCTGCCGCTGTCATCGCTGCGCGGACGATGACGGTCTTCTTGTACGGTGTGCAGCCGACAGATCCGCTGACATTCGCGGTCGTGATCGCAGGATTGCTCGCCGTCGCGTTACTCGCGTGTTACGTGCCCGCGCATCGTGCCACACGCGTCGATCCGTTGATCGCGATGCGCGCGGAATAGCTGCACACAACCTACCTCGGCTATCGGAATAATCCGCGCACGATCGGTATCACCACCTTGGCGCGACATTGTGTCGCGCCAAGGAGCGATTCGTGAACGTACCGACCCGACACCGATGGCCACTCACGTTTCTGTTGATAGTGTTCTTTCTCGCTATCGGCAGGAACAGCTTCGCCGACTGCACAAACTTTTCGTTGAGCCCGCAAGGAACCTTTCCGACGTTTCCGAGCAATGGCGGATCGAGTCACTTCCTGGTCAATCGCGGTACCAATCTCCCTGCCGACACCGGCTGCGACTGGGAGATTTCATCGACATCATTCCTTCATCCGTCACCACTGTCTGGCGGAGCGCAGGTTCAGACGGACGTCACCTTCACGGTCGACCCCAATCCGGACCTCGCTGCGCGGACAGGCTTCATCATGGTCACGGAGACGGAAGATCATCAGGTGCTGACCCAAACCATCAATCAATCGGCCGCGACCGGCGACTTCTCTTTCACCATCACGCCGAGCCAACAAAAGGTCGTCGCCGGCACCAGCGCGACGTTCGAAGTAGACATCTCGCGCAGCGGCCAGTTCACTGGCGAAGTATCGCTGCAGGTGTCAGGCGTGCCGTCGAACGACGTGGTGACCTTCTCGAACGTGACGCATACGCACGCGACAGTGACGATTACGACGAGACCTCCCGCCGGCACGTTTACCATGACAATCACCGGCGCCAACGGCAACACGAAGCACTCGAACACGGCGACGGTTCAAGTCACTGATTTCACGTTGACGATCGATCCCAGCAGCGTGACCGTTCAGCAGGGCGCGAGCGCGACGGCACAGATCGCGATCAATCCGATCAACGGCTTTGACGGCTCGGTCAACTTCGGTCCGTCGAATGTTCCGACCGGCGTCGCGTTCGCCTTCAGTCCATCGTCGGCGACGACGAAAGGCACCATCACCATATCGGCCAACGGGTCCAGCCCACTCGGTACGTTCACATCGTTCATCGCTGGCACGAGTAGCGGTCAGAGCCGTTCGGCGTCGCTCGACGTCACGGTCAACGGTTTCACGCTGACCGCCTGCGACCATCTCGCCGTCCCTCCTGGTGGCAGCGGTCAATGCACGATTGCGATCAACGGCACGAGCGCAGGGCCTGTGACATTCAGCGCACCCAGCGTTCCTGCCGGCGTTACGGCGACTTTCAACCCTAATCCGGCGACCGCGGCGACAACGCTGACCGTGACGGTTGCGTCAACCGTCAGCCCTGGCACGTACAGCGCGGTCATCAACGGCACCGACGGCAACAACATCTCGAAGCAGGCCGCCACGAGGATTCTGGTCGCGACACCGCCGACCGCCACGCGCTTCGTAGCGTTGACCACGCCATGCCGACTCGTGGACACGAGAAATCCCGCCGGTCAGTTCGGTGGGCCATCCTTAACCGGCGGAAGTGCGCGCGTCTTCGACGTGCTTGCGGGCTCGTGCGGTATTCCGAGCGAGGCTGTCTCGTACGCGTTCAACGCGACCGTCGTGCCGCACGGCACGCTTGGGTTCCTGAGCGTCTATCCGACGGGACAGTCGCAGCCGGTGACCTCGAACCTGAATTCGATCGATGGCCGCGTGAAGGCGGTCGCGGCGATTGTGCCCGCCGGCACTGGCGGAGAGGTCTCGGTGCTTCCGAGCAACGACACCGATTTCGTGCTCGACGTCAGCGGATACTTCGTTCCCGCAACGAACCCGACCGGATTGGCGTTCTATCCCCTTGCGCCCTGCCGTCTCGTCGATACCCGCGGCGCCGCCGGACCGCTCGGTGGCCCGTCGCTCGTCGGATCGACGACGCGAACGTTCCCGTTACTCGCCGGTTCGTGTCAGATTCCGTCGACGGCGCAGGTGTATTCGTTGAACATCACGTCGGTACCGCGAGGCGCGCTCGGCTTCCTCACCACCTGGCCGGCCGGTCAAGCGCAACCCGCCGTGTCCACGCTGAACGCGCCGACCGGCGCCGTCACGGCGAACGCGGCGCTCGTCCGCGCCGGATCCAATGGCGATATCGCGGTGTTTGCATCGAATGACTCCGATGTGGTGATCGACATCAACGGTTATTTCGCTGCGCCCGACCAGGGCGGACTGTCGTTTTTCGCGTTGACGCCGTGCCGTGTACTCGACACACGCACCACGCCCGGATCATCGTCGAGTCTCGAGCCGGACGCGCCCGCTGACGCATCACCGTTCAGCGGCACACTCGTGGTGGACGTGACCGGCGGGGGCTGCGGAACGCCGTCGACCGCGCAGGGCTACGTCTTCAACGCGACGGTCGTTCCGCAGAGTTCACTCGGCTTCTTGACGTTGTGGCCGGACGGGACGAGCCAGCCGGGTGTGTCGACGTTGAACGCCGGCGACGGCGCGGTGACATCGAACCTCGCGGTCGTGCCGACGATCAATGGGTCGATCGACGCATTCGCGTCAAACGTGACCCATCTGATCCTCGATATCTTCGGCTACTTCGCGCGGTAACAAACGGAGGCCGGACGAGTTTTACTCGTCCGGCCTCCCGCCACAAGCGAACTTGCGCTTGACCCAGGCAGTCATTTTTTCGCGCGCTCGCGATCGAGCGGTTTCAGGCCGACGGTCCACTGCAGCGGCAGCGTCTGCGGATTGAAACACACCTTGTCGTCGCACGCCTGATAACTCAGCGTCCCTGAAATCGTGAGGCGATCGACACCGCTCAGTGCGCGCGTGCCGGCGGGCGACGCGTCGACGGCGACGTCCTGGACGATCCGGAAGGGCTTCTGATACACGCGCACGTGCTCGTTCAGCGGCTTGAAATAGAAATCCTCCGACGCGGGGAACTGCGCATCTCTCAGCGTCACACCTGGCTGTGGCTCGATCGTGAGCGCGATCGGTTTGTAGGTGGTCACGCCAGGCGCGTAGACGTGGACCCGCGCGGCTGGGCGGACGTCGAGCACGATCGAAAAGTGCGTACCGGGCGCCACGGTCTGGTCGCTGACATACGTCGTCACGTCCAGATGACTGCCGCTGATCTTCGTCCCTGGAGCCGAAAGCCCCCGACCGAGTCGCGCCATGACGCTGGCCACGGTGTTGCGCTCCTGGTAGGCCTCCTCGAAGAAACGAGAAGTGACGACGCCCCGCCGATCGACGATGAACGTGCCGGGGAACGGAATGCCGAACTGTTCACGGTTCGTTTCGGGTACCGTCGTGTTCAAGATCCCGTACTCGCGGATCACGCGCGAGCCCTCGTCCGAGAGCAGCGGAAACGTGATGCCACGCCGTTTCGCGAAGTCGGCGAGGATCGGCACTGGGTCGTAGCTGATCGCGACGAGGCCCAGTCCCGATCGCTGGATGTCCTTCAGTCGGCCTTGCAGCTCGACGAGCTGCACTTTGCAGTACGGTCACCAGTCGGCCGAGCGAAAGAAGACAATCATTGCGCCGTTCGGACCCATCGAGGACGCGAGCGTGTGCGCCTCCCCGTTTTGATCCGTCAGCCGAAAGTCCGGCACGCGGCTGCCGACTTGAGGTCCGAGTTTCTGCACGTCGCTGGCGCCGACGACGGCAACCAGCGCGAAAACGGCACACCAGCGGATGAACATCATTGGCCTTTGACGCCTGCGGGAATAAATCGGTCCCCGCCGGCCTTTATACAGTAACGAATGAAGGGGTGGACCAGTTTTGAGGCGGAGGCGCTGCCACACGCCGACCGTCTGTTTCGGTTCGCGATGTGGCTCGAGCGGGACCGGGCGGCGGCCGAGGATCTGGTCCAGGAGACGTTCGTCCAGGCGCTGCAATCGTTCCATCGGTTCGCGCCCGGCACGAACTGCCGCGCCTGGCTGCTCAAGATCCTGCGTCATGTACGGAGCAATCGACTACGCGCCCGCCGCCGGTCGCCGGTGGTCGCCGATATCAACGACACCATCGCAGACACCGTTCCGTTTATTCCGCCGATCCCGCAGCAGTTGACCGATGAAGACGTCCTGCAGGCGCTCGCGGCTCTGCCGGAACCGTACCAGCAGGTCATCGTCCTGTGCGACGTCGAAGACCTCACGTACAAGGAAATCGCGATGGCGCTCGACGTCCCCATCGGCACCGTCATGTCTCGGCTGCATCGCGGCCGCGCGCTGTTGCGATCGCAGCTCGCGCGGGCGCACAACGCCGGACGAAGGAACGAACATGCACTGCCGTGAACTGCTTGCCTTGGCGGACTCGTATCTCGCCGATCAACTCCTTGTGGAGACGAATCACGCCATCCTGCGGCACCTGGCCGAGTGCCCACAGTGTCGCGCGGAGATCGAGGATCGGCGCCGGTTACGCGACGCATTACGGGGCGCCTTCCAGCGCTCGGCGACGTTGCAGCCGTCATCCGAGTTCCTCGCGGCCGTCGGAGACCGCACGCGGTCGATCGCGGGACGACGCGACGCTGGGCGTAGTTGGCGCGCGGCGTTGGCGATCGCGGCGGCGTTGATCCTTGTGGCGACGTCATTTGCGCTGCAGGCGTGGCTGTCGGCGCGTCGTGTCGCAGAACTGACGCGAGCGGCGGCCGGCGACCACCGTGACTGCGCGCTGCAATTCCGGCTCTCTGAACAGCCGATTTCGCTCGAGGAAGCGGCACGGAGATTTGATCCAGTGTATCGGCGTTTCGCGACCGTCAATCCGGACGCCGGTAGGGTCAAAGGCCCGTTGACGGTCGTCGCGCGGCATTCGTGTGTCTTCCAGGGCCGTCGATTCGCGCACATCGTCCTCTCCTATCACGATCAACTCGTATCCGTCCTGGTGCCCGTCGATAGTCCGGCACTCACATCCGAGATCCGAACGGTCGACCGTGAACGGGTGATCGGCTTCCCGACGGGACGGTTTACAACGTTCGTCGTGTCGGCGATCGCAGCCGAGGACCTCGAGCGCGTGGCCGACGCGATGCGCGATCCGTTGTCGCGTGCCCTCGCGGGGGCGTAGGAGTCGCGTCAGGGAATATTTCGTCCGTCTCCGAACATCACACCCGCAGAAAAGGAGCATCCGATGACCCTACGACAGATTGGCGGAGCCGTGTGTGTTCTGGCAGCGACGACCGTGCTGACCGCCGCGCAAGACAAGTCCATGCCCATGGACAAGAAGATGCCGATGGACAAGAAGATGGAGAAAACACTCACCGGCTGCGTCATGCGATCCGACAGCGGCGCGTTCACGCTCGACCACGCGATGGCCGCCGACGCGATGAAGAAAGACTCGATGAAGAAGGACTCGATGGCCAAGGACACGATGATGAAGGATTCGATGACGATGGCGCCGGAGCTGTCGAGCAAGAACGTCGACTTGTCGAAGCACGTCGGCCACAAAGTGTCCGTCACCGGCAGCGACGACATGATGAACGGCAAGACGACGTTCGCCGTGAAGTCGCTGAAGATGATCGCCTCGTCCTGCTCGTAACCCGCGCGCCGAGCCTCGGAATAACGCAGCGCACGGCGGTGATGTTGCTGTCGTCACCGCTGTGCGGTGCGGAAACGAGGACTCGAGATGAAACGAATCGGTGTGTTTGTTCTGGGTGCCATACTCCTCACGACAACGGCGCTGCGCGCGCAAGCCGCGCCGGATCCGCTGGTCGTAACCGCCTCCAACGAATCTCTCAATCAACTTCTGGTCTTCTCGTCCACCGGCGCGCTCCTGCACCAGATTCCGACCGGCGGCCAGGGCGGCGTCGGCGGCAATGCCGGCGGCGTGACCGTGTCAGGCGGCACAGTCGCGGTCGTGAACTTTGGATCGTCGACGGTCACGCTGTTCGAACGCACCGGCGACACGTTTACGACGACGCAAACGCTTGGCACCGCGTCTGCCGCGGTCAGCGTCGCGTTCTCGAAAGATCATCTGTATGTCCTGGGCACGACG
Source organism: Vicinamibacterales bacterium (assembly GCA_035652075.1). Classification (GTDB taxonomy): domain Bacteria; phylum Acidobacteriota; class Vicinamibacteria; order Vicinamibacterales; family CAVVIG01; genus Gp6-AA45. The sequence goes on from DASREL010000216.1 coordinate 9,126, forward strand.
ACGATCGAGTCGCATCGGCGCGGCGAAAACGCGATCGATCAGGCTCCCGACGGGATCGCGACGCTCGTGCAGGCCGACGGATCGGCGGCGCAAGTCGGCGTGGCCGGCGATCAACTGGTCATTTCCGAGAAGAGCAACACGGTTGAAACGGTGGCACTCCGTGGCGGCGCCGTGACCGGACCAACGCAGTCGGTCGCGCTGCCGCCCAACAGCAACGCGCCGTTCGGATTGGTGACACGCGGCGCGAACGCCTACGTCACGATCGCGCACTCCGACGAGGTCAGTCTCATCAAGAACGGTCGTCTCGTCGCGCTCGTCGCCACCGGCACGCCGGGCGGCGGCGGGCAGCACGCGCCGTGCTGGATCGCGGTGGTCGGTCCCTATCTCTTCACGGCGAACTCACCGAGCCGCAGCATCTCGCGGCTCGTGGCAACGGGTAACAACGTCGTCATCGACGAGCTGGTCGCGGCGACGACGATCGGCGCCCCAACGGACATCGCCGCGGTCGACGGACTTGTCGCGGTCGTCGACGGCGATGCGAGCGGTTCGCGGGTGACGCAGTTTTCAGTGTCAGCCGATGGAACGTTGACGCCGGTCTCTCGCGCATCGATCGCCGCGCCGATCAACGGCATCGGCATCGTTCGCTAGGTTTTTCGGAATCAGGCCAGCTTCAAAACGTCGATGACCCATGGAGCCACATCCAGCTCGCTGATCCAGTGGCATCCATCATCTCTTTTGCCGAGCGGCGTGTACGTCGCGACGAGGTCGAATCCAGATCGCTCGTACATGCCGCGGTAGCACTCGCGACCACGCAGAATGTCCTCGGCCGGCAGCGCATGATCGAATTCACGGGTCACGATGCGGACGACGTCCCCATCACGCGCGCTCGCGTTGGCCGGGTAACGTTGCGTCGAAAACGACGCCCACTCGTGTGTGTAGATGTCCGGCGACGAAACAACGTTCACAAGCAGACCTTCGGCGGACAATCGTCGCCCGAGCGCGCGGAGAAGACTGGGTTTGTCCGGGTTCGGGATGTTATCGAACGGAAACGCGGCAAGAACGAGATCGAAATCACCGTCGATCCCGTCGATGTCTCCATCAGCAATCAAGTGATATCGGCCAGCGGGATCGATGGCGCGTGCGCGCTCCAGCATCGGCTCGGAGATGTCGACGCCGGTGACGGCGAAGCCGCACGCGGTCAGCAGCCGCGTCGATCGGCCCGTCCCGCAACCGAAATCGAGCGCATGACAGCCGTGCACGTGCCGCGCGAGAATGCCGGGCAGATCGCGGCGAACGAGCCAATACGTCCCGCTCCAATCCAGGGTGGCATACGTGTCCGCGTACCGCAACTCGCCGTAGACGTTCCTGAAAGCCATGGATGCGAAACCATGACGTTAGCACGTCACAGCGGCCATCCGCCGGCGAGCGCTTTGTAGAGCGCGACCAGATTCGTTGCAATTGCCGTCTGGCTGGCCGCCAGCAGATCTTGATTCGTGTAGAGATCGCGTTGCGCCTGCAGCACCGTGAGGAAGTCGGTCAAGCCGGCGCGATATTGGACCGTCGCCAGATCCACCGCCGTCTGGCTCGCACGCACGGCCGCCTCGAGGCGATCGCGTCGTTCCTGTTCGCGTGCGTATGCGACAAGCGCATTTTCGGTTTCCTCGAGCGAGGTCAGCACCGTCGACTGAAACGCGTCCTCGGCCTGGGTGACGCGGGCTTCCTGCACGGCAACGTTCGATCGGATCCGACCCCGCGAGAACAACGGGAGCGACACGGTCGGCCCGATCGAAAAGAAGTTCCCGAGTCCCAGCCGCAGATCGTGCAGCTGCGAGGCCTGGCGTCCAGCCGTCCCCAGCAGTGTGAACCGCGGAAAGTAGTCTGCCCTCGCCTCTCCCACCCGCGCGTGCGCCGCCGCGAGCTGCGCGCGGGACCTCAGCACATCGGGCCGCCGTTCCAACAGATCAGACGGCAAACCGACTGGGACTGCCGGCGCCTCCAACGGAATTGATGCGGGACTCGCGAGCTCCGCCTGCAGCGCGTCGGGCTGCCCGCCAAGGAGCACGCCCAGACGATGGATCGCGAACTGGATCGATGTCTCGAGACCGGGAATCTGGCTTCGCAGCGATTCGAGCTGTGCCTGCGCCTGTGCCACCTCGCGTTCCGTCGCCTGGCCGGCCTGCGCCAACGCACGCGTCAGCGAAACAGTCACTTGGGCGGCGGCGATGTTCTGGTCGGCGATCGTCCGTCGCGCTTGCAGCCCGCGAAGGTCGGTGTAGTTGCGGCCGACATCCCCCAGGAGCGACACGAGCACGTTGCGGCGGTCCTGTTCCGATGCGACGAGCTCACTGGTCGCCGCATCGACTTCGCCGCGAACGCGGCCGAAGACATCGACTTCCCAGGCGGTGTCGAAGGCGACGCGATAGATGCTGGTATCGACCGCGAACGGCTGCGGCACGACGGTGAACAACCGATTCCGCGTCGCGCTCACGCTCGCGGATGAGTGCGGCAGATAGTCGGACCGCGCGCCGCCTCGCACCGCGCGCGCTTCCTCGACGCGCGCCGCCGCCGATTTGAGATCGTAATTGGCCGCCACGGCACGCGCGACGAGCGAATCCAGCTCGGGATCGTGAAACGACTTCCACCACGCATCTGTCTGGGGTTCGACGTCGGGAGCCGGCATCCTCGGCTGCACGCGCGCAGGTGGATGGCTGGCACACGCGACGACCATCATCGCTGTGCCGATCGCGATCGAGAGTCTCGACAGCTTCACGGACGTCGCTCCCTGGCCCTGTTGATGTACACGTCCATCTGCTGTCCGTCGAAGACTTTGGGCGCCGACGAGGTGATTCGATAGATCACCTGAAGGACGCGCGTGTCGACGCGTTCTGTCGCGTTGCCGGTCAGCGACTTCTTCGGTACCACGTACGGCTCGAGTCGAACGAATGCGAGCGGATAGGTGATCGCGCTGTTCCCGCGCACGTGTGCCACAGCCGCGGCGCCCGGCGTCACTCGCCACGCATCGTTTTCGTCGATGTCCGCACGCACGTGCACACTGGTGCCGCCGCCGACGACCATCAACGGCTCCGCGACGGCGCCACACTGCGCGAACTGGCCGGGTCGCACGTTGTTTTGGAGGATCGTCCCATCGACCGGCGCCGTCACCGTGAGACGCTCCAGATTGATCTCGTCCTGACGAACAGCGGCAGCCGCCTGCGCGAGTTCGGCGCGCGCGATCTCGAGATCCGGCGCCCAGGTACCGGCCGTCAGCAGCGCGAGATCGCGTTTGGCTTGTTCGAGCCTTGCCGCCGCGGCCTGGAAGTTGAGCCGACGGCGCTCGACGTCTTCGCGCTTTACCGCGCGCGGATCCTCGATGCCTTCGATGAGATTCATCTGGACGCGCGCGTCAGCCAGCAGCGCTTCCGCTTCCGCGACTTTCGCCTCGGCTGGCGATACTTCTTCCGGCCGTGGCGCCTCCTCGAGCTTCCGGACCTTGGCGCGCGCGGCGCCCAGCGCCGCCTGCTTGACGCCACGATCGGCGATCAGATCGCGATCGTCGACGGCAAACAGCCGTTGTCCTTTCGAAACGCGGTCCCCGGCTTTCACGTACAGACTTGTGACCATGCCCGACACGGCACAACTCAGCTCGATGTGCTCCGACTCGGGTTCCACGAGCCCGACCGCCGCGATCGTTTTGTCCGAAGTCGACTCCGGTGGAGGCGCGGCGGGCAGCGTGGGCTCGTGTCGAGGCCGAACGCTGTACGTCCATCCAACGGCAGCGACGAAGCTGATGGCCGCCAGGAGCGGCACGACATAGATTTTCACTGGATCACGCTCCTCGCGTTCATACGTTCGACGTCGATGATTCGACCGTCTTCCATGTGAGCCACCAGGTCGGCGAACTGGAAGATGCGGCTGTCGTGCGTGACGACGATGACGGCACGGTCTGGGCGCACGGCGATCCGCGACAGAAGTTCCATCACGTTGTGGCCGGTCTTCGCGTCGAGCGCCGACGTCGGCTCGTCGCACACCACCAGCCGCGGCTCGTGAATCAACGCGCGTGCGAACGCGACGCGCTGCTGCTCACCGCCGGACAGCAGCGACGGGCGCGCATGCAAACGATCGCCGAGTCCGAGCGTCACGAGCAGATCGGAGGCTTTCTCGACCGCTTCGTGGCGCTTCCAACCCGCGACGAAGAGCGGCACGGCGGCGTTCTCGGCGGCGGTCAGCGCCGGCAGCAAATTGAATTGCTGGAACACAAAACCGAGGTTCTTCTGACGAAACACAATCCGTTGCGTCGTCGACATCACGGCGGGGCGCTGGCCGAGGACGGTCAACTCTCCACCCGTCGCATCGAGGAGCCCGGCAACGATCGAAATCAGCGTCGTTTTTCCACATCCAGACGGTCCAACGAGCATCGCCATCGATCCCATCGGAATCTCGAGGTCCAGACCGCGGAGAACGTGGATTCTGTTGTCGCCGGCGTCGAACCATTTGTCGATCCCGGCGCACACGGCTGCGGCCGTCATCGCGTCACGCTTTGAAGACGATGGCCGGCTCGAGCGTCAGCACCGTGCGTAGGCTCACCAGACTCGACGCCATGACGATGGCGAACACGACGATCCCAGTGCCGGCAACCGTTTGCCACAGGAGGATGAAGCCCTTGGTTGCTTCTTTCTTCGAAATGATCGCGAAGAAGGTCGCGGCGAGCCCCATCCCGAGCGCGTAGCCAATCGCGCCGACCATGATCGCCTGCAGCAGAATCATGCCGACGAGGCGAGCGTTCGTGGCGCCAATCGCTTTCAGCGCGCCGAATTGCTTGAGGTTTTCGAGCGTGAACATGTAGAAGGTCTGGCCGGCGACGACCACGCCGACGATCATGGCGATGGCGACGGTGATGCCGACGCTGGCGGGAATGCCGGTGTTGTGGATGTAGTACCAGATCGTCATCCACCCGAACTCGTCGCTGCTGTGTGCCTGAAGCCCTGTGCCTTCGGTGATGCGTTTCGTGAGATCGGCGACCGACACGCCGGGGGCTGCCTTGGCGAGCACGAACGACATGAGCTTGCGCTCCTGCCCGACGAAATGGAGCGCCTGGCTATAGCGCGTATAAAACGTCGGCAGCGTGCCGAATTGCGGGGACGAATCGACGATGCCGACAATCCGCGCCCGGTGATCGTTCATCTCCAGCGTCTCACCGAGCGCGAGGGGTCGTCCCGGGAAGAAGAAGTGGTACCCGGCGAGATCGATTACGACCGCGTCGGGATCGCGAAGACTCTGAATCGAGCCCAGCACCATCCGCCTCGGCTCGGGTGCCCCCGCGAGCGACGCATCGTCGATCCCGAGCAGCGCGGCGACACGGAACCGGCCATCCGGCGCGATCGCGCGCGGGGTGCCTTTGAAGAACGGAACCGCCCAGCGCACGCCGGCGATCCCGCGCACGCGATCGACGTCGCTGTCCTTGAGCGCATAGACCTCGTCGATGTACCGCGTCGCCGGATCCATCACCCACACGTCCGCGTCGGTGACGTCGAGGATGACCGATCGCGTCCGGTTCATCAGCGCGCAGAAGAGCGATGACTGCTGCACGATGAGAAACGAACTGAACGCGATCGCGAAGATGAGACCCAGATACTTGGCGCGGTCGCCCGTCAGCATGCGGATGGCGACCCAGTTCAAGGCCGCCGTTGAGCGCTGCGATCTCGATGTCCCCACATTGATAAACACGCCGTCCGCGGCGGAAGCGTTACAGGCCGTGGCTCGTAACGATTTCACCGGCTCGCGCGTGTACTGTCCGGTCAGACGCGCCGACGCGGTGGAACAGGTTGGGAACGGTCAGCGACAATCCGAGCCAGGCGCAGCCGAGCACGAGAGCCGCCGGCAGCGTGCCGAGATAGTGATGGTAGTAGTTGAACACGATGATCGGGGCAGTACCCGTCAGCGGATGGTCGGCGAGGTGTGCGGCGATCGCCCCGCCCAGGTACGCCGACAGCAACATGGCGCCGGCGAAACGAGTCGGTCGATACAAGAACAGCGCCGCGGTCACCAACTCGATCGCCGCGATCAGGATCAGCTTCTCGTCGACATACCCGAGGAACGCCATGTAGTTGACGGCCTTGGCCGGGTGCAGAAATTTCACAGCGGCACTGACCAGCAGCACCGCCCCCGCAAACGTGATCAGCCGTTCGCCCGCTCGAACGCGTGAGTGTGTGTCATGTGTGTCTGTCATCGTCGTGACTCCTTGATCTCAGGACAAGGAGACACCCGCGCTTTGTGACAGATGCGTGAGTTTGTCCGGGTTCGCCATGATGAACACGTTGCGGATCAGTCCGGACGCGACGTCGACGGTAAAGACACTGTGCGGCCGTCCGTCGCGGTACGACACGATGGCGGGCTGGCCGTTGATCTCGGCCACCTGACGGACGAGACCAACCGGCAGCAGCTTTCGTGGCGCGCGGAGGATGAACCGTGCGACGGACTCGGGCCCGGAAATCGGACGCGGAATCGCGGTCGTCTTGCCGCCGCTGTCGGCGTACAGCACGACGTCTTTGTGCAAGAGCGCGATCAAGCCATCGACATCGCCGCGGCTCGAGGCCTCGAGAAAGCGCTTCAACAGATCGGCGCGTTCCTCGCGTGACGGCGCGAACCGCGGGCGATTCGCGGCGATGTGCTGCCGTGCACGCCTGAGGATCTGCCGGCACGACACTTCGGAATGATTCAGGATGCCGGCGATTTCGTCGTACTCGTAGTCGAACACTTCGCGGAGGAGGAACACCGCACGCTCGACCGGCGTCAGACGCTCGAGCAGCAGCAGAAACGCGATCGACAGCGAATCGTCGGCGACGGCCGGGTCCGTCGACAGCGTCGCGTTCGTCACCGGCTCGGGCAGCCATGCGCCGACATACTCTTCGCGTCGGATCCGCGCCGACTTCAGATGGTTGATGCAGAGGCGGCTGACGGTCGTGACGAGAAACGCTCGAGGTATCCGGACGCGCGTCCTCGTCTGCTGCCACCGGATGTACGCGTCCTGGACGATGTCTTCGGCTTCCGCCATGCTGCCAAGCATGCGGTACGCAATCGACACCAACAGCGGCCGATGCTGGGTGAAT
>DASREL010000217.1:0-5326 GCA_035652075.1 Vicinamibacterales bacterium
CGGTCCGAAGCGCAGCACGCGTGCAAGATCGGCCGAATCAGCGTCAACGGTCAGCCGGCGAAACCGAATCGCCGGTTGAAGCCGGGTGACGAGATCGAGATCAGCCGTCCATTTGGTCGCAAGCAGAAGGTCCTCGTCCGCGGCGCGGCGGACAAACACGTGGCCAAGGCTGACGCCCGTCAGCTGTACGAAGATCTCACGCCGCCGCCGTCGCCTGAAGAAATTGAAGTGCGGAAGATGGAACGATTGTGGCGAGCGGCGAACACGCCGCCCACCACACCAGAAAAACGCGATCGCCGCGCGCTCAGAAAAATGCGCGGGAAGACGTAGCGCACGCCTTCAGCGTGCTGCGCTGCAGCCCTAAAGGCTGCGCTACGCGCTACTCCGGTCGGTTCCCGATGTCACCACCGGTCGCGCCAGTGCCGGTCCGGTAATTACGTGTGCCGCCGGTTTCGGTGCCGAGACCACCGGTTACACCTTCGGTGACGTCGCGCGAACCGGAATGCTCCGTCCGATCGTGACGCGAGCCGCCTTCCATCGATTCCGGGTTGTCATGCATGCCGCCCGCGTTGGTGATGCGATCCTTCGCGCGCGGTTCCGGATTGATATTGCCGAGAATGCCTCGCTGAACGCGATCATCGTTGGCCATGAGCTATGCCTCCACGGTATGTAAGGCAAGCTCGGTGCCACGGCGTTTGGCTGAGACGCGGGCGAGCACGCGCAGCACTTCCGCGACGCTCCACGCCTGCGCGACGCAGCCGCGCGGCGTGAACGGCGGCTCCGCATCGAAAATCTCCGCGATCGTTCCCGCGCACATACTGTCCAGCGACTCGGCAAATCCATTGAGGACGCGTTCCGCTTCGTCAAGGTCGTCGGGATGCAGCTTCAGCCACGCGTCAACGTACGGCCCGACGAGCCACGCCCACACCGTCCCCTGGTGATAGGCGGCATCTCTCGCGCGAAGGTCGCCGAAGTACCGCGGTTTGAACTCCGGATCGCCCGGCGCGAGCGAGCGCAAGCCGACTGGCGTCAACAATCGGTCGCGGACGACGCGCATGACTGGTTCCCATCGTTCGCGCGCGAGGATCGGATGCGGAAGCGAAATCGCGAACACCTGATTTGGGCGGCACTTCGAATCGTTCGCGCCGCCTTCGGTGTCGACGACGTCGAAGAGATATCCGCCGTCGGCGTACCAAAAGCGATCGTTGAAGGACTGGCGCGCCCGATCGGCGCGTGATGCGTAATCCGCGGCCGACGGGTCGTGTTCGTCCTTCGCCCACTGCTCCATCAACCGCAGCGCGTTGTACCACAGCGCATTGATCTCGACCGCCTTGCCGCGGCGTGGCGTCACGACCCAGCCATCGACCTTCGCGTCCATCCACGTGAGCTGGTAGCCGTCGGCGCCCTGCGTCAGGAGTCCGTCACGTTCGTCGACATGGATGCCGAACCGCGTGCCGCGCACGTGCGCGTCGATGATCTGTTTCAGCTTCGGATACACGATCGAGAGCGTCAGCCGATCGCCGGACCATTCGACGTAGCGCGCGACGGCATGGAAGAACCAGAGCGAGGCGTCCGCCGTGTGATACAGGCCTTCGGTCTTCCCTTCCGGAAACATGTTCGGGATCAGGCCGTCGCGGACGTAGTGCGCGAACGTGCGCAGGATGTATCCCGCTTCGACGTGACGTCCGGTGACGAGCGTCAACCCCTCGAGGCTGATCATCGTGTCGCGGCCCCAGTCGGTAAACCAGTGATAGCCGGCGATCACGGTGCGGACTTCGTCGCCGAACGCGTGCGCGCGCGCCGTTTCTTCCGTGCGTCCCGCCGGCGTGATGATGAATTGATCGGCGGCGAGCACCAGTTCCGCGGCCATTTGATCGCGCGCGGGAGCGGCAGCCTGCGCGACGAGACGCTGCCGTCGACGCTCTTCCGCGCTGATCGCTTCCTTCGGCGGCAGCACATTCATCGTCTCGGACGTCTCGGTCGACGCCACGAGGGCGGCCCGCTCGCCTTTCCGCAGCGTCATCCGGAAGTAGCCCGGACTCCACAGATCGCCGCGCGCCTGATAGCCGCGGCTTTCTTCGACCGGATACTGAATGTTCTCGATCCGCTTGCCCTTCAGCGTGAACGTCGCATCTTCGGCCCAGAGTTTCATCCGCAGCGCCGGGAATGGGCTGTTGGCGAGCATCACCTCGTGCTCGTCGCCGCACGCGCGAAATTCGTACGGCGCGCCGAGCGGTTCGCTGACCGGCAGCTCCTGCGCGCGGAAGTTGACAGATGGACGCAGCGCCAACTCGAGTGCGTCGGCGCCCGACACGAGTTCGTACAAGAGATGCACCGTGTTCTGCATGTGCGGCAGGAACACGCGCTTCTCGAGGATCACGCCCTCGACGTCGTATCGCCAGATCGGCAATCCCGCTTCGAGACGGAACTCGACGAGGTACCCGACGCCGTGGACATCCTGCGTGCCGCCCGATCGCTCGCGTCCGCCAATCTCAATCCGTCGGCCGTCGGAGAAGCGCACTTGTTCGGCAATGTGACTCAGCATCACCGTGCGCCCGAGTGGCGCGCCAAGCGCCGCGATCAATAACCCGTGATACCGCCGCGTGATGACACCGGCGACAGTTCCCGATGCATAGCCCCCGAGCCCATTCGTGACGAGCCACTCCTGCGTCACGAGCGCTTCTGGATTCGAGTGATCCGCCGGCGGCCATTGAAGACGACGCACGGGCAAGGCAGACGGCTGCAGCATCAGGCGGTCCTCCGAAGCTTGGGTTTTGCGCGCGGTTCGCGTTTCGGTCCGGGCGCGAGCAGCAGTGCCGTCTCCGCCGGAACGAACCAGCAACCGCCGGGCCACGGATCCGGCGTGCCGAGGCCGCCGTACATCGGATCCTCGCTCGACCACCGGACGGCCCAGTCCGTATCGAGGGGCGGCGCGGTCAGCGGGTCGGCGATCGAGCGTCGCGAGCAGTCGGCGCCCAGGTTGACGAACAGCAGCCGATCGTCGAGCGGATCGTCGGCGAAGAAGCGAAGCACGAAGGCTGTCGACGACACGACGGCGCCATCGACTCCGTGCGGTCGCTGCTGTCGGAACACCGCATCCTCACGCCGCACGCGCAACAGATCCTGGTGCAGCGCGTACTGATCGCAGTGCGTCGTCCGCTCCGAGAAATCGAGCTTGCAGCGTTCGAAGGTCGCCGGGCTCGACGGATCGGCGATGTGGCCGCGCTCGAGGAAGTCGCGGATGCTGGGAAACTGTCCGAGAAATTCCGCACGGCCCTTGCGCACGGCAGCCGCCAGTTCGGGTTCGTGATCCGCGAAGTACAGGAACGGCGCAGACGATCCGAACTCCTGGCCTTGGAACAGCATCGGCGTCGACGGCATCAGCAGCGTCAACGCCGTCAGCGCCCGCCAGCGCGCCGGGCTCGTCATCAGATGCCCGCGCAAGCCAGTCGCCGAATTCGCGATCTGATCGTGATTCTGCAGATACGACACGAACTGCGCCGGCGACGCGTCGAACGCCGGCGTGCCGCGCGACTGCCGCTGCCAGTGGTAGTACTGCCCCTGAAAGAGATAGCCGTACTTGGCCGCCGATACGAACTCCTGCGCGTGGCCGTGCGTGTCGGAATAGTAGGCTTCGTTGCGCCCCGTCATCGCGACGACGGCTGCGTGGTGGAAGTCGTCGTTCCAAACGGCGTCGAGTCCGTAGCCGCTGGCATCCGCGGGACGGATCAGGCGCGCGTCCTGCGGCTCGTTCTCGGCGATCAGGACGATCGACCGCCCCTTCGCCGCATCGCGTGCACGCTGGCCAATCTCCACGAGCACGTGCTGCGGCGAGGCGTCGAATATCTGCTGCGTCGCATCGAGCCGCAGTCCGTCGAGATGGAACTCGTCGATCCAGTACGCGGCGTTTGCCGTGAAGAACTCGCGCACTGGACCGGAATCGGCGCCGTCGAAGTTCAGCGCGTCGCCCCACTCGTTTTCATACTTCTCGCTGAAGTACTGAGGCGCGAACACGCGCAGGTAATTTCCGACCGGTCCGAGGTGGTTGTAAACGACGTCGAGGATGACCCCAAGGCCCACCTGATGCGCCGCGTTGACGAACTGGCGGAAGTCGTCGGGCGCGCCATAGACATGCATCGGCGCGAAGAGATCGACGCCGTCATAGCCCCAGCCGAAGCGTCCGTCGAACTCCGCGACGGGCATCACTTCGATCAGCGTGATGCCGATCCGGGCGAGCTCGGACAGTTGAGCGATGGCCGCCGTCCAGGTGCCTTCGGGTGTGAAGGTTCCGACGTGCAACTCGTACACGACCTGCCCTTCGATTCTCACGCCGCGCCACGCGGCGTCGTTCCACCGGAACGTCGTCGGATCGACGATGACCGAGGGGCCGTGCGGTCCGTCCGGCTGGTACCGCGACGCTGGATCCGGGTACAGCTTCTCGTCCGCGTCGACGCGCAACTGATAGCGATCGCCAGCCGCCGCTGGGAATTCGCCTGCGAAGTACCCGTTCGCGTCGCGCGTCAACTCGATGTCGGCATTGTTGATGTGCACCGCGACGCGCCGGCGCGCGGGCGCCCAGACGCGGAGGTGCGCACGGCCGTCGCCGATCAACTCGGCGCCAATTGGCAAGCGCCGTTCGAGAGCAATGGCTGAGTCGGACATGGATACCCGACTCAAGTGCAGGATTGGTGCCGGTTACCGCTCGACCGCTTGCGCGTCGAGAACCGCACGAACCTTGCGCGCGAGCGCCTCGGGTGTGAACGGCTTCTGCACAAACGCCGCGCCGGCTGTCAGATCGCGATGCAACGCCGCGTGGTCCGTGTAGCCGGACATGAACAGCACTTTCATTTTCGGACGTGCCGTCGACAGACGCTTCGCCAGCTCGCTGCCGTCCATGTGCGGCATCACGACGTCGGTGATCAACAGGTGAACTTCATCAGGGTGGCGCTCGGCCAGCCGAAGCGCTTCGACGCCGTGCTTCGCTTCCAATACGACGTACCCGTGACGGCGCAGCACCTCGCGCGCCAGGGCGCGAACGGCATCTTCGTCCTCGACGAGCAGTACCGTTTCCCATCCGCGCCGTTTACGCGTGTCGACGCTCGAAGACCCATCGGCCCGCGTCACCGTGGTCGGCACTTCGGCTGGCGGCAAGTACACCTTGAAGACGGTGCCGTGGCCCGGCTCGCTGTAGACCCAGATGTAGCCGCCGTTCTGCTTGACGATGCCGTACACGGTCGCGAGGCCCAGGCCAATGCCCTTGCCCTGCTCTTTGGTCGTAAAGAACGGTTCGAAAATCCGCGCGCGCGTGGCTTCGTCCATCCCGATG
>DASREL010000218.1:0-18984 GCA_035652075.1 Vicinamibacterales bacterium
AGGACGTCGCGATCCTGTGGCTGAGCGATCCCGATTCGACGGCGCATCAGAAAGGGATCGGCAGTCCGGCGACGCGAGAATCTTTGAGGATCGTGGATGCCGAAATCGGGCGCATCGAGGACACGCTGCGCGCGAACGGCCAGCTGACGAAGACCGACATCATCGTGACGAGCGACCACGGGTTCACGACCCACAACAGTCATCTTCGGCTCGAAGAGGTGGTGAAGCCGCTCGCCAGGACACTGGCCGACGGCTCGAGCGACATCGTCGTCGCCGAGGGCGCCATTTACTTTCGCGGCGCCGCGGATCGCGCGCGCGTTGCCGGCGTTGTGGCGGCTTTGCAGGCGCGTCCGCCCGTCGGTGCCATCTTCACGCGTGACGGCGCGATCCCAGGGACGTTGCCGTACGACTTGATTCGCTGGAACCATCCGCGGTCCGGCGACATTCTCGTCTCGGCGAACTGGAACACTGAGAAAAACGAGTTCGGCTACGAAGGAATCACGACGCAGACCGGCACTGCCGGCCATGGCTCTTCCAGCCCGTACGACATCCACAACACGTTGATTGCTGTCGGTCCCGATTTCCGCGAGCACGCGACGAGCGACGCGCCGACAGGCAATGCCGACATCGCGCCGACAATCCTGCGCGCGATCGGCATGACGCCGTTGCAGACGATGACGGGCCGCATCATCGAAGAAATGTTTCGCACGGGACCGCTACCATCGTCGCTCGCCGTGACGCGCACGACGAACACGGTGAAAAACGCTGACGGCTCGTACGAGCTGACGGCTCACATTTCGACGGTCGCGGGCAGTCGATACCTGGATTGGACCGAGACGCGCCGCAAGTAAGCGGCGCGCACCAGCGTCGGGACCGTTTTGAGCGCGAGACGAACGGCGCGCAACTTCAACGTCTGCCGACGCGACGCGCCGAGATGGTATTCGGCCGCCGCGAAATTGCCTTCCAGGATCCGCAGCTTGCCCTGCTCCACTTCCAGTTGATCCACGAGCGCCATCAACCGGATGCGCAGCGACGTGCGCGCCTGGCAATCGAGCTCGCGACCGCGTCCGAAGCGTTCGAGCACCGCAATCGCGCGCTGCAGTTCGGTGACCGAACTGCCAGACAGCCCTTCGGCCCGAATCCGCCGCTCGGCCAGCACATGACGCTGGTACTCGATCTGCGCTCCGTGCAGCGCGAGCCGCAGCCACAGTTCGAAATCCTGTCCGCGGCGAAGCGTCTCGTCGAAAAGGCCGGCACGCACGATGGCGCTGCGGCGCAGGACGACGGTCGAGAGGATGATGTTGCAGCGTTGTTCGATTAGGCCAATCAACGTTACGGGACCGTGCGATGGCGCCGTCTCCATGAATCGTCGGCCGGCTAACGGTGACTCGCCGCTGAGGATGGCGTCGCAATACACCATGTCGCACGCCGGACGCGCCTCGAGATGCCACACCTGACGCTGCAGAAACTCCGGCGACCAGCGATCGTCGGCGTCCAGAAAGGCGAGATAGGTCCCGTGCGCCGCGAGTACGCCCGCGTTGCGCGCCGCACCGGCGCCGCGATTCTCGGTAAACGCGATGTAACGAATGCGTGACGCGTATGGTTCGAGCGCACGCTCGAGGTCTGGCGTGTCCGGCGATCCATCGTTGACGACGATCACCTCGAAGTTGGCAAACGTCTGGGAGAAAACGGAATCAAGTGCCACGGCAATGTCGCCGCTTGCGCGATATGCGGGGATGATGATCGAGACCATGTGCACCTCGCCCGCATCGCGTGCAACCGCAGCGCCGAAACCTCGTCCGTTACACAAAATTGAAGAAGATGACGTTCATGCAACAACGGCGTCGTACGTGGTGATGTAGTCGCGAATCATCCGCGCGTACGCGAGGTGCTGCTCGGCGAACTCACGCGCGCAGCGCGACAGACGCGCGCGCAGCGACGCGCAGCCAAGAACCAGCCGCAGTCGATTGCCGAGCGCGCCATCGTCATCACCATCGACGACAAAGCCGGTGGTGCCGTCGACGACGTATTCCGCCGGACCGCCGGAGTCGGTGCAGACGACAGGACAGCCGGACGCGAGGGCTTCGAGGATGACGTTGCCCGCCGCTTCCATCAGCGCGGCGTGGACGAACACGTCGGCGGCGCCAAAGTAACCGCCGATCGTGCCGCGGTCCACGTTGCCGGCAAATCGAACGCGATCGCCGATCCCGAGAGTCGTCGCCCACTGCTGCAGCGACTCGCGCTCGGGACCGTCGCCGCAGATGACGAACGTCCACGCGAGATCCTGCAGCGTCGACAACGCGTTCACAATCCGAATCAGTCCTTTGCGCGGCGACAGCGAGCCGACCGCAAGCACCATCGGTCCGTTGATGCCGAGCGCGCGCTGCGCGGCGGCACGATCCTCAGCCGGATGAAATCGCGCGAGATCGACGCCCTTGCGAATGAGGATCGCGCGGTCGTCCGGCGCGCCCAGCGCGATGCCGCGATCGCGCATGTACCTCGTCGCGTACAGGGTGCGATCGGCGCGGCGCAACAGCGTCTTCACAGCGGCGTCGTACTGTGGATTCAACCGCAATCCGTAACGAATCGCCGGCGACGTCAGGATGTCCATGCCGCGGATGCTGGCGACGAGCGGAACGCCGGTCTCGGATGCAGCCAGGAGGCCGCCAAACCCGGCCGGCCAACCGAAGTGACTGTGAACCACATCGACCCGACAGTCGCGGATCAGCTGGGCGGCCGCGTATTCGATGCGAACAGCGTGAAGCGTTTCGCGGACGTCGCGGAGCGTGACAAGCGGAACGTCCACGGCGTGGCGCGCCGCAAACGCAATCGCACCGGCTCGAGAAGCGTCGATGCGATCCGGCAGCGTCAGGCACTCGACGCCGGCGCGGCGAATCGCGTCGATCTCTTCGTCGATGAACGTGTGGGCGGTGATGCGATCGGGGCGGGTCCGCGGCGGCGCCAGATGCAGGACACGCATCTCGCGTCCCACGCTTGCAACAAAGTCGCCGTCATGCGGACGTTACATGATGGCGATCGGTGGCCGTCCGGCAGGCCTGAAGGCCGTGTGTTACATCGAATCGTCGTCGGCGTCGAGCGCGCGGCGGATGTAGCCGCTGCGCACGATCGCCGGCATTGGCGACTGCGGGCCTCTAATCGAGCGCCACAGGATCTCGTTCAGCTCCTGCTCCGGCGCGCGATCCGGCTCGCTGAAATCCATGCGCAGCGATGCAGCGGCACCATACGCCGCCGGCGGATTCTTCTCGTCAATCCGAATGCGCGGTTGGACGACGGCGACCGGCGCCAGCGTCGGCGTGGCGGTGAACGCGTTGTAGAGCGGCGTCGCCGACGCGTCGTACTGGCTCATCGGCTGGACGCCCAGAATCAGCTCGATCGTCCGCAGCACGCCGGCGGTCGTGTACATCGTGCTGTCCACGACGCGGCGCTTCGCGAACGGACTGATGACGAGCGCGACCGACCGATGGGCGTCGACATGATCGGGACCGTTCTGCGCATCGTCTTCGAGGACGAAGATCGCCGTGTCTTTCCAAATCGCGCTGTGCGAGATCGTTTCGACGATGCGCGCGAGGGCGAGATCGTTTTCGGCGACCATGGCGCGAGGGGTCGGACGATCGGTCCGCGTCCCATTCGTGTGATCGCCTGAGAGCCGCATGATCGACAGCGACGGCACGCTGTTGCTCGCGACGAACTGATCGAACTCTTTTTTCCACGCGTCGACGCGCACGTTGTCGGGGATCTCGAGTTCCCACGGCGCGTAATCTGGCGCGACTCGCCCTTCGAGTCCGGGCACGCTTGCGACCGCCTTGAGCTTGCCGGTCATTCGCTGCTGCCGCGTGCCGTCGACGAAATGTGCGAACTCGCCGTAGCTTCTCACGCTGACGTTCGCGCGCGTGCAGGCGTCCCAGAGATAGCCGTTGAGCGGGGCCGCGAGGGTCCCGTATTTCGTGCGACCCGGACCGGCGCCTTCGCCGATGTACGGCGCGCCGCGGCGCGCGTAGTTCGTCGGCCACAGCTTCTCCACCGCGTCGCTCGCGTACGCCGCCATCGAGAACTCGTGACCGTCGTAGCTGACCGCGGCGTTGACGTAGAAGTTGTCGAGCGTGCCGAACTCGCGCGCGAGCGCGTGGGCGTTGGGCGTGATCTCGTCGCCGAAGATCGCCAGCGTCGGGTCGCCATTGCCGCGATCGAGATCGCCGAGGATCTGATCGTACGTCCGGTTCTCGCGAAGGATGTAGAACACGTGCTTGATCGGCGACGGATCGCCGACGCGTTTTGGAATCGGCGACGCCGCCGGCGCGCCGGCAGGCGCGAGGCGATGATCGTCCGAGTACGGCGTCACGCTGTACGCCATTTTCGTCAGCGTCTGCAGCGCCTCGCGATTCGGCGCCGGCAGCGCTGACAACGTGCCGGTGAACATCGCGCCGGAGTACTGCTCGTTGCCGCCGGGAATCGACGTGCGTCCTGCAACGAAGCGTGGATTCGGCGACGAGGTGAGCCCCTTGCCGCTCAGGACGAAGATCTGTTTGCCGTCGTTCGAGAAGATCGCCGCTGTCGGATACCAGCCGGTCGGAATGAATCCGAGCACCTCGCTCGATCCCGGCTTCGCGACGTCGACGACGGCGACGACGTTGTTGTCAGCGTTCGTGACGAGGAGCTGCTGATTGTCGGGTGACAGGCTGACGTGATTCGGCGTCGCTCCAGGCGGCGCGTTCGGAAACATCGAGATGCCGATCTGTTCGACCACCCGGTTCGACGCGACGTCGATCACCGACACGGCGTTGGTGTTCGCGCACGCGACGAACAGTCGCCGACCGTCCTTCGTCATCACCATCGCGTTCGGGTGCTCGCCGGTTTGAATCTCTCCGCTCGGCGTCAGCGTTTTCGCGTCGAACGCGAGCACCTTCGATCCGCCCCACAGCGACACGTAGACGGTCGCGCCGTCAGGCGACACGACCGCGGTGTACGGCTCGGCGGTCAGTTCCGCCGTGCGCACGGCGCGGCCGGTCGCGAGATCGACGGCGGTCACCATCTGGCCGCCGACGTCGACGATGAACACGCGCTTCCCGTCAGGTGACACGGCGAGCCCGCCGAGAAACGTCCCGCGCGCGCCCAGGTCGCCGTCGTCTGCGCGATTCGCATCGCTGAACGCACGGCTCAGGACGAGGTCGACGCCTGGTGTCAGCCGCCCTTCGTTCCAGCGCAGCTCGTGCACCGTGCCATTCGCCGCACCGGAGACGTACAAGCGGCTGCCGTCGGGATGCCACGCCATGCCGAGCCATGCGTGGTCGAGCAGGACCGATCCGCGCACGTAGAGTTGAACGGGATCGACGACGACGACGGCCGGACGTTCGAAGCCGTTCGAGGCGATGAAGAGCGACCGGCCGTCAGCGGACTGCGTGATCGCGAGCGGCAGACTGCCGACCGGCACATGACGTCCAGCGGGCGCGATCGTCCAGCCGTTCGGCAACAGCGTCAGCCCGGCCCCGAGCGCTCCGGGGCGCTGCGACGGTGCGACGTCGGCAAAGGAGACCACGGTTGTCGACACCAAGAGCAGGCAAACGGCGATACGCATGGGGCAAAGTGTATCGCGGAGAGCTAACCACGGAACGCACGGAACGCACGGAACGCACAGAACAGAATGAACGTTCCGTGAGTTCTGTGGATTCTGTGGTTGCCTTCGCGTCTATGCAGCCCACGACCCATTGCGATACAGCGTCAGCGCGACGTCGACGTTGGACCGCAACGCGCGGGCGATGGCGGGCCAGTTCTTGTCGGCGCGGACGAGCGTCTTCCACGAATACAGATGTTTCGGCTTGTGGAAGTCGCTGTTCGCGACGTACGGGTAGTGCTTCAAGCTGGTGACCGAGAAGAGATCGTCGCGGTTCGCGGCTTCCCAGACATCGACGAGATCGACCAGCCGCTTGCGGTGATCCCACAGGTAGCACGTCCCGATCTCCAACCGCGTCGTCGTCCGGTGATGCGGATGGCACGCGACGCTGAGGGCGCCCTGACGCCGAATCGCGCGCAGGATGTCCTCGGCCGGCTGATCGGCGCTGATGAACTCCTTGATATCGAGCGCGACGATGTGCGAGTTGCGCCTGCTGCGGATGTGGTTCTGCGTCACTTCGGCGCCGGGGATGACGAGCAGGTCGTACAACTTCTTCGCGCGCTTCGCTTCGACTTCAATGTCGTTGAGGTACGCATTGAAGCGCTCCTTCGTCACCGAGAACTCGCGCTTACCGAGCGAGATCAGTCGCGCGGCGCGTGCCAGCAGGTCGCGTTCCATCAGGATGTGATCGGTGATCGCGATGACGTCGAACCGCTTCGTCCGACCGTAGAGATCGACGACGTCGCGCAGCGACAGGCGGCCGTCGCTCCAGCGCGTGTGCACGTGGAAGTCGCACAGCAGGAATGGTTCGTATCCCGGCACCTTATGTCCTCACGACGCCCTCACGTCGAGATGATCCGCGTCGGCCGGCCGGTGACGAAGAATCTCCGACCAGAAGTTGCGAACGTAGAGACTGAAGACCGCGCCTTTGCCCATCGCGCGATATCGACGCGCCGATGTCCAGACCCAGCACTCGGGACAGAGCGCCACGCGCCCGAGCGGCGTGAGCCGCCGGCCCAGATTGGTGTCTTCGCCATGGAATTCGATCCGCTCGTCGAAGCCGCCGATGCGCGCGAGCGCGCTCGCGCGGACCGCGAAGTTGCCGCCGTAGAGGATCGCGCCGGCGCCGACAAGGTGATGCACCAGCGCGTGTGTCGGCGGCGCGATGAGGAGGTCGTACGTCCGGATGAGCGCGCGGCCCGCGAAATCCCAGTCGTAGAAGCGATACGGTCCGGTGACCGCGAGGGGCGCGGCCGGTTTCGAGAACTGCGCTTCGACACGCTCCAGCCACGTGATCGGCGCACGGCAATCGGCATCGACATACGCGATGACATCTGCCGTGACGGCGCGGCGCGCCGTTTCGCGCGCGACGACCAACCCTTTGCGTGGCTCGTCGATCACGCGAACGCCCCCGACCGCCCGGGCGATGTCGCCGGTGCCGTCGGTGCTTGCGTTGTTGATGACCAGGATGTCGTCTGGCGGGCGCGTTTGCGCCCGCAATGAGTAAAGGCAGCCGCCGAGGAGTCGATGTTCGTTATAGGCGCATATGACGACGGCAATCGTCAGCGGCATCGGCTCCGGTCAGGCATCGAGCAAGAGCATAGCGACGCGATGTGACGCCGATGTACCAGCGAGATCACATCTGCGCAAAAGTTGCGGAAGCGGTCCGCTCGTTGCAGCCACGTCGAGCGTGCGAACGGGAGCGCGCCGGTTCGGTCTCACTCAACTCGTGACCGTGCTCGCAGTTGCGGCACTTCACCTGCCAGCCACGCTGCGCGCGAGTGACGAGATTCCGCCGCAGGCGGCGTGTCACGCCAGCGGAAACCCGGCGATCCGTCCGCGCTCGCCGATCGTCAACGCGACGATCGAGTACGGCCTGAAGCGGTCACCGACGCTCGTCGCGGAGTTTGCCGAGATCCAGGCGAGCGACATCGTCGTCTACATCGACACCGAAACGCGCGCGATGTCGGACCTGCACGGCTACGTCTCGTTCATTTCCCACACGCTGTTCTGCCGCTACGTGCGCGTCGTCCTCAACGCGAGCCTGAATCTCAGCCAACTTGCTGCGGTGCTCGGACACGAGTTGCAGCACGCGATCGAAATCGCGGCGCATCCGGACGTCGTCGACAGCGAGTCGCTGAGCGCGATGTACGAGCGGTTCGGTCATCACGCGCGGCGCGATCGGACGTACGACTCGGTCGAAGCAGTCGAAGTGGGTCTGCGCGTCGCCGCCGAACTGAACGGGACGGCTAGTGCGAAGTCTTTTCCAGTGGAGACAGAACGATAAACCAGCTCTCGCAATCGGTGCGCGAGCCGCCGGCCAGCGTGACGGTGAACGACAGGTTGAGCGACGGGACGTCCCAGTGCTGCTTCGCACGGCCAGCGTCCATCGGAACGCGATAGGGCTTCAGCAGGTTCTCGGACGAGTCGTGATCGCGATGCGCGTCCTGGACGCCCTTGAAGATCGCGAACTCGCGGCGCGGCCCCATGTGCACTTCGAACTGCCCCACGCCGTTGACGACGTGGTCGTAGACGCGCTCGGCGTACTGCCCGTCGTTCTCGCGGCACGATTGCCAGTTGCCTTCGAGGATGTTGTGGGGGTCGTTCGAAAACGGACGGTAGAGTTGCGCGCTGACTGGACGATCGGTGGCCAGAACTGCCGCGACGCACACACCCGAGATGAGCCAGGCTGCCCTGGCGAGACGCTGCCGCACAGGAACCTCGTCGAAGACTAGAGCCACGCGCAGAATACCACCATTCACATCGCGTTAACCCACAATTAACACCTTCGACACGCCTCCGCAAAGCACGGCCCTTACGCTCGACTGCGGTGATGGCCAAACGTCGTGTCCTTATCGTCGAGGACGAACTCGATATCGCTGGACTGATCAAACACACCATCGAACGCAACTGTGACGCGTCGGTGGATATCGCGACGTCAGGCGACGCCGCGTTGAAAGCGGTCGTCGCACAGCCGCCGGATCTGATGCTGCTCGACCTCAATCTGCCGGTGATGAGCGGACTCGACGTCTGCCGCAGCATTCGATCGCGTGTCGATCTGCCGCATGTGCCGATCATCATGGTGACGGCGCGCACGAGCGAAGACGATCGCGTCTCCGGTCTCGAGCTCGGCGCCGACGACTACATCACGAAGCCGTTCAGCCTGCGCGAGCTGACGGCGCGCGTCCGGGCGGCGCTCAGGCGCGGCGAAGCGGGCGACGTGCGCGAGCCGCCGACCTACACCGGCGAGCATCTGACCGCCGACTTCGAAGCGATCGCGGTGCAGGTCGACGGCGACCCCGTGCGGCTCACCCGCCGCGAGTTCGAGCTGCTGCAATATCTCGTGCAGAACAAGAACCGCGTCGTCTCGCGCGACCGCCTGCTCGAGCGGGTGTGGGGCTACGAGCGCGTGGTCGAAACGCGGTCCGTGGACGTCCACGTCGGGCGCCTGCGCGCCAAGTTGAAGACGGCCGGACGGCAGATCGAGACCGTCATCGGCCTCGGCTACCGCTTCGTCGATTGATATCCTGCCAAAAACCGCAGCTCGGCTGTAGAGTTACTCCCCAGGAGGACTCCGATGGCCGACGCACAGTCGTACAAGAACCACACCCGCTTCTTTCCGCCGTTCCATTTTTTCGTGATGCCGGTGCTCCTGATCAACGTGCTGAACGAAGCGCGGCATCTGTACAACGAGCCGACCCGTCACTTTGCGTGGACGCTGCTCTTCGCGATCGCGCTCCTGATGCTCGCGTTGACCGCGCGGCTCATGGCAGTGGCCGTTCAGGACCGTGTGATTCGCCTCGAGATGCGGACGCGGCTCGCGCAGTGCCTGCCGTCGGACCTGCTCGGCCGCGCGAACGCACTGACGCCGCGTCAGCTGGTCGCGCTGCGGTTCGCGAGCGATTCGGAAATGGCGGACTTAGTGCGCGACGTCCTCGAAGGCAAGCTGACGACGGGCAAGGACATCAAGATGCGGGTCAAGGACTGGCAAGCCGATCACCTGCGAGCGTAGCGCAGGCCTTCAGGCCTGCCGGCAGCCCTAAAGCGCTGCGCTACACGTCATTTCTTCACCGCGCGGAGAAAGCGCGGCGTGAGGAACCAGCGGAGATCGCCCGGACCTGCCGGAGGAATCTCTTCGAGATCGATCCGGCAAACGGCGCCCTTCTTGAACTCGATCGCATGGCGCGAGCCGATGAAGCGCGCGGCGAGCTCGCCGATGCCGGGTTCGTGGCCCACGAGCGCGATGCGCGACTTACGCGCGTGCTTTTCGAGATCGGCCATCAACGCGTTGTACGACGCGCCGGGGGCGAGCGATTCGATGACGGTGACCGGCGGTCGCGTGTCGATCGCCGCGGCGACGATTTCGGCCGTCTGCTTCGCGCGCACGAGCGGGCTCGTCAGCACGAGATCGATCGTGACGTCGAGCCGCGACAACCCGCGCGCCGCTTTCCGCATGCGATCGATGCCGTCTTCGGTCAGCGGCCGCTTCGCGTCGTCCGGCCACGCCTCGCCACGCTCGGCGGCGATCGCATGACGGATCAAATAGAGCTCGTACGGTCCGGGCATCGGCTAGCCGGCCTTCCGGGTTCGGGATGGGGCGTTCCGCGTAGCGGGTTCTGCGCGGCGTGCGATCGTTTCCAGTTCCGGCACGACACGCATGAAGCGGCCGTGCAGGCGTCTGCAATCCTCGTCGAGCGAGCGCACGAGCGCGTCGAGCGAGCGCCACATCGTGACGCTCGGCGGCGTCAGCGTCGCCTGCACGTCGCGCACGCGATCGATCAGCACTTGCAGATCATGCATCCGGCCGAGCGCATCCTGCGCGCGACGCAGCGTGCGAACGGTCGATTCGTGCCGCGCGTCGCCAGTCGCGGCGGCAAGCTCGAGGCTGTACCGCAGTTTCTTCACGGCAATCCGCACGGCGTGCAAGCGCTCCGGCAGATACACGGCGCCCGCTTCGAGCAGCGCGTGATCCAGACGGCTGGCGCGGCGCGCGATGCGGGCGTCGATCGCCCAGCGCGCGGCTTTCACCTGCCGCGGCGACGCCGTTTTGATCTCATCGATCAGGTTGCGCAGCTTTCGGGCGTGGCGCTCCAGCTCGTCAATCGGCATGCGGTCCAACAGACGTTCGCGCGCCTTGTCCCGCCGACGCGCGACGGCGACCGCGACCCGCGCGAGCGGATCGGAGTGCGGACGGCGAGCTTCATGCAGCTCATCGATGAGGTGCAGGAGAACGTCCAATTCCCGTACAGTTCCAAGACGGGCGGTTACTTTTCTAAGACGGCGATTCAACTTGCGCGCGACGTCCGCGTCCAACGGGAGGACCGGAATCAGCTCGCGCAGGCGCCGCGATTCGACTCTCGCGCGATGCAGGGCGTGGACGTCACCTTTGGCCATCCCGCGTACCGCCCGTGTAAACCGGTCGACGTGAGGCTTCAGGATCTCGGACAGAGAGACTGTGGACATGTGGACGGGATGGTCGAAACCGCGATTATAGTGGACATATGCGGATAGCAGCCATCGACATCGGCACGAACTCTATCCACATGATAGTGGTGCAGATACGGCCGGACCTCTCGTTCGGGGTCATCGACCGCGAGAAGGAGATGGTCCGTCTCGGGGCCGGGGGTCTCGATGGGCGTGCGCTCACGCCTGAGGCAATGCACGCTGCGCTCCAGGTTCTGTCGAAATTCAGGCGTTTGGCCGAATCGCATCGTGTTGAAGAGGTTATCGCCGTCGCCACGAGCGCGGTTCGTGAGGCCGAGAACGGCGGCGAGTTCCTCCAGTCGATTCAGCATCACACGGGCATCCGCCCAAGAGTCATTTCCGGCACGGAAGAAGCGCGCCTCATCCATTCGGCGGCCGTCTACGGCGTCGGCGTTCCGCGCGACATCGCGGTCGTCATCGACATCGGCGGCGGCAGCGTCGAAGTGACGCGCGGCAGCGGCGCCGCGATCGAACTGGGCAAGAGCTTCAAGCTCGGCGTCATCCGCCTGACCGAGCGGTTCGTGAAATCCGATCCCCTCGAAGGACGCGACGAACGGCGGCTCGTCCGCCACATCCAGTCCGAAGTCGGCAAGTACCTGGATCAAATCAAACGCGCCGGATTCGATCGCGTCATCGGCACCTCGGGCACGATCCTCAGCCTCGGCGCCGTCGCGACGACGACCGAACAGCACGCGGCGACGCCGGCGCTACGCAACCGGCGGATCGGCGCGAAGCAGCTGCGGCGCATGCGCAAAGAGCTCACGAGCATGACGCTCGAGAAGCGGCTGCGCGTGCCCGGTCTCGAACCGCGCCGCGCGGACCTTGCCGTCGCCGGCGCCGTGTTGCTCGACGAGATCGTCCGGCGGCTTGGCGCGGACGAACTGACGCTGTGCGATCTGTCCCTGCGCGAAGGCCTCGTCCTCGACTACATCGCGCGCCACCGCAAAGAGATCGCGCAGGCGGATCGCTATCCCGATGTTCGCCGGCGCAGCGTGTTCGAACTCGCCGAGCGCTGCAACTTCTGGCCGGAGCACGCGCACCAAGTCGCGCGCCTCTCGCTGACGCTCTTCGATCAGACGCGCGCGATCCACGGGCTCACCGATCGCGAACGCGAGTGGCTCGAGTACGCCGGTATCCTCCACGACGTCGGCGTTCACATCAGCTACGAGGATCACCACAAGCACTCGTACTATCTGATCAAGAACGGCAACCTCCGCGGCTTCGAACCCGAAGAAATCGAAATCATCGCGCTCGTCGCGCGCTATCACCGGCAGGGGACGCCGAAACGCAAGCACGACGAGTACGGCGCGCTCGGCCGCAAACGCCGCCGCATCGTGCGGACGCTCGCGGCCATCCTTCGCCTGTCAGAGAACCTTGATCGCAGCCACGCACAGAGCGTCTCGAGCCTCGAACTGCACGATCGCGGCGACGACGACCTGCTGCAAATCCGCACGCCGGGCGACGCGGAGCTCGAGCTCTGGGCCGCCATGCGTCACGCTGCCCCGTTCGAGCGCCTCACCGGCAAGCCGCTGCGCATCGAAGTAGGAACCTATGCTGAACACGCTGATGCAACCGCACGAGTATCCGGGCAAGCTGTTCGTCGTCGAGGGGATCGACGGCTCGGGCAAGACGACGCAGCTCGGACTGCTGGCGAAGTGGTTGAGCGCCGAAGGGCACCGCGTCTTCGTCACCGAATGGAACTCGTCCGCGCTGGTCAAGGCGGCGACGAAAACCGGCAAGAAGAAAAACGCGCTGACGCCCATGACGTTCAGCCTGCTGCACGCGACCGACTTCGCTGATCGGCTGCTCTACAAAATCATCCCGCCGCTCAAAGCCGGCATGATCGTGCTCGCGGACCGCTACGCGTACACTGCGTTCGCGCGCGATGCGACGCGCGGCGTCGACCGCCAGTGGGTGCGAGAGCTCTACAGTTTTGCCGTGCGGCCGGATCTGTCGCTGTATTTTCGCGTCCCGATTGACGTCTCGGTCGATCGGCTGCTCGCCCGCCGCGTCAAACTGAAGTTTTACGAAGCCGGCATGGATCTCGGCTGGAGCACGAGCCCGGTCGAGAGCTTCCGGTTGTTCCAGGGCAAGGTGCTCGAAGAGTACGATCAACTGGTGCAGGAATTCGGCCTCGAAGTCGTGGAGGCCGTCGGCAGCATCACCGATCAGCAACGCCTCGTGCGGACGCTGGTCGCCAAACAAGTCGCGATCACGCGCAGCGTTGAGATGGGCGATGACGATGTCCTCTGATTCATCGAATCCGGGCGGTGCAAACGGGCAAAGCACGTCGGGCCGGTACTACGGCCGCGGCATCCCGTACCTGCCGATCGACAGTTATCCCGGCAAGCTGTTCGTCGTGGAAGGCACGGACGGCGTCGGCCGCAGCACGCAGATCCAACTGCTGCGCGAGTGGCTCGAGGTCAAGGGCTACGGCGTCGTCGAAACCGGATGGACGCGCTCGCCGCTGATGCAGCCGACGATCGAGATCGCGAAGTCGAGCAATACGCTCAACAAGCTGACGTTCGTGCTGCTCTACGCGACCGACTTCGCCGATCGTCTGGAAAAAGAAATCATCCCCGCGCTCAAGGCGGGATTCATCGTCCTGTCGGATCGCTACATCTTCACCGCGCTCGCGCGAGCCGGCGTCCGCGGCGTCGATCGCCAGTGGCTGCGAAACCTGTACGGTTTCGCAATCGCCCCTCACCTCGTCTTTTATCTGAACGTCGACGTGAAGACGCTGTCGCGCCGCGTCCTCGAGTCGCGCGGCATGGACTTCTGGGAGTCCGGCATGGACTTGAAGCACGGCGACGACATCTACGACAGCTTCCGGACGTACCAGAACAAACTGCTGAAGGAATACCAGTCGATGGCGGACGAATTCCACTTCCGTGTCGTCGACGCGCGACGTCCGATCGATCGCATCCAGGATGAATTGCGGCGGCAGGTCGCCGCGTACCTCGAGCCCGCTGAAAAGCCTGCCGAACCGGCGTTAACGCGCTGAGGTCACGACTCGCCGCACGGCATCGATGACGAGCGCCGGCTCGTCATTCTGGATGTAGTGACCGCTGTGCTCGGCCACGACGTGCGATGCGCGTGGCGATCGCGTTGCCAGTTCGCGCTGCAGATCCAACCAAATCGCCGCCATCGGATTCGATTGCGTCGTCCGCGACAAGACGACGAGCGGGATCGTCGTGTGCCACGGGTCCGCGTTCAAGGCGGCGCTCATCGCGGGGAGATCGAATGCCTCGGCGCGCGTCGCGGCGGGTTCGGTGGTGACGAGCGTCGGATCGGCTTGCGCGAATCGTCGCTGCTGATCTTCGTGCGACGAATCGACCAGGACCATCCCTTTCACTTTGTCCGGGAACCGCATCGCGTACAGCCGCACGATCATCCCGCCGAGCGAGTGACCGACGAGCACGTACGGCGGCGTCTCCCCCGCTTTCGTCAGCACCGCGTCGAGAGTGGCGACAACCGCGCTCGGCGTCGGCGTCGCGGGACGCTCCGGCTTGTCACGAACCAACGTCGGCCGATCGTACGCGCAGACGCGCGCGAACTCGGCGATCTCCGGTTGAACCTTCGACCACGTCTCGGCGCCGTTACCGGCGCCAGCTTCGAGGACGACAACGGGCGCACCCGTGGACCGCTCGCCGTCACATCGGACCCGGATTTGCGCGCCGTCGACGTCCACGATGCGATCGGGGGGCGCCGTTGCGATCAGCACGCTGGCGAGCGTGGAGATCAATGCCGCTCGTGTCAGCACGCCCGCCTCCACTGCATCGGCGTCGTGCCGAACGTCATGCGAAACGCCGCGGTGTAATGGCTGTGGCTGCTGAACCCGAACGCGAGCGCGATGTCGGTAATGCTCTCGCGCGCACGCAGCCGCTCGAGCGACGACAGCAGGCGCAGACGCGTGCGATACGCGGTCATCGTCTCGCCGCTGACGCGGCTGAACGCGCGACACAGCCGGAACGGCGTCATGTCCGCGTGTTTGGCCAGAGCGCGCAACGACGTCGCCGCGCCAGGGTCCGCCGCCATGCACGCGCGGACGTGTTGAACCGCGTCGAAGTCGGAGCGCTGCCAATTGCCACGCGTAAGCCGGGTCCGTTCGGACCCGGCTTGATCCAATCGCGTCACCGGCGTCAGCACTTCATCCAGCAGCAGCGTCGCCTCTTCCTCGACTTCCATCGCGTCGGCGACGCCGGCGGTGACGCGATCGAACAGGCGGCGTTGCCGCGCATACACGGCGCTCGCGACCGGCGTGAATTCGCGCGGAAACCAGCGGTCCCGCAGCACGTCGCGCAGCGCCTCGTCGGCAAACGCGATCCAGTCGCACCGATCCGCATCCGCGATTTGCCACCGTTGATACGTCCGGTCGCGGTTGTGAAACGTGACCACGGTCGGATCGGCGACATACCGCGGACCGTCCTCGTGCTGGATCCACACCGCGGTTCGAGAGAACACGATGCAGTGCGCCGTCGACGGCGATTCGCGATGGAACAGCGGATCGCGAACGTCGCACCCGAACGTCCCGACGCACGTCGTGTCGCTCTCGAAGAGCAGGCGTTCGGTCGGCAACAGTTCGCGGATCACCCCGCAATCGCTTGATAGCGGGCTGCCGCCGGATTCCTCTAGGCTCGGCTCCATGCGATTCATCGTCTTCGGCATTTTATCTCTCGCGCTCGTCCAACAGCAGCGGCCGGCGCCGTCGTGCGGCGACGCGGAGCATCGTCAATTCGATTTTTGGATCGGCGACTGGGAGGTCCTCGCGCCGAACGGCACCGTCGCCGGACACAGCCGCATCACGCCCGCGTCGATGGGGTGTGCGATCGAGGAACAGTGGTCGGGAGCGGGCGGCGGGAACGGTCGCAGCTTGAATACCTACGATCCGAACGACAAGAAGTGGCATCAGTACTGGGTCGGCGGCGACGGCACCATCCTCCAACTCGCCGGAACGTTCGGCGATAACGCGATGACGCTCGGCGACGGCACGAATCGCATCCGTTGGTCGAGAAATTCTGACGGCAGCGTCCGTCAAACATGGGACGTCACCAAAGACAGCGGCAAGACGTGGCAGACGACGTTCGACGGCAAATATGTGCGAAGCACCGCCGGCGAGAAATATCGTGCGCCAAGTGGACTCGCGCTGCGGCTCCTGGTCGACGACACGGCCGGCGACTCGAGTGTGTCGATGGGCGAGATGACGTTTCCGCCGAACCTCGACTCGGGCGACCATCAGCACGGATCGATCGAGATGTTCTACGTCATCTCCGGCGAGCTCGAGCACATCGTCAACGGCCAGAGCAAGAAGCTGACGCCGGGCATGACCGGCTTCGTCAATCCGCCCGACAAGGTGCGGCACAAGACCGGCACCGCAGGCGCGACCGCGATCGTCGTCTGGGTGCCGGCACAGGAAGCGAAACGCATCGTGTCGCGGTGGACCAAAGAGCCGTAGTTATTTTTCGGCCGCGGCCTTGAAGAGTTCCATGAGGCCGCCCCACCCGTTCGGCGAATCGACGCCCGCGCGCATCGCTTCTCCACCGGCGCCCATGCGCTCGAAGTGACGATGCTCGAGATCGACGCGGGTCGTGCCGTCGCCGAGCGGCGTGAAGCGGATTTCGACCTCGCTCGCTTCCGCGAGGTTCGGTTGGAACTTCCACTCCGGGGTGATCTGCCACGCCATGACGAACCGCTGCGGCGGTTCCCACACGAGAATCTGGCCCCACGGGCAATCGGTGCCGTCGACCTGCTCGCTGTAACAGCGGCCGCCGACGAACGGCTCGATGACGGCGCGTTTCATCGGCGAGGATCCGATGTGATGCCCGCGCGGCCACCAGGTATCGAAGCCGTCGGTGAACACCTTGAAGGCGCGCTCGGCGCTCGCCCGCACGGTGATCGATTTGAGAACCGGTGCCACAGTCGTCGTCATCATTGTTCCTCCGCTGCTCGCTTGAAGGCGGCGAGCGCTTGATTCCAGAACGCATCGAAGTACGCCCGCAACGCTTCGATGCCGGCCGGGTTGACCTGGTACAGCCGCCGATTCCCGACCGGGCGATCGACGACGAGGTGCGCATGCTTGAGGACGCGCAGGTGCTGGGAGATCGCCGGACGGCTGACCGGGAATTCCCGGGCCAGTTCGCCGACGGCTTTCGGCCCGCTCAGCAGTTGTTCGAGGATGCCGCGGCGAGTTGCGTCGCCGAGGGCATCCAATTGAGCATCGTAATGGTTAGCAGTCACTTACGGTAAATAATAACTTACCATTCAAACGAAGTCAAGCATTTAACACGGCTGAAAAACACGGGGACTGCCCTCCCGCTATCGTGAGCGCAGTGGTGACCCTGACCGCGCCGGTGACGCCGACGACCGCCGCAACCACCCATGAGGCGGCGGCCAAGATCGACGTCCACGGGATGAATTTCTATTACGGCACGCGGCGCGCGCTCGAGAACATCAACGTCAAGGTGCGGCCGAACGAAGTCACCGCGCTCATCGGTCCGTCCGGTTGCGGCAAGTCCACTTTTCTGCGCTCGCTGAACCGCATGAACGACATCGTGCCCGGCGCGCGCGTCGAAGGCACGATCAACATCGACGGCCAGGACATCTATGCCGCGTCGATCGATCCGGTCGATCTGCGCCGCCGCGTCGGGATGGTGTTTCAGAAGTCGAACCCGTTTCCGAAATCGATTTTCGAAAACGTCGCGTACGGACTGCGGATCAACCGGCTGACGAAATCACGCGAAGAGCTCGGCGGACGCGTCGAGATGAGCCTGAAGTCGGCGGCGTTGTGGGACGAGGTCAAAGACCGTCTGCATGCGTCGGCGCTCGCGCTCTCCGGCGGTCAGCAGCAGCGGCTGTGCATCGCCCGCGCGCTGGCGGTTCAGCCGGAAATTCTGCTGATGGATGAACCGGCCTCCGCCCTCGACCCAATCGCCACGCAGCGCATCGAAGAACTGATTTATCAGCTGAAAACGCGCTACACGATCGTCATCGTGACGCACAACATGCAGCAGGCGGCGCGCGTCTCCGACGTCACGGCGTTCTTCTGGCTCGGCAAGCTCGTCGAGTGCGATCGCACCGACAAGATCTTCACCGCGCCGACACAAAAGCTGACGGAAGACTACGTCACGGGACGGTTCGGTTAATGGCTTCCGAACACGTCACACGACACTTCCAGGAAGAGCTCGAGCAGCTGAAAGCACGCCTGCTCGAAATGGGCGGGCTCGCGGAAGAACAGGTGCGCATCGCCGTCAAGGGGCTGGTCGATCGCGATCGCGATCTGATCGACCGCGTCATGGTCAGCGACGGCGCGCTGAACGCGCTGCACATCGAGATCGACCAGCGCTGCTTCACGCTGCTCGCGCTCTATCAGCCGATGGCGGTCGACCTGCGCGCGATTGTCGCCGCCGTCAAGATCAACACCGACCTCGAGCGCGTCGGCGATCTCGCGATCAACATCGCGGAAGCCTCGCGGCAATACGTGCAGCATCCGCCGGTCAAGAAGCTGATCGACATCCCGCGCATGGCGACGATCGCCCAGTCGATGCTGCGCGACGCGCTGGACGCGTTCGTGCGCCGCGACACGATCCTCGCGCAGCGCGTCCTCGACGAAGACGACGAGCTCGACGACCTGAAGACGCAGATCTTCCGCGAGCTGATCACGTACATGCTCCAGGACCCCGCCACCATCGAACCCGCCCTGGACCTGATCCTCATCTCCCGGCACCTCGAACGCATCGGCGACCACGCGACCAACGTCGCGGAAGACGTCATTTTCATGGTCTCGGCCAAGGACGTCCGCCACCACGCCGCCGACGGCCAGGTCTGACTGGGGTCAGACTGGGGTCAGACTGGGGTCAGACTGGGGTCAGACT
>DASREL010000219.1:0-86375 GCA_035652075.1 Vicinamibacterales bacterium
ATCGACCGCATCACCCGCTCGGTGATGAAGCGCTCGATCTTGCCGACGACGCCTGGACGACCGGGCACCGCGGTCTGGATCGTCACCGTCGCTGCGCGTCCCCCCTCTTCCGGCGACACCGTAAACGTCGTCACCGAGTCGACGGGTTCGACGTTCCGCTCGACGAGCACTCGCCCCGGCTCCGGTTCGCTGACGACCGCGAGGAAATGCTTCGTCTGGCCGAGGACGGTCACGTCGAAACGGATCTTCGTCCCCGCGCCGACGCCCCCTTCTTCAACCCGCATGTTGCTGAATTGCTTCGGCAGGATCGTCGGATGGCCCGTGTGGTAATTGCTGATCAGACTGTAGATGCGCTGCGGCGGCGCATCGATGCGCATGGAGCCGCTCACCGTGTACGTCATATGGGCTATGACGCCGCTCAGACAGAAATGGTGGCGGCGGCCCAGCCGGCGGGATCGGCGTCGGACTTGATGATATGCGACAAGTCGACGAGCAGGTCGTTACCATCGCGCCGAATCTTCAGCCGGTCCATGTTGCGCGTCGCACGGCCCGACATGAACGTGCCATTTGGCTGGTACTTGGAATCGTGTTTCGGGCACTGGAACCGCATGTCTTTCGGCAGCCACTTCAACGCGGTGTTCTCGTGCGGACACGACAGGTTGAACGCGTAGACGTGACCCTGGTTGCGCACGATGATGACCTGCTCTTTGCGATCGATCGTGACGCCGTCGGCCGCCGGAAACGGATACTTGTGCTCGGAGCCTTGCGCGTACCCGTCGACGAACGCGACCGGGAGTGCGGCGAATCCGAGCGCGGCGACGATCTGCAGGAACTCTCGACGAGAAGTACAGCTATTACAGTCCATCAGCCAATATTAGGAAGTGCGACGCCTGCGAGCGTCGTCAGAAACCAGAGCGTGATGCTGGCGACCGCGGTGGTCTTCAGCATGCGCCATGCGCCGCCGTCCCCGGTGATCGCCCGGTGTTCGGCGCGCACCAGCAGCAGTCCGTTGACCGCCAACGCGACCACCAGCCCCATCTTGATCCAGAAAAAGCGCGAGTAGAGGAACGTCTCGGAGTCGGACGCGAAGAGCAGGAATCCGCTGATGCCGATGAGGACGAGCGAACCGATCACGACGCGATGCGTCCCCTCGAGCGATTCGAGCAGCGACCGGCGCGAGAAATCATCGTCGCCTGCAGCCATCAATACCGATCGATCGCTCGCGACGGCCAACCCGCCACCGGCGATCAGCGCGCCGACGTGGAAGAACGCCACGAGCGTTTTGATCGCCGCATGGTTCGCGTACAGCGACGCCCACGATGTGAAGACGTCCGTCATCGATTGCCAACCAGCATCATCAGGTAGCCGCCGGCCGCGACGCCGAGCGACGTCAATGCGATCATGCGATGTTGATCGCGTTGGTCGTTGTTCAATCCGAACAGATTCCGGCCTCCGGGTGCGGTCGCATACGCCGCGGCGAAACCCGCGTCGGCGCCAAGCATGATCAGCCCGTGCGCGATGCGCAGCGCGCGATGGTTCGGATCCTTCCGCGCGTCCCAGAGATTCCAGACGCCCGTGACCGTGTTCAGCGCGAAGAGTCCCGTGACGGCGGTGCCGACGGCGATGTGCGCACCCTTATAGTTGTCGTTGCCATCGAAGGTCTGTTGCCCGAGCCACATTTCAGTGCCGACGAGCGGCAACGTCGCGTAGCTCGCGATCCGATGGATCCTCGCGCGCGTCTCGTAGCCTTCGCTGTATTCGATCGCTTTCGGCCGCTGATCGGTCGCATCCTGCGCGCGAGCTGGAGCGGCTGTGATGCTGGCGACGGCAAGAATAAAGAAAGCAGTAATGGGTCTGCGCATCAGTGTGTTCCTTTCGATAGCAGGATTCCTGCCAGCGAAAATGCTCGGAAAACGCTCGATCGATGTCATCTGGCGAGTGCAGTCGGCGGGCGAAATGTCTCCGCGGAACCACGCGCCGTAAACCGGATTTCACGATCGCGTGCTCGTCCTTTCACTTCGTACACGCCGCCGAGCTGTAAGAAGGTCGTCGTCCGCTCGAGTTCGGAGACATCAAATTGCAAGGCGACGTCGAGGTCGGCGCCGTGCGCACGCACCCGAATGCGTCGCGGCGCACCGCGTTCGTCGTCTTCGTCGATCGCGACGTTCGTCGAGAACGCGAGCGGACCGTCTGGCGCGAGGATGCCGAGAAATCCCGGAATCCGATCCGGATCGGCGACCGACGCGGGCGGAAACACGCGTCCATACACGATCGAGAGATCGCCGTTCGAGACCTGCCCCCATTGCCAGCGCACGCCTTCCCAGAATCCCCAGTTGTGATCGTGATAGCCGGCGACGTTCGCGATCGCGATCGATTGGCCGTCGACGACGAGGTGACCGCGAAACGTTCCGGCGAGGACGGGGACGACGTAGCCGGAGATCCAGTTGTCGGCGCCCTGGATGACGGCGGGCGGAAGCGAACGCCCGGGCGCGGCGTCGAGCACGAGTTCGCCGGTGACGCCGGGCAGATTCAACGTGATGTGATATTGCGATCCTTCGAGGCGCACGCGATTGCCGCCGACCGTGATGTTGGGCGCGTTTGCGAGCAACGCCTCGTTGGCGACGCCGCCGGTCGTCACGTAACTCGTCGACGTGCCGTTGCGATCCAGTTGCAAGCGGACGCCGATCGTGCGCGTCCCGTCCGAGTTCAATCCACCGGCGATGAAGGACAGATAGAAACGCAAATCCGCCGAGCGTCCGTTGAAATAGAGCCATTCGGCCCATGAAGAACGGAGGCTGGAGGCCAGAGGCTGGAGGCTGGAGTCTAGAGGCTGGATGCTGGGGCTCGGAGGAATCGTGTGAAAACGATCGAGGGCGCGGAGGATCTCCTCTCGCGCCGGATGCACCCACGCGGCGTCGCCGGGCGCGTCGGTCCACGAGAGCTGCGACGCGATTTCCGGATCGCCGACGCCGCGCTCGAGGCTGGGCACACCGGCGCGGACGGCCACAGGCGTGACGCCCTCGCGCTGCACGAGATACAGCGTCGTCCGCCGCGATGGCGAGGCGACGCGGACGCGATCGCGATAGCGCGGCGATCCGAGGACGTCGGCGAGCAGAAAGCGCGCGCCGGTCAGCGGTCCAATGTCGCTCGAGACGACGACGTCGCCGCCGCCGCGGAGCGCTGGAGCATGCGATTGCTCGAGGATCACCTCGCCGACGCCGAGCAGTTCCACCATCACGCCGATGCCGAGACCGAAGCCTGCCGCGAGCACCGCGCTCCGCAGCGGCCTCGTCGTCAACGATCGCAGCGCGAGGCGGAACATCATGCGACGAGGTGTCCGCTCTTCATCGACAGTCGCCGTGTGGCGCGGGCGGCGAGCGTCGGATTGTGCGTGACGAGCAGGATCGCCGTGCCGTCGGCGTGGACGCGATCGAAGAGCGCAGCGACGTGCTCGCCGGTCGTCTCGTCGAGTTCGCCCGTCGGCTCGTCGGCAACGAGCAGCACGGGCCGGTTGGCGAGGGCTCGGGCGATCGCGACGCGCTGCATCTCGCCTCCAGACAGTTGCGACGGCAAGTGGTCGCCGCGATCGCCGAGGCCGACGTAGTCGAGCAGCTCGCGCGTCCGCGCGCGGCGGTCCGCGACGCCGACGCCAGCCTCGGACTGCGGCAGCTCGATGTTCTCGGATGCCTTCAACATCGGCAGCAGGAAGAAGCGCTGGAACACGAAGCCGATCCGCGTCAGCCGGATGCGGCTGCGCGCCGATTCGGTGAGTGCGGCGACGTCGCGCCCTTCGAACAGAATCGACCCGCTCGTCGGCGTGTCGACACAGCCGATCAAATGCAGCAGCGTCGACTTACCGCAGCCGGATGGACCGGTGATCGCGACGTAGTCGCCCGGTTCGATCGTCATGCTGACGTCGCTGAGCGCGGTGACGGCGCCCGCGGCCATCGGAAACGTCCGGGTGACATGGCGCGCTTCGGCCACCATCAGATCACTTCTCGTCGCAGCGTCGACGCAATCGGCAGCGTCGACGCGAGCCAGATGGGATAAACGGCCGCGGCCGCCGCGGTCACGACAAAGACGGCGATGTGCACGATGAGCGCGCGCGGTTCGAAAACGAAGAAATGGAGACGCTCCGGGAGTGACGGCATCTGCCGCAGGATGCGATCGAGGCCGACGGCCAACACGCCGCCAACGGGCAGCGCGAGCACGGCCCCGGCGCCGACGAGCAATGCCGACTCCCAGAGCAGCATCGCGGCGATCCGTCTGCGCGCGATGCCGAGCGCGCGCAGCGCGGCAATCTCGCCGAGCCGCTGGTTGATCGAAACCGTCAGCAGTGTGGCGATCAACAAGAACGCAAACGCAGTCGTCAGCGCCGACAGGACGCCCGAGATCTGCCGAAAGTACGCGAACCCGTTTCGGTTGAACTGCGCCACGACCTCTTCGTTCGAGTACGCGTGCACGTCCGGGCGAAGTGTTCCGATCTCGCGCGTGACGGCCGCCGCATCCGAACCGGCCTTGAGCGCCACGAGGATCACTTCCGCATCAACGTGCTCCTGCGCGACGAGGCGACGATACTCGGCCATCGACACGAGAGCCGTCGCGTCGCTCGAGGCGTTGAATCCGAAGTCGGCGAACGCGGTCACGTGGCAGTCAACGGGCGGCATCGCGGTCGCCGCGTCGGCGGAGGGCATCGGCGTCAGGCGAAACGTGGAGCCGGGACCGATGTCGAGCGCTCGCCCGAGCACGTGATTGATCTCGACCTCGCACCCCGTCGCGGCGTCACGCGTCGTCGACAGCGCGCGGCCGACGAGCGTCAGGCGTCGCGGCGGCTTCTGATCGGCGCGGCCCTCCGCGAGCGTGAGCGTGATCTGCGCGACGTCGGCGACGGACGGCAGTCGGGCGATCGCATCGGCGATCGTTTGCGAATCCGGAATCGGCACCCGGGCAAACCCCTCGCGCGCGAGCACGCGGACCTCGAATCCTTCGCTGTTCAGCAGGTCGGCGAACGACAACAGCAGCCCGTGCGACAGCAGCAGCATGTCGAAGAGCAACGCGCCGATGACTGTCACGCCGGCGATCGCCAGCATCGCGCGCACGCGATAGCGGGTGGTCGTTCGCCAGGCGAGTTGCAGCGGCGTCATCGGCGGAAGAGTGCGAGGACGCTGCCGCGCAGGAGCGTCCAGGACGCCGCGATGCCGGCGAGGACGCCGAGTGGCGCGGCGATCGCGACCGCTTTCATCGCGAGCGGTCCGGTCACGCGGATGAAGACGAGCGCGGTGTCGTAGCGCGCCTGAAAAAATCGGTTGATCAGCCCTTCGGTGGCAAACGCGAGGGCGACGCCGAAGAGCGCGCCGCCAATCGCGATCATCAGCCCTTCAATGGCGACCGAGGTGAGGAGCGATCGCGGCGCGATGCCGACGAGTCGCAGGATGGCCACCGTTTCGCGCCGCTCCTCGGCCCGGATCACCATCAGCGCCAGCAGAAATGCCGTCGCGCCGAACATCGTCACGACCGAGATCGCGAGGTGGAAGCGATCGAGCACGGCGAACGGATCGTCTTGCGGAGGGCGCGATGTGGGCCGGACGGCGACTGTGGGCGCGCCGGCCGTGATGTCGTGCGCGAACGCGGCGGGGTCGGTACCCGGCGCAAGCGCAACGTTGATGCTACCGATCGCATCGGCGGACGCGGGGTCGTGTGGGTCCGTGACCAGCGTCAGCAGATCAGGCAGATGCATCCGCCCTTCGATGCGCTGGGCGGTAAAACGCATCGGATCGGGGGTGGGCTCGTAAATACCTGCTACACGGAAGCTCGACGAACGGCCGCCGGTCGGAGCCGTCGCAAGCGTGATGACGTCGCCGACGGCGAGATGCGCGGTCGCGGCGAGTTGCCGCGAAATCAGGATGTCTGGCGCCGTGTCGAGAATGCCGATCAGAGCGAGCGCCGCTGCGAACGCGACCACTCGCGGATTATGGCACGGGCACTGCATCGAACCTGAGCGGCTCATGCGTTGCGACCGCTACGCGGCCATTGAAGACTACGCCGCAATCGGTGACGGACGGACGGTGGCGCTCGTATCGCGCGAGGGCGCGATCGACTGGTTGTGTCTGCCGAACATCGATTCGCCATCCGTGTTTGCGGCGATCCTCGATCGCGATCGAGGCGGGACGTTCGTACTGCAGCCGTCCATCCCGTTCGAATCATCGCGCCGCTACGTGGCCGACACCAACGTCCTGGAGACCACCTTCACCACATCACGCGGCAGCGTCCGCGTCACCGATGCGCTGCTGCTGCCCGACGATCACCTCGAGCCGATGCGCGAGCTCGCGCGCGCGATCGACGGCGTCAGCGGCACGGTGCCCCTCGGATGCCGCTTCGAGCCGCGGTTCAACTACGGCGCGGCGGCGCCGCAGTGGACATCACGGCACGGCGTACCGGTCGCGGCGTGGGAAGCCGAAGCGCTCGCGCTCTCGATGTGGAACGCGGGCGCACCGCAGATCGCCGGGGACGCGCTCACGTCGCAGTTCGAGGTCCGGGAAGGCGAGCGCGCGATGATCACGATGTCGACGGCGTATGCCGAACCGTTGATCCTGCCGTCACGCGACGGCGTCGAATTGCGGCTGCGCCGCACGATCGACTTCTGGCGCGATTGGGTCTCGGCGCACACGTACGACGGGCGGTGGAGCGACATGGTGCATCGATCCGCGCTCGCGTTGAAGCTGATGATCTTCGCGCCGTCCGGCGCCTCAGCCGCCGCCCCGACGACGTCGCTGCCCGAAGACGTCGGCGGTCAGCGGAACTGGGACTACCGTTTCTGCTGGATCCGTGATTCGAACTTCGCCATCGACGCGCTGCTGCAGATCGGGTGCTACGACGAGGCGCACTCGCTGTTCTGGTGGTTCATGCACGCGACCGCGCTGACCGAACCGAAGCTGCACGTGCTCTACCGGCTCGACGGCGGCCTTGGGCGAGGCGAGTACGACCTGCCGCTCACCGGTTACAAGGACTCGCGGCCGGTTCGCGTGGGGAACAGCGCCGTCGAACAGACGCAGCTCGATATCTACGGCGCCCTGTTCGAGACCGCGTGGCTGTATAGCGAAGGGCATCACACGATCGATCGCGACACGGGCCGCGTCCTCGCGCGCATTGCGGATTACGTGTGCACGATCTGGCGATGCCCTGACTCGGGCATCTGGGAAGTCCGCAACGGTCCGTTCCACTTCACGCATTCGAAGGCGATGTGCTGGGCCGCACTCGACCGCGCGGTTCGTCTGGCCGAGCGCGGTGAGGTGCCGGCGCGACACATCGATCGCTGGCGTCGCGAGGCCGCCGAGATCACGCGGTTCATCGAAGAGCGCTGCTGGTCCGACCGGTGCCGCAGCTACTCCCGTGTCGCCGGAAGCGACGACGTCGACGCGAGCCTGCTGATGCTGCCGACGATTCGCTACGACGCCAACCCGGCACGTGTGGTCACCACGATCGACGCGATCGATCGTGAGCTTCGTGAAGGCGATTTCGTCTATCGCTATCGCGCAGACGATGGCGTGCCTGGTGGAGAAGGGTGCTTTCTGAACTGTTCGTTCTGGCTGGTGAGCGCGCTCGCGCGAACCGGTCGCGTCGACCAGGCCGCTGCGCTCATGGAGCGTCTCGTCGCACGCGCGAACGACGTCGGCCTGTACGCGGAAGAAGTCGACCCGTCGACCGGCGCGTTTCTCGGCAACTTTCCGCAAGCGCTGGTCCACCTCGCGCTGATCGAGGCGGCGGTTGCCGTGGGATCGCGTCAATGACGGCGTTCTGGTCTTCGTTCGCCGGCGGCTTCCTCGGCACGCTCGTGATGACGACGATGATGCGCGGCGCCGCCGAACTCGGATTGACGCGGATGGATCTCGCGTTTCTGCTCGGTACGTCGGTGACCGACAATCGGCGCAAGGCCAAGGCGCTCGGCTATCTGTTTCACTTCGTCCTCGGCGTCGGGTTCGCCATTCTGTATGGCGCGCTCTTCACGATCATCGGTTGGAGCTCGTGGTGGCTCGGCGCGTTGATCGGAGCGGCGCAAGCCCTCTTCACCGCGACGGTCCTCGTCAACGTGCTGTTGCCGGTCGTGCATCCACGGATGGCGACGCCGGACACCGCGGCGAACGATATCGCCCTCATCGAGCCGCCGGGGTTCCTGATGCTGAATTACGGCCGCAACAGTTTCCTAATCACGCTTCTCGCGCACGTCGCCTACGGCGCTATCGTCGGCGCCGTCGTCCGCATATGATCACGTCATGCTTCGACGTCGAACGACCGGATCGGTGGTCTGTCCTTCGTGCGGATCGCTGGTCGGCGTCCGCGATGACAAGTGCTACACGTGCGGGCGCGCGAACCCCGGACTCTGGGGGTTTGGACCGATGCTGCGCCAGCTCGGCGCCGACCTGGGTTTCGTGCCGCTCGTCGTCGGCGCGTCGGCGACGCTGTATCTGCTGACGCTGCTCGCGTCGGGATCGGAGATGCAGATCGTCAGCGGCGGGTTCAATTTTCTCTCGCCGAGCGGGCGCGCGCTGCTGTTGTTTGGCATGAGCGGCGCGTACCCGGTCTTCGGATTCGGCATGTGGTGGACGCTCCTCAGCGCCAGTTGGCTCCACGGCAACCTGCTGCACATCGTCTTCAACATGATGTGGGTCCGCGATCTCGGACCGGCAACGGCGGACGTCGTCGGCCCGTCGCGCACGGTCATCATCTACGTCGTCTCGGGTGTGTGCGGCTTCTTCCTGAGTTCGCTGACCGGGTACCTCTTTCCCGGGATCCCGCTGCTGCACGGCGCGTCGTTCACGATGGGCGCGTCGGCGTCGATTTTCGG
Organism: Vicinamibacterales bacterium; assembly: GCA_035652075.1. Taxonomy (GTDB): domain Bacteria; phylum Acidobacteriota; class Vicinamibacteria; order Vicinamibacterales; family CAVVIG01; genus Gp6-AA45. The sequence continues at coordinate 8,843 of DASREL010000219.1, forward strand.
TCTGCTCGGCGCGCTCGTCCATTACGGCCGCATCAGCGGCAGCAGCTTCGTTTACAGCACGGCGATGCGGTACGCGGTGATCCTCTTCATTTTCGGCGTCATCATGCCCGGGGTCGACAACTACGCGCACGCGGGAGGTTTTGCCGGCGGCTACATCGCGTCGGCGTTTTTCAATCCGATGACGCGCGAGCGCTGCGATCACCTGATCGCGGCCATCGCGTGCCTTGCCGCCACCTTCCTCGCGATCGCCTTCTCGGTCGTCCACGGCCTCGGCCTTTTGTAGCTGGTATCGCGCTTGCGACTGCCTTCGCTATACGAGGAGGTTTCGCATGAGGAAGATTGTCATCACGAGTATCGTGGCGCTGACCGTGGTGGCCGCGCCGGCGTTCGCGAAGGGAAAGAAGGCCAGCAGTAAGCAGATGTCCGATCAGGCGTTTGTGACGAAAGCGGCTGAGGGCGGAATGGCCGAGGTCGAGCTCGGCAAGATGGCGCAAGAGAAAGGCACGAGCCAGCAGGTCAAGGATTTCGGTCAGCGCATGGTGACCGACCACAGCAAGGCCAACGACGAGCTGAAGTCGCTCGCGCAGAGCAAGAACATCACGCTGCCATCGCAGGTCGGTCCGCACGAGAAGGCGACGATGGACCGGCTGTCGAAGCTGTCAGGCGCCGCGTTCGATCGCGCCTACATGCAGGCGATGCTGATGGATCACAAGAAGGACGTCAACGAGTTCCGTCACGAGTCGATGGCCGGCAAGGACTCGGACGTGAAGTCGTTCGCCTCGAAAACCCTGCCGACGCTCGAAGATCATCTGAAGATGGCGCAGGACGCGAACCGCGCGGTGGGCACGACGGGAACTAAGAAGTAAGAACTGAGAACTCAGAACTTACAGCTTGAACCTCAGTATCGCTCCCGCGCCGCCAAACGGCGCGAGGAGCGATGCGTCCTCGATAAATCGAATCTTTGCCGATGTATTGCGCGCCTGCGCGATCAATTCGTCCGCGGCGTCGCCGACGGCGTCCGACTGCGCGCTGATCAAAAGTTCGTCGACCTGTCCGAGCTCGAAGGCGCGCTTGACGGCGTCGACGCCGACGCAGCCGAGGCCGCTGCCGCGATAGCCGTCAATCAAGCGATCAACGTGCTCGCGATCGCTCTTCGCGTCTTCTTCGCGGAGCGCGGCGATCGTTGCGTCCAGAATCTGCCGCTCCGACGCGCGGATGTCGAGCTTCACCACATCGACGATGCGTTCGGAGACGTCCTTCGGCATCTGATCGCGCAGCAGCGGAACGATGACTTCGTCGCCCGCAACGACGACCTTGTCGATCTTCTCGTCGCGGACGATCCGGGCGACGTGATCGACGATCTCCTTGGCGTGGTGCACGTGATAGTTCTCGATGTGCCGCTGATACCGCGCTTGCGACCAGCCGCCCATCTTGTGGCGGCGCGTCTTGACGCCCTCGACGTGCTCGCGATGCACGACCGAATTGAGCGCGCAGACGAACATCCGCGCCGAATGCGTGTCGGCGAGAAGCACGAGGTAGGGCGGAAACTCGTCGATGAGCCGCGCGAGCGGATAGACGTGCGGTTGGTCGGCGATGATCAGCTGGTGCTGGTCGATCGGCGCGGCCAGCGGAATCGCTTCGAACAGATCAGCCGCCGAGCAGGAAAAGAGCGCGAGGCCGTTCGCGGCTGCGGGCACACCGCGCAGGTAGTCCGCGACCTTCTCCGCGTCTTTGTCGAGGCTGTCTCGCTCGGGACTGTTTGGGGCGTAACCGCGGATCCGATCCGCGAATTCCTTGCGAAGGAATTGATCGAACTGATCGCGGCCGCGATCGTTCGCTTGCAGATTCAAATAGAGACTGACGACGGGAAACGGGCCGGAGTCGAACGTCGCGAGGCGGTCGAGCTGTGCGGTGAGTTGTTCCAGTTGCTGCGGCATGCCTCCGCCGCTCGCAACTGGAATGCCAGCGCTGATAGCCGATAGCTGGTAGTTGTTAGCTTTTGCCTTTGAGGGCCAACTCCTCATCGATCATCTTCTTGAAGACCTCGTAGGGCTGCGCGCCGCTGATCAGCCGGCCGTTGATGAAAAACGCCGGCGTCCCGTTGACCCCCGCCTCTTCGCCGTCGTGCTGATCGGCGTCGACGGCTGCCTTGTATTTGTGGGAATCGAAACAGCTGTTGAACTTGGCGGCGTCAAGGCCGAGCTCGGCTGCGTCCTGTTTCAAATCTACATCGGACAACCGTGACTGCGTGGCGAACAGCCGGTCGTGGTATGCCCAGAACTTGCCTTGTTCGCCGGCGCACGCCGACGCCTCGGCCGCCGGGCGCGCGTTCGGGTGGTTCGGCAGGGGATAGTGCCGGTAGACGAACTTGATCCGATCGCCGTACGCCTTCATCACCTGATCAACGGTCGGATGCGCGCGATAGCAGAAGGGGCACTGGAAATCTGAGAACTCCACGAGCTCGATCGGCGCGTTCGCCGGGCCCTTCGACGGGCTGTTGGCGGTCGCAATCGTTTGCCGCGGCGGTTCGAGCGATACGCGCACGTTGGTCTTGAGGCGCAGCGTTTCGAGGAACGCGTCGCGCACGACCTGCATCCGCTGTTGTGTCAGGTACGCGCGGATGGGTTGACGCACTTGATCGAGCGTCGCGCCCTGGACGCGGGATTTGTTTGCCTCGTACCACGTCGCGACATCCATCTCGCTCACGGCCGGCGCTTTCGACGTGATCTCTTTTTCAATCAGATCCGCGCGATCGATGCCGCGCGCTTTTGCTTCCTGATCGAAAAGCGTCTGGGCAACGAGGTCGTCGAGCGCGTTCCGCCGCGCCTCGTAGAGCGCCTGCATCAGCTTCATCCCCGGCTGGGTTTGTTGCTGCAGCGCCTTCTCGTCGACCTGCGCCATCGTGATGTTCGTCGACCCGACCGTGGCGACGACGTCGGTCGGGGCCATCTGCCGTGCCGACTGAGCGGACGAGGTCGAGCACGCCGTCAGGAGTACGGCAGCGAAAACTGGCGCAACGCGTAATTGCATGATTCATCCATCATAGCCGCTCAGGCAGGTCGGCGACCACGTACGCCATCACCGCTACCGCCGCGGCGCACTTCGCCATCTCGACCGGATCGATCTTGTCCACCGTATCGGCGGGCGTGTGATGGATGACGAAGTACTTCGTGCCGTCGACATCGAGCGACATCGCCGGGATATGTCCCTCCTGGACGCTGGGCCCGATATCGGCGCCGCCGCCGCCGGCCGTGATCTGATCGGCGGCGATGCCGCTGAGGAGCGTGGCAATCGTTCTCACCGTGTCGCGCGCGGCGTCACTGCCGCTGAAGCCGAATCCGAGCGGCCGAAAGACGCCGCCATCCGACTCGAGCATCAGCACGTGCTTGCTGAGTTCAGCGCGGTGCTGATCGCGATATCCGAGACCGCCGCGTCCGCCATTTTCCTCGTTCGTCCACAACACGACGCGGACCGTGCGCCTGGGCCGCAAATTCAGTTTCTTCATGATGCGCAGCGCTTCCCACGTCACGACGCAGCCGCCGCCATCGTCGGTCGCGCCCGCACCGACGTCCCACGAATCGAGGTGACCGCTGACGACGACGATTTCGTCCGGCTTCTCGCGTCCGCGGATTTCGCCGACGACGTTCGCCGATTCGGCATCGGGGTCGAAATGCGCTTCCATTTTCAATCGCACGACGACGCGGTCGCCGCGATCGGCCATGCGCTGGATGCGATCGGCGTCTTCGATCGAGATCGCCGCCGCAGGAATCTTCGGCGCGTCGGTCGAGTAATTGAGCGCACCGGTGTGTGGCGTGCGGAGGCCAGGATTGCCGACGGCGCGAATCAGCATCGCGACGGCGCCGTGTTTCGCCGCGCGCGAGGCGCCGGTCGAGCGAAAGCGCACGGTCTCTCCGTAGTTCGTGTACGGCACGTTGAACAGGACGATGCGTCCTTTGGCCTGTGCGGCGTGCGCATCGAGTTCTTCAAAGGTGTGCACGACCAGCACGTCGGCCTGCACCCCGTCTGGCGGCGTCGCGACGCTGTCGCCGAGACCGAGCATCACGATCGCGTGACGGGCGGGCTGCACGATCTCGGCGCTTTCCGCGCCGCGGACCCATTTCGGCACCATCACCTTCTCGGTGTGCACGTTCTCGAGGCCGTCCTTCTTCATTTCGGTCACGGCCCACTGGATCGCGCGATCGAGGGCCGGCGTGCCGCTCAATCGATTCCCGATCGTGTCGGTGAGCACCGCCAGACGGTCCCACGCGAACGTGCTGCTGGTCGCTTCGCCAATCAGCCGCGCCGCCGGCTCGCGATATTGATCGAGCCACGCCGTGTGGCGTGCTACCTGAGCGTTTGAAGTGGAATTGAGGAGTACCAGAAACGGAAGAGTGAGGGCCACCACGCGTCGCATCATCCGACTCGACCTCCGGAAGTCCAAGCGTATCCCAATCTTAGCGATGGCGCGCGCGTGGTGTACGACTTGCACTCACGCGAAACAACTGCCGCAGGGGGCGGCCAGGGATTACGACGGTGACGCGATGAAGGTTCGAACGTTTCTCGTGAGTGTGCTGATGTTAGCGACGATGCCGCATCATGCGGGCGCCAAAGATCGCATGACGCTGAAAGTTTCTCCCGCGGTCTGCTTCGCGCCGGCAAACCTCGTCGTCCGCGCCACGATCGAAGCCGATGCGGAGAACCGCGCGGTCGAGATCGTCGCCGAGTCGGATGATTTTTACCGCAGTAGCACAATCCAACTGGACGGCGACAGCGCTCCACGCACGAACCAGTTCGAATTTCGCAGCCTGCCGTCAGGGACGTACGAGGTGACGGCGGTGCTGTACGGCGCGACCGGTCAGGAGCGTGCGACGGTGCGCCAGCAGGTCAACGTCATCGCGTCTGGCGCGGGACACTGAAATGTACCGCAATGTAGGGCAGCCCTTTAGGGCTGCAGGCCTGAAGGCCTGCGCTACGAGTGCACGCTACAACTACGCGAAGGCTCGCGCTACAACGTGTTGGACACGCGGGCCGCGCCTGCGGGCACAGCGCGTTCGGGCACCGGCGTGAAGTCCTCGCCGGGGTTGATGAACCGATCTTTCTCGAACCGGTACTGCTTGTCATAGAGCTGGCGGTACCGGCCGTTCTTCGCCAGCAGCTCGTCGTGGGTGCCGCGCTCCACGATCTCGCCTTGTTCCAGCACGAGAATCTGATCCGCGCTTTGAATCGTCGACAGCCGGTGCGCGATCACGAACGTCGTGCGGCCGTGCCGCAGCGATCGCAAGCCGTCCTGGATCATCGCTTCGCTCTCGCTGTCGAGGCTTGACGTCGCTTCGTCCAGGATCAGGATGCGGGGATCGGCAAGGATCGCGCGCGCGATCGACACACGCTGTCTCTGACCGCCCGACAAGCGAACGCCGCGCTCGCCAACAATCGTGTCGTACCCCTGCTCGAACGACTCGATGAACTCGTCGCAGTGCGCGATCTGGCTCACGGCTTTGATCTCCGCGCGGTCGGCGTGCGGCTTGGCGTACGCAATGTTCTCGGCAATCGTGCCGTCGAAAAGAAAGTTATCCTGCAAGACGACGCCAAGATGCGAGCGGTAGTCGCGCAGCTTCACCTGGGTCAGGTCTTTGCCGTCGACGAGGACGCGTCCTTCTTTCGGACGATTGAACGTCATCACCAGGCTGATCAGCGTGCTCTTGCCCGAACCGCTCGAGCCGACGAGCGCCGTTGTCGTACCGGCCGGGGCTCTGAACGAAATGTGCTTCAGGACCGGGACGCCGTCGTTGTATTCGAACGTGACGTCCTGGAAATCGACGTCGCCGCGGATCTCCTCCATGGCGTCGCGCGACATGTCTTCCTGATCCTCGGTCGCCATCTGCTTGATCTCGCGGATGCGGTCGAGGCCGGCGAAGGCTTCGCTGATCTGCGTGCCGATCGACGCGAGCTGAATGACGGGCATCGTCATCAGCGCGGTGAACGACAGATACATGACCAGGTCGCCCATGGTCATCGATCCGTTCTTGATCGAGTTGCCGCCGATCAGCATCATCGCGATGCCGGTGACGCCGATCACGATCGATGAGAACGACGTGATCGCCGACACGCCCGTCAGCGACTGCGCGACGTTGCGCAGCAGCCGGTGCGCGCCCTTGGCGAAGACCAGCTCCTCACGCTTCTCGGCCGTGTACGACTTGACGATCCGGACGCCGCCGAGCGTTTCGGCAAGGCGCCCGGTGACTTCGGCGTTGATCTTCCCGCGTTCGCGGAAGAGCGGGCGCAGCCGTTTGAACGCCGTCGCCATGCCGCCGCCGAACGCCGCCAGGATCACGACGGTCACCAGCGTCAGCTTCCAATTCAGGTAGAGCAGCACGCTCAGCGCGAGTACGGCGGTGACGATCGATCCAGTCAGCTGCACGAGGCCGGTGCCGACGAGATTTCGGATGCCTTCCGCATCGCTCATGATGCGCGAGATCAGGACGCCGCTTTTCGTCGAGTCGAAATACCGAATCGGCAACCGCATCACATGCGCTTCGACGTCCTTGCGCATTTCGGTGATCGCGCGCTGGGCCGCGACGCCGAGGACCTGCGAATTCGTGAACGCGGTGATCGCGTCGATCGTCGTCGCGAGTCCCGCCGCGAGCGCGAGCTTCGGCAGCAAGTCCCAGTGGCCCTTGGTGATGACGTCGTCCATCAAGTACTTGGTCGTCGTCGGCAGGACCATGCCCGACAGCCGGTTGATCAGCATCAACACGAGGCCCAGCGAGAGGCGTTTGCGATGCGTCCAAATCAGGCCGCGAGCTTCCTCCCACGCGCCGCTGGTGAACGCCTTCTTCTTTGCAGGTTGAGCCACGGTCAAATCATATCAACCGGCCGCGGCCTGGGAACCCAGTCAAATGGGTAGTTCGTCTAATCTCTAGATATGTCCACCTTCCTGCAGGATCTCAAGTACGGTGCGCGGCTGCTGTTGAAATCGCCGGCGTTCACCATCGTCGCTGCACTCTCGCTGGCGCTCGGGATCGGCGCGAACACGACCATCTTCACGCTCGTCAACGCCGTGTTGCTCAACCCGCTGCCGGTCGAGGACCCCGCGCAGCTGGTCAGCGTGTGGACGACCGACGAGCGCAATCAAAACAGCGCGCTCGGATTCCTGCAGCTGTCGCCGGCGAATTTCGCGGACCTGCGCGACAAGAACGAGGTGTTTTCGGGTCTGACCGCCCATGCGGGGCTGCCGCTGAACATCAGCGGCGGCACTGGCGAGCCGCAACAGGTGTTCGGCGAGATCGTGACCGGCAACTTCTTCTCGGTCCTCGGCGCGAAACCGCTGATTGGCCGCGGATTCCTGCCGGACGAAGATCAGACGCCTGGCGCGAAGCTGGTGTGCGTGCTCGGGTACGGCGAGTGGCAGACGCGGTTCGGCGGCGATACCTCGATCGTCGGACGGACCATCTCGATTGACAACCAGCAATTCACCGTCGTCGGCGTCATGCCGAAGGGATTCAAGGGCACGAACGCCATCGGCGCGCCCGCGCTGTGGGTGCCGTACATGACGTACCCGCAGACGACGAACGGGTTCTTCCTCGAGTTGATCAAACCGGATAGCCGGCGCGGGCTCGCGTTCGATGTCACGGGGCGGCTGAAGCCCGGCGTGTCGGTGCAGCAGGCCGAGGCGAACCTGAAGACGATCGCGCGGCAGCTCGAACAGGAATATCCGAACGAAAACAAGGATCGCAGCGTCACGCTCGTGCCGCTCGCGCAGGCGACCATCAATCCAGGGTTCCGCAGCAACATCGTCGTCGCCGGCAGTCTGCTGATGACGATCGTCGCGCTGGTGTTGCTGATCGCGTGTGCGAACGTGGCGAACCTGCTGCTCGCGCGCGCGTCGGCGCGGCAGAAGGAAATCGCGGTTCGGCTGTCGCTCGGCGCGACGCGGACGCAATTGATCCGGCAGCTGCTGACCGAAGGCACGTTGCTCGCGCTGCTCGGCGGCGTCGCCGGCCTCGTGCTCGCGTATTGGGCGCAGAACGTGTTGTGGTCCTTCCGTCCGCCATTCTTGAATGCCGACGCGATCGACATCCATCCCGACGCACGTGTGTTGCTCTTTACGATCGGCGTCTCGATCGCGACCGGTATCCTTTTTGGGCTTGCGCCGGCGATCCAGGCGTCGCGTCCCGATCTCGCCGTCGAATTGAAAGAGAAGACGAGCGCGCCGGCCGGCGGCCGCGGCCCGTTCAGCATTCGCAACCTGCTCGTCGCCGGTCAGATTGCGCTGTCGCTCGTCGCGCTGATCGGTGCGGGATTGTTCCTGCGCAGCTTGCAGAATGCCCAGCGCATCAGTCCCGGTTTTGACGTCGACCACCTCGCCGTCATGTCGTTCGATCTCGGTGCGCAAGGCTACACGGAAGAACGCGGTAAGCAGTTCCAGCAGCGTGTGCTCGAGCGCGTCACGGCGGTTCCCGGCGTGCAGAACGCCACGCTCGGCAGCACGGTGCCGCTGTTCAACGGCGGATTCGCGCGCACGGTGTTTCTCGAAGGACAGGATGCGTCGGACCGCCGCGCCGGCAAGCTTGTGCAGATCACCGTCGCGAGCGCGCACTACCTCGAGACGCTCGGCATCCCGCTGATCCGCGGGCGCGCGCTGTCAGATTCGGATCAGCCGAACACGCCGTCCGCCGTCGTCATCAACGAGACGATGGCGAAACGCTTCTGGCCCGATCAGGATCCGATCGGGAAGCGGTTCAAGTTTTTCGGTCAAAACAATTTCCAGCAGGTGGTCGGCATCGCGAAGGACAGCAAATACAACTTCATCGGCGAGGATCCCACGCCGTACATCTACCAGGCCGCGACGCAGGTGTATCAACCGCAGGTGTCGCTGTTCGTGCGCGCGCCGAATCCGCAGGCGGTCCTCGGCACCGTGCGCGGGGAAGTGCAGCAGCTCGATCGCAACATGCCGCTGCAGAACGTCTTCACGCTGACCGACATCTTCGATCAATCGCTCTGGGCGCCGCGCATGGGCGCGTCGCTGCTCGCGATTTTCGCCGCGCTGTCGCTGCTGCTGGCCGTCATCGGCATCTACGGCGTGATGGCGTACGCGGTCAGCCAGCGGACACGCGAACTCGGCATCCGGATGGCGCTCGGTGCCAGCCGGCAGGACGTCGTGCGGCTCGTCGTCGGCCAGGGATTGCGGCTGACGATCGCCGGTGTCGTCGTTGGGCTGATCGTCTCGTTCGGCGTTTCGCGGCTGATCGCGTCGCTGCTCTTCAACGTCAGCCCGACCGACATCGTCACCTTCAGCGTCGTGCCCGTCGTCCTCGCGGTCGCTGCCCTCGGCGCGAGTTACCTGCCTGCGCTGCGCGCGACGAGGATCGATCCGCTGGTGGCGCTGAGGTGCGAGTAGGGCGGGTAGGGCGGGTAGGGCAGGAGGGGCAGGAAGGGCAGGAGGGGTGGAGGGGTAGGAGCGGAAGGGTAGAAGGTTCCCAGAGGACACGGAGTCGTCACGCTGCCCACGGCCTTGCCTGTTTTTGTTGGCAAGACGGCTCGGTCGAGTATGGCAATCGGATTGTTGATGACCTAGCTATGCCTCAGCTTCGGCATCACTCACTGGTGGCTTGGCAACGTGCCGACGATCTGTTCATCAAGGTACACAAGCTCACGCGCGACGCGTTTCCCGCCGCAGAGCGCTATGAGCTGTCCTCGCAGCTTCGTCGCGCTGCGTACTCGGTCCCAGCCAACATCGCTGAGGGCTTCGCGCGACGGCATCGCCGCCAGCGTCTTCACTTCTTGAACATCGCGGAGAGTTCGTTGGCCGAAGTGTCGTACTGTGTCCACGCAGCGCGGCGGCTCGGTTATGTGAGCGAATCGTTGTATTCGGAACTCGAAGGCGAACTCAATCAGGTAGGAGCTCCGCTTGTAGGTTTAATTCGATCCCAGAGAGCAACAATTGCAATCCAGCACGCAGGCGTCGTGATCGCGCTCTTCGTAATGTTGCGCCTCGCGTTGTGAGACCTCGTGCTCTTACCTTCCCGCCTTTCCTGCCTCTCCCGCCCGTCCTGCCCCTCCCGCCGTCCTGCCCGTACAAAATTATCGAGGCGCGTTTCCAGCGCGAATCGCGGCAGCAGGCTGATTCGTCGCGCGGCCCGAAGGCCAGGGCTCTAGAAACCCTCGCAGTTTCCTGAACGACGCGTCGTTTCGACCTGTGCCAGGCGGCTCGCCCGGGCGTGGCCCCGACGCACGTGAACGAAGCACGCGGCGTGCCACTCAGCCGTTTGCGCTGATTTCTTCGGAGATCGTGAAACCCGGCTGATCTATCTGGGCTGTAGCGGTTCGCGATGCGTCAGCTTTCGCAACACGCCACCGATAGCACCTGTCATCCCGCCGATGACTGCCGTCACGACGAACGACGTCGGCGAGAGGAGCCCGGAGACATATTCGTGGTTCGCGTAGGCCCGCAGCGTCGGGTAGCCGCTAGCTCGGTAGCGGGCAAGGAGATTCCGCCAGTCGTCGCGATTCTGGATGTCGTGCAGAAACACGTTCACGCGGACGAGGTTCAGGAGCGACGCCATGACAGCCGTGCTGACCGCGATGACAACACCGGCGATGATCGCATCGCGCATCCGGCCGTCGACGTATCGCCGCGATGCCACGAAGCTCACCACTGCGAGCGTCGCGGCCAGCATGGTGAGCATGACCAGCGCGTTGTCGTCCGATAGCGGATCGCGATAGGTGTCGATCAGGTTCGCGACGCCGAGCACGCCCCCGAACGCGATCCCGAAGAGCGCCGCCGACCTGCGGTCCGCGAACTGCAAGAGGCGGCCGACGAGCGCGCCGACAATGCTCGCGGCCAGCGCCAGCCCGGCCAGCAAAATCGGGATGAAGAGCGCTTCGCCGAGATCCGCCGGCGTTGACCAGGCCGGAACCGGCGCGATCATCACGATGGCGACGTAGATCCATGACGCGATCGCGACGACGAGTGTTGCCGCGAGCGCGACGACCGGCGCCGAGGCGATGCGCTGCGTCCGCCAGGCCGTGACCGCGCCGGCGAAGAAGAAGATGTCGATCGCCAGGCGCGTCATGATCTCGGCGCGCTGCGGATCGAAGATATGGGGCAGGACGAAATCGTCGAGGAAGTAGCGTCCGACGACGACGAGCGTTGCCGCGAGGCCCCAAGGCCAGCTGCATCGCGAGACGAAGCCAAGGACCTGACGCCGATACCATCGGCGAGCGGTCGCCGCTCCGTCGGCCGCCACGAGCTCATGTTATTCTTCGAGGAGATCGCCGCTCACCGGTTCGCGATCGCGTTCGACGAGAACCAGCCGCAAGAGTCCTTCGAGCAGCATCATGCCGATCCTTTCGCCGGCAATCGCACGCCGGCCCACAGCCTCGCCGTTGCGGTGCGTGCCTCGTGCAGCGCGCGCACGCCCTTTGGCTGGATGGCGTAGTGACGCTTCGGCCGACCGCCGCGCTCGGCGCTGCCCTCGGCCAGCCGAGACGAAATGTAGCCTTTTTGTTCGAGGCGATCGAGCGTCGCGTACACCGCGCCGGCGGACACGTCGCGCTCGAGCCGCTGCTGCACTTCTTTGAGAATCGCGCGGCCGTAGCCCTCGCGGCCGAGCGCTGTCCGCGGATGGACGAGCGCCAGCAGGATCGCCTGCTCGAATGTCCCCAGATGTTCGGCCAAGTTATCTACATTGTAGACAACTACGGACGGCCGTGGCAAGCCCGCCTTCGTCGTGCGTGCCGGTGACCGTGTACCCCCGGGCTTTCACGACGTCGGCGGCGTTGCCCATGACGAAGGCACGGCCGGCGAAGTCCAGCATGTCGACGTCGTTCAGGTTGTCGCCAAACGCCGCGACCTCGTCGCGCGTCCAGCCGCGCGCGGCGACCCATTGCGCGAGCGTCGTCCCCTTCGAGCAGCCGGGGCCGTTGACGTCCACGAGGGAGAAATCGCGCAGTTCGTACTCCGTGATCGCCACCGACATGCGGTCGGCGACGGGAAGCGCGCGGAGTGCGTCGACGAGCGAACGCATCGGCGCGACGCTGCCGTTGAACATCACCTGCACCGGATCGTCGCCATCCAGCATCGCGTGCAGCGGCGGCGGCACGCGGGTGATGAACGCTTTGTTCTTTTCGTAGTACCCGCGCCGGTGTGGGTGGGACCAGTCCATCCGCTCGAACACGATTTGCCGTTCGTCGGGGCGGTCGAAGACCAGCGCCACGCTGTCCTCAAGCGTGCGCGTCGCCTGCAGAACCTGGCGCGCGACATCACGCTCGACGACGTGGCGCACGAGCGTGTCGCCGTCCTTTGTTTTCACCAGCGCGCCGTTGTTGACGATGAGCGTGAGGGGGATCGGCAAGAGATCCGCGATCGGCCGCGTGAAGTGAAAGCTGCGGCCGGTGACGAGCGCAACCTCGACGCCTGCCGCGACCGCTTCGACGAGCGCCTCGCGGTGCGCGTCGGGCAACTGCGCGCGGCTGTTGAGCAACGTGCCGTCGATATCGACGGCGAGCAGCCGGATCACTTGCCCGGAATCGATGTGTAGGCGACGACGGCGACTTTCCACCGGCCGTCTTCCCGGACGAGCGTGAATTGATCCACGCCGTGCGACGCGACGTTCGCATCGCGCACCACTTGAAAGTCCGCTCGCACGTACGCGAGGTGCTCGCTATCGTTCGTGATGGTGATGTTCGTGATCGGTTCGCGAAACGTCACCGGGTTCGGATTCCGGCGGAGCGCGCCGAGCCACTCGTCGCGCGTTTGATAGCTGTTCGACCACACGCCGTCTCGCACGCGCGTGATGACGACGAGCGCGTTCGGCGCGAGATCCGCGGCCACCTTGTCCCAATCGTGATCGCCGAGGTGCAGCAGAAAGTCTTCGACCGCCTTCTGGATATCCGCGTCCTTGTCGACCACGACCGCGCCGCCCTTCATCACCCAGCGGACCTTGTTGACGACGACGTTGATGTCGGCGAGCGGGTCGCCGTCCACGGCGACGAGATCCGCGAAGTATCCTGCTCCGACGCCACCGAGATCCTTCTCATGGCCGAGAAGCGCGGCGGCGGTTGTCGTGGCGGTCGCGAGCGCTTGTGCCGGCGACATGCCGGCGCGCACGAACCACGCGAGCTCGCGTGTGTTCTGGCCGAACATCGTGTACACCGCGTCGGACCCCATGCCCAGCTTGACACCCGCCTTGAACGCGCGCCTCATCGACTCGAGGTTCTTCTCGATGTACTCGCGCAGCGGCGGAATCGTGTCGTCGGCGAACCCGAATTCGTCTTTCGCGTCGACGTAGTAGCGGTTGTGATCGATCGTCGGCACCCAGACCGTGCCGCGCCGCTTCATCTCCGCAAAGGTGTCATCGTCGATCTCGATTCCGTGTTCGATCGAATCGGCGCCGGCGCGCACGGCATCGCGCACACCTGAGGCGCCGTAGGAGTGGATCGCGACCGGACGTCCCTTCGCGTGGGCGGCGTCGACGGCCGCCTTCATCTCGTCGTACGTCAGCGTCTGCGTCGTATCGACGCTCTGATAGCTGCCGCGCGATCCGTAGACCTTCACCCAGTCCGAGCCGGCAGCCACGCGCGCGTCGGCCAGTTGCTTGTACGAATCCGGATTCGGACCGGTGGCGTTGCGCGGGGCGGAGAGGCCTTGACCGGCGACGAACATCCGCGGACCGACCATCTTGCCGCTGTTGATCAGATCGCGCATCGCGTAGTCGACTTCGCCGCTCGCTCCGAGATCGCGAACCGTCGTCACGCCGGTCTCGAGCGTCTTGCGCGCATTCTCGAACGCGAGCACCGTCGTCACGCCCGCCGGCCGCCGCGGTTGATTGAGCGGCCGCGTGCCGGAGGAGCGATCCCAGTAATACGTCATGTGCGTGTGGAGATCGATCAGGCCGGGGATCACCGTGTAGCGGCTGAGATCGATCGTCTCGACATTCGGCGGCACCGTCGTCCCGACCGACGTGATCCGATCCTTGTCGATGAGGATGACGGCGTTCATCGTGACGCGTCCATTGCCGTCGACGAGGCGACCGGCCTTGATGGCTCGTGTTTGCGCGTTCGCGGGGGCCACGGCCACGAAGATCACGAAGACCGCGAAGTTCGCGACGATCCTGAAGGACGCTTTACGACGCATAACGTGCTCGCGCCTCTTCGAATTGGTCGGCGATCTCGCGGGCGAGGCTGGCGGGCGAGATCACGCGGGCGAATGGGCCGAAGCTGAGGATCCAGCTCTGAAGCGCGCGGTCGATCGTGACGTTGAGCGTCATGACGAGGACGTCGTCGCGCTCGACGATGTGCTGCGAGGGATGCCAGTCGCGCGTGCGGACGTAATCGGCGACGGCCGGCTGAAACTCGATCTCGACGCGCTCTGGCGCGCCGGAGTGGACGCCGAGCGAGTGCGGAAACGCTGTGTCGGGCAATTCCTCGATCGGCGTGAAGCGCTCGTCGAGCAGCGAGAGTTCCTGCACCCGCTCGACCGCGAACGTGCGCACTTCGCCGTACTCCGGGACGTAGGCGAGCAGATACAGTCCGCCTTGTGCGTACGCGAGGCGGTACGGGTGGATCACGTATTCCTTCGTCCGATCGCTGGAGCGCGAGTGATAGGTGAGGCGCGCCTGCCGATGGTGCAGCGTCCCTTCGAGAGCACGCGCGACGATCTGTTGCTGCCGCGGCTCGTCAACCGCGGCGCGGCGCAGCGGATCCGGTTTCGTCGCGATGACGTGCGGCAGCTGATCGAGAAACGCGCGCATGTGCGGCGTCAGCACCGACGACAACTTCTCGAACGCGCTCTCGACATCGTCGCGAAACGGCGTCCCGGACAACGACTCGAGCAGCGATCGGCTGAAGTGCAGCGCGCACAGTTCGGCGACCGTCAGTCCCGCGGCGAGGCCCTTGAACGCCTGGCCGTTGACCTTCCAGCGCGTGCGCCCGTCATCGCTCGACTTGTCGTCGAAGAGCGGGAACCCGGCTTCCTCGAGCGCCTGCAGGTCGCGACGAATCGTCCGCGTCGTGACGTCGCACAACGTGGCGAGCTCGTCGATCGTGACGCCCCCGCCCCTCGACGCCTCAATTTGCTTGAGGATCGTCCATTGACGGATCACTTCCGCATTGCGGCCCACGTGGGGATTGTACTAGCCACGTGGCTGAACGATCAGTCGAGAGAGATTCGGCGTAAGAGGTTGAAGTCGGACAGCATTTTGCCCGCGCCGAGCACGACCGACGACAGCGGATCCTCGGCGAGTTGCACCGGCAGGCCGGTCTCTTCGCGCAGGCGCTTGTCCAGATTCTTCAGCAGCGCGCCGCCGCCGGTGAGGATGATGCCGCGGTCGTAGATGTCGGCCGAGAGCTCCGGCGGGATGCGCTCGAGCGCGTCGTGGACGGCCTGCACGATCGCGCGGATCGGCTCCGCCATCGCCGTGCGGATCTCTTTATCGGTCATCGTGACGGTTTTCGGGCGTCCTTCCGACAGATGACGTCCCTTGACCTCCATCACGAGCTCTTTCTCTAACGGATATGCCGATCCGATTTCGATTTTGATCTGTTCGGCCGTCCGCTCGCCGATGAGCAGGTTGTGCTGTTTGCGCGCGTGCTGGATGATCGCCTCGTCGAGCTCGTTGCCGGCGACTCGCACCGATTTGCCGTAAACGACGCCCGCCAGCGAAATGACCGCGATGTCGGTCGTGCCGCCGCCGATGTCGACGACCATGTTGCCGGACGCCTCGGTAATCGGCATCCCGGCGCCGATCGCGGCCGCCATCGCCTCCTCGATCAGGTGCACTTCGCTCGCCTTCGCCCGCATGGCGCTGTCTTTCACCGCGCGCCGTTCGACCTGGGTGATTTCCGACGGCACGCCGATGACGACGCGCGGGCGCAGCCATCCGCTGCGCTTGTGCGCTTTGCGGATGAAGTGGGTCAGCATCTTCTCGGCGGCTTCGAAGTCGGCGATGACGCCGTCTTTCATCGGTTTGATCGCAGTGATGTTGCCGGGTGTCCGGCCAAGCATCTCTTTGGCTTCGGCGCCGACCGCTTCGATGCGGCCGTTGATCTTGTTGAGAGCGACGATCGACGGCTCGCTCACCACGATTCCTTTACCTCGCGCGAACACGCAGGTGTTTGCCGTGCCGAGATCGATGGCCAGGTCGTGGGAGAAGCGGGAGAGGAGGGAAGAAAACACGCGTGTACTCCTTCGGTCGGAAGAGCTATGCAAGAGCGGCACCGTGGCAACCTGAGCCGTTGCGTCGGCGGAATACGCGTGTCTTCATAACGCTCAGCGTGCCTTTCTTTCTGATTCTCTGGCTTTTGGCGTTTCCGCAGCAGTCACCCGCGGACGAATACCGGACGCTCGTCGAGCGCGCGCAAGAGGCGCGCCGCGCCGGCCGGGTGACCGAGGCGGGACGCCTGTATCTCGACGCGAAGGCGGTGGCCGACAGGATGGGCGACCGTGCCCGGGCGGCCAACGCGCTCATCAACTACTCGGCGATCCCGGGGCAGCAGGCGGACTATCCTGCGGCGCAGGCGGCGCTCGACGAAGCGCGGGCCATCGCCGAAGATCTCCACGACGACGACCTTCTCGCCTCCGCGCTGTCGAACAGCGGCATCGTCGCGCGTCTGACCGGCGATTACGACGCGGCGCTGGCCGACTACACGCGCGCGCTCGCGCTGGCGCGCAAAGAAGGGCAGCGCGAGACCGAATCGCGCGTCCTGACGAACATCGGCCTCGTCAACGCCATCCAGGGACACTACAAAGAAGCGATCGATTCCTACGAACGCAGTCTCGCCATCCGGGCGACGCTGCCCGATGGCGGCAATCCCTCGCTCACCATCAACAACATCGGCGCGGTGTACGAATCGCAGGGCAACCTCGATCTCGCGCTCGAGTACTACCAGCGCGCGCTGGCGATCAACGAGAAGAGCGGCGGCGATATCGGAGCGCCACTCAGCAACATCGCGCACGTCTACAAGTGGACCGGGCGCCGGGCCGAAGCGCTCCGGTCGTTTCAGCGCGTCCTCGAGCTGCACGAGAAGCGCGGCTACAAGACGGGGATCGCGACGGCGCTCTACAACATTGCGTCGATCAGCCAGATCGAAGGCCGCTACGCCGACGCGCTCGACTGGTATCAACGCAGTCTCGCGATACGCGACGAGATCCACGATCAGTCGGGGATCGCGGAATCGCTCGAAGCGATCGCCGAGACGCTGCTCCTGATGGGACGCGACCAGGAAGCGCTCGACGCGACGGACCGCAACATCTCGGTCGCCTTGGCGATCAAGAGCAAGGAATTGCTGTGGCAGCCGCAGACGCTGCAGGGACAAATCTATCGGCGGCGCGGTGATCTCGATGCCTCGATCGCCGCGTATCGCCGCGCGATCGCGACGATCGAAGCGTTGCGCGACGAGGTCGCGGGCGGCAGCGAGTCGCGCGAGCGGTTCCTCGAGGACCGCGTCGTCGCCTACCGTGGCCTGGCGTCGACGTTGATCGCGGCGCGCAAGACCGATGAGGCGTTGGACATCGCCGAGCGCGCGCATGGGCGCGTCCTCGCCGAGTCGCTGCAGCGTGGCGCATCGGCGACGCGCTCGCTTTCGCCGGAGGAACGCGAACGGCAGAAGATCCTCGAGCGCGATGTCGTGACGTTGACGGCGCGCGTGGCGGCGCTCGAAAAACAGGGGCCGGCAGCGTCCGGGGCATCGGCTTCGGCGACCGAGCGTTTGCGCGAAGCGCGCGTCAACTACGATGCGTTCCGCGACGCGCTCGACGCGCGCTATCCGGTCCGCCGTCTGGTCCGCGGCGATCCGGCGTCGGACATCCGGCGCGCCGCCGCGGATCTCATCATCGACGAGACGACGGCGATCGTCGAATACGTCGTCGGAGAGAACGAGACAGATGTGTTCGTGGTCGCGCGATCGCGTGCCAACGGCGACGTCGGCGTGACGGCGTTCGCGTTGCCGATCGAGCGCGCGAAGCTGTCTGCGCAGGTGGATCGGTTCGACAAGAAACTCGCGTCGCGGGCGCTCGACTTCCATCCCGATGCGCAGGCGCTCTACACGGCGCTGATCAAACCGATCGCCGCGTCCCTCGCCAGCAAGACGCACCTCATCGTCATTCCCGACGCATCGCTGTGGTACGTGCCGTTTCACGCGCTCGAACCGTCGCGTGGCGTGGCGCTCGTCGACCGCGTCGACGTCAGCTATGCGCCGTCGATCTCGGTGCTCCACGCGATGCACGAACGGCGGGCGGCTCTGCCCGCGTCGCGCACGCCGCGCCTGCTGGTCGCCGCCGATCCGAGCGGGTCGCAGCCGGCGCTCGCCGCCGCGCGGCAGCAAGCGACGACGCTCACCAATTTGTACGGCGCGCGCGACACGCGCGCGCTGGTGGGTGCCGATGCCACCGAGGCGCGTGTCCGAGGATCGGTCGCCGGCGCGTCGGTCCTGCACTTCGCGACGCACGGTGTGCTCGACGACGCGAGCCCGATGTACTCCTTCTTACAGCTGACACCGAAGAGCGGCAGCGACGCGTCCACCGACGGGCGTCTCGAAGCGTGGGAGATCGAGTCGCTGCAGCTCGACGCGCAGGTCGCGGTCTTGACCGCGTGCGACACCGGCCGCGGCCGCGTGGCCGACGGCGAAGGCGTGATCGGGTTGACGTGGGCATTCTTTGCCGCCGGCACTCCGTCCACGGTCGTGTCGCTGTGGAAACTGGAATCGGAGAGCGCGGCGGCGCTCACGCTCGCGTTCCACCAGCAGCTCCGCGCGTCGCTGGTAGCAGGACATGGACAGGTGGCGCCGAGCCTGCGATCCGCGGCGCTCACACTGCGCCGCGATCCGCGGTGGCGGCATCCATTCTATTGGGCGGGGCTCGTGCCGATCGGTGACGCGTTCTAACGGAGCTTGCGGAGGCTCGCCTGCAGCCGCTGGACGATGGACGATTGCGGGTTCTGCTGGCTCGCCAGCGTCAGCTCTCGTTCGGCCTCGTCGAGGACGCCGGCGTTGGCCAGCAACACGGCCAGCGCGATGTGTGAATCGCCAGCCCGTCGCCGCAGCGACGCCAATTCCAGACTCTGTTCTGCTGTCGTGACCATGAACGTTGCCTCTGGTTGCGGGGGCGCCGGCGCCGTGATCTCGCGGTCCCGCGTGCGCGCCGTCACTTGCCACACATAACGATGTCCGCGGCTGAGCGCCCGATCCGGCGTCCACGTCGTGGCGCGTTGCCAGGCGCTGCGGACGACCGGTTCGTAGCGCTCGTCGAAGATCTCGGCCCGGTACTCAGTCAACGCGTCAGACTCGGCCGCAGCAGTCCACGACAGCGTCGGGCGCTCGGTGTCGACGACGCTCAGGGGTGATAACGGACCGAAGGCCGCCGTCGGATTTGCCGTTCCCATCAGCACTCCGCTCGGTGGTTTCAGCGATGCGAGGACCGTCGCGCGAGGCAGCTCGCCGGTCGCTTCGGCGCGGTCGACGAGCGCCTGCTCGTCCGCGGTCAGCGTTTCGTGTGTGGGCGCTTGTGCGACGACCGGTGTCGGTCTTGCGACAGGACCGGAGCTCGTCGTCCGCGTGCCCCAGATGACGTTCAGGGTGATCGCGACCGATGCCGCCACCGCGCCAACTGCTGCCCATCGCAGGACTGGGCGTGACGCCGGCACCGGTTGTCTCGCGTCCGCGGCCAGCTCGTCTCGCATCATGTCGACGGTGTCGATGACACGGCCGTGTCCGCCGCTCAGTGCCAGCGCGCGTTCGCGGCAGGCGGCGCATGCCCCCAGATGATCGTCCACGACCAGCAGCTCGGCGGGGGGGAGCGCCGCGGCCGTATAGGCCGTGAGCTGCGGATCGGTCGGATGACCGTTCAATCCTTCCTCACCATCTGAAGACGTACGAACAAATTTGTTATTACCACCGGCCGAACCTCGCCATCCGGCGGCCCAATCGCTGACGTCCCGCCTTCCGTAAGTTGATGACCTGCTGTCGCGTCATCTGCATCTGTGCGGCGATTCGCGCATCGTCGAGCGGCAGGTCCCGCCAGACCGCCGCGAGCTCGAGCGGCGTCATCTCGATGGCTTCGGCGATCTGGCGCATGGTCGCAACGCCCGTCAGCGTCAACAACGGAAGGGCGCTGTGATGTCCCTCGTCGCGCAGGTTCAGCAGGATGGCGCGGCGTTGCGGCAGCGGCAGCTCGCGAACTTCGGTCCACAACTGCTGCAGGTATTGCTGCTGGACCATCGAGTCGAGCGCCGATTCCTGCGGATCCGCGATGTCGTCGAGGATGTCGGCGCTGGCGCCGCTCTCGCCCGGGCGGGGGCGCCATTCGATCCCGAAGACGCCAGCCATTGCATCGACCAGGGCGTCGAACTCGATCGGCTCGCCGATCCGCGTGAGCAGCGCGATGACGCTGTCGCCGAGCCCTGCGTGCTGGTTCGCAGAATCCTGCAACGCTTCGCGCGCGAAACTCCGCGGATCGCGGCGGAACGCCGCCGCGTCGTCCGGATGACGGCTGACGACGCGAGGCGTCGTGGCCCATGCCGTGAGCCGGCATCGCCAGATGCCGACGGCGTCCTGTTCGAGTGTCAAGTCGGGGTCGTAATTAAGCGCGTAGCGGAGCCGGTTTTTCAACCGCGCGCGCTGCGGGTACAGCCGCCGCAGGTGCGTATAGCACGTGCGGTAGGCGATGCTGGCGACGTACCCCGAGAAGTTTTCGATGCTCTGGTCTGACTCGGTCTTCAACTGACGCAGCCGTCCCAGCAGGTGCAGCACCACGTCGGCGCGGACGTCGTCGGCGTCAACGGTCTGCGCGTGCGGCCCGCGCGTCGCGCCGCACAAGGTGCGCGACACGATCGTGCGAATCGTGCGGTCGGTCTCGCCGCCGAGCAAGGCGGCCAGGTACCGCTCCGACTCCTCGCCGGTGGCCTGCAGATACGGCAGCAGCTGGGGGTCCACGTGCATTGAGAATTTTTGGAGTGGAACGACGGGATGGTAATACGGCCCGGATTCGGTCGTCATGTCTTACTGACCACGATTTTCATCGCGCTGTAACCCGTAGTACAACGATGAGATGCGTATCAGCACGCGGGCCGGCCGGGCTGCGATCGCCATCGCGGCGCTCGTCGCCCACGCCTGTAACAGGGGAGAGCCGGCCGCCGCTCCGCCGGCGATGCCTCCCACGCCGGTCGTCCTCGCGTCGGCAAAACCCGTTTCCATCGACGACACCACCGAATATGTGGCGACGCTGAAGTCGCTGCACTCGACCGTGATCCAGCCGCAGGTCGACGGGCAGATCACGCAGATCTTCGTCAAGTCGGGCGATCGAGTGCGGCAGGGCGCGCCGCTGGCGCAGATCGATCCGCGTCGACAGCAAGCGGCCGTCAGCAGCCAGGAGGCCGAGCGTGCCGCGCGAGAGGCCGCCGTCGCCTTTGCGCGGCAGCAGGTGCAGCGGTCGCGCGACTTGCTCGCCGCCGGCGCGATCAGCAAGCAGGAAGAAGAGCAGGCTGAAACCGCGCTGACAACCGCCGAAGCGAACTTGCAGGCGCTGAGCGCGCAGGTGCAGCAGCAGCAAGTCCAGCTGCGGTACTACACCGTGACGGCGCCGACCGCGGGCGTGGTGGGCGACGTGCCGGTTCGCGTCGGCATGCAGGTCAGCCCGCAAACGTCGCTGACGACCATCGATCAGAACGAGACGCTCGAAGCGTACGTGTCGGTGCCGATGGAACGCAGTACGAAACTGCGCGTCGGCCTGCCGCTGCAACTGCTCGCGAGCGACAGCGCCGATCAACTCGCGTCGACGAAAATCTCGTTCGTCTCGCCGCACGTCGACGATCAAACGCAGTCAATCCTCGTCAAGGGCATCGTGACGAATCCGAACGGACGTCTACGTGCCTCGCAATACGTCCGCGCGCGGATTGTGTGGGACACGCACGAGGGGATCGTCGTACCGGTCACCGCCGTCCTTCGCGTCAGCGGCCAGTTCTTTGCGTTCGTCGCCGAGGACGCCGGCGGGAAGCTCGTCGCGAAGCAGCGCGCGATCAAAGTCGGTCCGATCGTCGGCGACAACTACCCGGTCGTCGACGGGATCAAACCAGGCGAGCGCGTCGTCGTCTCCGGCTCGCAGAAGCTCGTGGACGGCGCGCCGATCCAACCGGCCGCGTAATGTTCGTCGAAACGTTCATCAAGCGGCCGATCCTGGCGAGCGTCTGTTCGCTCGTGATCATCCTCGCGGGCATCATCGCCATCCCGACGCTGCCGATCGCGCAGTTCCCCGAGCTGGCGCCGCCGCAAGTGCAGGTGACCGCGTTCTACAACGGCGCGAACGCGCAGACGGTCGAAACGGCCGTCACCGTGCCGCTCGAACAGGCGATCAACGGCGTCGAGGGAATGCAGTACATGACCTCGTCGAGCGGCAACGATGGCACGAGCATCATCACGATCACCTTCGACGTCTCGCGCAACCTGGACGTCGCGGCCGTGGACGTCCAGAACCGTCTGTCGCAAGCCGAAGGGCGGTTGCCGAATGAAGTCAAGCAGGTCGGCATCTCGGTGCAGAAGGTGTCGACGAACTTCGTGCTCGCGGCGGCCGCGTATGCGGAGCACGGCGAATACGATCCGCTCTTCGTCAGCAACTACCTGGATCGGTTCGTCGTCGACGAACTGAAGCGTGTGCCCGGCGTCGGCAACGTCGTGGTGTTTGGCGTGGGACGCTACGCCATGCGCATCTGGCTCGATCCCGAGCGGCTCGCGTCGCGCAACATCACGGCGGACGAAGTCATTGACGCGCTCCGCGAACAGAACGTGCAGGTCGCCGCCGGCGCGATCGGGCAGGAGCCGGCGCCCGCGGGACAGCGCTACCAGATCAGCGTGCGTGCGGCCGGACGACTGTCGGATCCGGCGGAGTTCGACAACATCATCCTGAAACGTGCCGCGGATGGCGCACTCGTGCGCGTCAAAGATGTCGCCCGAACGGAACTGGGATCCGAAAGCTACGGCACGGCGTCGCGCTATCAGGCCCGCGATGCGGTCGGCATGGGCGTGTTGCAGTTGCCCACGGCGAACGCGCTGCAGGTGTACCGCGACGTCAGCGCGGAGATGGACCGCTTGTCGAAGCGTTTTCCCCCCGGCTTGAAACTCGACGTCGCGTTCGAGACGACGAGCGTCGTCGCCGAATCGATTCGCGAGGTCGTGACGACGCTCGGTATTGCGATCCTGCTCGTCGTCCTCGTCATGTTCCTGTTCCTGCAGAACTGGCGGACGACGCTGATCCCCGCGATTACGATTCCGGTGTCGCTCGTCGGCACGTTTGCGTTCGTCAAGTTGTTCGGCTTCTCGGTTAATACGCTGACGCTGTTCGGCGTCACGCTTGCGACCGGCCTCGTCGTCGACGACGCCATCGTCGTCATCGAAAACATCGAGCGGCACATCCACGACGAGCACCGGCCGCCTGCTGAAGCGGCGCTGACCGCGATGCGCGAGGTGACGAGCGCCGTCATCGCGACCGCCCTGGTGCTGGCCGCGGTCTTCGTACCTGTGGCCTTCTTCCCGGGGACGACGGGACGGTTGTATCAGCAGTTCGCGTTGACGATCGCGGTGTCGATGGCGATTTCGGCATTCAACGCGCTCACGCTGACGCCGGCGCTGTCGGCGCTGCTGCTCGGGCGCGCCGAGAGGCCGCACGGGCTGTTCTTTCGCGGCGTCAATCGCGTCATCGACGGCGGGACGAGCGGTCTCGTCGCCGCGCTGCGCGGATTGATTCGCATTCGTGTGCTCGTCGCCATCGTATTTGCCGTGCTGCTGGCGGTGACGTATTGGGTCTACACGCGCGTGCCGACCGGCTTCGTGCCGGATGAAGATCAGGGCTATCTGTTCGTTCTGATCCAGGCGCCGCCCGGCGCGTCGCTCGAGTACACGATGAACGTCGTGAAGAAGGCCGAAGCGATCATGAAACGCCAGCCGGAGGCGAACCGGATGTTCGCGGCCGGCGGATTCAGTTTCGCCGGATCGGCGCCGAACCAGGGGATCATGTTCGTGCAGTTGAAGGACTTCGCCGAACGAAAAGGCGAGCAGCGGTCCGCGAAGGCGGTGCTCGGCCGGTTGTACGGCGAGTTCAGCCAGATCACCGACGCGATGGTGATTCCGTTCCTGCCGCCGTCGATTCAGGGCCTGGGTCAGTTCGGCGGCTTCACGTACGAACTGCTCGACCAGACCGGCGGTCCGATCGAAAACCTGTCGTCGGCCGCGAACCAACTGATCGGCGAGGCGAATCGCACGCCTGGATTGACCGCGCTCTTCACGCAGTTCACGGCGAACGATCCGCAGCTCGTCGTCGACATCGATCGCGAACAGGCGAAGAGCGTCGGGCTGTCGCTCGGCGCCGTCACGAACACGATGCAGGTGCTGCTCGGGTCGAGTTACGTCAACGATTTCGACTTCAACAACCGTTCGTATCGCGTGTACGTGCAGGCCGATCAGCGTTTTCGATCGAACCCGGCGAACATCGAGCGCTACTACGCGCGAACCGCGACCGGAGCGATGATGCCGCTCAGCAACGTCGTGTCGGTGCACGAGGCGACGGCGCCGAAGAGCATCAACCACTTCAACTTGTTCCGGTCGGCCGAAATCGACGGCTCGGCGGCGCCCGGCTTCTCGTCGGGCCAGGCGCTCGCGATCATGCAGCAGCTGTCCGATCGCGCGCTGCCGCAGGGCTTTTCGTACGCGTGGTCGGGAATCTCGCTCGAAGAGATCAAGGCCGGCAGTCAGTCGGCGCTGATCTTCGGCCTTGGCCTGTTGCTCGTGTATCTGACGCTCGCGGCGCAGTACGAGAGCGTGACGTTGCCGTTCATCATCCTGCTGTCGGTGCCGCTCGCGATCCTTGGAGCGCTTCTGGCGCAGTGGGGACGCGGTTTGATCGACGACGTGTACTGCCAGATCGGTCTCGTGATGCTGATCGGCCTCTCGGCGAAGAACGGCATCTTGATCGTGGAGTTCGCCGAGCAGCTGCGGGCGCGCGGGCTGTCGATTGCCGAAGCGGCGGTCGAAGCGGCGCGCATCCGACTGCGGCCGATTTTGATGACATCGCTCGCGTTCATCCTTGGTGTCATGCCGCTCGTGTTCGCCAGCGGCGCCGGCAGCGAAGCGCGCCACTCGGTCGGGACGGCCGTTGCCGGTGGCATGATCGCGTCTACGTTCCTGAACCTCGCATTCATTCCCGTGCTGTATGTCGTTGTCAAAAGCCTCGGCCGTCGCCGCGCTTAGCCTGTTCGTCGCGAGCGTCGTGTCGGCGCAGCCGCCGACGCCGGCGCGACGGGTGTCGTTCGACGAGGCGATCAAGCAGGCGACCGACAACAATCCAACCGTTCGCGCCGCGGCATCGGCGATTCTGCGCGCCGAAGGTCTGTTGCGTCAGGCCCGCGCCGCGACGCTCGTGCAGCTGTCCGGCAACATCACGACGACGACGCTGAATACCGGCGTCGAGTTTCAAGGCACGACGGTGACGCCGCGGAATTCGCTGGCCGCGTCGTTGACCGCCGACATGCCGATCGTGGCCGCGGCTGCGTGGGCGCGCCGTGCGCAGGCGGAAGACGCGAAGTCGGTCGCCGAGCTGACCGTCGCAGACGTCCGGCGACAGGTCGCATTCGCGGCGGCGGACGCGTACCTGACGATTCTCGCGCAGCGGCGCGTCGTCGAGTCGAACGTCCGCGCACGGGATGTCGCCAAAGCGCACTTCGATCTCGCCGCCCAACTGGAGCAGCGCGGCAGCGGCAGCAAGCTGAACGCGCTGCGCGCGCAACAGCAGTGGTCCACGGACGAAACGCTGGTGGAAACCGCGCGCCTTGCGCTCTATCGCGCGCAGGAAGCGTTGGGCGTCCTCGTCGCTGTCAACGAACCGGTCGATGCCGGCGACGAGCCGCAGTTCGCGCTGCCGGCGGAGGAGCCGCGCATCGATCTGTTTCGATCCGATCTCAAACTGTTCGCTGCCGAAGAGCAGGCGGCGGAGCGCATCGTCCGCGACAGCTCGAAGGATTGGTGGCCGACCGTCGACGCGATCTTTCAACCGTCGACGACGGTGCCGTCGCCGTTTTTCTTGCCGGCGAACAGCTGGCGCGTGTTGATGCAGGCGAACATTCCCATTTTCGACAGCGGGCAAAAGAGCGCGGTGAAGATGCAGCGACAGGCGGCGGTCGATCAGGCGCGCGCGACGCGCGCCGGCGCGACGATCCAGGCGGGATCGCAAGTGCGCGCTGCGCGCGAAGCGATGGCAAGCGCCGATCGTACGTTGACCAGCGCGCGCGCCGCGGCGCAGCAAGCGCAGCAGGTCGTCGACATCACCAACATCAGCTACCGCGCTGGCGCGGCGACGAACATCGAAGTCATCGACGCCGAGCGGAGCGCGCGTGACGCCGAAACCGCGGTCGCGGTCGCCGAAGATGCGTTGCGGCGGGCCCGTCTCGAATACCTCAACGCGACGGGACGGTTTCCATGAAAGCCATGGCGCTGACCAGCGCAGCGGCGGGACGCGTGGACGCAGTGGATCGCGACGTGCCGATTGCGCTGCCCGGCGAAGTGCTCGTGCGTGTGCGGGCGTGCGGCGTGTGCCGTACCGATCTGCACATCGTCGATGGCGAGTTGGCCGGCGGCGACATTCCGGTGATTCCGGGTCACGAGATCGTCGGCGTCGTCGAAGTCGTCGGGGACGGCGTGACGAACCTGAAGATCGGCGATCGTGTCGGGATCCCGTGGCTCGGTTACTCGTGCGGCGTGTGCGAGTACTGTCGCAGCGGTCGCGAGAACCTGTGTGCCGAGGCGCGGTTCACCGGCTACACGATCGACGGCGGCTACGCCGACTACACCGTCGCCGACGCGCGCTACGCGTTCAAGATTCCCGATGGATATTCCGACGTTGATGCAGCGCCGCTGTTGTGCGCGGGGTTGATCGGCTACCGCGCGTACCGCATGGCGGGCGACGCGAAGCGTCTCGGCTTGTACGGATTCGGCGCGGCCGCCCACGTCATTGCGCAGGTCGCGGTGTTTCAACAGCGCGAGGTGTTTGCGTTCACGTCGGAAGGTGACGCGGCGGCGCAGCAACTCGCCCGCGATCTCGGATGCGCCTGGGCAGGCGCGTCGACGGAAACGCCTCCGTCACTGCTCGATGCGGCGATCATTTTCGCGCCGGTCGGCGCACTGGTCCCAGCGGCGCTGGCGTGCGTCGTGCCGGGCGGCGTCGTCGTCTGTGCCGGGATCCACATGAGCGACATCCCATCCTTTCCGTACGCGCTGTTGTGGCAGGAGCGGATCGTGCGATCCGTTGCCAACCTGACGCGCCAGGATGCGATCGACTTTCTTGCGCTGGCGCCGCGCGTGCCAATCAAAACGCACGTGACGAGCTATTCGTTAGCGGACGCGAATCGCGCCTTGGACGACGTGCGCGGCGGACGCGTGACGGGAGCCGCGGTGTTGACCGTATGACGATGACGGAGCAGGAACGGCCGGTGATCGCGAAGCTGGAGGCGCTCGGCATCACGTTTACGCGGCACGAGCATCCGCCGGTGCCGACGGTCGAGGACGCACTCGAGCACTGGAAGGGCATCGACGCCACCCACTGCAAGAATCTGTTTCTGCGCAACCAGAAAGGCAATCGCCACTACCTGGTCATCGTCGAGCACGCGAAGCGCGTGGATTTGCGCAAAGTGGCGGATCAGATCGGTGACGGCAAGCTGAGTTTCGCGTCGCCCGAACGGCTCATGGCGCACCTCGGGCTGACGCCGGGGTCGGTGTCCCCATTTGGACTGATCAACAACGCTGACCATGCGGTCAGGGTCTTTCTCGATCGCGACCTGCGGTCCGCGTCGCGGCTGTCGTTTCATCCGAACATCAACACCGTGACGCTGACAGTGTCCGTCGCCGATTTCGACAAGTTCCTGGCTTCTTGCGGGAACCCGGTCCAGTCTTTGGAGGTCTGACCGCGGTCTGACCCCAGTCTGACCCCAGTCTGACCCCAGTCTGACTCCAGTCTGACCCCGTGTGACCTAGGCTGTCACACGTGCCGGTTACCATCGGCTCGTATGACGCAGAAACCACATCAAATCGCACAAGATGAATGGGTTAGCTTCCCTGGCGGCGAGCTCGAAGGCAGACGCCCTAAGGCGTTGTGTCCGGCTTGCCGCGACGGGCTGAAGCGAGGCAATCGCTCCACGCGCAAGACCCTGTGTTTCGAGTGTTACCGCGCGGACCTCGAACGCCAGAAAGCGATGGGCCTCGCGGGACAGTTCGACGCTGCGTCCGAGGCGCGGTTCCAGTTTCAGCTGCCGTTCGAGCCGGTCGATCAGTCGCGGCTCGAAATGCTCAAGGCCGATCGACAGGCGGCGCGGGTCGCGCAGCTGGCGACACCGACCGGTCCATTCGTCGATCGACGCCGCCACGCGCAGATCGAAGCGCGTCACGCGCTGCAGCAGATCGCCGCGGGACTGAAAGCGCGTCAACTCGCGAAGGCCGAACGCGATCGTGCGATGGCGACAGCGTTTCACGCGGCCGAACTGCAGTTGCCGGATGCGTGGATTCCATTCGTGATGTCGCGGTGAACGCCGTATAATCGTGTCCATCGAACCCCTCATCCTGGTCACCCTTCTCGCAGTCGGGCTCGCTATTGGTGTCATCGCCGGTGTTCTGCTCGCGCGCACGGGGCTGCGCGATACGTTTCATGCGCTCAGCGCCGAAGCGCTGAAGAACAACAACGAGCAGTTTCTCGCGCTCGCCCAAACCAAACTGCAGCAGACGAAGACCGAGGCCGCGGCGGACATCGACGCGCGAAAGAAGGCGATCGAGGATCTGCTGTCGCCGATGCACAAGACGCTCGAGCAGATGGATCGCGAGATCAAGGACGCCGAGCGGCGCCGCATCGAATCGGGCGCACAACTGATTCAAAAGATCGCGTCGCTCGACTCGATGGGGCAGAACCTCCGCGACGAGACGCGCCGACTGACCGACGCGCTCAAGCGGCCCGGTGTCCGCGGCCGCTGGGGCGAACTGCAGTTGAAGCGCGTCGTCGAACTCGCGGGGATGCTCGAGCACTGCCACTTCACGGAGCAGGAAACGATCGCCTCCGAAAACGGTCGCGTCCGTCCCGACGTGATCATCAACCTCCCAGGCGGCAAGCACATCGTCGTCGACGCGAAAGCGCCGCTCGACGCGTATCTGCGCGCGCTAGAGGCGCCGGACGAAGAGGCGCGGCAGAAGCTGCTGATCGATCACGCGCGGCAAGTGCGCAGCCACATCTCGCAACTGTCGGCAAAGAATTACTTCGACAAAGTACCGGTGACGCCGGATTTCGTCGTCATGTTCCTGCCGGGCGAGATGTTCTTCAGCGCGGCGCTCGAACACGATCCATCGCTGATCGAGTTCGGCGTCGACAAACGCGTCATCCCTGCCAGCCCGACCACGCTGATTGCGCTGTTGCGCGCCGTCTCGTACGGCTGGCAGCAGGAAGCGATGGAAGAGAACGCGCGCAAGATCAGCGAACTCGGGAAGAACTTGTACGAGTCGGTGCGCGTGCTCGGCGAACGGTTTGGGACGCTCGGCGTCCGCTTGAAGTCGAGTCTCGAGGCCTACAACGACGCCGTCGGATCGCTCGAGGGCAACGTCCTGATCAAAGCGCGGAAGTTCAAGGAACTACAGGCGGCAAACGGCGGGGAAGAGATCAAGTCGCTCGAACCGATCGATCGCGTGCCGCGCATGCTGCAAGCGCCGGAACTGACCGACGGCCTGCCGTTCCACGAAGAAGAAGAGCTGGTGTAGGCCGGGTCACTTTGGACCCGGCAGCGAGGCGGATCTCAAGAGACCCGCCCTACGACGTTTTCCAGCCGCCGCCGAGCCCCTTCAACAGCAGCACCGTCGCATTCATCCGCCGAATCAGGATGTTCACCGCCGCGCGCTCGTTCTGCAGCGCGAAGCTCTGCGCGGTGATGACCTCCAGGTAGCTCGCCACGCCGCCCCGGTACCGGTTGTTCGCCAGCGTCAGCGATCGTTCAGACGCCGCCACGGCGTTCGCCTGCACGCGCGCCTCCTCGTCCAGCACTCGCAGCGTCGACAGTTGGTCCTCGACCTCGCGAAACGCGCCGAGCACCGACTGACGGTAGTTCGCCGTCGCCTGATTGTAGACGCCGATGGCCTGTTCCTTGGCGGCACGACGCCGGCCCGCATCGAACACGTTGATCAGCATCGTCGGACCGACCGCCCAGAAGTTGCTCGCGCCGGCGAGGAAGCTGCCGAATGAGCTGCTCTCAAATCCGGCGGACGCCGAGAGGTTCAGGATCGGGTAATACGCTGACGTGGCGACGCCCACTTGCGCGCTTGCCGAGGCGACGCGGCGTTCCGCCGCCGCGATATCGGGGCGGCGTTCGAGGAGCGCCGTCGGCAGCGCGACAGGGACGCCGGGTGGATCGAGATTCAGCGGGACGATCGCGATCGAAAACGTCGATGCCGGTTGTCCGATGAGCACGGCGATCGCGTGCTCGAGCGTCTGACGCGCGACGCTGACGTCGATCGCCTGCGCGCGCGTCGTTTCGAGCTGCGTTTCCGCCTGCGCGACGTCGGCCTGCGAAGAGAGTCCTCCCCGAAAGCGGTTCTGCGTCAGGTCGAGCGCCTGCTCGTACGCCTGCACGGTGTTGTTGAGGAGCAGTTGCTCGCGATCGAGGCCACGCAGCGTGAAGTAGTCGAGCGCGAGCTCCGAGTGGACCGAGAGCCGTGCGCTCTCCAGATCGGCGGCGCTCGCTTGCGCGTTGGCGCGGTTCGCCTCGAGGATGCCGTGCAGCCGGCCCCAGACGTCCGCCTCGTACGACACCGTCAGCGGAAGGATCAGATCGACATACGAGTCGTGGAACGACGAGATCGCTCGGTTACCCGACGGCTGCACGCCGGCAATCGACGGGTTGAGGCCGATCTGCGGTCCAAGGTTCGCGCGCGCGCCGCGCACCAGCGCCCGCGCCTGCTCGAACTGCGCCGCCACCGCCTGCAAGGTCTGATTCGAGACGTCGACGCGCGCCTCGAGATCGTTCAGCTGCGGATCGCCGAACATGTCCCACCAATTGCCGCGGATTTCAGAGTCCTTCGGCTCCGGCGGCTTCCAGTTCGCGTTTTCCTTGAACGCCGGAGGAATGTCGACCGTCGGCGCCACGTACTGCGTTCTTGGCGCACAACCCGAGGCCACGACGATCACGAAGGCCGCGAAGATCACGAACGGAATTAGGCCAAACCCCTTCGTAATCTTCGTGGCCTTCGCGGTCCTCGTGATCTTCGCGGTCTTCGTGGTCTTCGTGGTCTTCGTGGTCTTCGTGGTCCTCACTTATTCTCTCCGCGCCCCGCCTGCGCCACTCGCACCGTCTGTCCCTCTCCCAGGGAATCCGGCGGGTTGAGGACGATGCGCTCCTTTCCGCTCAGGCCGGAGAGGATCTCGACGCTATCGCCGAAATCGCGTCCCGACGCGACGTTCACGAGGTGCACGCGGTTCGCGCTGTCGAGTGTCGCGACCTGCAAGCCATCACCCTTGAAAATGACCGCATCGACCGGCAGCTTCATCGTCGTCGCCGGCGTCGGCAGCTTCAGGTGGACCTCGGCGTACGAACCGGCCAGCAGTTCGCCCTTCGGGTTATCGATGTCGATTTCCGTGAGGAGCGTGCGCGACGAGACGTCGATCGCGTTCGACGTGCGGACGAGCGTCCCGGTGAAGTGTTTGTCTGGGAACTCCTTCAGCGTGAGCTCCGCTTTCAGTCCCGGCGTCGCCGCACGCGAGTAGACCTCGGGCACATTGATGAAGACGCGCAGCGTGCGCATCGACGCGATGTGAAACAGTTCCTTGGCGTTGCTGCCGGAATCGATCAGCGCGCCGACGTCCGTGTTGCGCGCCGTGACGACACCGTCGAACGGCGCCTCGATCTTGCGAAACGCCTGCAGTTGCTCGAGGCGTTTGACGTTCGCGCGCGCCGATTCAACCGCCGCCTGCTTCGCCTCGAGGTTGCCGTTCGCGTTGTCGAGATCCTGGCGTGAGACGGAATCGCTCCTGATCAGATCGCGGTATCGTTCCGCCGTCGTTTGCGCCAGGCGACTGTTGGCTTCCGCCGTCGCGAGATCGGCGCGGGCCTGCATCAGTTGCTGATCCAGCTCCGGCGTGTCGATCTCGGCGAGCACTTGCCCTTTGTGCACGCGCGTGCCGATGTCGGCGGTCCAGCGTTTCAGGTAGCCGTTGACGCGCGCGTAGACCGCGGCGTCGGCGAACGCCTGCATCGTGCCCGGCAGCTGGATCTCCTGCTGCGGCGCGGCCTGCTCCGGCGTCGTGACCGCAACCGTCGGCACCGCCATCTCTCGCGTTTCCTGGGTGACGACGGTCAGCGCCTTCGTCCGCGTGCTGACGCCCCAAAAAGCAAACGCCACGGCGACCAGCAAGAGCACCGTGCCGCCGAGCAGTGGTCCTTTACGCATTCGACTTGTTCCTATGGAAGATCGCGAAGACTGCCGGCACGAAGAACAGTGTGGCCACAGTCGCGAGTGTCAGGCCGCCGATGACCGCGCGGCCGAGCGGCGCGTTCTGTTCGCCGCCCTCACCAAATCCGAGCGCCATCGGCACCATGCCGATGATCATCGCCAAGGCCGTCATCAGGACCGGGCGGAACCGCGTGAAGCCGGCGTCGACGGCAGCTGCGGCGGCCGAGGCGCCCTCGGACAGCTGATCTTTCGCGAAGCTGACGACGAGAATCGAGTTCGCCGTCGCGACGCCCATGCACATGATCGCGCCGGTCAGCGACGGCACGTTGATCGTCGTGTGCGTCGCAAACAGCATCCAGATGATGCCGGCGAGCGCCGCCGGCAGCGCCGAGATGATGATGAATGGATCGAGCCACGACTGGAAGTTCACGACGATCAGCAAGTAGACGAGGATGATCGCGAGCCCGAGGCCGGCGACGAGGCCCACGAACGACGACTGCATCGTATCGACCTGACCGCGGACGACGAGCTGCGACCCGCGCGGCAGATCCGGTTTCGACGCGTCGAGGATCGGCTGCATCTCGCGCGCGACGCCGCCGAGGTCGCGGCCCTGCACTGCGCCGAAGATATCGACCACCGGCTGCACGTTGTAATGCGTGACGACGGCGAGATGCTGTTCGCGCTTCATCGACGCGAGGGCTTCGAGCACCTGCGGCTTCGATCCGGGCGTCGACGGCGCGAGCGGGATCGCGTTGATGTCCTCGATCGAGTCGACGCGATGCTGCGGCGTCTGTGTCGCAATGAAGTAACTGACGCCGGTCTGCGGATTCAGCCAGAACGTCGGCGTCGTCTGCGCGCTGCCCGACAGCGAAATCAGCAGGTTGTTCGCGACGTCGCGTTGCGTGAAGCCGGTATCCATCGCGCGCGTCCGATCGACGTCGAGATGGAGCAGCGGTTGATTGAACGTCTGGTGGACGCGCAAGTCGACCATGCCGGGCACCTGCGCCAGCTTCGTCACCAGGTTCGCGGCGAAACGGCGATTCGCGTCGAGGTTGCGGCCGATCACCTGCACGTCGATTGGCGCCGGCAATCCGAAGTTGAGGATCTGCGTCACGATGTCGGCGGGGATGAACGAGAACTGCACGCCCGGATATTCGGCGACGAGCTTCAGTCGCAGATCGTGGATGTATTTGTCCGTCGGCTGATGATCTTCCTTGAGCGCGACGAGAATGTCCGCATCCGACGACCCGATCGGCGCGGAGTTCGTGTACGCGAGGTTGATGCCGCTGTACGGCAGGCCGATGTTGTCGATGACGCTGCTGATCTCCTCGTTCGGGATCACGCGGCGGATGGTCTCCTGCACGTGATCGCAGAGCGCGGCTGTTTCCTCGATGCGCGTGCCGGTCGGCGCGCGCAGGTGCAGCTTGAATTGACCGCTGTCGACGGACGGGAAGAAATCCTCGCCGACCCATCGCACGAGCGCGAGCGATCCGACGCATGCCGCCAGAAACAGCATCGCGAACACCGCGCGGCGGCTGACGACGATTTCGAGAAGGCGGCGATACGCGTCGCGCAGCGCGAGGAAGTTGCCGTCGATCCAGCGCTGGGCGCGAACGAACGGGTTGCGGCTCGTCGTCGCGCCGTGGTGGCTCTCCTCGTGCGCGTGCAGCAGATACTTCGCCATTGTCGGCACGAGCGTTCGTGACAGGACGTAGGAGGCCAGCATCGCGAACACGACCGCTTCGGCCATCGGGACGAAGAGATATCGCGCGACGCCGGTGAGGAAGAACATCGGGACGAACACGATGCAGATGCAGATCGTCGAGACGAACGCGGGAATCGCGATCTGCTGCGAGCCGTCGAGAATGGCCGGCTCGAGGTCTTTGCCCGACTCGAGCTGCGTGTTGATGTTCTCGATGGCGACCGTTGCGTCGTCGACGAGGATGCCGACGGCGAGCGCGAGGCCGCCGAGCGTCATGATGTTGATCGTTTCGCCGAGCGCGCTCAGCACGATCATCGAGCTCAGGATCGACAGCGGGATCGAGACGGCGATGATGACCGTGCTGCGCCAGCTGCCGAGGAAGATGAGAATCATCAACGCCGTGAGGCAGGCGGCGATCACGGCCTCGCGCAACACGCCTTCGATCGACGCCCGGACGAACAGCGACTGGTCGGCAAGCGGCTTCACCTCGAGGTTCGGCGGGAGGCTCGGCATCACCTTCGCGACCGCTGCTTTCACGTTCTTGATGACGTCGAGCGTCGACGCGTTGCCGACTTTCATCACGACCATCAGCGCCGCGCGCTGACCGTCCACGCGCGCGATGTTCGTCTGCGGCGGATATCCGTTTCGGACGTGGGCGACGTCGCGGATGTAGATCGGCGTGCCGCGGATCGTCCTGATCGGCAAATCGTTGAGCTCGTCGACTGTCTTCGGGCTCGCGTTGAGGTCGACGTCGTACTCGTACGAGCCGATCTTCGACGTGCCCGACGGCAGGATCAGGTTCTGGTTACTGATCGCGTTGACGACGTCGGCCGGCGCGAGATTCTTCGCCTGCAGCGCCTCGGGATCCAGGTCGACCTGGATCTGCGGCTGCTTGCCGCCGTACGGCCAGGGCAGCGCGGCGCCGGAGACCGTCGCCAGCTGCGGCCGCATGAAATTGACGCCGAGGTCGAAGAGCTGCTGCTCCGAGAGCCCCCGTCCCGAGAGCGCGAGCTGAATAATCGGGACGCTCGACGCGTTGTACTGCAGGATGAACGGCGGCGTCGTGCCGGCCGGTGCCTGACGCAGCATCGCCTGCGACACGGCGGTGGTCTGCGCCACCGCGAGGTCCACCTTCGCGCCAGGCTGCAGGAAGATCTTGACGATGGAGACGCCGCGCAACGACGTCGACTCGATGTGCTCGATGTCGTTGACCGCGGTCGTCAGCGACCGTTCGTAATTCGAGACGATCCGGTCGGTCATCTCCTGCGCGGAGAGGCCGCCGTATTGAAACATCGACACGACGACGGGGATGTCGATGTTGGGAAAGATGTCGGTCGGGGTCCGCGCGATCGTCAGCGGGCCGATGCCCAGGATGAGCAACGCCAAGACGACGAACGTGTACGGCCGATTCAACGCAATGCGAACAATCCACATGGAGGCTTAAACAGTCATTGTACGTACGGGATATATCGAAAGTGCAACGGGATGTCACTGGAGTGGTTCCATTGTGGAGCTATAATGGAACCACGATGCCCGTCAGCCTCTCGATCAAGAACGTTCCCGACGAGGTGGTCGAGCGCCTGCGCAACCGCGCGCAGCGCAACAAGCGCTCGCTGCAATGCGAGCTGCTCGAAGTCATCGAGCGCGCCGCCGATGAAGTGCAGTCGCCGGTCCTGACGTTACAGGAACTGTATGAACGCGGCAAAGCGCGAGGCTTGAGCCCGAAAAACGAATCGGCACGGATCGTTCGCCGTATGCGCGACGAACGCAGCCGGCATCTCGAGCGCGTGCTGGAGAAGGCGCGTGGTCGTCGTTGACGCGTCCGCGTTTGCCGCCGTTATCTTTTCGGAAGAGCACGGCGCTCGCGTCCTCGAGCAAATTGCCAATGCCGACAGCTTGACCGCGCCAGCGATCCTGCCGTTCGAACTGGCCAATACGGCGCGCACAAAAATCCGACAACGGCCGTCCGACGCTGCGACCCTGCGCGAAAACCTCGCAGAGGCGCTCGAGCGCGGCATTGTTCTTCGTCCCGTTGATTTCGTCGCGGTGGTCGAACTCGCACTCGAAACGAACTTGAGTGCGTCTGACGCGAGTTATTTGTGGCTTGCACGACACCTGCGCGTCCGGTTGATCACCCTGGACAAGAAGCTTGCCGCGCACGCGGAAACGTTCTGAGCACCACAGCGTGTACGTCGTGTTTCTGCGCAATCCGAAGCGCGATGGCAAAGCCGCGTATTACGTCGGCATGACCGGCCTGACGCCGGAGCAGCGATTCGAGAATCATAAACGGGGTTATAAGGCCGCGCGCGTCGTGAAGAAGTTCGGCGAGCGGCTCGTGCCCAAACTGTACGCGCACCTGAATCCGATGCCGTACTCCAAAGCGAAAGCGATGGAAGTGTTCCTGGCCGAAAGCCTCCGCAAGCGCGGCTTCGTCGTGTACGGTGGCCATTGATCGACTTTGTGCGTCATCCGCGCGCGCGGCGTTACGTCATTCGCGTTCGGCCGGATGGGCGCGTGCGCGTCACCATTCCGCGGTGGGGATCGAAACGAGAAGCAGCGGCGTTTGTCGAACGCGAGCAGTCGTGGATCGGTAAGCAGCGACATCGGCTCGCCACGCAACCGATCCCGGCCGACGTCGTCGTCCCTCCGGATCCGGACGATGTCGCGCGCGCGAAGCAGATCCTCCCGGCGCGGCTGCTCGAACTCGCCGCGCAGCACGGCCTGACGGTTTCGCGAGTCAGCGTTCGCAATCAGCGGTGGCGCTGGGGATCTTGTTCGCCGAACGGCCACATCTGTTTGAACTGGCGGTTGGTCACGATGCCCGATTGGATCCGCGACTACGTACTGATCCACGAACTGATGCATCTCAAGCGCATGGATCATTCATCGAAGTTCTGGAAGCTGGTGGCCGGCGCGTGCCCCGATTATCAGCTGGCGCGGGCGTGGCTGCGCGCTAATTACCGCGCTTGAAGACGCGACCGAAATCGAGCCCGAACTGCGGATCGCTGCGCTTGCCGTTGATCTTGAACGGCACGGCGCTCCCGTCCTTGCCGTCTTTCCGACGGAACAGCGGATCGACGACCTTCAGCAGCAGCCGTTTGAAGCCGCTCTGCGTGTCCGACACTTTCGCGTCCATCAGCATGAGACCGCGGAAATCGAGCGCCTCCGACTTGAGCGCGTAGCCGCCGGCAAGCGTCACCCGTGCGCCCGGCACTTCGAACATCAGCGAGCCCAATTTCAACTTGCCGGCGCCGAGGGTGAATCGCCCCTGGAAGTTCGACAACACGCGATTGCGTTGTTCGAGGACTGTCCGCCCACGGCTCTTCTGACTGAGCTCGTCGATCTTGGCCTGAACATCCATGTTGGTGAATCGCGCGCCGGCGATGGTGAAGCGTCCATCGAGCCGCAAGCGGTCGGCGACGTCCGCGTCACCGGGCGGGAGTTCGAATCGTGTTTGCAGCGTCAGCGCGCCGACCATCGGTGGCGGCGACGCCTTCACCGCCATTTGCATCACGTCCTCGATGCGCGCGTGACGCATGTCGATGTCGAGTGTGACCATGCGGCCCGGGATGTGCTCGCCTTCGTCGTACACGGCGCCGCGCGCGACGAACGACGACTTCAGGAAGTCGACGTCGATCTCCTTCAGGTACGTGTTGCCGTTCGTGCCGTCGACGATGGTGTGAAATTTCGTGTGCATCGGGAACGGATGTCCGCCCACGTCGATGACGAAGTCAGGTGTGTCGGTCTCGCCGTTCACGTCGATGTAATCGAGCGCGCCGCCGAACGTGCCGCGCGACGACAGCGTGCCGCCGATGCCGCGGAACACGTTCAAGTCCGCATGGTCGAACACGTATTGACCTGCGAGCGGCGTATCGCCGGGGACCTCGACCTTCCACGGGCCGAATGTGCCCGAGGTGACGATGTCGCCTGGCGGGATCGCGTTCGTGAGCGTCGCGTCGAACGGCATCGCCGATCTCGCGCCGACGTCTCGCATCTTCAACCGGTGAATCGCCCAAATGCTCGGCTTCTTCCCCTTCTGCTGGTCTTCGCGGTCCGGCATGATGACGAGCTGCGCATCGGTGGACTCCAGGGTATCGACGACGACATCGCCTTCGAAGGAGGGGTCGGTTTGCGGCCGGTCGCCGGTGGTCGCGACGGCGTCGGAGGCGTCCCGCGACTTGTTCTTGGGTGGGATGACAATCTTCAATCCGACGAGCTGCACGTGTGCGATCCGGTGGCGGACGACCCCGAGGAGATCGGCATCCAGGACGAAATGGCTGACCGAGATCAGCGGCTCGTCGCCGTCACCGTGCTGGCGGACCTTGAGCGCGCCGCCGGAGGCTCGCAAACGCGGAAACAGATGCAGATCTAAATCGCCGAGCTCGATGTCCGCATTCATGCGCTGCGACAGCTCGGCGACGATGCGGCGACGTAAGGCGTCTGAGGAGAGCGGAACCGCGGCCGCGATGATCACGAGCGCGACGGCAAGGCCGGCGGAAAGGGAAGTGAGTATCCAAATCCAACGCCGGCGGTAGATCACGCACGGGGTTCAGCACGAGTTGTGCCAAACCGCCTCCGCGCGTCGCGCTTCGGCGAGTCAGGCCTACATGCGCCCGTTGCGCACCCATGTCGTGTTGCCGATCGTCACCGTCAGATCGGTGAAGAAGTTCCAGCGGACGTACGCCGGCGACTTTGCGTCCGCGACCCGCCCCCCCAACTCGGTGTTGTCGCCGAGCGACAGGCGGACGACGCCCGACCCGTAGCCGTAGTACGGGATCCAAGGATCGCGGTCCGGCACCGCGAGCAGCGGATTCATTCCGAGTGCGAACTCGCGAAAGGCGCGGGCGGCGGCGCCGGCCGAGGTCAGCTCTGCTTCCACGGCGTCGCGACCGGCCGTCGCAGTGATGTCGGCGACGCGTCCGCGCGCAAACCGCAACTTCAATCCGTCAACCGGTCGCCGGTCCCATTGCGACGGCGGAAACGCGACCACGCCTTCGACCGATTCTTCAATCGGTGCGACGCGGACGACCCCGGCCGGCAGTTCGATCTCGTGATCGATCAGCACGACGCCGTTTGCCGTGTGCGCCTGCGCCGCGTCGCCGTCCTGCAGGTTGATCGGACGATCGCCAACGCGGAACCGTAGGTCGGTCCCCGCGGGCGACGTGATATGGACCTCGCCACCGCGCAACGCGTCCGCGAACTTCTTCTGCGACGCCGCCAGCGCCGCATAGTCCGTCTGCAGGAGCGCGCGCTGGTACAGCCGATCGATTTCGAATCGGGGCGGCATCGGCTGCCCCGCGATCGGATACGCGCTGCCGTTTTCGACCCAATGGAAATGGATCGTGCGGCGCCCGCGTCGCTCGGTCAGGTCCTCCTTCAGCCAGTCC
Organism: Vicinamibacterales bacterium; assembly: GCA_035652075.1. Classification (GTDB taxonomy): domain Bacteria; phylum Acidobacteriota; class Vicinamibacteria; order Vicinamibacterales; family CAVVIG01; genus Gp6-AA45. Next base: position 48,377 of record DASREL010000219.1, read on the forward strand.
TGCATCGCAAGATAGGCCGGATGCGCGGTGGTCGCGCCAGGCATCATGATCGCCGCGTCTACATTGCGAAACATGTCTTTGTAGTGCGCGCGCGCCTCGCGCGCGCCTTTCGCCATCACAGCGGCGTCGAACGATTCCGGTACTGGCTCACGCAGCACTTCCATCACGCCGAGGTCGATGGCGCCTGCGCGCATGACTTCGTAGCGGATGTACGGCACGAGGTCGTCGAACGTGCCCGGGTGGGCGATCGATATCACGCGTTCGCCGGGTCTCAGTGCGAGCTGCTGGACGAGCCGCTTCGCAATCGCCGCGTAGTCGAACGCGAACCGCGGCTGCGCGAGGAGCGTCGTCCACAGGAGCAGGACCAACGGAATGGTGCGTCTCATACTGACGCGTATGGTACGTTGATCGGATGCCCCTGGTCGCGTTGGACGGCGTCTCGATCGGATTTGGCCATCTGCCGCTGCTCGACGCTGCCACGCTGCATGTCGAGGCTCGCGAACGGATAGCGCTGATCGGCCGCAACGGGACCGGCAAGTCGACGTTGCTGAAGATCGTCAACGGCGACGTCGCGCCGGACGCCGGGACGGTGTGGCGCCAACCGGCCCTGCGCATCGCACGGCTCGAGCAGGATGTGCCCCTGTCGGACCCGCGGACCGTGTTCGACGTCGTCGCCGAAGGGCACACGCATCACCTGGACGAAGACGAAGCGTGGCTGCGCGAACATCACGTGGACGTCGTCCTGTCGCGGCTCGATCTTCGGGCAGACGCGATCGTCGAGCAGCTCTCCGGTGGCTGGCGCCGGCGCGTGTTGCTGGCGCGCGCGCTCGTCGGCCAACCGGACGTGCTGCTGCTCGACGAACCGACGAATCATCTCGACATCGACGCGATCACATGGCTCGAGACGTTTCTCGCCGACTTCGCGGGTGCCGTGTTGTTCGTCACACACGATCGCGCTTTTCTGCAGCGCCTCGCCACGCGCATCGTCGAGCTCGATCGCGGCCGGCTGACGTCGTGGCCGGGCGACTACGCCACCTACCTGCGCCGCAAAGACGAAGCGCTCGCGAACGAAGCGACGGAGCAGGCACGGTTCGACAAGAAGCTCGCCGAAGAGGAAGTGTGGCTGCGGCAAGGCATCAAGGCGCGCCGAACACGGAACGAAGGCCGGGTGCGCGCATTGATGGCGATGCGCGCGCAGCGCGCCGCCCGTCGCGAGCAGATCGGCAGCGCGCGGCTTGACGTCGAGCGCGCCGATCCGTCCGGCAAACTCGTCTTCGAGGCCGAACACATCGCGAAGCGGTACGGCGACCGCGACGTCGTGCGCGATTTCTCGGTCCGCATCATGCGCGGCGATCGCATCGGGTTGATCGGTCCGAATGGATCGGGCAAGACGACGCTGCTGCGGATGCTGATTGGCGATCTGGCGCCTGATGCGGGCGAGGTCCGCGTCGGCGCCAACGTGCAGATCGCGTACTACGATCAACAGCGCGAACAACTGGATCCCGAACGCACGGTGTTCGAAACCGTGGGCGACGGCAACGACACGATCACAGCCAACGGCCGCACGCGTCACGTCCACGCGTACCTGCGCGACTTTCTGTTCTCGGACGAGCGCGCGCGATCGCCGGTCAAGGCGCTCTCGGGCGGCGAGCGCAATCGCCTGCTCCTCGCTCGCCTGTTCACGCGGCCCGCGAACGTGCTGGTCCTCGACGAACCGACCAACGATCTCGATCTGGAAACACTGGAATTGCTCGAGGAGCAACTGATCGAATGGCCCGGCACGCTGCTGCTCGTGACACACGACCGCACGTTCCTCGACAACGTCGTCACGAGCACGTTCGCGTTCGAGGGCGACGGCATCGTCCGCGAATACGTGGGTGGGTACGAGGATTGGGTGCGGCAAAGGCAACCACAGACAACACAGAACGCACAGAAGAAAGAAAAGGCGCCCGTGGGTTCTGTGCGTTCCGTGGTCGCTTCAAAGCGCCTGTCATACAAAGAACAGCGCGAACTCGCGGCGCTGCCAGCTCAGATCGAGGGCCTGGAAGAAGAGCAGCGGCAGTTGACCGCCCGCATCGGGGGGGCCGATTTCTACAAAGAGGACGCCGAATCGATCCGTTCGGCTCTGGCGCGATCCGACGAACTAACCAGCTTGATATCAGCAGCTTACGAGAGGTGGCACGAGCTGGAAGAGCGGGCCTGAGCCGCTCCGCGCCCTGTTGGCGCGTGACCTAGCAAGCAGCAATGGTCCGCAACCGTCTTCTTCCGTTCGCCTTCGCCATCATCTGGGGCACCGCCGTCTCCACGTCGGCACAGGAAGTTGCCGGGACGACCACGACGACACCCGTTGGTTTTCAATTCGACGTCAACGTCAGCAATGTCGTTCGCGCGGCCGCAGACGACTGCGCGCCATTGCAGGCATCGGCACGACAGGTCGGCGCCACGCTGACGTGCGATGCCACGTCGCGCATGCCGGCCTGGGACCTGAACGCGACGATGACGCTCTACAAGTTCGTGGGCATCAAAGTCGGATTTCTCGACGTGGGGCAGGTACGCGTCCGGGCGAATGCCGCCGCCGAATCGGTGACCGACGCATTTGTGATCGGTTCGACGTTCGCGCAGGACAGCGTCTTCGGCCGGGCGCGCGGCGTCACCCTCCTGGGCGTCGCGCGCCTGCCGATGCGGCGCGTCGTCCCGTTTGTCGAGGCCGGCGTGTGGCACTGGTCGGCGACGACCGCATCACACACGCAGGTCGGCAACACCGTCAACGCGGTGCCGACGCTGGTCGACGTGCACGATGCAAGCGGCACCGTGCAGAACTGGGATCCGGTTGTGGGCGGCGGCGTCGAAATCTGGCTGTCGAAGTACCTCGCCCTTGACGCCGGCGTCCGCAGCATCGTGCTCAGTACATCGACCGACCTGGTGCATCAGCGGTTCACATCGATGTCTTTCGGCATCAAAGCAGGGCGACGCTAATGCTGATCTGGAATCCCGAATCCCTCGTCGAACCACCGGCGCCGCATCTCTACGGGCGAATGGTCGCGTGGATCAACTCACACCTTGAACGTTGCCGCAAACTCCTGAGCGGCTGGTGACGGGTTGATCGGCGTGCCCTGCATGCGCACGAGTTCGTGATAGGACTGCAGAATCCTGCCGGTGATCGGCCCGACGCCGCCGGTCCCAATCGTCCTGTCGTCGACCGAGACAACGGGTACGACCTCCGCTGCGGTGCCGCAGATAAATGCTTCGCGCGCCGTCCACACATCGAACAAGGTAAACGGTGACTCGTCCGCGCGGATGCCGAGGCTTGCCGCGATCCCCAGAATCGTCTCGCGCGTGATCCCTTTCAGATTCGTCGCGGTCGGCGGCGTCACCAGACCGCCCGACGTCACGATGAAGAAGTTGTCGACCGTGGCTTCGGCAACGTAGCCGCTCGGGTCGAGCATCAGCGCTTCGTCGGCGCCGCGGTCGTTGGCTTCGATCCGCGCGAGCACATTGTTCATGTAGTTCAACGACTTGATCGCCGGGCTGAGCGCCTCGATCGAGTTGCGCCGGAAGGTCGAGGTCACGACGCGGATGCCCTTCGACGGCGCGGCGTAAATCGACAGCGTCTTGCGCGGGATGACGATCACTTCTGGCCGCGGGCACTTGCGCGGATCGACGCCGAGATCTCCGGGGCCGCGCGTGACAACGACGCGCAGGTACCCGTCGACGATGTCGTTGCGCCGGCAGGCGTCGAGGATGATGTCGCACATGTCGGATTGGGTGTGCGGGATCTCGAGACGAATCGCTTTCGCCGAATCGAACAGCCGCTCGACATGGCGTTCGAGCTTGAAGACGCGCCCGTTGTACGCCCGGATGCCCTCGAAGACGCCGTCGCCGTACAGCAGGCCGTGATCGAAGACGCTGACCGCCGCATCGGCCGGGGAGCGGAAGGTGCCGCTCACGTAGATCGATTCGTTGCTAGAATTGGACTGGTTCAACGCGCCACTCATGCCACGCATCATGCCGAAAACAGGCCATCGTCAAACCGTCCAATGGATCAATGGACTATCTCGAACGCTGCCGCGAACGCGTCCCATCTACCGCCATCTGGTTACCCTGCTCGAAGACGGCATCTCGCGCGGTGACGTGCCGCCGGGCGTGCGCCTGCCACCGGAACGCGACCTCGCACGCACGCTGCGCGTCAGTCGCGCGACCGTCGTCAGCGCGTACCGCGAGCTCGAAGCGCGCGGGCTGCTGCGCGGCTACGTCGGGCGCGGCACGTTCGTGTCGGCGAAGCCCGACGGCGCCAGCGCGCCCTTCGCGTGGCGCGGCAAGATGTCTGCGGCGGCGCTCAACTCCAGCGACACCACGGTCCGCGATCTGGTGAGCGCCGCGGCGAATCCCGCGCTGTTGTCGCTCGCGGCCGGCGTGCCGGCGCTCGACTGCTTTCCGACGGAAGCATTCCAGCAGGCGACCAACGATGTGCTCGCGCGGCATGCGTCGTCCTTGATTCCGTGGCGTCACGGCGCGACCGAGGGGCTGCCGGCGTTTCGCGACGCCCTCGCCGCGCGGTTCGGCGGCGATCCGGAACACATCCTGGTCATCGGCGGCGCGCAGCAGGGCCTCGACTTGCTGACGCGCTGCCTGGTCGATCCCGGTGACGCGGTGATCGTCGATCGTCCCGGCTACGTCGGCGCGATTCAGACGTTTCGCACCGCGGGTGCGCGGCTTCTGGGCTGGGACGTCGCGCGCGCGGATCTCGACGAGCTCGAAGAACTCCTCTTGCGATACCGGCCGAAACTCATTTACACGAATCCGACGCACCATAATCCGACCGGCGTGACGATGCCGATCCGGACGCGGCGCGAACTGCTCGAGCTCGCGGCGCGATATCGGGTGCCGATCGTCGAGGACGATACGTATCGCGAGCTTTCGCTCAACGCGCCGCCGCCCCCGTCGCTGTTCAAACTCGACGACTCGCACCGTGTCGTCATTCGCGTCAACAGCTTCTCGAAGATGCTCGCGCCGGGGCTCCGCCTCGGGTGGATCAGTGCCGTCAAGTCGATCGTCGACCAGCTGTCGCTGATCAAGCAGCAGGTCGATCCGCACACGCAGAACCTGTCGCAGCTGGTCGTCTGCGAGCTGCTCGAGCGCGGCGTCTTCGACCGGCACGTCACGACGTTGAAGAACGAGCATCGCCGCCGACGCGATGCGATGGTCCAGGCGCTGCGGCAGCACGTTCCACCCGCATCGCTTCGCTACGCGATTCCGGAAGGGGGCATGTATCTGTGGTGTCAGCTGCCGAGCCACATCAGCGCGCGTGCCGTCCAGGACCATGCGCGGCGCGAGTCGGTCATGGTGGTGACCGGTGAGCCGTTCTACGTAGATCAGGGCGGGTCGCACCAGCTGCGCATCTGCTACACGTCGGAGCCGCCGGTGCGCGCCGAACGCGCCGCCCGCACGCTCGCGCGCGCGATTGCCGCGGCGGCCTCTGAACGGCCGGCCGCCGTGCGGCTCGTTTAAACTTGCCGGATGCGTCTCATCAATCGGACGGCGATCTCGATCGTCGGCGCGCAACCGTACGTCGACTGGACCCGCACGACCGACTCGACCATCGATCGCGGCGCGTTGACGGTGGCGCGCGCGACGCCGTTCGGGACGGCGGTGCTCCTCCCCGAGCTCGAGCTCGAGGAAGACGTGCAGGAGTGGGTCGAAGAGAACGCCGATTGGTTGTTCGAACTGCAGTTGTCGGCGTGGACCGACGATGAGTCCGCCTGGCCGACGCCACGCGATCTGAAAATGTTCAAGGAATGGTTTCGCGTCGACATCCACAACATGGTCGTGGACGTGGCCGAGACCGACATCGAAGGAGAAGAGCTGTGATTCTTCACCTGGTCTGCTTCAAGTACAAGCCCGACGTGGATGCCGCGGCGCGCGAACGCCACCGCGCCCTGCTGCGCACGTTACAGACGTTAGACGGAATCAGCGACCTGAAGGTTGGCGAGGACGTCGTGCGATCCACGCGATCGTACGACACCGGCCTCGCCGTCACGTTTCGCGACCGCGCCGCGCTCGACGCGTACGCGAAGGATCCGCGTCACGTCCCAGTTGCGCAACTCGGATCGTCCATCAGCGAACACGTCGTCGCGGTCGATTTCGAAATTTAGTGCCGTCCGTTCTTCGCGAATTCGGACATCAAACTTTCCGCGATGGCGTCCGTCCAACGACGCAAGATGTCCATCGCGATCACGCTCGCCGTCCTCGTCGTCACGGTCACGCCGCAAACGCCGGCGGTGACGCCGACACTCGTCGCACACGTCATCGAAGAAGTCGACGCGATTTGGAAACCGGCTGGTCTGTCGATTGTGTGGAACCGGCAACCGGTCGTCGAGCCGTCGCTGCACGTGACGATCGGGCCGGCGCGCGGCTCCGCGTCTGCGCGCGATTCGGTCGAGCCGTTGGGCTGGATTCTGTTCGAGTCGAATCGGCCGCAACCGAACATCTACGTGTCGCTTGCGAATGCGACCGAGCTGCTGCAGAACTCCCGCGGCGTCGTCGGCCACTCGAGCGGGATGCCGATCGTCGAGCGCGAAGCGTACTTGAGCCGCGCAATGGGCCGCGCGCTGGCACACGAGATCGGCCACTACCTGCTCGCGTCGCGCGATCACAGCCGCAGCGGGTTGATGAAAGCGACGCGCACGGCGGCCGAGTTCTTCGCGATCGACCGCGTGCGATTCGAACTGTCGACGACGGAACGAGCCATCGTCGAAGAGCGGATGAGCGGACTCCGGTTGGCTGACGCGGCGGCGGCGGCCGGCCGGAAACGGGCAACGGCGCAGCACTAGCCTCCAGGCTCCAGAGGAGCTACCATCCGCGGATGCTCAAAAAGTTCTTCGCCCTTTTCGCGCTGGTCTGCGCACTAGGCATCGCTGCGCCTCGCGCGCAGACGAAGCTGCCGAGAGTCACGTCGCCGAAAGAGTTCTTCGGGCACGACATCGGCGACGACTATTACCTCGCCACGTACACGCAGTACACCGAGTACCTGCGCAAGCTCGAAAAAGAGTCGCCGCGCATGACCGTCGTCGACATCGGCAAGACCGAGGAAGGGCGCTCGCAGCTCACCGCAATCATCACGTCGCCAGACAATCACAAGAAACTGGCGCAGATCAAAGAGACGAATCGAAAACTCGCGCTCGCCGACGGCATCTCGGAGGATCAGGCGCACCAGCTCGCGCTGACCGGCAAGTCCGTCGTCTGGATCGACGGCGGCATTCACGCCACAGAGGTCCTCGGCGCGCAGCAGTTGATCGAGCTCGTCTACCGCCTCAATTCGAAGAACGATGCCGAAACGCTGCGGATCCTCAACGACGACGTCATCCTCTGCACGATCCTGAATCCGGACGGCATGGAACTCGTGTCGAACTGGTACATGCGCGAGAAGGACGAAAAGCGGCGGACGACGAACGGCGTGCCGCGGCTGTATCAGAAGTACGTCGGTCACGACGACAACCGCGACTTCTACATGCTGAACATGTCGGAGAGCGTCAACGAGATCAAGATGATCGATCGTGAGTGGTATCCGGTCATCACCTACGATCATCACCAGACCGGTCCGGCCGGCGCCGTGTTGTTCGCACCGCCGTTCCGCGATCCGTACAACTACAACTTCGACCCGTTGGTCGTTCTCGGTATCGACACCGTGGGGTCGGCCATGCACACGCGGCTCGCCGCCGAGAACAAGCCGGGCGCGGTCATGCGATCCGGGTCGACGTATTCGACCTGGTACAACGGCGGCATGCGGACCACGTCGTACTTCCACAACCAGATCGGACTCCTGACCGAAACGATCGGCAATCCGACACCGGTCGAGATTCCGTTCGTCCCCGACATGCAGCTGCCGCGGGGCGATGTTCCGAATCCGATCGCGCCGGGCATCTTCAAGTTCCGCACCGCGATCGAATACGAGATGACGAACAACTGGGCAGTCCTCGACCTGGCCTCGAAGCGGAAGGAAGACTTCCTCTTCAACATGTACAAGATGGCGAAGAACGCGATCGAGCGCGGGAACAAAGACAGTTGGACGATTCATCCGAAGCGGATCGCCGCGGTGCGTGCGGCGATTGGTGACACCGAGGCGAGTGGGGCGGGCAGGGCAGGTGGCGCGGGGCGGGGCGGCGGTGGCGGCAATGCTGCGCCGGCGTCGCTGTACGACAGCGTGCTTCACGATCCGAAGATGCGCGATCCGCGCGGCTTCATCGTGCCGTCCGATCAACCGGATTTTGCGACGGCGACGAAGTTCATCAACATTCTGATCAAGGGCGGCGTGACGGTCCACCGTGCAACGGCAGCATTCACCGTCAACGGCAAGCTGTATCCGGCCGGCTCGTACGTCGTGAAAACCGCACAGCCGTTCCGACCCCACGTGCTCGACATGTTCGAGCCGCAGGATCATCCGGACGACATCCCGTACCCCGGCGGTCCACCGCGTCCGCCGTACGACGTCACCGGCTACAACCTGTCGTACTCGATGGGCGTCGTCTTCGATCGCATCCTCGACGGGTTCGATGGACCGTTCGAGAAGATTCCCGATGTCGTCACGCTGACCGGCAAAGTTGCGCAAGCGCCGCGCGGCGGCGCGTACGTGATTGACGCGAGGGTGAACGACGCGTTCGTCGCCGCCAATCGATTGCTGAAGGCGAAGCAGCAGGTCATGCGCGCGACGGCGCCGTTCACGATGAACGGCAAGTCGTACGCGGCAGGTTCGTTCCTGATCCCGGCGACGGCGGAGGCGACCGCGATCGTGGAAAAGGTCGCGATCGACAAGGGGCTGACGATCGACGCGGGGCAGACCGTCCCGACCGGTGAACACGGACCGGTCGCAATGAAACCCGTGCGCATCGGATTGTGGGATCAATACGGCGGATCGATGCCTTCTGGCTGGACGCGATGGGTGTTCGAGCAATTCGAGTTTCCCTTTGAAGTCGTGTATCCACAAACGCTCGATGCTGGAAACCTCAACGCGAAGTTCGACGTGCTGGTGTTCGTCGACGGCGGAATCCCAGGTGGCGACGGCGGCGGACGAGGCGGCGGGTTCGGCGGACAGCCGGCGGCCGACACAGTCCCGTCAGAGTTCCGTGGATGGCTCGGCCGGGTGACGGTCTCGAAGACCGTTCCGGAGCTGAAGAAATTTGTCGAGAACGGCGGCACCATCGTGACGATCGGATCGTCGACCGCGCTCGGCCATCATCTCGGGCTGCCGATTCGTGACGCCTTGACCGAGGTCGTCAACGGCGCGCCGCGGCCGCTCCCGCGGGAAAAGTTCTACGTGCCCGGATCCATCCTCGACGCACGCGTCGACAACACGAATCCGATCGCGTACGGCATGTCGGACCGCACGTACGTGATGTTCGATCTCAGTCCTGCGTTTCGGCTCGAGCCCGAGGCGGCAATCAAAGGCGTGAAGCCGGTCGTGTGGTTCGACTCGGCGGCGCCGTTGCGCAGCGGCTGGGCGTGGGGACAGCAATACCTCGATCAGGCCGTCGCCGTTGTCGATGCGTCGGTCGGCAAGGGACACGTCGTGCTGTTCGGACCAGAGGTCCTCTGGCGCGCGCAACCGCACGCGACCTTCAAGATGTTCTTCAACGGGATTTACTACGGCGGCGCCGATCAGAACGCGATGCGAATGAATCCGACGCGGAATCCGTAGAACGTGTGGTGGCAGGCGTCGCAACTGTAGCGACGCCTGCGTCCACGAAACACCGATCGGCCGAAGCAGCGCGGACAGTATCGCGCGCCGGAAAAATGCAGCGGCCCGATTCGCACGCCGAACCGTCCCTTCCGCTTGCCGCAGATCTGCTCGAGAATCGACTGCGCTTCGACTGACGGCTGGACGAACGACAACGCGATGGCGAACTGTCGCTGCAGGACGCCGCCCGCCAGCACCGGCGCGGATGTTTCGGAACGGACGACGCGCGCCGTCACGTTGACGGCGCCGTCGGGTAGTTCGAGCGTGACGGGGACACTGGCGCCGGCCGGCAGCGCGCGCGACGCGCTGATGAGCGCACCGGTCCGGCTCACGTTGACCACGCTCGCGTCGGTGTTGGCGATACGAGCGCGTCCGCCGTTCAGGGGCACACGGGGCGCGCGTTGGAAATATTTCACTCGACTCGCTGGCAGCTAAGGACGTCGAATCTAACACCAAATTGCCGTGCGATTCCGCACAGCGGCCTAAAGTCCACAAGTGTCCTATTCGGGCACGAGCTCCGGTGACGGCGTGAAACCGTACAAATGACGTCCGACTAGTTCCTGAATGACGACATCGGGGTGCTCGCGCTCGACGAGGGCCGCGTCGAAGTCGTTCTGCCACGCGTAGACCGCGCGGCTGAAGTGCTCCGAGAGAAAGGGCACCATCTGCGAGACGAACGAGTCGCGAAAGATGACGGCTCGCGGCAGCGGCGATCCCGGAATTTCGGTGACGAGAAAGCCCTCCTCGTCGGTTGGCCGCGCGCCACGCGGCGTGACGACGACGGCGCGGCGCATGCGCCGAGGCACGAGTGCGAGGTTTTCTTCCCGGAGCACGCGACGCAGTCCCATCATGCCCGCGAGATCGCCCGACTCTGCATCGACCGCGACTGGTTCGAAATCGTCCCTGGTCCATTCGGGTGGCACGTTCGGCACGCGCAACCGGACGGCGCGGATAATCGCCTGATACGCGACGAACGCGCCGCGGTCGTTCCAGTGCGTGTCGGTGCGCTGATACAGCCGCTCGGTCGCCTTTGCCGCAAACAAACCAGGCCGAACGTCGACACTGAATCCGAGATCGCGGATCGCGGTCAGCAGTTGATCGGTTCGCGAGACGGTGCCGACGCGCACGATCGTCTCCGGCATGTCCTCGTCGTAGAGCACGTGCTTGTCCGGCGCGATGGCGAAGACGTACGCGATGTGACGCGCGTCGAGCCAGCGCTGGGCACGCGCGACTGCCATTCGCCAATTCGCCAGCGCCGCATCCGTCATCGGTTCCACGTTCGCGTAATCTTCGACTGCGTCATCGTCGGCGTAGAAAAAGAAACCGTCACCGCCTTTGATAACGGCGCGTGACGGCGACACGCCCAAACCGAACAGGCGCACGTCGCCTGACCATCGGACGAGCGTCGACCGGAAGCCGAAGTGATCGTCGAACCACGCGCTGAAACCGGCCGGGTAATTCCGAAGGGACGCCCACGTTCCGTCGAGACGGGGCAGCGCCGCAAGTTGGCGATTCTCGGCGTGCGGGTCGGCGCCGTCGCGTCCGGTCAGGTTTGCGGTCACTGGCAGCGTGATGACGGCAACGAAGAGGATGACGAGCAGCGCGCGCATCAGAACTGAAAATAGATGAACGGGTTATAGGTGCCGGCCGCCACTTGCATGATCGATGCGATCAGCAGTGCGATCAACGTGACGATGCTCAGCGCATCGACGAGCATGACCGTCTGTCGCGGCCGCTCGGCGATCGATCGCGCGAGCGCAGGCACCCACGGCGTCGATCCGATCGCGCCGGCGATGAGCGCGAGCCACAACTCCGGCGTCAAGTACCACTGCACCGTATACGGTGTCGGCGCCGCTGATGTGAGCCCCGCCATCGCTTTCACGAATCCGAGTGCGTCGGCGATCGTTGCCGCACGAAAGAAGACCCAGCCGATCATCACGACGAGCATCGTGTACACGTGCGGCCAGATGGGCCAGGAAAGGATGCCGGGACTTGAGGCGTAGGGCGGGTCCTTTTGGACCCGCCGCTCCATCACGCGCCGCTCGATCACCAGAAACAACCCATGCCACAGACCCCACACGACGAAATTCCAGCTCGCACCGTGCCAAAGACCGCACAGGAAGAACACCGTCACGAGATTGACGTACGTGCGCGCGGGCGAGACGCGGCTGCCACCGAGCGGTTTGTAGAGATAGTCGCGGAACCACGACGACAACGACATGTGCCAGCGGCGCCAGAAGTCCTGCACTGACTCGGCGATGTAGGGCCACCGGAAATTCTCGGTGAACCGGAAGCCGAACATGCGACCGAGGCCGATCGCCATGTCGGAGTAACCCGAGAAGTCGAAATAGATTTGAACGGTGTAGCAGACGATCGCGAGCCACGCGTGGCCGGCGGACAGTTGTGACAGCGGCATGGCGAAGATCTTGTCCGCCGGGCCGGCGACGACGTTCGCGATCAGAACTTTCTTCGCCAGGCCGATCACGAATCGCCGGACGCCATAGGCGAAGTCGTCAACGGTCCCCAGGCGCCGCGCGAGCTGATCAGCGAGATCGCGATAGCGAACGATAGGGCCGGCGATCAGTTGTGGGAAGAGCAGCAGGTATAACGCCGCATGCACCGGACTCTTCTGCGCGGTGGCGTCGCGCCGATACACGTCGACCACGTACGAGATCGCGTGAAAGGTGAAGAACGAAATGCCAATCGGCAGCAGGACGCGTGGGACGACCAGCGGCCTCACGCGTAGCAACAGGAAGAGCGTGTTGACGTTGTCGGCGAAGAAATTGGCGTACTTGAAGATCCCGAGGACGATCAGGTTGACGGCGACGGCGAACGCGAGCATCGTCTTCGCCCGACCCGTATCGCGGTTGCGATCGACGACGATCGCCATCGAGTAGTTGAAGCCGATCGAGGCGAGCATCAGCAGCGTGAACCAGCCGCCTCCGGTCGCGTAGAAGATCACGCTGAAGACGAGCAGCAGCCAGTTCGCGTACCGCGCATGCTCGCCGCTCTGTACGAAATAGAGGCCGAGCAGGACCGGCAGAAACAGAAATAGAAATGTCGGTTCGGTAAAGAGCACTAAGGCTTCGTAAAGATCAGGATGTGCTGGCGCGGCAGTTCTTCGTTCACGTCCGACAGCTTGAACCCTTCGGCTTCGACTTCGAGCTTCGCTTCCTTCACCGTCATCTTGTGCTCGTAACGGATCGGGATGGCAGGATCTTCCTTGCGGTACTCGACGAGCACGAGGCGTCCAGACGGCTTCAGCGCGTTCTTCAGATGACGCAGCATCGCCTGCGGTTGTGAAAACTCGTGGTACACGTCGACGAGCAGTTCGAGATCGAGCGCGTTTTCGGGCAAGCGCGGATCGTCGATCGTTCCCTGGATCAACGCGACGTTCGTCACGCGCGCCGTTTGCAGTCGGCGCTGCAACAGTTGCAGCATCTGCGGCTGGATATCGGTGGCGTACACCGTGCCGGTGTCACCGACGCGCTTGGCGAGCCGCATCGTCATGTAGCCGGAGCCGGCGCCGATGTCGGCGACGACTGATCCGCTTTTGATTTTCAACACGTCGAGCGCGGTATCCGGCTCCTCTTCTTCGAGCCGTTCAGGCCGCTCGAGCCATCCGGCGCCTTGCCAACCCATCACCGGCGCGAAGATACGTCCGCTGATCGGGTGTACGCCCGGTTGCTGTGCCGCAACCGATGCGGTCAGCGCGACGGCGAGCAGAAGCGAGGCACGGCGCATGTGACTAGAATAGCAAGTAATGACCGAGACCCTGACGCCTTCCCGTTTGTGGAAACGAATGACTGCCGATCAGCGCCAACGCGCGGCCCGCGCCTTCTGGAGCGACGAAGAGGCTGAAGCCGACCAGTTGCAGGCGGTCATGCTGATCGCGCAGCAGAAAAAGTTCCGGCCGAAGACCGTGAATGGCCTCGATCTCGATCGCAAGGCTCGGCACCTGGCCTCGCTGCCGTCGCTGCCGGATGCGTTGGCCGCGCGCGCGCTCGTTCTGTATCACCTGGCGGAGCAGCGACCGATGATGGGCGCCTTCCTGGATGCGCTCGGCATCGCGCACGAAAACGGGCTGATCCAGGAGGACAGCGTCAAACCCGATTCCGAGAAGATCGCGCCCGCCGCCGCTGCGCTCGGCACGCAGTTTCCGGCTGACGACGTGCGACTGTATCTCGAGACGCTCCTTTGCCAGGATCCCGAAACGTGGGGTGCGTTAGAGCCGATCGTGGCGGGGCAGTAGCAGTTCGAACGTCGTCCCGGCGTTCGGCACGCTTGTAAACGTCACGGTGCCGCCGGCCTCCTTCGCGATCCCGTACACGATCGACAGCCCGAGGCCCGTGCCTTTCGAGGGATCCTTCGTTGTAAAAAACGGCTCGAACACGTGCGGCTGCATTTCCGGATCGATGCCGCATCCGCGATCGCGAACCGCGAGCCGCGCGTAGTCGCCATGCGGGATGCCCGGATATCGACCGGACGACTGATCGTCGATCGCGAGCGGTCCCACTTCGACGTCGATTGGCCCTCCGTTCGGCATCGCGTCCCGTGCGTTGACGACGAGGTTGAGCAGCACCTGCTCGAGTTGCCCCGGTTCGATCTTGATCGACGTGGGGCCGCTGTTGGCGTCGATCCGCACGATGACACCGTCGCCGGCCAGACGCTGCATCATGCTCGCATGCTGCGGCACGAAGGCGGCCAGGTCGACGATCTGCGGTTCGAGCATCTGGTTGCGCGCGAAGGCCAGGAGCTGACGCGTCAACGACGCGCCGCGCTCGGCCGCTTTTCGAATCTCGTCCGCTTCTTCGCGCGCCGGATCGTCCGCCTTGAGCTGGTACTGCAGGAGATCGCTCGAGCCGATGATCGCCGCCAGCACATTGTTGAAATCGTGCGCGACGCCTCGTGCCAGGCGCGCGATCGCCTCCATCCGTTGCGCGCGGCGCAGCTGATCCTCGAGCGCGCGCCGCTCGGTGATGTCCTCGGCAATGCCTTCGAATCCTTCGGTGCCGTCGGGATGTTCGACACGGCGCGCGCTCAAGTGCACGAGCAGCGGCGAGCCGTCCTTGCGCCGCCATCGGACGTCCACGGTGCCGTATCCCGACTCGTTCGTCGGCGTGGCGAGGGCGCGCTCGCGCTCGGCGCGCGACTCGTAGATGTCGAACATCGTTCGCGATTTCAAGTCGGCGATCGAGTCGTAACCGAGCATGCGCGCCAGCGCCGGATTCGCCTCGAGAATGTGTCCGTCGATCGTCGTCCGATACATGCCGTACACCGCGCCTTGGATCAGCGACCGATAATGCGCCTCTGACGTGCGCAGGCGTTCTTCAATCTGCTTCTGGTGCGTGATGTCACGAGCGATCGCGTGGACGCCGGTGAGGCGGCCGTCCTCGGTCATCACCTGCACGTGCTGGCCAATCCAGACTTCGCGTTTGTCCTTCGTGATCGCGATGAATTCGAGGTAGGTGGTCTGCGTGCGGTCCTTGATCTGCTGCTGGTAGAACTCCGCAGCGATCCCTTGATAGGCCGGATGGATCAACGTGACGAAATGGCGTCCGATCAGTTCCTGCTCGGAGAAACCCATCACGCGCGCCGCTGCCGGATTGACGTACGTGAAGCGCCCATCCTGATCGCAGTAGTAGATCAGATCCTGCGCGAATTCGACGACGTGCCGAAGAGAATCCGATGGGGTCAAGGCTGCGACGTCGACGTCGAGGCGGGCTTCAGGAACTTGTCGTACCACGCCACGATGCGATTCAAACGGTCGAGCAGATGTTTTTCTTCGCGGAGGCCGTGGCCTTCGCGCGGATACAGCACGAGGTCCGATTCGACGCCGTAGCGCTTCAACCCGCGATAGAACTGCTGGCTCTGGCCGATCGGATCGGTCGTGTCGTCCTCGCCCTGCAGCAGCAGCGTCGGCGTCCTGGCGTTCTTGACGTACGTCATCGGTGAGCTCTTGATGAACCCGTCGAGCTTTTCGTACGGCGTCCCGTAGAACCACTCGTCGTAGGCGGATCCGTTTTCGGTGCCGAACTCGCTCGCCATGTCGATGACCGGCGCGCCCGACACCGCGGCTTTGAACCGCGTCGTCTGCGTGACGGCCCACGCGGACATGTAGCCGCCGTACGACCACCCGCCGATGCCGAGGCGATTGGGATCCGCGAGGCCGCGCGCGATGGCCCAGTCGACCGCCGCCATCACGTCCTTGAAGTCGCCGCCGCCCCAGTCGGCACGGTTCGCCGCCACGAAATTGAAACCGTAGCCCACGGATCCGCGGATGTTGGGATAGAGCACCGTATAGCCGCGTTGCGCGAGGAGTTGTCCCCACGGCTCGAACGCGTCGCTCCATCGTCCCGTCGGTCCGCCGTGGACAAGAACGACGAAGGGGCCGGAGGGTTGAGGCTGGGGACTGGACGACGATGGACGCAGAAGCTCGGCTTCGATGTCGGTTCCGTCGAAGCTCTTGTACGTGACGAATTCTGGTGCGACGACGGGCAGCGAGGCCCACTTGTCGTTGATCGACGTGACGGCCCGCGCCGCGGCGGTCGGCGGTTTGATGAAGATCTCTGGCGCGCGCGTCGTCGATTCGCCGGCAAACACGATTGATCCGTTTGGCAAGCGCGCGTACGACGTCGGGTTGACGTCCGTATCGACGAACTGCGGCCGTCCGTCGCGTGTGATCGTCGCGAGCGCGTTCTTGAAGCCGCGCGCGACGATCGCCATGACGGTGGTGTCGTCGATCCACCGCGCCTGACTGACGGGACGGTCGATGCTTTTCGCCGTCACGTTGGCGTTCGCGATATACAGATCGTGCGCGTCGGGACCGTCGACGCGCGCGCCGATGTACGCGATCGTCCGGCCGTCTGGCCCGACGCTGAGCCCGCCGAATGGTCCCTTGATCGCCAGCGACTCGGTGAACGCCGCGTTCGGCGCACCAGTGAGATCGACCGTGTAGATCTTCTCGGTCCACTGATCGCTTGCCGGCGTTGCCGTCGCAGCTGCCGCGAGCCGATCGTTGCCGAGCCACTCGATTTGGCGGATCTCGTACGGAAGCGACGTGGCCTGGGCGAGGCTGCGCGTCGTCGTGTCGAGCAGCCACACGCGCGGAAGGCGTCGTTCTTTGTCGACGATCCGCGCATCGTCTTTGTCTTTTTCGCGCGCCTGCTGTGCTGCCGGCTTGGCGTCGGGCATCAGAAGCGCGATCCGCTTGCCGTCAGGCGACCAGCGAAACGCGGTAATCGAATCCTTGCGATCGGTGAGCTTCTCGGCTTCACCTCCGCTGAGTGACAGCCGATACAGTTGCGCCGTGCCGTCGCGGTCCGACAGGAACGCGATTGCCGATCCATCGGGCGCCCAGCGCGGGCTCGAATCGCTCTTGCCCGAGAATGTCAGTTGCCGCGCGCGGCCGGCGGCGACATCGAGCAGCCAGATCGCTCGCGCACGCGACGTCCCTGTGACCGGTTCGGTGACGGTGAAGACGACGCGCGATCCGTCGGGCGATGCTTCCAATTCACCGATCGAGCGACGGTCGAGCGTTTGTTCCGGCGTGAGCGCGGCCGCGTCGAGCCACGCGACAGCTGTCGCCGAAACGATGAGGACGAGAAGCGCTCTTTTCATAGCTAGACGCGATGTACCTTAGCATAGGCATCGCGTGAACTTCGTTGGTCGTTTGGCGTACCGCGACATCAATCCGTCCGCGCGCGGCACGCCCATCGTCTTTCTGCACGGAGGCTGGGGATACGAGATGTATCCGTTCGACCGTCAGATTGACGCGTTCACGCCAGAGCATCGGATTGTGATTCCCGATCGAACCGGATACGGCGCATCTCCTTCCGTCGCGGAACTGCCGGCCGATTTTCACGATCGCGCCGTCGACGAGACGCGCACGCTGCTAGCCGCGATCGGCATCGATCGCCCCATCCTGTGGGGGCACAGCGACGGCGCGATCATCGCGTTGCGATATGCGCTCGACGATCCGGCACGCGTGTCGCGTGTGATCGCCGAAGCGATGCACTACTTTCGGGCCAAGCCGCGCTCGCGCGGCTTTTTCGAAGCGGTGATCGCCAACCCGGACTCCACCGCCATCATGAAAGCGCAGGCGCGCGCATGGCTGCAGATCGGCGAGCAGGCGACGCCGCAGATCGACGACTTCTACGGCGGACGATTGGGCCGGCTGGCGGTGCCTGCGCTGATCCTGCACGGCGCACAAGATCCGCGGACGGAGCCAGGCGAACTCGACGCGATCGCATCGATCCTCCCGAACGTCGTCGTCCTCGCACGCGGCGGCCACAGCCCACACAGCGAAGCGGATACGGCCGACGAGGCGACCGCGGTCGTGGATGCGTTCATTCATGATTGAACTCGATCGCGTGACGCGCCAATTCGTGACGCCCGACGGCGGGATCTACTGCACGTTGCGCGACGTGTCGCTGACGGTGGCGGCCGGGTCGTTTGTCGCGATCGTCGGCCCGAGCGGTTGCGGCAAATCGACGTTGTTGAACATCGTCGCCGGACTGATGCTGCCGTCGAGCGGACGCGTGGCGATCGGCGGCCGCGAATTGGTTGGCCTGAATCGCCGTGCGACGTACATGTTTCAGCAGGACGCGCTCTTGCCGTGGAAAAACGTGCGCGAGAACGTCGCCCTCGGTCTCGTGCTCGCCGGCGCGTCGCGGGCGGAGGCGAACGGACGCGCGGACGGCTGGCTGTCGCGCGTCGGCCTGCAGCCGTTTGCCGCGCATTATCCGGCTCAGCTGAGCGGCGGCATGCGCAAGCGCGTGACGATGGCGCAGAACTGGATCATCGATCGCGATATCGTGCTGATGGACGAACCGTTCAGCGCGCTCGACGTGCATACGCGTCAACGCATGGAAACCGAGCTGCTGGATCTCTGGGACGCGTCGAAGAAGACAATCGTCTTCGTCACGCACGACCTCGAGGAGGCGATTGCGCTCGCCGACGAAGTCGTCGTGCTGTCGGCGGGGCCGGAGAGTCATGTCGTGGCGAGGCATCCCGTCACGCTCGATCGCCCGCGCGATCTGATGGAACTGCGGACGTCGCCGGGGTTCACCGAGCTGTACCGTTCGATTTGGGCCGTGCTTCGCGACGAAGTGATCAAGAGCCAGCGTCATGCGTAAACGCGTCCTGTTTCTGCAGATCGTCGTTGCGGTCGTTGTCATCGCGCTCTGGCAAGGGCTCGTCGCGGCGAAACTGCTCGATCCGTTCTTCGTCAGCCGCCCGAGCGACATCGCACGACGGATCCTGACGTGGATCGGCGACGGGACGCTCGTCCGTCACCTGTTCGTCACGATCGAGGAGTCGCTGCTCGGTCTCGTCGTTGGCGCGCTCCTCGGCATCGCCTCCGGTTTTGCGCTCGCGCGATCGCCGCTGCTCGGCCGCGTGTTCGATCCGTACATCAAGATGCTGAACGCGGTGCCGCGCGTCGTTCTCGCACCGCTGTTCCTGCTCTGGTTCGGACTCGGCATCTGGTCGAAAGTCGCCTTGGCGGTCACGCTCGTGTTCTTCGTGATGTTCTTCAGCACGTACCAAGGCGTCCGCGACGCCGATCGCGTCTTGATCGACAACGTCCGGATGCTTGGTGCGACCGAGCGTCAGCTGACACGCCACGTCCTCATCCCCAGCGCCCTCACCTGGATCTTCTCCAGCTTGCAGACCAGCCTCGGGTTCGCGATGGTAGGCGCGGTTGTGGGAGAGTATCTGGGCGCGACACGTGGTCTGGGGTATGTCATCTCACAGGCCGAAGGCACGTTCGACACGACCGGCGTGTTTGCCGGCATGACAATTCTCGGCATCGTGGTGGTCGTCGTCAGCACGGCGGTGTCGCGACTGGAGCGATGGTTGTTGCGATGGAAAGGCTAAAGCTCGCGCTGCTGGCGGCGCTCCTCACCGCCGCCTGCGTCAAGCCGCAGCAGACCGGAACACATGTGCGTCTCGCCGTCGGCGGCGCGAATCAGATGGTCTATCTGCCGACGATGCTCGCGCAGCAACTGGGCTTCTACAAAGAAGAGGGGCTCGACGTCGAGTTGCAGGATCACCAGGGCGGTTCGAAAGCGCTGCAGGCGCTCGTTGGCGGCAGCGCGGATGTGGTCTCTGGCTTCTACGATCACACGATTCAAATGGCGGCCGACGGCCGTCAGTTCGTGGCGTTCGTCAACATCCTGCGATTTCCGGGGCTCGTGCTCGTGACCTCGCCGCAGAGCGCCGCCGCCCTGACGAAGATCGAAGACTTGAAAGGACGAATCGCCGGTGTCACGACGGCCGGGTCGTCGTCGCAGATGCTGCTGACGTACTTGCTACAGCGTCACGGCGTTACTGCTGATTCGGTCAGCATCACGGCAATCGGATCGGCGGCAACGGCGATTGCGGCGGTCGAACACGGCAAGGTCGACGCGGGCATGATGGCGGATCCCGCGTTCACGATGCTGACTCGACGCAGTGCGCACGCTCGCGTGCTCGCCGACCTGCGCACGGAAGCCGGCGTGAAAGACGCGTTTGGCGTTTCCACCTACCCGGCGTCGGTGTTGTACGCGAAGGCGGACTGGATCGCCGCGAATCGTGAGACGACGATGCATCTGGCGCGCGCGATGGTGAAGACCTTGGCGTGGATGCACGCGCACACGCCGCAGGAGATCACGGCGAACACCCCGAAAGAGTTCCGCGGCGAGGACGACACGCTGTATGCCGAAGCGGTCAAGAATTCGATGCCGATGTTTTCCCCCGATGGCGTGATGGACGCCTCGGGCGCTGCAGCGGTCCACACACTGCTTGCCGGGTCGATGGACAAAGTCCGCGGTGCGCAGATCGACCTCTCGAAAACCTACACGAACGAATTCGTCCATGGACGCTAAGAGCTTCCTCTTTCTCGGCCTCGGCATCTTTCTCGTCGTGTACGCTGTCGCGTTGATCAACGGCGGCTTCGAGTTGCCGTCGTTTCTGCAGAGCGCCATTGGATTCGTGACGGCGTTTTTCGACACGCTCGGCATCGGATCGTTCGCCACGACGACATCGGTCTTCAAGCTGCGCAACATGGTTCCCGTCAAACTGATCCCGGGCACACTGAACGTGGGCCACACGTTGCCCACGATCGCGCAGGCGTTTATCTACACGCGCATCGTGCCGGTCGAATCGACGACCTTGATCTCGATGATTGCGGCTGCCTGTCTGGGCGCGTGGCTCGGCGTCGGCGTCATCGTGCGCTGGCCGAAACGCAAGATTCAGATCGGGATGGGTGTCGCGCTCTTGATTGCGGCGGTCGTGTTCGTGTCGCAAGCCTTCCAGTTGCTGCCGCCCGGCGGCACGACGCTCGGATTGCGCGGCACGCGGCTCGCCATCGGGCTTGCCGGGAATTTCGTGCTGGGCGTCCTGATGATGCTGGGCATCGGGCTCTATGCGCCGTGCATGATTCGTCAGCCTGCTCGGCATGAATCCGGCGGCGGCGTTCCCGATCATGATGGGGTCGTGCGCATTCTTGATGCCGGTGAGCAGCGTTCGCTTCGTCCGCACGAAGACGTACCACCGTCAGGCGACGTGGGGGCTCGCGCTCGGCGCCGTTCCCGGCGTCCTGCTCGCCGCGTACGTGTTCGGCTCGTTGTCGATGACCGCCGTTCGCTGGCTCGTCATCGTCGTCGTCAGTTACACGTCGATCAATATGTTGATGACCGCTCGCGATGCGTAAACCTGTCGTTCTGATTACCGGCGCCGGCGGCGAAATCGGTCACGGCCTCGTCACCCGGCTCTCCGAAAGTGGATCACCGATCATCACGCTCGACGTCAACCCGCTCGATGCGTCGCTTGCGCCAAAGGTCACGCGCGAGTTCCACGGCTCGATTACGGACACCGCTGTGCTCGATCGCATCCTCGCCGAGTTCGAAGTCGATCGCGTGTTCCATCTGGCCGCGCTGTTGTCGACACGGTCGGAGTTCACACCGGTCACGGCACACCACGTCAACGTCGAAGGCACGCTGAACCTGCTCGAGTTCGCGCAGCGGCAAGGCGAGTCTCACGGACGCCCGGTGACGTTTATCTATCCCTCGTCGATCGCCGCGTTCGGTCTGCCGAATCTCGAGACCAAAACGCGCGCCGGACGTGTCCGCGAAGACGAGTACACCCATCCGACGACGATGTACGGATGCAACAAACTGTACTGCGAGCAGCTTGGCGGCTATTACGCGAGGCACTACAAGCAGTTGTCGGCGGACGCGATTGGCCGGGTCGATTTCCGGGCCGTCCGCTTTCCCGGATTGATCTCGGCGGTCACGGTGCCCTCCGGCGGCACGTCCGATTACGCGCCAGAGATGATCCATGCCGCGGCGAAAGGAGAGCCGTACGCCTGTTTCGTGCGTCCCGACACGACGATTCCATTCATGGCGATGCCCGACGGTGTCGACGCGCTGCTGGCGTTGTGTGCCGCGAATCGCGCGCGACTGACGCGCACGACCTATAACCTGACCGCATTCAGCAAGTCGGCCGCCGACATGCGCGACGCGGTGACGCACGCGTTTCCGGCCGCCCAGATCGACTACGTCGTCGACGCGAAGCGGCAGGGCATCGTGGATTCGTGGCCGGCCGACGTCGACGACTCGGCCGCGCGCGGCGATTGGGGCTTCAGTCCGCAGTTCGACTTCGAGCGCGCGTTCCACGAATACCTGATCCCGACGATCCGCCGGCGCTACGCCAAGTAAGATATCTGCCGCATGGCAGCGGTTACCGCATTTGCGCCGGCCACCGTGTCGAACGTCGCGTGCGGCTTCGACGTGCTCGGCTTTCCGCTCGACGAGCCGGGAGATGAAGTCTCCGCGCGCGTGACGCCGCGCGGCGTCACGATCGACGACATCCTCAACGACGGCGGCCGCCTCCCGCGCGAGGCGGCGCGAAACACGGCGAGCATTGCGGTCCAGTCGCTGCTGACGCGCATCGGCGAGACCCGAGGGGTCGCATTGACGATCCGAAAAGGGCTGCCGCTTTCGAGCGGACTGGGTGGAAGCGCGGCGAGCGCTGTCGCCGCGGTCGTCGCCGTCGACGCGCTGTTCGATGCGAAGCTCTCGCGCGAGTTGCTGCTCGAATGCGCGTTCGAAGGCGAGCGGTTCGGTGCGGGATCGGCGCACGCCGACAACATCGCGCCGTGTTTGTACGGCGGATTCGTGCTCGTCCGTCGCGCCATGCCGCCTGACATCGTCCAGCTCCCGGTGCCATCGGGGCTCTCGGCGGTCGTCGTGCATCCCGAGTTGGAGATCGAGACCGCGCGCGCGCGCGCGATCCTCGGCGACACCGTGTCGCTCGCCGATGCGACGCGCCAGTGGGCGAACCTCGGCGCGCTCGTCGACGCGCTCCACCGCAGCGATTTCGATCTGCTTTCACGATCGTTGGAGGACGTGATCGCGGAACCGCGGCGCGCCTCGCTCGTGCCGGGCCTTGCTGACATCAAGCGTGCGGCGGCTGATGCGGGCGCGCTGGGGTGCAGCCTGTCGGGATCGGGGCCGTCGCTGTTCGCGCTGTGCCGCGATCTCGGTGTCGCCACGCGGGTCGCCGATGCGATGACCGCCGCGGTCGTTCGGCACATCGGCGGGAAACCGCAGACGTACGTGTCGCTGATTTCGATGCGCGGCGCGCGGATCGTGTCGGCGGATCCGAAAGGACCCGCCCTACAGGTGTAGAGCGGGAGTTGTAGGCTGGGTCCCGGCGTTTGGCGGGGCCGGTTGTAGGCCGGGTCCTTTTTGGATCCGGCACGAGGGCATGCGTTTTCTCAGCACACGCGGCGGTTCGCCAGTCACCTTCAAGACGGCGCTCTTCGACGGTCTCGCGCCGGACGGCGGCTTGTACGTGCCCGAAACGATCGAGCGGTGGTCCGACGCCGAGATCGATCGGCTGCCGCGGCGCACGCTGACCGAGATCGCGCTGCGCGTGCTTCGACCATTCACGCGCGGTGAAATCGATGCCGCCGTGCTCGAAGCGGTCGTCGTCGAGGCGCTCGACTTCGACGTTCCTCTCGTCGAAGTCGAACCGGACGTCTACGCGCTGGAGTTGTTCCACGGTCCGACGCTTGCGTTCAAGGACGTCGGCGCGCGCGTGATGGCTCGCCTGATGGCGGCGCTCCACGATGCCGAGGAACCGTTGACGGTGCTGGCCGCGACATCGGGCGACACGGGCAGCGCGGTCGCGCACGCGTTCTACCGGGTGCCCGGTACCCGCGTCGTGATCTTGTATCCGGACGGCCGCGTCAGCCCGACGCAGGAAGCGCAGTTGACGATGTTCAACGGCGAACGCGCCAACGTGCGGGCGTACGCGGTCGCCGGCAGTTTCGACGACTGTCATCGCCTGACGCGCGAAGCGTTCGGTGACGCCGATCTGCGGCGGCACATGCGCGTGACGTCCGCGAATTCCGTCAATATCGGACGCCTCCTGCCGCAGATGGTGTACTACTTCCACGCGCTCGGCGAGCGTGCGAACGGATCGGCGGCCGTCAGGTCGACACTCGTCTGCACGCCGAGCGGCAACTTTGGCAATTTGACCGCGGGCCTCTTCGCGAAGCGATCCGGGCTGCCCATCGAGCAGTTCGTCGCCGCGACCAACATCAACGACGTCGTGCCGACGTACTTGACGACGGGCCGCTTCACTCCGCGGCCGTCCGTGCACACGTTGGCGAACGCGATGGACGTCGGCCATCCGAGCAATTTCGAGCGCATGTTGTGGCTGTATCGCGACGCGGTCGACGCGATGCGGCGCGACGTCAGCGGCTGCGCCTTCACGGATGAGGATGTGCGCCTCACCATTCGGGACGTCTTCGAACGGCGTGGATACCTGCTCGATCCGCACAGTGCCATCGCCTACCGCGGGCTCAACGGCCGCCCGGGAATATTTCTCGCAAC
The DNA here is from genome assembly GCA_035652075.1 of Vicinamibacterales bacterium. Lineage (GTDB taxonomy): Bacteria > Acidobacteriota > Vicinamibacteria > Vicinamibacterales > CAVVIG01 > Gp6-AA45. Next base: position 72,992 of record DASREL010000219.1, read on the forward strand.
GGCGCATCCCGCGAAGTTTGCCGAAGTTGTCGAACCGATCATCGGCCGGCCGGTGGAGAAGCCCGCGGCGCTGGCGCACGCGCTCGCGAAACCGCGGCACGTGATCCGAATCACTGCGAGCTACGACGCTGTGCGTGCGACGGTGACAGGGTGACGTTCACGTATCGTCAGGACATCCTCGATGCGCTCTGGCGGCACGGCGTCCAGCCCAAGGCGACGACGGATCCCGAACTCGTGCGCGGGTATGTTCGCGATCTCTACAAGTACGAAATTCGCGCGTTGCGCGAGCGGTACATGCGGCACGAGTTTCCGAAACCGGAATATTCGGACCGTGTCGATGCCTTGCGCCGGTCGTATCCGGTGCTCGCGCTGCCGGCACGCTTGTGGGTAATCTAACGCGCGATGGCTGACCGCGAGTCGTTGGCGGTGTCCGCAATTGCGCCGGAGGTCTACAACGAGCTGCGCCGCGTCGCAGCGGCGTACATGCGCCGCGAGCGTCCCGGTCAGACGCTGCAGGCGACGGCGCTCGTCCACGAAGCCTACCTGCGCCTCGCCGACGCCGGGACGCCGTGGCACGACAAGCGCCATTTCGTCGGTATTGCCGCGCGATCGATGCGGCAGATCCTCGTCGAGCGCGCCCGCGCGCGCGGGGCGCACAAACGCTGGGCCGCCCTCGATCGCGTGACGTTGTCGGATACGCTCGCGGTCGCGGCGCACGAAGACGCGATGCTGCCGGCGCTCGACGACGCCATCTCGCGGCTCGAGCAGGCCGACGCCGAGCTTGCGCGCATCGTCGAACTGCGATTCTTTGCGGGCCTCAGCATCGAAGAAACCGCCGATGCCCTCGGATCGTCGCCCGCAACGATCAAACGGCGCTGGGCGTTGGCTCGCGCCTGGCTGCATCGCGACCTTTCAGGCGAATGACATCCGAGCAGCAGCGACGCGTCCGCGATCTGTTCGAAGCGGCGCTGGATCGCGATCCGGCGTCGGCTGCGTCGTGGGTCAGAGCCGCCGCGGTGGACGATGCGGCGGTGGCCGAGGACGTGGTGTCGCTGCTCGCGCACCACGCGCGCGCTGGGGCATTCCTGTCGAACCCGATCGTCGAGCGCGCGCCGGACCTGCTCGTCGACGACCCGCCGTTGAGAGACGGCACGGTCGTGGGGTCGTACACGATCGTGCGCGAACTCGGGCGTGGCGGCATGGGACGTGTCTATCTCGCGAAGGACGATCGCCTCGGACGCACCGTTGCGCTCAAGGCGCTGGCTCCTGATGCGATCGACGATGCGAGCCAGCGCGAGCGGCTGCGCCGCGAAGCCCGCGCCGCCGCCGTCCTGACGCATCCGGGGATCTGCACCGTCTACGCACTCGAAGAAATCGACGGCGAACTGTTCATGGCGACGGAGTTCGTGGACGGGCACACCCTGCGCGACGAAATCGATCGTGGTCCGGCGACGGCGGATCAGGTGCGGCGCACGGCCGAGGATCTCGCCGCCGCGTTGGCGAGCGCCCACGCCCACGGCATCGTCCATCGTGACCTCAAGCCCGAGAACATCATGCGCTCGCGTGAAGGACGGCTGAAGATTCTCGATTTCGGCCTGGCGCGGCTCGTCGAGCCGTCCGACGCTGCGGCTGGCCCGCTCCGCGTCACGCACACCGGTGTCATCGTCGGCACGCCGGCCTACATGGCACCGGAGCAGTTGCGGCGCGAGACCGTCGATGCGCGCGCGGATGTGTTCGCGTTCGGCGTCGTGATGTACGAGTACGCGTGCGGCGTTCATCCGTTGCGAGCGCGCGAGGCGACGGCCATTCCGGGCGCGATCGGTCACGTGATCGGCCGCTGCATGCGCGAAGTGCCGGCGGATCGGTTTGCGTCGGCGGCAGAGGTGCTCGTCGCGCTGCGCGCCTCGGATGCGACCCACTCCGCGCGGTGGTGGCGCATGCATCAACTTGTCGTCAGCGTCTTGTACCTGGCCGGCGCGGTGCTGGCGTGGCAGTTGAAAGAGTGGCGCGAGACGCCGATCTCTGTCGCGTTGTTTCTCGGTCTTAGCGCGGCGGCGACAATTGGGGCCGTGCTGCGCGGTCACCTGATTTTTACCGAGCGCATGAACCGCGCGCGACTGGATCATGAGCGGCGGCGAATGACACGCGCGATGCGATTCGTCGATGTCGCCGTGACGACGATGTTGGCCGCCGACGGCGTGCTGATCGCCGGCGTTCGCGCGCTTGGCGCCGTCGGGGCATTCAGTCTGGCTGTGGGCGTGCTGCTCGCGGCGGTGGTGCTCGAGCCGGCCACGACCGCCGCGGTGTTTGGGGACGAACGATGATTGCGATCGAGATTCGAGAACCGGGAGAGCCGGATGTGTTGACGGCCGTCGAGCGGCCGATGCCGACGCTTGCGGGCGGCGATGTGCTGATCAAGGTTGCGGCCGCCGGCGTGAATCGGCCTGACGTGTTCCAGCGGCGCGGACGGTATCCGCCGCCTCCGGGTGCGTCGGATATTCCCGGACTCGAAGTTGCCGGGACGATTGCATCGGTCGCGTCCGACGTCACGGCGTTTCGACCGGGCGACCGCGTCTGCGCGCTGGTCGCGGGGGGCGGATACGCGGAGTACTGCGCGGCGCCGGCGGTGCAGTGCCTGCCGGTGCCGCGGGGTCTCGACATGACGGCCGCCGCCGCGATTCCGGAGACGTTTTTCACCGTGTGGACGAACGTCTTCGAGCGCGGCCGGTTGCGCGCGGGCGAGTCGGTCCTGATTCACGGCGGCTCGAGCGGGATCGGTACCACCGCGATCCAACTTGCGAGCGCCCAGGGCGCGCGGGTGTTCGCGACGGCGGGCTCGGCGGAGAAATGCGCGGCGTGCGAACGTCTCGGCGCCGAACGCGCGATCAACTACCGCGACGAGGACTTCGCCGTCGTCGTGAAGGCACTGACGCAGAGTCGTGGCGTCGACCTGATTCTTGACATGGTCGGCGGCGACTACTTCGCGCGCAACATCGACGCGCTCGCCGTCGAAGGACGCCTCGTCGAGATCGCGACGCTGCACGGCGTCAAGGTCGAGATGAACATTCAGACGATCATGCAGAAACGGCTGACGGTCACGGGATCAACGCTCCGTGCGCGCCCCGTCGCCGACAAAGGCGCCATTGCCAGCGCTGTCCACGCACACGTCTGGCCGCTCCTCGAGTCGGGTCAGGTGAAGCCGATCATCTTCAAGACGTTTCCGCTGCGACAGGCGGCCGCCGCGCACGCGCTCCTCGAGTCGAGCGCGCATATCGGGAAAATCGTGCTTAGCGTCGGTTAATTGGGTAATTGGGTAATTGGGTAATCGGGTAATCGGGTAATCGGGTGATTGGGCAGCGGGGTGATGGCGATTGCTTGAAGGTTGGCACAGCCGATGCGACGAGCTTCGACATGAGCAAAGAATCCGAAGAACTCAAGGCGCGGACAATGAGGTTCGCACTCGATGTTTGTGCGCTAATTCGTCAGCTGCCCATCGAAGAACCAGGACCCGTGGTGAAACGGCAGTTGACGCGCGCAGCAACTGGCGTTGCGTTTAACTACCGCGCGTCTTGTCGTGCGCGGAGCCACACTGAGTTCACCGCGAAACTCGGGATCGTCAACGAAGAGGCCGACGAGAGCCAGGGATGGTTGGAATTCATTGAGGGTAGCGAATTAATCCGATCCGCGGATATTGCGCCGCTGCTGCGTGAGGCGACAGAACTCTGTGCGATCTTCTCGGCGTCGGTGGGCACGGCGCGGTTCAACGAACGCAAGAAGCGCCGCTGACTTCGACAACAAACGTTGACAGGCACCGTCGATGGTCCAACCCGTTGCTCGATCAGCCAATATCCAATTACCCAATTACCCAATTACCCAATTTCCCAATTACCCAATTTCCCAATGTATGATCGCCCGATGGATAACATCACGAGCTTGCAGGTGAGTGACTCCAAGGTTGGCAACGGCGCGACCGCGACGAGCGGCAAGCAGGTCACGGTTCACTACACCGGCTGGCTCTACGATCCGAAAGCGGCCGACAAGCACGGCAAGAAATTCGACAGCTCCAAGGATCACGGCGAGCCGTTCTCGTTCAAGCTCGGCGCCCGGCAGGTGATCAGTGGATGGGACATGGGCGTTGCCGGCATGAAGGTCGGCGGCACGCGCACGCTCGTCATCCCGTCGGACCTGGCGTACGGCTCGCGCGGCGCCGGCGGGGCGATTCCTCCGAACGCCACGCTCGTCTTCGACGTCGAGCTCCTCGACGTTCAGTAACTTGGAGTACGTTCGACTCGGTCACACCGGGCTCAAGGTGTCGCGCCTCTGCCTGGGCGCGATGACGTACGGCACGTCGCAGTGGCGCCCGTGGGTCCTCGACGAGCCCGAGAGCCGTCCGTTCATCCAGCGCGCGCTCGAGCACGGGATCAACTTCTTCGACACCGCCGACATGTACTCTCGCGGCGAGAGCGAACGCGTCCTCGGTCGGGCGTTGAAGGATTTCGCCAGACGCGACGAGATCGTCATTGCCACGAAAGCGTTTTACTCGCTCGGAGCAAACGCCTTTGCCGGCAACCCGAACACGCGCGGCTTGTCACGCAAACATCTGATGCACGCGATAGACGAGTCGCTGCAGCGGCTTGGCACCGACTACGTCGATCTGTACCAGATCCACCGCTTCGACTACACGACGCCGATTGAAGAGACCGTCGAAGCGCTGCACGACATCGTCAAAGCCGGGAAGGCGCGCTATGTGGGCGCGTCGAGCATGTACGCCTGGCAGTTCGCGACGATGCTTCACGTCGCCGACACGAACGGGTGGACGCGATTCGTCGCGATGCAGAATCACTACAACCTCGTCTACCGCGAGGAAGAGCGCGAGATGCTGCCGCTGTGCCGCGCGGACGGCATCGGCGTGATCCCGTGGAGTCCGATGGCGCGGGGATTTCTCGCCGGCAACCGCACGAAGGCAAAGGGCGGCGAGACGCGGCGATCGCAGACCGACGACTTCGCCCACGACATGTATTACGCCGACAGCGATTTCGCGATCGCCGACCGTGCGGCCGAACTCGCGGCGCGGCGCGGCGTCAAGCCGGCGCAGATCGCGCTCGCGTGGCTGCTGGCGAAGCCGGGCGTCACCGCGCCGATCGTCGGCGCGTCGAAGATGTCGCACCTCGACGAAGCCGTTGCCGCGCTGGACATCACGCTGTCGCCGGATGACATGACGTTCCTCGAGGAGTTGTACCAACCGCACCGGATCCTCGGTCATTCCTAGACGTGATCTCACGCGAATCGTTCGTCGCGCTGCAGCACAGGAACTTCAGGCTGATCTGGATCGGGCTCCTGGTGTCGTTCACCGGGTCGATGATGCAGAACGCCGCGCTGCTCTGGCACGTATCGCTGCTCGTCCCGCCGGACAAGAAAGGGCTCGCGCTCGGTTTCGTCGGGCTCGTGCGCGTCGTGCCGGTCGTCATCTTCTCGATGTTCGCGGGCGTCGTCGCCGACGTGTGGGATCGCCGACGGCTGATGCTGTTCACGCAGACGGCCGCCGCCCTCGTCGCGCTGGCGCTTGCGGCGCTGGCGTTCGCCGACATCCGCAAGGTCTGGATGATCTACATGCTCGCGGCGGTGGGGTCGGCCGTCGGTGCTTTCGATCTGCCGGCGCGCAATGCGCTGGTGCCGACGCTCGTCCCGCGCGAGCATCTTCCGAACGCGATCAGCCTCAACACGATCATGTTCCAGACCGCCTCGGTCGCGGGCCCGTCGCTCGGCGGCATCCTGATCGCGATCACGAACGTCGGGTGGGCGTACGTCGCGAACGCGATCTCGTTCGGCTTCGTGATCATCGCGCTCGTCATGATGCGCAACATCCCCGAGCGGGAGCCGTCGGCGCCGGGCACGCGCGACGATGTGTCGTGGCACGCGGCGCGTGAAGGACTGCGGTTCGTGTTCTCGCAGCCGCTGATCCGATCGACGATGCTGCTCGATTTCTTCGCGACGTTCTTCTCGTCGGCGATGGCGCTGCTGCCGATCTTCGCGCAGGACATCCTGCAAGTCGGTGCGAAGGGTTACGGCTGGCTGTATGCCGCGCCCGCGGTGGGCGCGGTCGTGATGAGCGCGATCATGGTGCCGATGACCGAACGGATTCAGCGGCGCGGCCCCACGCTGTTGTGGGCCGTCGTCGGGTACGGGATCGCCACAGTCGTGTTCGGCATGTCGCGGTCGTTCTGGGTCACGTTCTTCTGCCTGGCGATGACGGGCGCGACCGATACCGTCAGCATGATCATCAGGAACGTGATCCGTCAGCTCGAAACGCCAGACCGGCTGCGGGGGCGTATGACCGGCGTGAACATGGTGTTCTTCATGGGCGGTCCGCAGCTGGGCGAACTCGAAGCGGGCGCCGTGGCCAACTGGTTGGGCGCGCCGTTTTCGGTGATCAGCGGCGGCGTCGGTTGTTTGATCGCGACCGGATGGGTCGCGGCGTCGACGCCGGCGCTGCGCCGTTACCGCAGATGATGCGCATCGGGCTGATCTCGGATACGCACGGCCTCGTGCGGCCCGAGATCGCGGACGTGTTCGGTGAGGTCGATCTGATTCTGCATGGCGGCGACGTCGGCGGAGCCGCGGCTCTGAAGGCGCTGCGAGCGATCGCGCCGACCGACGCGGTGTACGGCAACGTCGACGATCCGCACGATCCCGCGCTCGCCGCGGAACTGACCTTGACCTTCGACGGCGTCACGATCCACGTCAGCCATGGGCACGAACTCGGACGTCCGACGCCGGAACTCGCGCTGGCGCGCTACCGCGGCGACGTCGTGATGTTCGGGCACACGCATCGACCCATCATGATCGCGAACGACGAAGGGCGAATCGCCGTCAACCCCGGCGCCGCCGGTGCGCGACGGTTCGATATTCAACCGAGCGTCGCAGTGCTGACGATCGCGCGCGGGAAGCCGTCGATCGAGTTCGTGTCGCTAGCGGTTCCAGATCCCGACCGCTGAAGTGATCAACCCGTCGGCGCCGAGCACGAACACGTTCGTGCCAGTGGCCTGCGCCTGTCCGTCCGGACCCATACCCGTCGCCGTCCAGTCGGAGAGCACGGTTCCTTGGCAGTGCCGAACGGTACCTGCGCGGTGCAACCGCACGCCGCGCATGAACCGGATCGCGCCGCCGATCTGGGCGTGCAGTTCATCGAGCCCATCGACCGTGCTGTACGGATCGCGGAACGTGACGTTCGCCGCGACAATGTTTCGCAGCATCCGCTTGCGCTCGTCATCGTCTGTGGTTGCCCACGCGGCAAACCACGCGTCGACGAGTTCGGCGGCGTTCGCGTGGAGTTCGTTGACGACGACGTTGCTGAAGAGCGACAGCTGGTAGCGCCACCCTTGCACGTGCTGATCGCGCGTTGGCGCATCCGCGAACTGATGCTGCAGCGTGACGAGCGTGCCGTCGCGATGCGGTTCGACCTCGATCGTGACGCGCGATCCACCCGGCGGAATCAGTGTGCCGCTCGCGTAGCCGTACGTGAAGACGATCCGCGACGGCGGTTCGACGTCGACGACTTCGCCGACCGCCTCGGTGCCGTCCGGATAGCGGATCTTCATCGCGCCGCCGCGCCGCGCGTCGATGGACGATCCCTGGCCCCACCAGGCGGCCCATCGCGCGCTGTCGGTGAAGTAGCGGAACACGAGGTCGGGCTTCGCGCGAATGACGATGGTGCGATCGAGCAGTTCGGTGAGCACGGTCATGATCGGTGTCTCCGGTGCGGTCGTGTGGCGTGCCGCCGCGGTCCTCGTCGTGTCTGTTCGAGTTCGGCCGCCAGTTTCAGCTTCCACAGCGCGTCGTCCCACATCTCCTCGAGCAGTTCGCGGACGGGACCGAGCGCGTCGACGTTCGCGCGGTAAAAACGATGTCGATGGTCGGCGCGGATGTGGACGAGTCCGGCGTCGGCGAGCGCGCGCAAGTGCAGCGAGACGGCGCCAAAGGTGACGTCGGGCATCGCCTCGGCGATCGCGCCGGCCGGGAGTTCCCGATGCCAGACGAGTCGAAGGATCTCGCGCCGCCGCGGCGAGGCGATGACGTTCAGCACCCAGTCAATTTAGTTGAAACTAAAATGGCAAGTCAAGCGCAAGATTTTAGTGAGGCGCGAACTCGATGGTGATCTCGGGATCGAGATTGATCTTCAGGCCAGGTGTCGCTTTGACGACGTCCTTCACGTCGTCCACGGATTTGGCGCTCTGCAGCCGCGGCACGAACGTCGCGTCGCCGAGCACGCGATCGACGTCGACTTCGAGCAGCGTCACGCGCGAACCGTCGACGTACGGGCTGCTCGAGCGGACGAAGCGCCCGTTGGGTTCCATCGTGATCAAGAGGTGCGCGCCCGCCAGCATCGCCTTGATGCCTTGCAGCTGCTCGATGACCGCCGGATTGATGCGGCCGTTCGGATCGAAGAGCGCCGGCGGCGGGATGACGATGTGCAGGACGACGTTGCCGTTCGGCTCGTGTGACAGCGACAGCGTGATCGCAGGCGCGTCTGTGCCGATCGCATCGGTTTTGATCGTGATTCCGCCGGGCGGCTGCGGCGTCTCGCTGACGCGCAGCTGCGACACGTCGTTGAACGCATACAGCGAATCACGTCCTTCGCCGTCGTCGTTGTTGATCACCGTGGACGACACGTACGTCACGCCCGGTCCCAGCGTCGTCGCGAGGGCGCGGGCCTGATCTTCGGACAACGGATCGAGCGTCGCGCGCCCGCGGCCGAGCGCCGAAAAGCTGCGCAACTGCGCCAGCGCCGCCTTCTTGACGATCGTGCGCTGTTGCACGGTGCCCGTCCCGTCGGCACCGACACGCAGGACGAGGGTCGATTCGAAGCACGCGCTGCACGAGAGCGCGGTCAGCAGGAGCGCGAGGACGGGCGCCGATCGTTTCAACATCGCTCCAACATTGCCATAGAATCCACCGCATGCTGAAACGATCTCTGGCCGTCATCGCCATCTGGACCGTGGCACTGTCAGCCCAGGCGCCAAAGGGCAAAGACGTCACGGTGCTGGGGTTCAAGCTCCATTACCTCGAAGCCGGCTCAGGCCCGCCGGTCGTGCTGCTGCACGGTCTCGGCGGCGACGGATCGCGGTGGGGACCCAACATCGAACCGCTCGCGAAAGACTTCCACGTCTACGCGCTCGATCAGATTGGCTTCGGCGAGTCGGACAAGCCGCTCGCGAACTACCACACCGGCATGCTCGCCGAGTTTCTCGTCGACTTCCTCAAAGCGGCGAAGGTCGGCCGTGCATCCCTCGTCGGCAACTCCATGGGCGCCGGCGTCGCGCTGTACACGGCCGCGAAGTTCCCGGAGATGGTCGACAAGATCGTTCTTGCCGATGGCGGCGGATATAGGGCGGATGGGGCAGGTGGGGCGGGTAGGGCAGGTGGGGCGGGTCGGGCAGGTCGGGGAGATGCGGAGGCAGCGCGGAGGCGCCAGCTGCAGAACAGCGTCACCCGAGAGGAAACGCGCGAATTCTTCAAGATCCTGTTCCACGACAAGAGCCTCGTCACCGACAAGATGGTGGAGGAGCAGCTCGCGATGCGGCTGCGGTCGGCATTCACGATCACGAAGATTCAAGAGTCCGGCGAGAAGGGTCTTGGCGCGCTGACCGAGAGCGACGTGCGGGGCGTGAAAGCTCCGACGATGATCGTGTGGGGCAAGTACGACGAGCTGGCGAACCCGGCCGGCGCCGATCGTCTCGAGCGCGCGATTGCCGGATCGAAGAAAGTGATCATCGACGACTGCGGTCACATGCCGCAGCTCGAGAAAGCCGCGCAGTTCAACGCGCTCGTTCGCGATTTCTTGAAAGGCGACGCCAAAGCGACGCAGCGATGATGTCCATTGCGTTGGCGCTCACGATTATCGCGGCGGGTCCGGAAGGACCGGCCCTGCGCGGTCGTGTCGAGTCGGTCATCGCGAAGAGCGGCGCCGACGTCGCGGTCGCATTCCGCACGCTCGACGGCCGGGAAGCACTGCTGATCAACCCGGACGTCGAGTTTCACGCCGCGAGCACGATGAAAGTGCCGGTGATGATCGAACTGTTCCGGCGGGCCAAAGCCGGATCGCTGAGGCTCGAGGAGCGCGTACCGATCACGAACGAATTCCACAGCATCGTCGACGGCAGCCCGTTCGCGCTGAGCCCCGGCGACGATTCCGACGCTGGCGTGTACGCGCACGTCGGCGACACGATGTCGTATCGCGAGCTGTGCGAAGCGATGATCACGGTCAGCAGCAACTTCGCGGCAAACATCCTCATCGAGCATCTGGGCGCGAAAGCGATTCAGCGCACGACCGACGACCTCGGCGCATCTGGCATGCACGTGCTGCGCGGCGTCGAAGACACGAAGGCGTTCGACAAGGGGCTGAACAACACGACCACGGCACGCGCGTTGATGACGTTGATGGAGAAGATCGCGAGCGGCCAGGCCATCGACACAGCCTCCAGCAAGGAAATGATCGCGATCCTCGAACGTCAGCATTTTGCGAGCCGCATTCCCGCCGGGCTGCCACCCGGTATTCGCGTGGCGCACAAAACCGGAGAAATCACGAAGATTCAACACGACGCGGCGATCGTCTTTGCGGATCGGCCGTACGTGCTCGTCGTCCTCATTCGCGGGCTCCAGGATGAAAAACAGGGTTCGGCGCTCGCCGCCGAGATCTCGCGCCTCGTCTTCCACCGTTCCGCTCAATAGAGCGCTGTCGAAGCTGGGGCTGCTGTCGCGCGCGCAGGCGACCGGCGCGATCATCGCCGGCCGCATACGGGTTGACGGCCGCGTCATCACCGATCCGCGTCGCGCTGTCGTGCCCGAGCGGGTTCGAATCGCCATCGACGACGCGCCGCAGACGCGCGCCGCGTGGCGTGCTCTCGTGTTTCACAAACCGCGCGGCGTCGTCACCACGAGGCACGATCCAGCAGGACGACGAACGATTTACGACGTGCTTGGGGAGTCGGGCACAGGCCTCGTCGCGGTGGGACGGTTGGATCTCGCGACCTCGGGACTTTTGATTCTGACGACCGACACGCAGCTGGCCAATCGGATCACCGATCCAGCCAACGCGGTTCCGCGCGTGTATCTCGTCACGGTTCGCGGCGAGATGACCGCGACCATGCCCGGCGTCACGGTCCGCAAGCGATCGAAGCGCGAGACACACCTGGTCGTCGAACTGCACCAGGGGCGCAACCGGGAAATTCGAAAGATGTTCGCGACGATCGGACACGAGGTGACGCGGTTGAAGCGCGTCAGCGTCGGCGGGCTCGAGCTTGGCGACCTCGAGCCCGGTCAGTGGCGCGAACTTACTCGCGACGAGATCCGGCGAGCGTTTCCTTGACGCCGCTCGGCTGGTAGTACGACGAATCCCACCAGGTCGGCGTCCGATAGTGTGACCAGATCTCGAACCGCGTGTAGGCCGGCTGCGATCGATCGATCGCCTCGTTCGGACAGCACTCGGCCGCCATCCCTTGTGCGATCCGATACAGGTCATCCTCAGACAGTTTCTTGAACTCGTCGAGATCGAACCCCGGGTAGCGGCGCACGTGGTCCTTGGTGACGTCGGCGATGAGCTTCCGTGACTCGCTGTCGAGCGCCACGTGGCCAATCGGCAGGAGGAAGTGTTTCGATCGGAACCAGCCGCCCGCGTCGCACACGACGTAGTACGGACGAGCCGAATTGACGTCGAGGATGAAACCTTCGAGCTTGCCGAGCTTTTCGCCCGCGGGATCGTCGACAGTGAAGCCGTCGAACGTGCGCCTGTCGCCGTCGAGTTCACTGACGCTGATGTACCTCAAACCTGGGCGTGGATGATCCATGGATGCCTCCCACAGATGTGCGCAGCAAAATTCACACCTGCCATGGTGAATCGTTGTGCTGCGCTATGATTCCGACATGGACTCGGCGGCCCCCCAGCTTCGCGAACGTCATGAGATCTCGGATCGATTCAAGTGGAACCTGACGCACATCTTTCCGGATTGGTCTGCGTGGCAAGCGGCCTATGACACGCTCGAAAAGCAGATTGCCGCGTACGCGGCGCTTCAGGGGTCGCTAGCGAAAGGGCCCGAGCAATTGCTCGCCGCGATGCATCTGTCGGATGACATCGGGCAGTTGACGTACAAGGTCTGGTATTTCGCGTCGTTGAGATACGACGAAGATCAGCGCGACAACCAGGTCAACGCGAAGCGGCAGCAGGTGCAGATCCTGTTTGCGAAAGCGAGTCAGGCCAGCGCATGGTTCAACCCTGAGTTGCTGGCGATTCCGCTCGCCACCATTCAGGCGTGGATGTCGGCGAACAAGGACCTCGCGGTGTACCGATTCGCCCTCGAGGATCTCTACCGGCAGCAGGAACACGTGCTCGATGAAAAGGGCGAGCACCTGCTGTCGCTGTCGAGCCGGTTCTCCTCGTCGCCGTACGACGCGTACGCGGCGTTGTCCACGGCGGATGTGAAGCATCCGACGATTGCGTTGCCATCGACCGGGCAGGACGTAACGCTGACGTACGGCCAATATCGCGCGATCCTCGCGACCGATCGCGATCAGCGCGATCGTGCGGCAGCGTTCACCGCCTTTCACAAGGTCTACGAATCGAACGTCAACACGTATGCGTCGCTGTACAACGGCGTGTTGCAGCGCGACTGGTTTCACGCCGAAGCGCGAGGCTACTCGTCGACACTCGACGCGGCGCTCCACGGCAACAACATCCCGCCGGCGGTCGTCGAGAACTTGATCGAAACGACGAAAGCCGGAACCGAGCCGCTGCGCCGGTACCACCGGCTCCGCAAGCGGGTCCTGGGCGTCGAGTCGTATCACACCTACGATGCGACGATCCCGCTCGTCGATTACGGTCGCAAATATCCGTATGCCGATGTCCTGGACTGGCTGCCGGCATCGGTCGCGCCGCTCGGTGACCAATACAAGAACCAACTGCGCGACGTACTGTTCGGCGACTGGATCGATGTGTACGAGAATCCGGGGAAGCGCAGTGGTGCCTACTCCGCTCCCGTGTACGGCGTCCACCCGTACATGCTGTTGAACTACAACGACACGCTCGATGCGGTGTTCACGCTGGCGCACGAGATGGGACACTCGATGCACACGCTGCTGTCGAATGCGCATCAACCGTTCGTGTACTCGGCGTACACGATCTTTGTGGCCGAAGTGCCGTCGACGCTGAGCGAGATGCTCTTCCTCGAGTACATGCTCGAGCAGGCGACCGACGATCGCGAGCGGATCGTGCTGCTGCAGCATGCGATCGACGGGATCGTGTCCACCTTTTACACGCAGGTGATGTTCGCCGATTACGAGCTGCAGGCGCATCGACTCGCCGAGGACGGGCGTCCGGTCACCTCCGACGTGT
>DASREL010000220.1:0-48890 GCA_035652075.1 Vicinamibacterales bacterium
CTATTCGGTGATCGCGCTGCTCGGGTCGCTTTATCTCGTCCGTCACATCGGCATCGTCGGCGTGCCGATTGGATACGGCATCAGTGCGGTCGCCGCGTGCGGTGTCTCGCTCGTCTGGTTCCTCGGCAACACGGACGAGGACACCGCGCGGACCTGCGTCATCGTCGCCGCAGGATTAGCCGTGTCGGCGATTCAGGCGTGGCTCGCGTGGACCGATCGGTTGCAGATTCTGCAAGGCGTGATTGTCGCGGGCACGGCCACGGCGGCCGCGCTCAGCCTGTGGCGGGCTTCAGTCGGTCCGTCGACGAAAGCGACGACGGTTCCGTAGCGTGCACTGATAGGCGCGCTGATACCAGCCGATCGCGAAATGTTGGGTCGCGAGCGGCAACTGCTTGAAGATCGACCGAAGACCTCCGCGCGCGGCAGGCACGCGTGTTCCGCTCCACTTCGTGACGTAGTCGCTCTGCAGCGGAGGCGTCGCGAAGATCGGCGCGATGGATTCCCGGCGCGCTTCGATCATGAGAAACGCCGGTGTCGAGGTCATCAGCGGCGCGCGTGCGCCAAGTTCCTCCGGATCGCTGACGTCGTACGCGATCTGCCGTGCGCTCAACTCCGCGCCCGGGAACGGGTGCGTCACGAGCACCATCTTCGTCAGCGCGAATCCGTTGGCGCGGCTGAACACGCGAAAAAAAAGCTCCGGGCTGAACTGATAGAAGCCGTGCCCGCACATGTTGTTGGCGGGTGTCGAAAGGAACAGCGATCCGCCGCGCTTCAGGAGTTGCATGTAACTGGCGAGCGCAACCGGCACATTGAACACGTGCTCGAGGGTTCCCGAATCGATCACCGCGTCGTACTGCTCGTGGCGTGAACCGGGCAGCGGCTGATTCAAATCGTGCGCGATCGTCGCGCCTTCGTACGTCGAGTGATCGAGCGTATCGAGCGTCGCCACATCCAGAAACGTCTTCAGAAAATCATCCGCATGATCGCCGAACGCCATCGCGGCGGCGCGATCGCGTGCCTCAGGCCGATGACGACACGCGAGGTCGGCCAACTCGGCGGGCGAGACGTAGAGACGTTGGCGACCGAGCGTCAGCGTCCGATCGAACCGCACGCCGCGGGCATGCGCGTCGAGGTAAAACGCGGCGTTACTGCGGACAATGCCCATGGTTCATTCTTGACCTGAGTGCCCGTATCCTCATAGAATCATGTGACTTCCGGGTCAAACCCACTCCATGTCGAAACGAGTCATTATCACCGGGATCACCGGGCAGGACGGATCCTATCTCGCCGAACTTCTGCTCTCGAAGGGCTACGAGGTGTACGGCGTCGTCCGACGGTCGAGCGCGCCGAACCTGTGGCGGATCCAGCACATTCTCGACCGCGTCACGCTGCGGCCGGCCGACTTGCTCGATCAGCTGTCGCTGATCCGGTTGATTGACGAAATCCGTCCAACGGAGTTCTACAACTTGGCGGCGATGTCGTTCGTGCCGGCATCGTGGGATCAGCCGATGCTGACGGGCGAGTTCAATGCGCAGGGCGTCACCCGCGTGCTCGAAGCGATCCGGCAGGTCGATCCGAGCATCAAGATGTATCAGGCGTCGTCGAGCGAGATGTTCGGCAAGGTCCGCGAAGTCCCGCAAAGCGAGCTGACGCCGTTCTATCCGCGAAGCCCGTACGGCGTGTCGAAGGTGTTCGCGCACTACATCACGGTCAACTATCGCGAGAGCTACGATCTCTTCGCCGTATCCGGACTGTTGTTCAACCACGAGTCGCCGCGACGCGGGCTCGAGTTCGTGACCCGCAAGGTGACCGACGGCGTCGCGCGCATCAAGCACGGATTGACCGATACGTTGTGGCTCGGCAACCTCGATGCGAAACGCGATTGGGGATTCGCCGGCGACTACGTGAAGGCGATGTGGATGATGCTGCAGCAGGATCGCGCGGACGATTACGTCATCGCGACCGGTCAGAGCCACTCCGTGCGCGATCTCGTCGAAGTGGCCTTCGGCCATGCCGGGCTCGACTGGACGAAGCACGTCAAACTCGATCCGAAACTGATCCGGCCGGCGGAAGTCGATCATCTGATCGGCGACTGCACGAAGGCGAAGACGCAGCTGGGATGGTCGCCGTCGGTCGACTTCTCGGGTCTCGTCAAGATGATGATTGATGCGGATATCGCGCGCGTCGCCCACGGACCGCAAGGGACCGACTGCGCGTCCACTCTGTAACTTCACACCATGAGCACAGCAATCTCCACACTTCTCGAACGCATCAGCGCGCAGCGCGCGCGCGTCGGCGTCATCGGCCTCGGATACGTCGGCCTGCCGCTCGCGGTTGAATTCGCGACACACGGCTTCGACGTCACCGGTTTCGATGTCGACGAGTCGAAGGTCGCCGCGATCAACGCCGGCCACAGTTACATTCCGGACGTGCCGGAAGCGGACCTGCGTGCCGCCGTAACGGCCGGCCGTTTCCGCGCCACGAGCGACATGACTCGTCTCGGCGACATGGACGTCGCCGACATCTGCGTGCCGACGCCGCTGCGCAAGACGAAAGATCCCGATCTGTCGTACGTCGTCCGCGCGCTCGAACACGTCGCCGCGGCGCTCAAGCCGGGTCAGTTGGTGATCCTGGAATCGACCACCTATCCGGGCACGACCGACGAAGTCGCGTTGCCGATGCTCGAGGCGAAAGGGCTCGTGGCCGATCGCGATTTCTTTCTCGCGTTCTCGCCGGAACGTGTCGACCCCGGTAACCAGACCTACACCACGCGCAACATTCCGAAGATTGTCGGCGGTCACGGCGCGGCCAGTACGCGTGCGGCGACGGCGCTGTACGCGCAGGTCGTCAGTAATGTCGTACCGGTCAGTTCTACCCGCGTCGCCGAGATGGTGAAGCTTCTCGAAAACACATTCCGCGCCGTCAATATCGGGCTGGTGAACGAGCTCGCGCAGATGTGTCACACGATGGACATCGACGTCTGGGAGGTCATCGAAGCCGCGAAGACGAAGCCGTTCGGCTTCATGCCGTTCTATCCCGGCCCCGGCCTCGGCGGGCACTGCATTCCGATCGACCCGTTCTATCTGTCGTGGAAGGCGCGCCAGAGCGGGTTCGAATGCCGTTTCATCGAGCTCGCCGGCCACGTCAACTCGTCGATGCCGCACTTCGTCGTCGATCGCGTCGGCGACGCGTTGAACAGCGTCCGCAAGGCGATCAACGGCTCGCGCGTCCACGTCTACGGTGTGTCGTACAAAAAGGACGTGTCGGATATGCGCGAATCGCCGGCGCTCGACATCATCGAGTTGCTGGAACGCCGCGGCGCGGTGGTCAGCTACAGCGATCCGTACGTGACAACGATGACGCACGCCGGCCGGACGATGACGGCAGTGGACGAGTCGACGGCGTTGTCGCCGGCGCCCGACTGCGCGGTCATCTGCACGGATCACTCGGTCTTCAACTGGCGCGCCGTCGTCGACAGCGGCGTGCCGATCGTCGACACGCGCAACGCGCTGCGCGGGTTCGACGCGCCGACCATCGTGCGTTTGTCCGGTCGCGTCATCGCGTCGGCGCCCGTCGTCGCGTAGGAGGCGATGGCGCAGGTCCCGCGAGTCCTGTACATCTCCTACGATGGCGCGTTGGAGCCGCTCGGCCAGTCGCAGGTGGTCGCCTATCTCGAGCGCCTCGCCGCGGACGCACACATCACCCTGCTGTCGTTCGAGAGGTCAGCCGATCTCGCGGACCGTCCGCGCGTCGACGGCATGCGTGCCCGCCTGCACGCCGCCGGTGTCACCTGGCTGCCGCGCCGGTACCACAAACGCCCGCCCGTCCTGTCCACCATCTACGACGTGTTCGTCGGCGTCCGCGTCGCTCGCGCGGTTCGAGCCGACATCGTGCACGTACGCGGCTACGTGCCGGCACTCATCGGTCTCCGCGCCAAGCGCGCGTCCGGCGCCCGAGTGTTGTTCGACATGCGCGGGTTCTGGGTCGACGAGAAGGTCGAAGCGGGTCACTGGCCGAGAGGCGGTATGCTGCACCGCGCAGGCAAATGGTGGGAGCGACGATTTCTCTCGAAGGCGGACGCGATCGTGTCGCTGACTGAGGCGGGAGTGCGCGAGCTGCCGCAGCTCGGGATGCGTCCCGGGATGCCGGTGCAGGTCATCCCGACGTGCGCGGATCTCGATCGGTTCGTGCCGCGAACGGATCGCGCGCGCGATCGGTCGAAATTGGTGATTGGCTACGTCGGGACGCTCAGCAACTGGTACCTGCGGACGGAAACACTCGCGTATCTTGGATGGCTGTGCCGGCGGTTGCCTGCGGCCACGGTGCGCATGGTGACGCGTGAGGATCACCACCAGCTGCGGGCGGATGCGCAGGCGGCGGGCGTGCCGGACGACCGTCTGTCGATCGTGCAGGCTGCCTTCGAGGACATGCCGCAGATGATGCAGTCGATGGATGTCGGCGTGTTTTTCATCAAGCGCTGTTTTTCGAAGCGCGCCTCGGCGGCGACGAAGCTCGCCGAGTTTCTGGCGTGTGGCGTCCCCGTCGTGATCAACGACGGCATCGGCGATTCTGGCGCGATCGTTCGCGACAATCACGTCGGCGTCGTCGTCGCGGAGCCATCGCCGGAACACTTTGATGCGACCGCCGCGCCGCTCGACGCGTTGCTGGCCGATTCGACCGTCGACGCCCGGTGCCGTCAGACCGCCGAGCGCCTGTTCAGCCTGTCGGACGGCGTCGCGAAGTACGCGGCGCTGTATCAGCAGCTTCTCACGCGAGCGCCGGTCCAATGAATCGCGGATGGCTCGGTACGACAACCATCACCCGCACGTCGTGCCGCACCTGCGGGTCGAATCGGCTGACGCTGCTGGTCGAATACGGCGACATGCCGCTGGCCGGCGGATTCCTGACGGCAGACGAGTTGGCGCTGCAGGCGGCGTTTCCGCTTCGGCTTGCTCGGTGCGAAGACTGCACGCTGATGCAGATTCTGGACATCGTGCCGCCGGCTGAAATCTTCACGCAGTACTCGTATGTGTCGAGCACGACGCGGACGCTCATCGACCACTTTGCCCGCATGGGCCCGGAGATCGTCGAACGCGAGGGCGCCCGCGGGCGTCTCGTCGTCGAGTTCGGGTGCAACGACGGCGTGTTGCTGAAGCCGCTGCGCGCGGCTGGCGCGCACGTCGTCGGCGTCGACCCGTCGGATGTCGCGCTGCGCGCGAGCCGCGAGGGCGGGTGGCCGCTCGTCCAGGACTACTTCAACGAGAGCAGCGCGCAGCGTGTCCGCGAGCAGTACGGCCGCGCGCGCATCGTCACGGGCAACAACGTGTTCGCGCATGTCGAGGATCTCCACGGCATCGTGCGCGGCGTCACGACGTTGCTCGAGGATGACGGGGTGTTTGTCTGCGAAGTGCAATACCAGGGCGACCTGATTGCGCTCGTGCAGTACGACACGGTCTATCACGAGCACGTGTATTACCACTCGCTCGTCGGACTGCAGCGGCTGTTCGCGGCCCATGGCCTGCGGATCGTCGATGTGACGCGCATTCCGATCCATGCAGGGTCGGTCCGCGTCACCGCTGCGCGAATCGGCAGCGGGCGAGCGCCTGCACCGATCGTCGAAGAGATGATTGAGGCCGAGCACGGTTGGCGTGTCGATCGGTTCGGCGACCGCGTCCGCGCGCGACAACAGACGTTGCACGCCCTGGTCAGCGATCTGAAACGCGCCGGCCGGCGGATCGTCGGGTACGGCGCCGCCGGCCGCTCGACAATCCTGCTCAACTTCTGCCGGTTGGGCGCCGACCTGATCGATTACGTTGTCGATATGTCGCCGCTGCGCTACGGCAAGTACGTGCCCGGCGTGAACATCCCCATCGTGCCGCCCGACGTATTTCATCGCGATCCGCCCGACTTCGCGATCATGACGGCGTGGAACTACGAGCCGGAGATTGTCGAGAAGGAGCAGGCGTTTCTCTCGCACGGCGGCCGCTTCATCGTGCCGCTGCCGGAAGTCCGTGTCGTAGGTCCGGTGTAAATGGGTTGGCGCCGCGCCATCATCGCCGCGACGATGGCCGCTGTCGTCTTCGGGGCGTACGTCCGCTTCAAGGAAGAAAGCGACGTGTTCTGCCAGTCACCCGACGAGATGTCCGAGGTGATGCCCGGCACACGGCTCCACGGCTTGCCGCTGTTCAATCTGTCCGCGCCGACACGCTACAACTTCTTCCGGTCGATGTTCTACTCGCAGCACGGTCTGGGTGACGTGTCGTTCTATTATCTCGGCACCGGCGCGCTCACCGCGCTCCACATCCCGACATCGGAACGAAACCTGTATGTGCTCGGCGGCATGACGAACCTCGCGTTCGCGGCTGCGGGCGGGGTGTTCGCCGCGTACGTGCTCGGCTCCGCGCCCGCGGGGTGGATCTTTGCGCTGCTCGTGCTCGTGTCGCCGTTCTACGTGTTCGTGTCGAAAACCGGCTGGGCCCGTCTGACGTGGACGCCGTTACTGCTCGTGCTGGTCATGATCGTCGAGGTTGTCGCGTTACGGCGGCGCAGTGTCGCGGCGGCCATCGGGCTGTCGCTCCTTGCCGGCTTCGTCGCGCTGACCGATGGCTTCATCATGTTGCCGGTCGTCGGCGTCATTGCGTGGCAGGCCATCGGCGGGCCGCACAAATTGATGCGTCTCGTGCGCGATCCGATCGTGATCGGCAGCGTGGCGGCGATCGCCCTCGCCGTCGCCGTCGATGTCGCCGTTGGGGTGATGGCGCATCGCCGCGGCAGCGGCCTCACGATGATCTCCTACGTCCTGGTGCGTGGCGGATCCGGCGTCGTCCCGTCACTGCACGTGCTCGGCGCGTGGCTGCAGTCGATCGATTACTACTTTCCGTTCCGCGGCGCGTCGGTTGTGGTCCTTGGTGCGTTTGTCGCCGCGGTCGTCGCCGGCGTGCGCGGCGACCCGATCGGCGCGGTCGCGTTCTGGTTTGCGCTCGCCTCCGCAGGGCTGATTCGTTACGCCGGCGCGGTCGAAGCGATCAACCCGACGAGCGTTCCAGGATTTCTGAACGCGTACTACATCGCGCCGCCGTCCCTCTTGCTGGTCGCGTGGCTATGCGCGCGGCTGGCTGAACGGCGCATCGGGTGGGTGGCGACGATAGCAATCGTGCTCGTCGCCGCGGCCATGGCGCGCCAGTCGTGGATTGTCGCGTTCGCCGAACCGCCGCGGCCGGATATCGCACCGAATCGACTCGTGAAGTACACGGACATGCCGTTGAGCGCGTGCAGGACGGTCAAAGCCGCGGCGTACTACATCCGCTCACACGAGCACGGAACGCTGCCATACGTGTTTCACCTCTCGTCGGATCCGTATGTGGGACACATCGGCGAGTTCTACTACGGCCTGAGTTACTCGCGCTCGTCAAAGCCCGAGGATCCGAACCACCTGCTCGACTTCGGCTATCAGCAGTTCGGCCATTACAACCCGCCGGAAACGTTTTACAAACCGTACGGCGTCGCACATTTCGATTACTACGTCGAATTCGCCGAAGAGCGCATCGACTTACCCACGGACCGGCCGTTCGCGGCATCGATGAGCGATCGCCTCCGACGAGAAGGGGCACGTGTCGTCTGCACGATTTGGGATAACGGCCGCGCGATCGGGCGAGTGTTGTCGTTCGACGGATCGACACCGGTCGACATCGAGTACCGAGCCGCCGCGTCAGCGTGGGATCGAGCGTTTGCGCGAACCGATCGCCTGATGCAGGAGCCGTTGGCGGGTACGTCGTACCACTTCGGCTACAACTGGCGGCCGCCGGCCGCGACTGTTCAGTGAAGCGACAACGCGCGGCGTTGGCGCACGATCGGGACCAGCGCCTGCGCGATGCGCTCGTTCCCCTCGTCAGTGAGATGCATGCCGTCCCAGGCAATCGAGTGATCTTTGACGTCGATCGTGTGTGCCAGGCTGACATACGGCACCGACGGAAATTGTTCTCGCAGCATCTTCTGCAACGCGGCCTGCTGTTGTTCGTGGTCGATGTTCAACCGCGGTTGGCCGACAACGAGGACGTCGATATGCTGCCGCTGTGCCTCGCGGATCGCGCGCGAGACGTGGAGGAGATAGGCGCCGATGATGTTCTCGGTCGGATGTGTGGCGTCCGGCCGGCCGACGCGGTCGAGCGCCTTTGATACCTGCTCCGCCATTTCGAGCGTCGCGGCGCCGGTGCGCTTCAGCAGCGACGGCTTGAACATCACCTTTCCGAGATAGCCCGATCGCGCATCGCCGTACCGCCAGGCCTTCGCTTTTTCCGACACGATGATCGGCAACAACGGGTAGTAGCCGGTCCATCGGAACAGGAACGATTGCTCCCGCATGTCGAAGGTGTTCACGCCGAGGTCGTTGTAGCCCTCGTACATGATCGCGAGGTCGGGCTTCAGATACTCGTATTGCACGAGCGCTCGCCCCATCGAATAGGCGCCGGTGTTGTTGAACCCGAGGTTGATCACGCGATAGGGCGGACCGAGATCGCGTCCGAGGTGCGCCGGAAACGCCTTCGTCCAGTCGGGAGAATACCCATAGCCGAACACCGTGCTGCCGCCGAGGACGACGACACGGTATTCGCCCGGCTGTTTAGAACCGGCGACCGGTCCGGCGTACCCGTTGCGGTTGACGAGCGGATACTTGTGGCGCACGTACACGTCAGCGGCGAACAGCATCACGAACGTCGCGGTCACGGCCAATGCGATCGCTGCGGCGATGAAGAGGATTCGTCGGCGAGGTCCCACGTTACTCCAGCAGTGTTCGATAGAGCGCTGCGATGTCGTCGCGCAGGCGCCTGAAATGAAAACGTGCCAGCGACGCGCGGCGTCCACTATCGGCGGCGGCGGCGCGCCGCTCCGGATCGCGGAGCAACCGTAACACGGATTCAGCGAGGCCTTCGGCGTCACCGAACGGACGCACGAGATCGGGATCGTCGAGGACGTCGCGTACGCCGCCGACATCGGTCGCGACGCCCGCGACGCCGGCAGCCATCGCTTCGATCAGCGCGACGGGCGTGCCTTCGTTGCGGGACGTCAACAGGAAGACATCCGTGGCGCCGTACAGGGTCGTCAAGTCGCGTCGCCACCCGAGGAAGCGCACGCGCGATGAGAGACCGAGCCGTTCCGCCTGCGCTTCGAGGTCGGACCGCAGCTCGCCGTCCCCAGCGATGAGGAAGATCGCATGCGGGTGCACTCCGGCGATCCGGTGAGCGACGTCGAGGAACAGCGAATGCTGTTTGATCGCGGTGAGCCGGCCGACTGTCGTCACGACCGGCACGTTCGGCGGTAGATCCAGCGCCTGCCTGGCTTGCCGCCGATCGTCCTCGTCGATTCGTGCGTAGGCGTCGAGGTCGAGACCGAGCGGCACCACCTGGAACTGCGCGGCGCTGCCGATGTGGTGACGCTGGACCAGCTCGTCGCGGACCCTCGGCGACACCGCGATCAGCACGTCGCTGACGCGCGCGAGCATCCGTTCGAGACCGATGAACATCGCCGTCATCGTCCGCGAAAAATATCCGTCGAGCACGTGACCGTGATAGGTGTGAATGACAATCGCGCGCGATCGTGGATGCAGGATGTTGAAGAGGCACGCCGCGCTCCGCCCGAGCAGTCCGGCTTTCGCCATGTGCGTGTGGACGATGTGCGGACGGAATCGCCGCATGTGCCGCAACAGCGCGAGCAGCGTCCGCAGGTCTGCCATCGGCGCGATCGAGCGCTGCAGTGTGGGAACGAACGTCGACTCGACGTGCTCCAGTTGCAGCAGGTAATCCATGTCGCCTTCGCCGGCGCCGACGCGTCCGTGAAGCAGGCGCGTCTCGAACCCGAGCGGCGTGAGCGCGCTCGACAACGTGACGGCGTGGATGGACGGTCCGCCGATATTGAGACGCGTGATGATGCGCAGGACGCGTGTGCCGGCCGTCGCGTCCGACCGCCGGTGTATCATTGAAACCGGTTTTTCAATAGCGACATTGTATTGTGACTGATCCTCGCGTCCTTCGCCGACGCGTCATCGATATGTACTCGGCGTCTGCCCTGCAGCGCCTGTATACCACGTTGAAGATGATCATTCTGCCACTCCAGGAGGCCGCCGACGGTCTTCCGAAGCGCGGCGTGATCCTCGACATGGGATGTGGTTTCGGGTACGTGACGAATTATCTCAGTCTCGACAGCCCCGAACGCACGATCATCGCCAACGATCCCGCCGCGGACCGGATTGCCATCGCCGAACGGACGCGCGGCGATCGGCGCAACATCGAATTCCTCGCCATCGACTCGCGCCAGATCACGCGGTCGGATTTCGACGGGATCTGCGTCGTCGACGTCCTGCATCATGTGCCGTACGCCGAGCAGCAGGCGCTGATCGACGACGTGTACGCCAAGCTGAAACCGGGCGGCACGCTCGTCATCCGCGAAACCGCGAAGCGCGTCGCCCTTCGGTACTATCTCTTCAACTGCGGCCTCGAAGCGCTCTTGTATCGAGGGCAGGTGCACTCGCGTTTCCGCCGGACGCGTGAGTGGGTCGAGATGTTCGAGCGCGCCGGCTTTCAGATCGAACGGATGACGCCGAATCCCGCGTGGTTTCCCTACACCACGTGCACATTCGTCTGCCGGAAACCTGCGCGTGCCTGAGCGGCGCGCACTGACCGCCGTCGTCGCGCTTGCAGCGGCACTGAGACTCACGTACGTCCTTGTGTATCCGCAGACCGCGCTGTGCGAGGACTGCCGGATGTACGACGAGGTGGCGCAACACGTGGCGGCGGGTCTCGGGTTTGTCGGCGGTTTCGGCGGCGAAACGTATCACCAGCCTGTCGTGCACGATCCCAATCGGCCGGAAATCGGGATCGGGCCGATCTTTCCGACGTTTCTCGCGTCGATCTACCGCGTCGCGGGTCACCGTGCGGATGCGGTGCGCGTCGTGCAAGCCGTTGTCAGCGCCGTGACGCTGATTCCGCTCTTCGGTCTCGTGCGGAGCGTTCTCGGATCGCGTGCGGCGTTGCGCACGTCGTGGGTGGCTGCGGTGTATCCGCCGCTGATCATCTACAGCGGCGTCGTCTTGACCGAGACGTTGTCGACGGCGCTGCTGGTGTTCGCGTTGTGGTCGGTGGCGGATGCGTGGGAATGCCCGGGGCTCTATCGCTGCATCCGAACGGGCATCGTCATGGGCGTCGCCGTCCTGTTACGCGAAGAGTTTCTCGCGGTCTTCGGCGCCGTCGCCGCACTGACGATCTGGCGATCGACAACGACGCGTTCGGTGGTCGGGGTCGCAACCGTCGCGCTGGTTGCGCTGATGACGATCGCTCCGTGGACGATCCGAAACTATCGAACCTTCGGGCGGGTGATTCCGGTTTCCGCGCATGGCGGCGACACGCTGTATCTGTCGGTCAAAGGGTGGACCGAGTGGCACTTCGGCGATCCGGAACTGCAGCGTCTCTCGGCGATGGACGATTACCTGGCCCAGAGCGATGCGTTACGCGCCGCCGCGTTCGACGAGATACGCGCGCACCCGCTGACGGTCGCCGCGCGCCGGTTGGTCCGTTTTCCTGACTTCTGGCTCAGCAGCCACACGGCAAACGTCTCCGGCATCGGCGACGCGTGGGAGACCTATCTCGCCGAGGGGCACTACGGAATCCTGTCGATCAAGTTCGTGCTGCTGGTCATCAATTGCGCCGCGATCGCGTTCGGGATTGTTGGCCTCGTTCGTGCCGCGCGGAGAGCGTCGGTCGACCGTGCGGGCATTCTTCTGCTCGCGACGCCGATCGCGGTCATCGCGGCGGTGCACCTCGTGTTGTTCTCTGCGCCCAGATACCAGCTTCCACTGCTGCCGTTCGTGCTCGCCGGGGTGGGGTGGCTGCTCGCATGAAGCTGCTCATCGCAATCCCGGCGCTCAACGAGGAAGCGAGCATTGCCGACGTCATCCAACGCTGCCTCGATGCGCGCGACGTCATCGCCGCCAGCACGCCGATCACCGCCGTGGACGTGACGGTCGTCAGCGACGGCTCCACCGACGCGACGGTTGAACGCGCCAGCGCGTTTGGCGATCGCGTGCGGGTCATCGTGTTCGAGCGCAATCGCGGGTACGGCGCGGCGATCATGGAAGCGTGGCGACAGTCGGATGCGGAGCTGCTGGCGTTTCTCGACGCCGACGGCACGTGCGACCCGGCGTTCTTCGCCGAGCTGTGCCGGGCGCTGATCGCCCAGGACGCGCACATCGCGCTGGGATCGCGCATGCATCGGAACAGCCAGATGCCGCTGGTCCGCCGCGCCGGCAATTTCATCTTCGCAACAATGCTGACCGCGTTCGGGACCGAGCGCGTCCGCGATTCGGCGAGCGGCATGCGCGTGGTTCGGCGCGATTGCCTGCCGCGACTGATGCCGCTGCCGACAGGGCTGCACTTCACACCCGCGATGAGTGCGCGAGCGATTCTTGCCGATGATCTGCGCATCATCGAAGTCGATATGCCGTACAGCGAGCGCGCCGGCCGCTCGAAGCTCAACCCGATCAAGGACGGCGTCCGGTTTCTTCGCGTCATCCTGACGGCGGCATTTCTCTACCGGCCCTCACGGCCGCTCAGAATCCTCGGCTGGATCTGCACGGCGTTCGCCGCGTTCTGGGCGCTGCGCCTCGTGTGGCAACTCTCGCAGTTTCATCGCTGGGAGCAGTGGATGATTTATCACTTCGTCGTCGTCCAGCTCTCGGCGACGGCGGCTGTCTTGCTTTTTACGGCCGGTCATCTTGCCGACAAAGCGGTCGGCGCCGTCCTGACCGGCAGCGCGCGGTCGCGCGACGCGATCGGTCGTCTCCTCGCGCACCGCTGGTTCTGGCTGCTGCCGCTCGCGCTCATCGCGGTCGGCACGATCGCGATTGGATCGGCGACGATTGATTACCTGCGCGATGGACGGATCGACACCGAAAGCCACCACTGGTCGCGATTCTTCACGATGTCGTTTGCGTATTCGTGCGCGTTCATCCTCGCGATCACGCGCCTCGTCGATATCACGCTCGATCTGTTGATCGACCGCGTCGCGTACCTGCGCGAGCATTTCACCGCATGAGCACGCGTCCGCTCGACCCTTGGGAGCAGGCGTACAGCGATTTCGAAACGCCGGCCCAGGAAGTCGCGAAGTTCGAATCGCGGCTTCGGACGCTCGGCGCGGATCGACTCGTGTCGACGTCGGAGATTCTCGAGATCTGCTGCGGTCGCGGCAATGCGCTCGTCGCCTGGCAGCGCCTCGGCTATTCGCGAACCGTCGGCCTCGACTGGTCAGTCCCGTTGCTGCAGGCGTACCGCGGCGACGCACCGCGCGTGGCGGGCGATATCCGTCGCATGCCGATTGTCGATGACGCGTTCGATGTCGTCGCGGTGCACGGCGGGCTGCATCATCTGCCGTCCCTTGACGATCTCGACGCGACGCTGCGAGAGGTCGCTCGCGTTGTCCGCCACGACGGCCGCATCATCATCGTCGAACCGTGGTCCACGCCGTTTCTGACCGTCGTTCACGCCGTATCGCGGCAAATGCTGGCTCGACGCCTGTCGAAGCGAGTCGATGCGTTTGAGCGGATGTACGAATTGGAGCGGACGACATACGATGCGTGGCTTGCGCGACCGGACGCGATCCTGTCAATCGTTCGCCGGTACGTCGAGCCGATCTGCCTGAAACGCGGATGGGGGAAGCTGATGCTGCTCGGACGCCCCGTCACTCGACGCTGACATATTCCCGCAACAACAACGCGAGCAATCCCAGCTCGCCCGGCAGGTAGACGACGTGACGCATGTACCAGGTCCACGCGTCGCCGTGGCGCGGATGGAAGAACCAGGTGACCGGCAGCGTGAACGCACTGAGGAAAAAGTACGTCGCCCCCCACAGCACGAGCGATGCGTATCGCCGCTGCTCGAGGTATCGCACCAGCAGCACGGCGAGCGGCGCCGCCAGCACGGACAAGTAGTAGTAGTGCGCGAAGAAGAACGTCGAATACACGGTCACGATGACGCTCAACTCCAGGATGCGACGCCAGCGCTCGGCCGACGCGGACAGTTCGTCCCGCCGCCACTCGACATGCACGAATCCCACGACCCCGACGTAGGCGACCACAGCGGCACACATCAGATACGCCAGCAGCGGCCGAATGGCGACGCCTTGATCCTCGAGCGTGCACGCCGCCCATCGCATGCTGACGAACGTGGTGTTGCCAAACCGGTATCGAGGCAGGATGTCTTGACAGAAATCGACGCCGCCGCGGATCGCGGTGAGGAGTCCGCCGGCGACCGCCGGGACGTCGTTGTCAACGAAATGGCGTAAGCCGAAGAGCAGCTGTCCCGCGGTCAGGATCGCAGCCGATGTAATCGCGAACGCCGCGACGGCCTTCCACCATCGACGCGCGACGAGATAGGGAACCAGCACGATCGGCAAGTACTTGAACCACGTCACGAAGGCAACGGTTGCGCCGAGCCAGCGCCGGCGGTCCTGCACGGCCGTCCAGTACATGACGGTGACGGCGAGAAACATCACGCATTCGAATTCATGTTGTGCGTATGCCTGCAGCAGCGGAAAAAAACTCAGCGTCGCCGCGAAGACTGCCGCCTTCGACACCTCGCGCCCACACACGCTCGCGAGCGTCCTCCACAGGACGACGATTCCGGCGAGCAAGACGAACGCGAACACGACCAGGAGAACTCGAGCGATCGCCGCGTACGAATTGAGGTACGCCATCGGATACAGCGCCAGGAACTGCGTTGGTCCGTGGAGGTACGTGTGTTCGTGATACGCCCAACTCTGCGTGAGATCCGGCGCGTTCCAGAGGGTGGGATTCAGCCGTTCGACGTACCCGCCCGGCAGCGTGGCGGCATAGTCGCCGTAGACGACGTTGCGCGCGCCGTTGTAGGCGATGACGCCGAACCGCACGGTCGCGAACGCAACCGCGACGGCCGCGATCCAGCGGGACACGTGCGAGTATACCCAGCTTGACAGCACCAATTAGTTGATGTTCAATCTATGAACGCTTAGGACAATCTGACGGCAACCGGCGGCCCTGCAGCATCTTCGCAGAGTTTCGCGAAATATTCGTCCTGTCTGTAAGCGACAGGGCGATAGCTTGCCCAAATCCCTCCCCCACGCGCCTCTCCGTTAGGAAATCGGTATGGACATGGATGTTGAATCCCGCCGGGAACTGCAGGTTCTCGAGGCTGTCGAACAGGACCGTCACATCACCCAGCGCAATCTGGCGGCCAAGCTCGGCGTTGCGCTTGGCCTGACGAACATCTACCTGAAGCGCCTGATTCACAAGGGCTACATCAAGTGCGTCAACGTGCAGTCCAACCGGCTCTTGTACCTGATCACGCCGCAAGGCATCGCCGAAAAGAGCCGGCTGACGTACGAGTTCATGGACTACTCGCTGTTTCTGTATCGCCAGGTGCGGCAGCATCTGCGGCACGTGCTGCAGCCGTGCCGCGACGAAGGCGTGACGCGGATCGCGATCTACGGCATCGGCGAAGCGGCTGAACTCGCGTACCTGTCGATCAAGGAGCAGGGACTCGAGCTGCTGGCCGTGTTTACAGACAAGGGCGGTGGCACCTTCCTCGGCATGCCGATCCAGTCCATCGATGACTATCCGGCGCTGTCGGTGGACCGCCTGATCGTCGCCACGCTCGAAAACTCTGACACCGCGGTCCGCCGGCTGCTGGCTGCCGGCGTCCTGCCGGAAACGCTGTTGATGTTGAAGCCGACGGATCAAATGCACGTCGAGGACACCGTCGCGGACAAGGCGATTGTCGGCACCTAGCGCCTTCGTCCGAGTGGAGCCGTCGCGCGGATGGGCCGCGCTGCGGCTGCGCGATCTCTGGGTCTACCGGGAGCTCGTCTATTTTCTGACGTGGCGCGACGTCAAGGTCCGCTACAAGCAGACGGTCCTCGGTGCGGCCTGGGCGATTCTGCAGCCCGTGTTGACGATGCTGATCTTCAGTCTGTTTTTTGGCAAGCTCGCGCGCATTCCCTCGGACGGCATCCCGTATCCGCTGTTCAGTCTCGCCGGTCTGGTGCCGTGGACATTTTTTTCCAACGGCCTCACGCAAGCGTCGAACAGTCTCGTCGGCAACGCGAACCTGATCACGAAGGTCTATTTCCCTCGCCTCGTCGCGCCGCTCGCCACGGTCCTCGCCGGCGTCATCGACGTCGTGCTTGCGTGCGGCGTGCTCGTCGTCATGATGGCGTACTACCACGTGGTGCCTTCTGCCGAGATGGTGTGGTTGCCGTTCGTGCTTGCGCTCGTGGTCGTGATCGCGCTCGGCACCGGCCTCTGGCTCTCGGCGATGAACGTGCAGTTTCGCGACGTGCGGTACGCCGTGCCGTTTCTCGCGCAACTGTGGCTCTTCGCGACGCCGATTGCCTATCCGAGCTCGCTCCTGCGACAGCCGTGGCGGACCGTGTATGCGATCAACCCGATGGTGGGCGCCGTCGAGGCGTTTCGCTGGTGTGTCTTCCACGCCTCCGGGGCGCCGGTTGCGCAGGCAACGGTGTCGTCGATCGTTGCCGTCACCGTCCTCGTCACCGGCGCGATCTACTTTCGCCGGATGGAGCGCACCTTCGCGGACATCGTGTGATGCAGCCGGCCATTCGCATCCAGGGGATCGGGAAGGAATACGCGATTGGCGCGCAGCGCGAGCGCTACCGCTCGCTGCGCGACGCGATCGTGCGGACCGCGAAAGCGCCGTTTCAGCGCTTGTCCGCGGTGGCGCGCGGCAAGTCGTCGGTCTTGACGGAACGCACGTTCTGGGCGCTGCGCGACGTCACCGCCGACATCGAAGCAGGTGAAGTCGTCGGCATCATCGGTCGCAACGGCGCCGGCAAGAGCACGCTGCTGAAGATCCTGTCGCGCGTGACCGAGCCGACCTGCGGCTTCGCCGACATCTACGGCCGCGTTGGTTCGCTGCTCGAAGTCGGCACCGGCTTTCATCCCGAGTTGACGGGCCGCGAAAACATCTATCTGAACGGCGCGATTCTCGGCATGCCGCGGCGCGAGATCGATCGCAAGTTCGACGAGATCGTCGCCTTTTCGGAACTGGAACGCTTCATCGACACGATGGTGAAGCACTACTCGAGCGGCATGTACATGCGACTGGCGTTCGCCGTCGCGGCGCACCTCGAGCCCGACATCCTGCTCATCGACGAAGTGCTCGCGGTCGGCGACCTCGCGTTCCAGAAGAAGTGCCTCGGCAAGATGCAGGACGTCGGTCGCCTCGGCCGGACGGTGCTGTTCGTGTCGCACAACATGTCGGCGATCACGCGACTCTGTTCGCGCGCGATCCTGCTCGACGGCGGCGTCGTCGTCGCGACCGGCTCGGCATCGGCGGTCGTCGCCGAATATGTCTTCAAAGGCCTCGGCACGCGATCCGAACGGCGGTGGGCCGACGCGGTGGCGCCGGGCGATGCGCGCGTGCGGTTGCTGGCGGTTCGCGCGCACGATCCTGACGGCGTGTCGCAGGACTCGTTCGACATCAGGAGGCCGATCGGGATCGAGATCACCTACCGCGTGCTCGAGCCCGGTCTCCACTTCACGCCCTGCTTCGACATCGTCAACGAAGAAGGGGTCGTGTTGTTCCTCAGCCAGGAGACACCGGAGTGGCAGGATGTGCCGCGTCCGGTCGGCACGCACGTCGCGACCTGCTGGATCCCCGGCAACTTTCTCGCCGAAGGCACCTTCAGCGTCGACGTCGCGATTTGGGGCGTGACGACGCCGCCGAGCGGGGTCGTCGAGGAGAACGGCGCGATCGCCGTGTCGGTGCATGACCCGCTCGAAGGCGGATCGGTGCGCGGCAAGACAACGAGTTCGCATCCCGGTGTGTTGCGGCCGCTGCTGAAGTGGGAAACGGTGCGCGAAACGGCGTCCGCATGAAGCTGGCATCCACGCTGCGGATCGCGTTCCTGGTCTGCGGCATTGTGATCGCCGGCGGCATCTTCGGCGCGCGCGTCATCGGGCTCCACGCAGACGAGGCGATGGGCCCGGCGCAGCGACAACTTGCCGGCGTCGGCGTGCTGTTGATCGTGCTCGGTGCGATGACGGCGCCGGCCCGATTTCTCGCCGGCGCGATCGAGCGCGCCGGTATGCAAGACGAGCCGCGCGTCCGTCCGCTGTCGGCGCTTTCGAGGACGGCGCTCGTGGTCATCGTGCTGATCGGCCTGTCGTTTCGCGCCGTGATGATCCGCAGCTACTGGCCGGCGAATGAGATGGTCAGCGGCATGACGCTGTGGGACGCGGAGATGGCGCGCAACCTGCTGCACGGCCGCGGATGGGTGCTCAACTGGTCTTTTGTCCAGCGCCTCGATCGCGCCGTCGTCGAGCGCAACGCGATGGTCGACCCGCAGGACTTCCTGCCCGCCGATGACGAGCGTCCGGGTGCGCTGGCGCCGCTGCCGCTGTTCGCGCATACGCCCGGCTATTCGATGTGGCTCGCGATCGCGTTCGCGATCGGACACGGACTGCGATTCGGCTACAGCCAGTGGATGCAGGCGGCGCTCGACGCGTCTGCGGCCCTTCTCGTGTTCGGCATCGGTCGACGGCTCTGGTCGCCACTCGCCGGCACGATTGGCGCGCTCATGTATGCGCTGTCGCCCGCGCACGTGTACCTGTCGATTCAGACGGTTGCCGCAGCGACGGACAGTTTTTGGACTGTCCTGATGGCGTATGGACTCGTTCGCGTCTGGACCGATCGACAGCGTCAGCCATTTCCAATCGCCGGCCTCGCCTGCATCGTGGTCGCAACGGTCTGCGAAACCGCGATGAACAGCTTTCTGTTCTGGCTGCCGGCCATTTTCGCGGCGTGGGCGCTCGTGCTCGGGTGCGTCGTCGCTCCGGCCCGACGCCTGGCGCTGCCGCTGGCCGCCGCGCAGGTTGCGGCGGTTGTTCTCTTGACGCCGTGGGCGATCCGCAACGAGCGTGTCTACGGTCAGTTTGCATACACACGGCAACAGTTCTGGGAGTTCGTGTGGGAACTGCCGATCGGCAACGTCCCCAATCCGTGGGGGATGACGTTCGGCAACAACGACGAAGCGTATGAGCGGTGGATCGCGGCGCGCTGTCCGAGCCCGTGCACGTCTGTGACGCGCGAAACGATCACGCGGCAATTTCTCTTCGCCGATGTTCTCCGGTCGCCGCAATTTCCTCCGCTGTTTCTTCGCGCGACGTTGAAACGACTGCCGGCGCTCGTCTACGCGTCGCGGCTGCCGGTCGACAAACCGTTCGTGGGTCACAGCGGCGCCGGACGCCTGTTCGCGTTCGGCTTGCGCGTGCTCAACATCGCGGCGCTCGCATTCTGGCCGCTCGCTGCGCTCGGCCTCGCTGTCGTGACGCGCCGTGCCGGCGCGCCGGCCGCATGGCTCGCGCTCGCCCCCACGCTGTTCCTGATCGCGTTCAGTCTCGTGTTCAACGCGGAGCATCGCAAGACGACGCCGGCGTACGGCTATCTGATGGCGCTGTCGGGCGTCGGCGTGGCAGCCTGCGTCGAGCGGAGCCGCGTGCACACGGCGGTCACCGTATGAAGGTGCTGCTGCTCGGCGCGACCGGTCATCTCGGCGGTCATCTCGCCGATCGGTTGTCGAACACCTTTTCGATCGCGATCGCGGGCCGTGTCGATGTGACCAACGAGCGGAACATCGCGCGCATCGTCGACGATGCGTCGCCAACGGTCGTCGTGAACGCGATCGGCGCGCCGCCGACTGCCGAGCTCGCGACGCTGAAGACGGTGAACGCCGAATTTCCCCGCCGCCTGGCGGCGATCGCGGCGGCGCGCGGCACACGCGTCGTCCATCTGAGCAGCGATGCGGTGTTTTCTGGCCGCCGGGGCAACTACGCGGAAGAAGACACCGTCGATCCGATCGACGACTACGGCCGCTCGAAGCACGCGGGCGAGCTCGCGCCGCCGCACCTCACGATTCGCACGAGCTTTTTCGGACGCAATCGTCGCGGCACCGGGCTCGTCGAGTGGCTCGTACGACAGCGGGGGACCGTGGCCGGGTTCGAGGACTACTGGTTCACCGGCATGTCGGCGACGATCGTCGCCGACCTTATCGTCGATGCGATCGCAGCGGAACTCGAAGGCCTCTGGCATGTCGGCGGCGATCCGGTGAACAAGTACGAACTGCTCGTCGCCGTCGCCGATCATCTCGGACTCGATGTGAACGTGACGCCGGTTCGCAACGGCGCCGTCGACCGGACGCTGTCTTCGGCGCGGTTTTTCGCCGCGATCGGACGCCGCCCGCCGACGCTGCTCGACTCGCTCGAAACGCTTCACGCATGCTCGCCGGTATAAACGATCAGCACGCGCAGCATCTGCGCGCCGTCGAGCGCTGGGACGCGATTCGCGCCATGCTGCCCGAGCGGATCGATCCGTCGGCGTCAGGCGTGACGATCTGCAGCGTGGCGTATCGCGCGAAGGCGTGTCTCGACTTCAACGAGCGGCTGATGCGGCAGCTCAATCGTGGTGCACGAGCCGCGGAATGGCTGCTGTTCGACAACAACGTCGACCGCGCCGAGATGATCGACGCGGCCGATCCGCGGTTCACGGTGGTCAAGCCGCAGCAGCGTGACATCGACATGGGCTACGAGCACGCGCTCGGCATCAGCGCGCTGCTCGCGCGCGTCCGGACACGTTTTCTGCTCGTCCTCGATCCGGACTGCTTCGTCGTCG
Source organism: Vicinamibacterales bacterium (assembly GCA_035652075.1). Taxonomy (GTDB): domain Bacteria; phylum Acidobacteriota; class Vicinamibacteria; order Vicinamibacterales; family CAVVIG01; genus Gp6-AA45. Next base: position 20,706 of record DASREL010000220.1, read on the forward strand.
CCCCCGACTGGCTGACGCGCATCCCGGATCACATGATTGCGAACGGGCTCGGCTTCTTTGGCACGCCGATCAACCCGCGTCGACACAACTCGTATCGGTATTTCCCGTACATGGTGTGTATGTTCGTCGACCTGTCGCGCGTGTCGCCGCGAGATTTGTGTTTTCTGCCGGGCGTGTGGAACCGGTCGTCCAACGTCGCCTATCGGCTGCGGAAAGCGATCGCGACGCTGCCCAAAGTCGGATTCCTGTTTCGATCGCTGTTGACCGAGCAGTGGCGGACCAACGGCTGGCAAATCAAGAAACGATTTGGCGGAGGGCAGTTGGCGCCCTTCGAGTGCGTGCAGCCGGTGTGGGATGTCGAGAGCGAGCTCGCGCAGGATCCGGTGAAGCGATTAATTCACACGTTGACGCCGGCCAGTGTCGCGCCTGTGCCGAAGCAGCGCGGCTACTGCTCACCGCGCGGATTCCGCACGATGCACGCGCCCGACGTGGATGCGCTCGGATGGGAAGAGTTCGTCTGGCACGACCGGCCGTTCGCGTTTCACATCGGCTCGGTGCACGCGGCGCAGCCCGGCTATCTGTCGACGCTGTCGCGCGTCCTCGACGGCTTCGCGGCGCGCGCGCTCGACGGCGCGCCGGCAGCGTAATGGCGACGACCTCTCCATTGGCGGTTGTTGGCAGCCTGCTGCGGCGCGCGGGCAGCAAGCTCGAAATGCGCGCGCATCAGGGCGTCAGCCACTCGTCGGCGGTCTTCGAGACCGACGATGCACGGCATATCAATCGCGCGCGACTGGAACATCTCGCGTCGCTCGGTCTGCCGATCGACCGCGCGTCGGTGATCGAAGTTGGTGCCGGGATCGGATTGCTGGGCGGCTTCTTCGAACAGCGCGGCTGCCGTCTCGTGTCGACCGATGGTCGCGCCGACAACGTGGCGGAGATGCATCGACGGTTTCCGAACCGTCAGGTGTGCCAGGTCGATCTCGACCACGCGACGGACCTGTCGTCGCTCGGGCGCTTCGACATCGCGTTCTGCTACGGCACGCTGTATCACCTCGCGAATCCGGCCGACGCGCTCGCGGCGCTCGCGGGCATCGCCGACATGCTGTTGCTCGAAACGTGTCTGACGCCCGGTTCACACACCGACGTGCACCTCGTGCGCGAAAGCGACTCATCGAACCAGGCGTTGGCTGGCGTGGGATGCCGTCCGACGCGGCCCTGGGTGATGGAGCGCTTGCGTTCGCTCTGGGGACACGCGTACACGACGGTGACGCAGCCGCACCACCCGGATTTCGAAACCGACTGGAAACTCCCTTACAAACACGGCAACCACCGCGCGGTGTTCGTGGCGACACGCACGCCGCTCGCCTTGCCCACGCTCATGACGACGCTTCCCGATCGTCAGCCCCAATTCCATGCCTAATACGAACAAGATTCTGGTTACCGGCGCCGGCGGGTTCATCGGCCATCATCTGGTGACGCTGCTGAAAACCCAGGGCCACTGGGTCCGCGGCGTCGACGTGAAGCATCCGGAATACAGTGCGACCGCAGCCGACGAGTTCCTGCTGCGCGATCTCCGCGAGCCGCACGCGGCGCGCGAGGCGACTGCCGGCGTCGATCACGTCTACGCGCTCGCCGCCGACATGGGCGGCATGGGCTACATCTCGGCGAACCACGCAACGATCCTCCACAACAACGCGATGATCAACCTGAACACGCTCGAGGCGGCGAAGCAGAGTGGCGTCAGCCGCTATCTGTACAGCTCGTCGGCGTGCGTCTACCCGGAATTCAAGCAGACCGACGCCGACGTCACGGCGCTGAAAGAAGACGATGCGTATCCGGCGCAGCCGCAGGACGCGTACGGCTGGGAGAAATTGATCACCGAGCGCTTGTGCCAGCACTATCGCGAGGACTTCGGGATCGAGACGCGCATCGTGCGCTTCCACAACATCTTCGGTCCGCTCGGCACGTGGGACGGCGGACGCGAGAAGGCACCGGCCGCGATGTGCCGCAAGGTCGCGATCGCCAAGCTGACGCGTCAGCCGGATATCGAAATCTGGGGCGACGGCGAGCAGACGCGATCGTTCTGCTACATCGACGATTGCCTTGACGGCGTGCAGCGGCTGATGAAATCCGATTATCACGAGCCGTTGAACGTGGGTCAGGACCGGATGGTCACGATCAATCAACTCGCCGACATCGTGTGCGACATTGCGGGCGTGCGCCTCGGCCGCCGCCACATCCCCGGTCCACAAGGCGTGCGCGGCCGCAACTCCGACAACACGCGCGTGAAGGAAGTCCTCGGGTGGGCACCGTCGATTTCGCTCGAAGACGGCCTGGCGCGAACCTACGCCTGGATCGAGGAGCAGGTCCGCCAGCGTATCGCCGCGTGATGCCGCACACCTATTCCATCGTCGGGCTGGGCAAACTCGGCGCGAGCATGGCGGCGGCGATCGCCAGCCGCGGTTTCGACGTGATCGGCGTCGACATCAACCATGTGGCTGTCGATCGCCTGAATGCGGGTCATGCGCCGGTCCAGGAAACCGATCTCGACGCGCTGATTGCCGCGAACCGATCGCGGCTGCGGGCGACGACCAGCCATGCCGACGCGATTCGCGGTTCGCAGATCACCTTCGTGATCGTGCCGACGCCGAGCGATGCGACCGGCGCGTTTTCGCTGCAGTACGCGGCGTGGGCGTTCGGCGAAATCGGCGCGGCCCTCAAAGAGAAGGCCGGCTACCACCTCGTGGTGCTGACGAGCACGGTGCTTCCGGGCGCGACGCGTCACGGGCTGCTGCCGATTCTCGAAGAGCGGTCCGGCAAACGCTGCGGCCGCGACTTCGGTCTCTGTTACAGCCCCGAGTTCATCGCGCTCGGCAGCGTCATTCGCGACTTCCTGCATCCCGACTTCACGCTCGTCGGCGAGAGCGACGCGCGCGCGGGCCAGATGCTCGAGGAGGCGTATGCCGAATTCCTGCCCGACCGTCCGCCGTGCCGGCGCATGTCGCTCGAGAACGCGGAGCTGACGAAGATCTCGTTGAACGCGTACGTCACGACGAAAATCACGTTCGCGAACATGCTTGCCGACCTCTGCGAACGCATCCCCGGCGGCGACGTCGACGTCGTGAGCGGCGCCCTCGGCCTCGACGGCCGCATCGGGCGGAAATACCTGACGGGCGCCCTCGGATATGGCGGTCCCTGTTTTCCGCGAGACAACGTGGCGCTCGGCTTCATGGCGCGCGCGCTCGGCACCGAGGCGCCGCTGCCCGATGCGACCGATCGGACGAACCGCTCGCTCGCAGCGACGGTGCTCGAACGGATCGGCGTGTCGGTGCAGCATGGCCAGACGGTCGCGGTGCTCGGCCTCGCGTATAAGCCGCACTCACATGTGATCGAAGAATCGCAGGGGATCGCGCTCGCGCTCGAACTGGCGCGCCACGGCGCGCGCGTGGTGGCGCACGACCCGCTCGCCGGCGGCGCGGCGGCGTTCGCGTTGCGGGATCAGTGCGTGATTCTCGATTCGATTCGGGAGTGCCTCGACCAGGCATCGGTCGTGATCATCACGACGCCCGATCCGGCTTACCGGGCGCTCGTCGCCGCCGATTTCGGTGCCGGCACGCACCGCGTCACCGTCGTGGACTGCTGGCGCATCCTTGCGGACACGTTCGCCGGGCACCCCTCCATCACCTACGTACCGCTGGGGCGGAGCGTCAACGATCAGCAGAACGAGGATCGGCTTGCGACGCTCTGGCGTCATGCCGATTAACACACGCAGCGACGTCTTGGTCATCCTGCTGGCGACCGCCAATCGGCTGCCGATGCTGCGGTCCGTCGTCGAATCGATCGAGCGCGGCACGACGACCGGCCACGAATTGATCGTCATCGACGGCGGATCGACGGACGGCACGATCGAGTACATCCTGCAACACCCGCGAATCACGCCGGTGCTGCAGGGCGAGTTGCTCGGCACGGCGCGCAGCTACAACCGCGTCTGGCGGCAGGTCGACAGCAAGTACTCGTGCTGGCTGAGCGATGACACCGACGTCGTCCCCGGCGCGCTCGACACCGCGGTCGCGATTCTCGACGCGGACGAGACGATCGGCATGGTGGGCTTGAAGATGCGCGATACGCGCGGGCCCGGACGTCACGAGCCGTACCGCGGCGGACTGTCGGAATACGGGATCTTGAACTGCAACCACGGCGTGTTGCGGACGTCGCTGGCAAGACGCGTGGGGTTTTTCAACGAGGCGTACCGCTCCTACATGATCGACCCTGACCTGACGGCGTCAATCCTCTGCACCGGCGCCCGCGTGGTGATGACGCGCGATGTCGCGGTCCTGCATCACCGCGAGTGGGCGGAGCGCGAAGGCGACGAGAAAGTTGTCCGCGAAATGGGCGGCATCGACAATTTTGCGATCTATCGGCGCAAGTTCGCCTTCCTCGCGCGGACGTCGAACGCCGCGGCGTGGCTGCGCGAGCGGATCATCCGCTACATCTGGCGCATCCTGTTTCTCGGCACGTCACCCGACTCGAAGCGCTTCTGGTTGAATCGCCGCGACTGGATCAACATCGCCGGCGGTCGCTTCATCTCGCTGCTCGATCCGATCGTGACCGCCGGACAGCCATTTCATCTGGTGCAGCGGATCTCGCCGTCGCTCCTTCAATCATCGGACAACCCGTGCCTCGAGAACTGACGATCAACGGAACGCGGATCCACGACGACGGCGATTGCTTCGTCATCGCGGAGATCGGTCACAACCACCAGGGGAGCCTCGATCGCGCCAAGGCGATGTTCCGCGCGGCGAAAGACTGCGGCGTCGACGCGGTCAAGCTGCAGAAGCGACACAACCAGACGCTGTATACCCGCGCGATGTTCGATTCGCCGTACGACAACGAAAACAGCTTCGGTGCGACGTACGGCGAGCATCGCGAGGCGCTCGAGTTCGGGTGGGACGCGTACGTCGAACTGCAGGCGTACGCGGCGAGTCTCGGGCTGACGTTCTTCGCGACCGCGTTCGATTTCGAGAGCGCCGACTTTCTCGCGAAGTTGAATGTGCCGGCGTACAAGATCGCGTCGGGCGATCTGACGAACATTCCGCTGCTGACATACGTCGCGCGTCTCGGCAAGCCGGTCATCGTCAGCACCGGCGGCGCGACGATCGGCGATGTCCAGCGCGCCTATGACGCGATCATGCCGGTCAACCCGCAGCTGTGTCTGCTGCAGTGCACGGCGAGCTACCCGGCCGAACCCGAAGACATGAACCTGCGCGTCATCACAACGTTTCGCGAACGATTCCCCGACATCGTGATCGGATTGTCGGATCACCAGAACGGCATCGCGATGTCGGATGTGTCGTACATCCTCGGCGCGCGCGTCATCGAGAAACACTTCACGTTGAACCGCGCGTGGAAAGGGACCGACCACGCGTATTCGCTCGAGCCCGAAGGGATGCGGAAGCTCGTTCGCGATCTGCGGCGCGTCCGCGTGGCGCTCGGCACGGGCGAGAAGCAGCCGCTGCCAATTGAAAAAAAGCCGCTCTTCAAGATGGGCAAGAAGCTCGTCGCCGCGAGCAAGCTCGCCGCCGGTCATGTGCTGACCCGCGAGGACGTGGCGATCAAGTCGCCGAACGACGGCTTGCCGCCCTACGAATTGCCGGCCGTGCTCGGCCGTGCGCTGCGCGTCGCCCTCAACCCGGACGATGCGATCACGTTCGAGGATCTCGTGTGACGCTCGGACGGATCAAGCTCGTGGTGTTCGATTTCGACGGCGTGTTCACCGACAACACCGTGTACGTGTCGCAGGACGGCGTCGAGAGCGTGCGCTGCTGGCGCGGCGACGGTCTCGGCGTCGCGAAGTTGAAAGAGGCCGGCATCGACGCGGTGATCCTGTCCACCGAAACCAATCCCGTCGTCACCGCGCGCGCGAAGAAGCTCGCGATGCGATGCATACAGGGCTGCGCCGACAAGCTCGCGATGCTCCACACGATCGCGGCCGACGCGAAGGTGACGCTCGACGACATTGCGTTTGTCGGCAACGACATCAACGATCTCGCGTGTCTCGAGGCAGTCGGCGCGCCGATCGTCGTGCGCGACGCGCATCCCGATGTGGTTCGACCGAACTTTCACCGCACGAAGGCGGACGGCGGACGTGGTGCCGTGCGCGAGGTGTGCGATTTGATCGTCGAGGCGCAGCGCGTTGTTTGACCTCCGCGGACGCGTGGTGATCGTGACCGGCGGGAGCGGTCAACTGGGACGGCAGTTCGCCCGTGCGCTGACCGATCACGGCGCACGCGTCGCCGTGTTCGACATCGCCGCGCCGTACCCGGGCGGTGAGCCGCTCGCGCTGCAGGTCGACGTCACCGACCGCGCATCGGTCGAGAGGGCGCTCGCCGTCGTCGTATCGACGCTCGGCGTGCCGGCTGGCCTGGTGAACGCCGCCGCGCTCGATTCGCCGCCGGATGCGCCGGTCGAGGAAAACGGTCCGTTCGAAACGTACCCGGAAGCGTCGTGGGATCGGGTGATGGACGTGAACGTCAAGGGGACGATGATCTGTTGCCAGGTCGTCGGTGCCGAGATGGCAAAGGCGGGCCGCGGCTCGATCGTTAACATCTCGTCCATCTACGGCGTCGTGTCGCCGGATCAGCGGATCTATGAGTACCGCCGGCGCGCTGGCGCGGCGTTCTTCAAGCCGGTGGCGTACGCCGCGTCGAAGTCAGCGCTGCTGAACCTGTCTCGGTACCTGGCGACGTATTGGGCGCCGCGGAACGTGCGCGTCAACACCGTCACCTTTGGCGGCGTGTTCAATGGTCAGGATGCCGAGTTCGTGGGCGAGTACGCAAAGCGTGTCCCGCTCGGTCGAATGGCGCGCGAGGATGAATACAACGGCGCCGTCGTGTTCCTGCTCTCCGATGCTTCGTCGTACATGACCGGATCGAACCTGGTTATCGACGGCGGCTGGACGGCGTGGTGAGTTCGATCGTTCCGTCCCGGATCCCGAACTGCATCGGCGGGCGCGACGTGGCGCCGGCGAACGATGCGTGGTTTGCGAAAGTGAATCCGCACAACGCGTCGCCGTTGTGGCAGGCCGCGCGATCGGACGCGCGCGACGTGCACGGCGCGATTGCCGCCGCTGAAGCCGCCCAGCCCGCATGGGCCGACGCGCCGGCCGTGCGGCGCGGCGAGACGCTGCGCGCGATCGCGACCGCCATGGACCTGCGCCGCGACGACATCGCGAGCGTCGTCGCGCTCGAAACGGGCAAGTCGTTCAAGGATGCGCTGGGCGAGACCTCCGGTGCGATCGCGCTCGCACATTTCTATGCCGGCGAGGGACAGCGGCTCTACGGCCGCACGACGACGAGCGCGACAGCGCATCGACAGGTGCAGACCGTGCGCGAGCCGATCGGTGTCGCCGGGCTCATCGTCGCGGCGAACACGCCGATCGCGAACGTCGCCTGGAAATTGTTTCCGGCGCTCGTCTGCGGGAACGCTGCGGTGCTGAAAGCGGCGGAGGACACGCCGGCGACCGCGTGGCTGACGCACGCGATCGCCAAGCAGGCGGGACTCCCGGACGGTCTGTTCAATGTCATCCAGGGTTATGGCGAAGAGGCAGGCGCGCCGCTCGTCTCGAGCGACCGTGTCCCGGTGATCTCGTTCACCGGGTCCACCGCTGTCGGACGAGAAATCGCCGCCGTCGCCGGTCGCCGGCTCGCGAAGGTCTCGCTCGAGCTCGGCGGCAAGAATCCGTTCGTCGTGTGCGACGACGCGGATCTCGACCATGCGGCGACGTGGGCACTCCTGTCGGCCTTCAGCAACGCCGGTCAGCGCTGCGCGTCGGGCACGCGGATCATCGTGTTCGACGCGGTCTACGAGCGGTTTCGCGATCTGCTCGTCGAACGCGCGTCGCGGCTCAAACTCGGCACCGCCGACACCGACGACTTCGGTCCGGTCATCAACGAACGGCAGTTGACGAAGATGCTCGGTGCGATCGAGCGCGCGCGCGCGGCCGGCGCACGCATCCTCACGGGTGGCATGCGGTTGACCGACACGGCGCATCGCAACGGTTTTTATCTGGCGCCGACGCTGGTCGAGGGTGTGGGCCCGCACGACGAGATGTCGACCGTCGAATTGTTCGGCCCGGTTGCGGCGCTCTACCGTGTGAGCGGATTCGGCGCGGCGCTCGCGCTCGCGAACGATTCGCCGTATGGGCTGACCGCCTGCATCCACACGCACGACATCAACCGCGCGATGCTCTTCACGCGAAAAGTCGCGGCGGGTGTCGCCGTCGTCAACGCCGGGACGTTCGGCAGCGAGCCACACATGCCGTTCGGCGGCGTGAAGTACTCGGGCAACGGATCGCGCGAGCCCGGCACGGAAGCACTCGATATCTATTCGTCGTTGAAAGACGTGTATGTGAACGTGAATCCGGCGGTGGCGTGAGCGCGACGCCGACGATCGTGGCGTTGATTCCCGCACGTGCCGGATCGAAACGTGTTCCAGGCAAGAACGTGCGGCGCCTCGGTGGACATCCGTTGATCGCCTACACGATCGCAGCGGCGCTCGAGAGCGGCCTCTTCGCAGACGTCGTTGTGTCGACCGACTCGCAGGAGTATGCCGAAATCGCCGCGCACTACGGCGCGAGCGTGCCGTTTCTGCGCCCGTCGGAATTCGCGACCGACGTCTCGCCGGACATCGAGTGGGTGGCGCATGCGCTCGCCGAACTGCGCGATGCCGGCCGCGCGGCCGACGCGTTCGGCCTGCTGCGGCCAACGAGTCCGTTTCGTCAGGCGGCCACGATCCAGCGCGCGTGGACCGCGTTTCTCGCGGAGCGCGAGGTCGACTCGCTGCGCGCCGTCGAGCGCTGCCGGCAGCATCCCGGAAAGATGTGGACGGTGAACGGCCGCCGGATGACGCCGTTCCTGTCCGATCAACCTGCCGATCGCCCCTGGCACAGCAGCCAGATGCAATCGCTGCCGCCGGTATACGTGCAGAACGCGTCGCTCGAGATCGCGTGGGCGCGTGTCGTGTTCGACACGCACACGATCGCGGGGACGGACGTGATGCCGTTCTTCACCGAAGGGCTCGAAGGATTCGACGTCAACACGCGTGAGGATTGGATCGTCGCCGAACATTTCGTCGCCACCGGGGAAGGTCGGCTCCCCTCGGTCGCCCGACCTGCCTACGCCGCATGAATCAGTTGCACTACGTTCCGCGTGAGGCGTTTGCCGGCGTGATCGCCGCCGACCCGTCTGCGAGCGCGCGATGCGACGCGTTCGCCGCGATGTGCCGGATCAACGCGCTCTACATGATTGCGCGTGCCGGTTCTGGACACATCGGCACCAGCTTCAGCGCGATGGACCTGCTGGCGTACCTCTATCTGAACGCGTTGACCGCGGACGATGTGTTCTTTTCGTCGAAAGGACATGACGCGCCGGCGCAGTACGCAGTCCTGACGGCGCTCGGCCGGATCCCGTTCGACAAGATCCACGCGCTGCGCCGCCTTGACGGCTTGCCGGGGCATCCGGATGTCGCCACGCCTGGCGTTGCGGCGAACACCGGATCGCTCGGGATGGGCATCTCGAAAGCGAAAGGGATGCTGCTCGCGAACCGCATCAACGGAACTCCTGGACGCGTGTTCGTCCTAACGGGCGACGGCGAGTTGCAGGAAGGGCAGTTCTGGGAATCGCTGCCGTCAGCCGCCAACGCCGCGCTCGGCGGCCTGACGGTCATTGTCGATCACAACAAAATCCAGTCGGACACTTTCGTCGAACGCGTCAGCGACCTCGGCGATCTCGAAGGGAAGCTTCGTGCGTTCGGCTGGCACGTGGCGCGCGTCGACGGTCACGATGCGGCGGCGATCGCGCGGGCGTTCGACGCGCTCGAGCGCGTGACCGTGCAGCCGAAGATCGTCATCGCCGACACCGTCAAAGGCCGAGGCGTCTCGTTCATGGAAGGGACGGCGTTCGCCGCCGCCGATCGCTGCTACAAATTTCACAGTGGCGCTCCGGACGCCGAAACGTACGCGCGGGCGCTGCCCGAACTCGTCGATCAGGCCAATCGCGCGCTGCAGCAGTTGAAGCGGCCGCCGCTCGCGCTGACGCGCACCGAGCGACCCGCGCGACAGCTTCCGGCTCACCCGCAGAAGCTCGTCGCCGCGTACTCGCGCGCGCTCGTCGAGCAGGCGCGCACAAATCCGCGGATCGTCGCCTTCGATGCCGATCTCGCGCTCGACACCGGGCTGTTGCCATTCGAGGCGGAGTTCCCCGATCGGTTCGTCGAGTGCGGCATCGCGGAGCAGGACATGGTGTCGCAGGCGGGTGGCGCGGCGCTCAGAGGGCTGCTGCCCGTCGTCCACTCCTTCGCATGCTTCCTGTCCGATCGGCCAAACGAGCAGATCTTCAATAATGCGACGGAGCGGACGAAAGTCGTCTACGTCGGATCGCTGGCTGGAGTGATTCCGGGCGGTCCCGGGCATTCACATCAATGCGTGCGCGATATCGCGGCGCTCTCGGCGATTCCGGGACTGACGCTCGTCGAGCCGAGCTGCGAACGCGAAGTCGCGATGGCGACCGCGTTTGCGATGCGCGCGTCGACCGGCGCGTGCTATGTGCGTCTCGTCTCGGTCCCATGGGAGATCACGTTCGATCTCCCCGCCGACTACGAGCTGCAGGTCGGCCGTGGCGTCACCCTCGTCGACGGCGACGATGCCGTGCTGTTTGGCTACGGACCGGTAACGCTGTCGGAAGCTGCGACGGCGGCGCGACTGCTTCGCGAACGCCGCGGCGTGTCGCTGCGCGTCGTCAATCTTCCGTGGCTGAACCGCATCGATCCCGTGTGGCTGCGTGACGTCGTCGGATCGCGGTCCGCGGTGTTCACGCTCGACAATCACCTGATCGATGGCGGGCAGGGCGACATGATCCTGCGGACGCTGGCCGAACTCGGACTCGTGCCGCCGGTGGCGCAACGAATCGGCGTCTCCGGCATTCCGGTCTGCGGACAGAATGACGAAGTGCTGCGCGCGCACGGGTTGGATGCCGACAGCCTCTGCGCGACGATTGCCGCCGCGCTCGGCGTCAAGGTGCCGGCATGAGTCGTTTCGCGCCGCAGGTTCGCGCGCTGAAGCGAGCCGTGCGGAAGGTCTATCCGGTTCATGTCGATCACGCGCGCTGGCGCGATTTGCTCGGCGACGACTTTCCGGAATTCGAGCGACGGCTCGCCTCCATTCCCGTCGACGCGCCGCGCGTTCTCCTCGTGCCGAGCACCGGACATCCGACGTTCACGACGCTCGATAGCCTGCTGACGGTCGCCTTGACGCTGCGCGGTGCGCGCGTCGACGTGTTGTTGTGCGACGAAGCCTTGCCGGCGTGCCACAACTGCCTGCTGGGCAAGCTGCAGGACGAGTGGATCACCAACGAGTTTCTGCGGTTCGGTCCGAAGCGCGACATCTGCCGCACCTGTTTCTCGCCGGCGGCGGAGATGTTTCGATCGTTCGGCGGGAACGTCCTGCAGTACGGCGACTACGTCACGCAGGCCGAGATCGACCACGCGTGGCAGCTGGCGCGGAGCCTCACGCCTGACGCGATCTGCGCGTACGACATCGACGGCGTCCCGGTTGGCGAGCATACGCGCGCCGGCGCGATCCGCTTCTTCGCGCGCACGAGCCTGGACCGCGAACCGCATGGCGAGGACGTGCTGCGGCGCTATTTTGCGGCGGCGCTCATCACTTACGCCGCGATCGATCGTCTGCTGTCACAGCACGCGTACGTGAGCGCGACGTTCAATCACGGCATCTACATCCCGCAAGGGATCGTCGGTGCGGTCGCGCGACGCCACGGCGTTCGTACGGCGGCGTGGGCGGTCGCGTACCGGAAGCGCTCGTTCATCTTCAGCCACCACGACACGTATCACCACGCCTTGATGGACGAACCGGTGTCGAACTGGGAAGACATCGGCTGGGACGGCGACATCGAGTCGGAGCTGCTCGACTACCTGAAGAGCCGCTGGACCGGCGCGGAAGACTGGATCACGTTCAGCAAAGCGCCCGAAACCGCGCTCGACGCCATTTCGCGCGAGACCGGCATCGACTTCTCGAAGCCGTCGATTGGCCTGCTGACCAACGTGATGTGGGACGCGCAGTTGCACTACCCGCAGAATGCGTTTCGCGACATGTGGGATTGGCTGGTCACGACGATCAAGTACTTCGAGGGCCGGCCGGACCTGCAGTTAATCATCCGCGTCCATCCGGCGGAGTTGCGCGGGCACATCCAGTCGCGTCAGCCGATCGCCGAAGAAATCCGCCGCGAGCTCGGCGCGCTGCCGTCGAACATCTACGTGATTCCGCCGGAGAGCAAGGTCAGCACCTACGCCGTCATGACGCAGTGCGACAGCGTCCTCATCTACGGCACGAAAACGGGCGTCGAGCTGACGAGCCTCGGCGTGCCCGTCATCGTCGCGGGCGAGGCGTGGATCCGGAACAAGGGCATCACGATCGATGCGCAGTCGCGTGATCACTACCTGCGGCTGCTCGACACGTTGCCGCTCGGCCGGCGGATGGACGCCGCGGCGGTGATGCGAGCGAAGAAGTACGCGTATCACTTCTTCTTCCGGCGGATGATTCCGGTCGACGCGGTTGTTCCGCTCGAGGGGAAGACATGGGCGCCGTACGCGGTGCGGCCGGTCCGTCTGCGCGAGATCGAGCGCGGCGGCGATCCCGGGCTCGACGCGATCTGCGACGGCATCCTGCACGGCCGCGAATTCATTTATCCCGCCGAAGCGGTGCGGAGCGCCGCGTGCTGAAGATGTATCACCGGCACGACGAGGCGGGCGATTCGCCGGCGTACTGGGAAGAATTCGGCAGCGGGACGACGCTCGCCGACCATTTGCGGTTTTGCGAGATCGATCCGCTCGCGCCGCTGTTCCGTCGCGTGGTGAAGCGAGGCAGCGTCATGCTCGAGGGCGGCTGTGGTCGCGGCCAATATGTCGCGTACTACAGTGCGAGAGGCGCGACGGTGATCGGCCTGGATTTCGCGCGCGAATGGCTGCGTGCGGCGCACAACGAGATTCCGTCGCTCAAGCTGTGTGCCGGCGATGTCGGTGCGCTCCCATTTCCGGATCACACCTTCGACGTCTACTACTCAGGCGGCGTCGTCGAGCACTTCGAGCGTGGAGCGGAACGCGCGCTCGCCGAGGCTCGACGGGTCCTGAAACCAGACGGCGTGCTGTTACTCAGCGTCCCGTATTTCAGTCCTCTGCGGCAGGCGTTGACTGCGTTCGGCCGCGATACGTGGCGGCGCGTTCCCGCACCGACGGTCGATGCGGCTGGGGACGATCGGCTGCGGTTCTACCAGTATGCGTACACGGTTGGCGAATTTTCGCGGATGCTGAGCGCCGCCGGCTTCACCGTCACCGACACGCAAGGCTACGCCGTCGTGTGGGGCCTGTACGATATCGGACCGATTCAGCGCGCCGCCGAATGGATCGAGGCGCGTCGTCACGCGGCGCGACGCGCGGGCGCGCCGGGCGAGCGCGCGACGATCGCCGGCGCGGCGACCAACGGCCACCGCCCGTCGCTGTTGAAACGGCTCGTCGTGTCGGAAGACGACAGTGTGCCGGTTGCAGGGTGGGCGGTGCGCGCGGCCCGACGTCTCTGCGCGAACATGATGATGTACGTCTGCTCGCCGGCACCGCTGCCGCATGCGGCATGAGCGCGATGCGCGTCTGTCATCTCTCGTCGACGACGCTCGAATCGAAGTACTTCAACACGCTCGGCCGCGGCCTGGCCGCCGCCGGCGTCACGCTGTTCGGCGCGACGTTGACGGCACCGGCGCCGCCGTCGTGGCTCGCGCGCGCGGACGATTACCTGTTCCTCGACGCGCCGGCGCGCTGGCACTATCCGCGCGCCGCCGTCAGGCTCGCGCGCTGGCTGCGGGCGAAGAAGATCGACGTGCTGCAGACACATCTCTTCGATGCCGCGGTCGTCGGTCTCGTCGGCGGCCGGCTCGCGCGCGTCCCGTTTCTCGTCGGCACGCGTCATCACAGCGATTTCCATTTCGTGTCCGGCACACGTGCGCACGTCGCCATCGATCGGTGGAGTGCGCTGCACGCCGACCGGGTGGTCGTCCTTGGTCACGCGGTGAAAGCGCATCTCGTCACGCGCGAACGGGTGCCGGCCGAGAAGATCGACGTCATCGTGCAGGGATTTGACTTCGACGCGCTGCGCGGGACGGACGCCGACGGTCGACGCGTGCGCGCGGAATTCGGCCTCGAGGGCGCCTTCGTCGTCGGCGTCGTTGCGGCGTTCTATCCCGGGAAGGGGCACGCGCACCTGTTCGCGGCCGCGCGAATGCTGGTCGATGAGATTCCGAATTTGAAAGTGCTCGTCGTGGGCGCCGGCGATCCAGCCGCGATCGGCGCTCTGGCCGCGGAACACGGCCTTGGCGGACGCGTGGTGGCCGCCGGGTTTCGACGCGATGTCTCCGCGTGTTTACGCGCGATGGACGTGGCTGTCCACCCGTCGCTGAGCGAGGCTTTCTGCCAGGCCGTCGTCGAGGCACTCGCCGCCGAACGTCCAGTGGTCGCGACCGATGTCGGGGGGGCGGCGGAGGCGATTGCGGACGGCGAAGGCGGCATCCTCGTACCCCCGGCCGACCCGGACGCGATTGCCGCGGCGATTCGACGGCTGCATCGCGATCCCGCGCTGGCGCACCGACTCGCGGCGCAGGGGCACCAGGCGGCGGTGGCGACCTTTGCCGTGGACCGAATGGTGGCGGCGCAAATCGACATTTATCAGCGCGGCCTCGCATCGCGCGCCGTTCCCGCGCCGACGCCGTCCGAGGTCGCGCGCGGGTGACGGCCCGTGCGCGCCTGTTTGCGGTCATCTGCTTTGCTCTCGGCGCGCTGTATCTCGCGAAGGCGCTCTACCGCGGCGTCTCGTTTACGCAGGGCGATTTCTACTTCTCGCTGCCAGGACAGTACGCCGAGCGTCTGAACCCGACACTGTGGACCAGCCCGGATTTGCAGGAAGCGCGCGCGTTCAATCACGGCGCTTATATGTACGGCCCGTCGCAATACCTGACGCTCTTTCCCATCGTGTTTCTGAATTCGTACCGCGCGATCGCGGCAACGCTGCTGGTTGCATACTCCATCGTGGCGCTCGCGTCGTGGTACCTGCTCTGGACGTTTCTTCGCGAAGGCGAACCGTCGATCCCGTGGATGGGTGCGGCGACGTTCGCGCTGACTTTCGCGTTCCTGCCGTTGACGCAAGCGTTGATTCAACGCGAATTCGAAGTCGTCGCGTTTCTGGCGCTCGTGGGTGCCTGCGCGCTGTACGTCCGTCACCGCGATGCTGCCAGCGGCGCACTCGTCGCGTTCGTCACGTGGTTCAAGTACTGGCCGATCGTGCTGATCGGCACCTTCGTGCTGAACCGTCGGCTGCGAGCGCTCGCGGGCTTTGCCATCGGGTCGGTGATCATTCTCGGCGCCGTGCACCTGATCTTCGGTCTGTCGAATTTCCGGATCACGCAAACGGCTGGCATCGTCGAAGGGTTGATGCGGCCGCTCGGCAGCGGCTACGTGTTGTATCCGGCGATGGAACGCGGCGCGTTGAAGTCGGACTTCTGCCGTCAGTGGATCTTCGGCCGCGGCACCGCCGCGGACGTGCGATGGATGTTGTGCGGCGTTGAAGATCGCTTTCCGGTCCTGCCGGCGAAAGCGGCGTTCTATGCCATCGTCGGCGTTACTGGACTCGTGTTCGCCGGTGGCACCATTGCCAGCAGTCTCAGGCCGCGCACGCTTCACGACGAGAAGTGGACCGGCATCTGGGAATTCAGCCTGCTGACGATTGCCGGCGGCGCCTTCGTTCACGCGCACTACTACTACTTCATCGCGTTTCTGCTGCCGCTGACCGCCTTGGCCGTCTGGTATGCCGCGCATCCGCAGCCGTGGCGTCGGGTGAAGATCGCGCTCTGGTTCGCGTGCTACGCGCTCCTGAATGCGCTGCTGCTGCCGATGTCGTGGCTCTCCACCGTCATCCACCGCAACGCGTGGACGATGTACCTGGACAGCGGGCTGTGTTTGCTCGGCGTGTTGCTGTTGTTGACGCTCGTGATGTGGGAGTTCGTACGCGCATGCCGATAGCCGACAACGTCGTCCTGGGATCGAACGTGCAGATTCACCATCCGTCGCTCGTCAATTTGTACGGCTGCCGGATTGGATCCGACGTCAAGGTGGGCGCGTTCGTGGAAATTCAAAAGGGCGCGGTGATAGGCGACCGATGCAAGATCTCGTCGCATGCTTTTGTGTGCGAGGGCGTCTCGATCGAGTCGGATGTGTTCGTCGGCCACGGGGTCATGTTCACGAACGATCCCTATCCGCGCGCGACGGTCGATGGGCGGCTCCAGGACGACCGTGACTGGCAGGTCGTGCCGACGCTGGTCAAACAGGGCGCAACGATTGGCAGCGGCGCCGTGATCCTCTGCGGTATCACGATCGGCGCACATGCGATGGTCGGCGCCGGTGCGGTCGTGACGCGCGATGTTCCGGAGCGCGCCATCGTTGCGGGCGTTCCGGCGAAAGTGCTTCGGCAGGTGACGCGATGATTCGTGTCGGCATCATCGGTCTCGGATACTGGGGTCCGAATCTGCTGCGCAATTTCGCCGGCGCCAACGGCGCCCAGGTGACGATGGCGTGCGATCTTCGCGCCGATCGCCTCGCGCACATTGCGAAGCGCTACCCGACGGTGCAGACGACGACCGACGTGAGCGCGCTCCTGCGCGACACGACCATCGATGCGGTTGCGATCGCGACGCCGGTGTCGACGCACTTCGAGTTGGCGATGGCGGCGCTCCAGGCGGGCAAGCACGTGCTCGTCGAGAAACCGCTCGCGGGCTCTTCCGACCAGGCGCGGCGATTGACCGACGAGGCGGACCGCCGACAGCTGACGCTGATGGTCGATCACACGTTCGTGTACACCGGCGCCGTTCGGCGGATTGCGGAAATGGTCGCACGGAAGGAAGTCGGCGACATCTACTACTACGATTCAGTGCGCGTCAATCTCGGGTTGTTTCAACACGACGTCAACGTCGTGTGGGATCTCGCCGTCCACGATTTGGCGATCCTCGATTACGTGCTGCCGGCGAAACCGCGCGCGGTGTCCGCCACGGGGATGACGCACGTCGGCAGCGGGCCGGAAAACATCGCGTATCTGACGCTCTTCTTCGACGACCGGCTGATCGCGCACGTGCACGTCAACTGGCTCGCGCCGGTCAAGATTCGCCGGACGCTCATCGGCGGCAGCCAGCGGATGATCGTGTACGACGATCTCGAGCCGAGCGAGAAGATCAAGGTGTACGACAAGGGGATCACGGTGAACTCCGATCCGCAAAGCGTCTATCAACTGCTCGTCGGTTATCGCGCCGGCGACATGTGGGCGCCGCACCTCGATGCGACCGAAGCGCTGGCGACGGAGGCGGCGCACTTCATCGCCTGCGTGCAGGATCGCGTGCGGCCGACCACCGACGGCCACAGCGGTGCTCGCGTCGTCCGCATCGTCGAGGCCGCGTGCGAGTCGATGGCGGCGCGCGGCCGCCTGATCGAGCTCGACGCGCCGGCGGGAGTCGCGTGATGTCGACGGTGACGAAGCCGGTCGTGCTGCTGTCGGATGGCGTCGTGGCGCTGCGCCGGCCGGAACCGGCCGACGGCGCCTACTACTGGGCGATGCGCAATAACCTGGCGTTGGTGTCGTCGGTCATGGGATTCCGCCTTGGCGTCGCCGAACGGACGATCGACGAGTGGATTGCGAGCGGCGGCGTCACCGGCGACGATCTGCTGCTGACGGCGACGCTCGCGGCCGACGGACGTCCGATCGGCTACGCGAAAGCGTTCCGCGTCGATCGGTTCTCGCGGCACGCATGGGTCGGCCTCAGCCTGTTCGACGAGCGGGATGCCGGGAAGGGGTATGGCACGCGGATCCTGACGCAGGTGTGCGACTACCTGCGCGATTACGTTGGCCTTCGAAAAATCAGCCTCGAGGTGCTGGCGTCGAACGCTCGCGCCCTGTCGGTCTATCACCGTCTCGGCTTCGTCGAAGAAGGCCGTCTGGTGTCGCAGTATTTCACCGCCGGCCGATTCGAGGACGTCCTGATCCTCTCGCGATTCGTCGGCGACGGCCGCTGACATCGTGTGCCCACTGTGCGAATCGACCGACTACGCGATCAAGTTCGACCTTCGAACGGTGACCAATCCGCTGGCCGTGCCCGGCCTCGTCGTGCGGTGCCGTCACTGTGCGATGTGGTTCAAAGTCGTCGACGATGAACGGCGCATTGCGGCTGCGTATCGCGACGACTACGCGGGCGTGGAAGGCACCGACGACTACATGACCGGCGATGCGGCTCGCGCCTTCTTTCGCGGCGTCCTCCTGGACGTGGGAACGCGTGGCGCGCTGCTCGACATCGGCGCCGGGCAAGGCGCGCTCGTCGAGGAAGCGACGCAGTTGGGTTTCGACGCGATGGGCGTGGATCGATGCGAGCCGCTCGCTCGAACAGCGCGTGCGCGCGGCTTGCGGGTCGAAACAGGAACCGTCGAAGACGTGACCGGCTCGAATCGATTCGATGTCGTGACGATGATGGATGTCATCGAGCATGTGCCTGGTCCGCGACGGCTGCTCGCGGTGGCGCACCGGCTGTTGAAGCCGGGCGGCCGCCTCGTCGTCTACACGCCGAACCACAGAGGTGCCGTCGTCACACTCGCCAAGGCGTGCCACGCGATTGGCGCGACGGTCGGCGTTCGGGAGATTTTCGGCGGCAATCATGTGTGTTTCTTCGACGACCACTCGTTGCCGCGCGCGCTCGCCGCGCAGTCGTTCGAGGTCGAGCGCCTTCAGCTGTCACCGTACGATCCGAGGCGGCCCGGCGGCCCCGTGTCGCGCGTGAGCCTCGCGGCCATCACGCTGGTCGAGACACTCGGCCGTCCGTTCGGCCGCGTATTTCGAATGCTGGCCTTCGCGACCAAAGCATGACGCCCGACATCTCGATCATCGTCCCGTGCTTCAACGAGGAAGTCGAGCTGCCGCGATGTATCGAGGCGCTCGATCGGTACATCGCGACGAAGCGTCCCGGCTCGATCGAGGTGGTGATGGTCGACGACGGGAGTTCGGATCGGACGTGGTCGATGATCAAGGGCGCGGCCGAGACGCGGCCGCACTGGCGCGGACTGCGGCTGATGGCGAACCGCGGCAGTCACATCGCGCTGCGCTGCGCGTGCCGGTACTCCACCGGTGCGCGTGTCGTGAATCTTCCTGTCGATTTGCAGGAACCCGTCGACAACATCGATCGGCTGCAGGGCACCATGGATGCGCAGCAGGTCGACGTCGTCTGCGCCGTTCGGCGATCGCGCGCCGACGCGTGGTTCGAACGGACGACGAGCCGCATGTACAACCGAATCCTGCACGCCGTCGGGCTGCGGAACATTCCACTCGAGGGCATGTCGCAGTTCCTGATCACGCGCCGGATCGTGGATCAAATCAACGCACACGACGATCGTGGGTTCACCTTCGAAGGGTTTCTGGCCGCGATGCCGCTGAAGCTCGCCGTCGTGTGGTACGACCGCACGGTGGTCGCAGGCCGCGTGTCGCGATGGACGTTTGCGGCGAAGCTGCAGCACGCCTTGAACACGGTGCTGAGTTTCAGCAACGTGCCGATCCGCGCGCTGAGCCTGCTCGGCGCGTGCGTCGCGTTGGCCGGCTTTCTGTACGCCGTGTCGGTGTTTCTGCGTTTCGCGATGCTCGGCCGCGGCGCGAACGGTTGGCCCTCGCTGATGACGGTCGTCCTGGTCATCGGCGGCCTCAACCTGCTGGCGCTCGGTCTCGTCGGCGAGTATGTGTGGCGCATTCTCGACGAGAGCCGGCGGCGTCCGCTGTATCAAATCGAAGACCGCGCCGGCATCAGCGATGGATCTGCAACGCACGTGTGACGTCGACGAGCCCGAGTACATCCGGTTCCTCGACCGCTTCGCGGCGTCGCCCGGCACCGCACTGGCGTACCACTATCCGTTCTATCTGCGCTTTCTCGCCGAGATCGCATACCCCGGCAGCCGCGTGCGTTTTTGCGTGGCGCGCAGCGGCGGACAAATTGTCGGCGTGCTGCCGTCGATCGAGATCTCGACGGATCGCCTCCATGTGGAGCTGTCGCTGCCGTACTTCGGACCCAACGGCGGCGCCCTCGTCGCCGCCGATGTGCCGGACCGTCGCGACGTGGTGTCGTCGCTCGTGCGCGCGGCGACAGAAGCCGCACGCGAACGCGGTTGCGGCTCGATGACGATCTACACGCCGCTTGGCGCCGAGGTTGACGCGTATCTCGATGGCTTCGACGGCGTCGATTATCGGGTGCGGCGGTTTTCGCAGTGGCTCGAGATTGCCGAGGATCCGGCCATGTCGCCGTGGCCGGCGAAGGTGCGCTATTCCATCCGACGGGCATCCTCGAAAGGCGTCGTCGCACGCCGGATGGCGAACGAGGCGGAGCTCGACGTCGTGTGGGAGATGTACAGCGAACAGTGTCTCGCGCGAAGTATCCCGGTGAAGCCGCGCGAGCACATCAGGGCGCTCTACCGTTCGGCCGGTGATCGCGGTAGTTTCCTTTTGGCGGAACACGAGGGACGCATCATCGGCGGCCTCATCTGCTTCATGGGCGGCGGCGTGATCTCGTATTACCTGCCGGTCACTCATCCGGAGGCGCGGGAGCTCAGCCCGGCGCAGTTGCTGCTCGATGCCGCCGCGGCGATCGGACGCGATGCCGGCTGCCGCCGATTGAACTTCGAGGGATCACCGTCAATCGATCATCCGGTCTATCAGTTCAAGGCGCACTGCGGCGGAATGCCGGTATCGTTCGACGTTCTCGTCAAACTGTTGCGGCCTGGCGTCCTCGACGAATATCGCGCGTTGACGCCGGCAGGGCTTGCGAGCGCCGCGCCGCAGGCATTCATCGTCCCGTTCAATGACATCACTCACTGACGAACGAATTCTGATCACCGGCGGCGCCGGCCTCATCGGCTCGCACATCGCCGATCGTCTCGTCGACCACGAATCAGTTGCCGAGGTGATCGTCCTCGACAACCTGACACGCGGCCGCGTCGACAACCTGGCGCACGCCATGATGTCTGGGCGTGTGCGCGTGATCGAAGGCGACATTCGCGATCGCACGCTCGTCGCGCGGCTGATGCAGAACGTCGACGTGGTCTTCCACCAGGCGGCGCTGCGGATCACGCAGTGCGCGGACGAACCGGTCCACGCGATGGACGTGATGATCAACGGCACCTTTACGGTCCTCGACGCCGCGCGAGACGCGCGCGTGCGGAAAGTCGTGGCGGCCTCGACGGCGTCGGTGTACGGCATGGCCGAACGGTTTCCGACGGCCGAGGATCATCATCCCTACGACAACCGGACGCTGTATGGCGCCGCGAAGCTGTTCAACGAAGGGCTGCTGCGCACGTTCCACGATCAGCACGGGCTGGATTACGTTGCGCTGCGGTACTTCAACGTCTACGGACCGCGGATGGACACGTTCGGCGCGTACACCGAAGTCCTGATCCGATGGATGGATCGGATCGAATCGGGACAGCCGCCGCTGATTTTCGGCGACGGGTCGCAGACGATGGATTTCGTGCACGTGGCGGACATCGCGCGCGCGAACGTCCTCGCCGCGAAGGCCGACGTCACCGACCGCGTCTACAACATCGCCACAGGGACGGAGACGAGCTTGAACGACCTCGCCGCCGCGCTGCTGAAGGTGATGGGGTCGTCGGCGCAGGTCGAATACGGCCCGCAGCGGAAAGTGAATCCGGTCCCGCGCCGCCTGGCGGACGTCCGTCGTGCCGCGTCGGATCTCGGATTTCGCGCGGAGATCGCACTCGAAGACGGGCTGCAGTCGCTCGTGGCGTGGTGGCGCGATCAGCGACGAGCCCTCAACGCATGACGAAGATCGCGTCTACACTGCCGATCACGCGCCCGTCGCTCGGTGATGCCGAGGTGGCCGCTGCCGCGCGCGTGATCCGCTCGGGATGGGTGACGCAAGGGCCCGAAGTGGCCGCCTTCGAACGCGAGTTCTCCGCCTTCGTCGGTGCGCCGCACGCGTGCGCCGTGTCGAGCGGCACGACGGCCCTGCATCTGGCGCTGCTCGCCGTCGGCGTGCAAGCTGGCGACGAAGTGATCACGGTGAGTCACTCGTTCATCGCGACGGCCAACGTCATCCGATATTGCGGCGCGATGCCCGTCTTTGTCGATGTCGAACGAGCCACCTACAACATCGATCCAGCCCTCGTCGAGCGAGCGATCGGCCCGCGCACGCGCGCCATTCTCGCGGTCCACCAACTGGGTCTGCCGTGCGATCTTGCCGCCATCGGCGCGATCGCGCGTCGTCATCGGCTGGCGCTCGTCGAAGACGCCGCGTGCGCGATCGGCAGCGACGTGCGGACCGCGTCGGGATGGGAACGGATCGGCAAGCCGCATAGCGACGTCGCCTGCTTCTCATTTCATCCTCGGAAGCTCGTCACGACCGGCGATGGCGGGATGCTGACGACCGCTGATGCGGCGCTCGACGCGAGGGTTCGTGCGCTGCGGCACCACGGCATGACCGTGTCCGATCTCGCGCGTCACACATCGAACACCGTCGTCCACGAACACTACGACGTCCTCGGTTTCAATTACCGCATGACCGATGTGCAGGCCGCGATCGGCCGCGTGCAGCTGGCCAGTTTTCCCGAGCGTTTGACGACGCGCCGGCGGCAGGCTGCACGGTATCAGGAACTGCTGGCCGATGCGCCCGGCATTCAACTGCCGGCGGTGCCCGGTTTCGCGCGCCCGAACTGGCAGACCTTCTGCGTCACGTTGGCGAACCGCCTCGAACAGACGACGGTGATGCAGGCGCTGCTCGACGCCGGGATCTCGACGCGACGCGGTGTGATGTGCGCGCACCGCGAGCCGGCCTATCCGCGGTCGACCTGGTCATGCGGGTTCGAACGCGCGTGCGATCGCAGCGGCGAGCCGTGTCCGCATCTTGCGAACGGCGAGTACGTTCAGGACCACGGTCTGGCGCTCCCGATGTTCGACGAGTTGACGGACGCCGATCAAATCCGCGTCGCGGGAGCACTGCGGCGATGACCCGTCTACGCCGCGGCACGATCGTCGCTGGCGTTTTTGTTCTCGTCGCACTTGGCTTCTTTGCGACGGGACACTGGCTGCGCGGCGCCGCCGCGCTCGTCATCGCGGTCATCCCGTTTGTGATCGGGTTGCCGTGGCGGCGTCAAGTGGCGTTCGCCGCGATCGCGATCGCGTTCTCGACCGCCGTGACGCTCGCGTTCGTTGCGGCCGTCGACCTGTATTTGCATCACCGGTTCTCGCGCACAGGCGGCTACAACATCTGGGGATATCGTGGCGATCCCGTTTCTGCGAAGGCGCCCGGTGAGACACGCATCGAGTATCTTGGCGGCAGCGTTGCCTTCGGGTACGGCGTCTCAACCGATGAAACGATCCCCGCGTATCTCGAGCGCGAGCTGACGTCAGAACGACCGCACGTGCGGGTGATCAACCTCGGATGGAACTCCGAGGGTGCGCACTCGATGCGGCCGACGCTCGAGGACTACAAGTACCTCCACAGCGACGCCGCGATTCTGTACAGCGGGTACAACGATCTCCTCGACACGAACCTGCTGGTGTTCCGCCACTCGTCGGCGCTCTTCCGGCTGACCGGCTACATGCCGATCCTGCCGGTGATTCCGATCCGCGATTGGCTCCGCCTCAACAACCTGAGCGACACCTTTACCGAAAAGGTGGTGTTCAAGCCGAACCTCGCCGATCGGTATGCGAGCGGCGCCGCGGAAACGGCGCTGCGCATCTCGCGCGCGCTCGAGCATCAGCTCGGCAGGTTGACGACGACGGATCCGCCGACGCAGGTCAGCCGGGAAGCGCGCAATCGATGGCAGTTCTACACGACGGCGGTTCGTGAGGCGGTCACGACCGCGCTCGATCAGCATCTGCTCGTCTTCGTCGTCAGCGAGCCGTACATCTCCGAGTACCACATGGAGCAGCAGGCGGCGGTCGCGCAGATGCTCTCGGCGGATTTCGGCGGCAACCCGCGGGTTCGCTACATCAACGCCGGCCGCGCCGTCGATCTGCACGACACGTCGCTGTGCTATGACGGCATGCACCTGACGGCTGCCGGCAACCGTCGCGTCGCGGCATTCCTGCGCGAACCGGTGCTCGATGGATTGCGGACGTTGAGATGACGCGGCGTCTTGGCGTCACGATTGTGTCTGGCGTTCTGTTCGGCGCGGCCTACACGGCATCACCGCTGACCGTCGCATTTGCGATCGCGTTGCCGATGATCTGCTGGATCGTGATGCGCGACGTCCCGCCGTCCGAGCGGCGACGGATAGCGGCGGTGCTGGCGTTGAGCATCGCCATCCGTCTGCTTGCCATCGGTGGATTATTCGTCCTGACCGATCCGGCGCGCGAGCAGTTCGCCGCGTTCTTTCCCGACGCACACTACGCGATCCAGCGCTCGTGGTGGATTCGCAACCTCTGGCTCGGCGTGCCGATCGGGCCGCACGGTCTCTTCGGCATCTTCGATCCGTACGGCTCTTCGTCGTATGCGTACTTCCTCGCGGTTGTCCAGACGCTTGTGGGACCATCGCCGTACGGCGTCGATCTGATCAGCGTGGCCTCGATCGTCGCCGCAGCGCTCGTGCTGTTTCGCATCGTTCGCCGCGCGTACGGGCCATTCGTGGCGCTGACGGTTCTCGCGATCGTGCTGTGGTGGCCGACGACCGTCGCGTGGTCGATCTCGGCACTGCGCGAAGCGCCGCAGTTGCTGCTCGTGGCGATTGCACTGGCGGCGGCGGTCGCCGCCGTGCGCGCCTCCACGGCCGTCGGCCGGATCGCGGCGGTCGTCCTGCTCATCGCCGATGTCTATGCCGTCGGCACGATGCGCGCGGGTGCGCTGATGATCATCGCGCTCGGCGTCGGCGCGGCGCTTGTCGTCCGCGCGGCGACCCTTCGTCCGGCGCTTCGTCTGGCTGCCGTCTGTGTGCCGGTCGCCCTTGGTGTTGTGCTGCTGTTGCGAGCCGATGCGCGTGCGTTTGTCGAGTACCAGGCGGATCTCGCCGCGAACCGCCATCTGGGTCAAGTTTCGTCGAGCGGCCGCGGGTATCGGCTGCTCGATGGACGGTTCTATCGTGAGGGTCCGCAATCGACGTTTACGATGACGCCCTCTGAAGCGGCGCGATTTTTTGCGCGGGCGGCCGTAGCATTCGTCGTCGTTCCGTTGCCGTGGCGGGCCACGTCGCGCTCGGAAATGGCGATCGTGCCGCAGCAGCTTGCCTGGTATGCCATCGTCGCGCTTGCCTGCCTCGGACTGCGCGAGGCGTGGCGTCGCGACGGTCTGGTGACGGCGTTGTTCGTCTGTTATGCGCTCGTCGGCCTCGCCGTCATCGCGCCGAACAGCGGCAACATCGGCACCCTCGTTCGCCATCGCGACACGATCGTGCCGGCGCTGGTCTGCCTCGCTGGTGTCGGGATCGATGTGGTGTCACGCAATCGTGCGAGTGGATCCAGCGCGGTGGCGACCGCTCAGCGCTCGTCGATCGGCGTCAATCCGGTTGACGCGGGTGTGGTTCTCGCGTTGGCGCTCACGATCGTGCTTGCCGCCGCGATGGCGCGCATATTCCGGCACACGACGCCGGCGTTTGACGTGATCGCCCCGACGACGCTGACCGCGCACGATCGTCAACTGTCGGTGCAGGGACGCGACTTGACCGCGTACCTCCGCGTGTTCGTGGCGCCAGCCGGTGAGCCGTTGATCCTGTCGGATCCGATCAACCACGGGCGCGAAGCGATCTGGCACGCGCGCACCGCCGTTGACGGTGAACTCGACGTGCCGGCGACGATTCCCGCACACGGCGCCTACGACTTGTATGTGTACGACGATGCGCGGCAGGTGGGGTTTGTGAGCGGCGCGTTTCGGTTCGCACAATGAAGTTCGGTACGATCCTCGTCTTCGGCGTCGCCCTTGGGACGGCTTACACCGTCTCGCCGATCGCGATCCTGTTTGCGCTCGCGGTCATTCCGCTGTACGCGTGGGCCCTGTCGGGTATCGATGGGGACGAGCGGCGGTGGCTGTTTGCAGTGCTGATGCTCGCGTTGATCGTTCGCCTGATCGCGGCGAGCGTACTCGTCCTGGCGACGAATCCGGCGACGCAGCAGTTTCAGGCGTTCGCGCCAGACGCGCGCTTCGGCGTCGCGCGTTCGTGGTGGATTCGCAATCAGTGGCTCGGCGTCGAGATCGGTCCGCCGTATCGATTGATCCTGTACAACCCGTACGGGCGGACGTCGTATGGCTACGTGCTGGCGTCGATTCAGCTTCTCGTCGGGCAATCGCCGTACGGCGTCAATTTCGTCGCGATGTTCTCGTTTTTGGCCGCGGCGATCGCGTTGTACCGCGTCGCACGAACCAGTTACGGATCGCTGACGGCATGGGTGGGGCTCAGCGTGCTGGTGCTGTGGCCGCCCTTCGTAATCTGGTCGGTGTCCTCGCTGCGCGAGGCGTTTCAATTGGGGTTGACAGCGGCGGTGATCGTTGGGGTCGTGCACGCACTGCGCGGGCGGTCGTGGCGGCAGCGCGTCGCCGGCGCCGCGCTCGTTGTCGCAGGCCTCGCGGCCGTCAGCACGATTCGCGCCGGGGCGCTGCTGATCGTGGCCGGCGGCATCGCGATCGCGTTCGCGGGACGCGTGGTTTTTTCGCGACCGTCTCTGGCGCGGCTAGCGGTCGCCGTCACTGCGCTGGCCAGCTTGTGGGCGATTACGCAGCGGCCCGTGCAGCATCGATTGTTGGCGTTCGCGCAGCAGGCCGTCAGGCGCCACGTCGGCGAAGTTGCGACAACCGGCAACTCGTACAAGACGCTCGAGTATCGGTTTTACGTCGATCCGTTGCCTGAAGTGATCGAGACGCTGACGTTCGGCGAAGCGGTCGACTTCACGATTCGGTCCGTGGCGGCGTTTTTCGTCGTGCCGTTGCCGTGGCAGTTATCGTCGACGATCCAGTTCGTGTTCTTTCCGATCCAGGTGTGTTGGCTCGCGCTGGTGGGCTGCGCTGTCGTCGGTATCCGCGTGGGGCACATGCGCGATCCGTTGCTGACGTGGCTCTTTCTCGGGTATCTCGTGGCATCGGTCGCCGTCATCGCGCCGAACAGCGCCAACATCGGAACGCTGGTTCGGCACCGCGATATCGTGATGCCATCGATCGCATGGCTGGCGGCCGTAGGCGTGTGTGGAGTGGTCGCGTGGCAAGGAGACCGATGGAGAAGGGCATTCGCGTGACAGACGTGGTCGACCAGAAGCGAAACATGTCAGGCCGATTCAATCTCATCGACGCCGCGGCGGCGATTGTCGTGCTGCTGCTGATTCCGATGGGTTACGTGGCGTGGCGGGTGTTTCACCAGCCAGACCCGATCATCAAGGCAATCACGCCGGACACGCTCAGCGTCGATTCACCGAAACGCGTCCGGATGACGGGCGAACATTTCGCGCCGTTTCTCAATGCGTTCGTCTCCAAGACGAACCAGCCCTATTCGGTGCCGCATCGGGTTGCAGACAATATTCAGGCCGAGTTTCTCGTCGAGACGCCGACCGACGTCGAACTGCAGTTGCCGAATCTCGATCCGGGAACCTACGACTTGTATCTCTACGACGAAGGTCGCGAAGTGGCGCACAAAGCCGCGGCCATCACGCTGACGCCTGGGGAACGACGCCATCCAGGCAGAGTCGGCGAGCCGGTCCCCAACGACGCCATCGTCGATTTCCTCGTGCGCTTCGACGTCGACAGCAGTATCGCCCCGATGATCGCCGCCAACGCGGTCGATCTCAATCGCCCGGAACGTGGAGCGCCGCAACAGACCGCGGCGCGTCTCGTGTCCGTGCGGACGGTTGGCACGTCGAAGGCCAAGGGTGATGCCACGGCGACGACGTCGATCGAAGCGGTCGTGCAAGCCGGCGTGATTCGCGATCACGGCATATGGGTGTATCCGGAAGGGCAGCGAATCCGCGCCGGCGAAACCTTCTGGTTCGGAACCGCCGCTTACGTGATCGACGGGTTGATCATCAAGATCGTGTCGACGCAAGAGATTCCCTAGGCAGTGGCGCGCATCAATCCC
>DASREL010000221.1:0-4634 GCA_035652075.1 Vicinamibacterales bacterium
TCCTGCGCGTAGAGCAGATCCTGCAGCCGGTCGAGCCGCTCGAGCCCTTTCTGCAGATGCGCCGCCGCGGCATCTTTGTGCGCGAACGGCCGCGTGTCGTCCGGACGGTGCCGGTCGAGCGCGGTCCGATCGCCGTGTCGAACTCGAAATCGATCGACGTGCATATCGTAGTATTCTGCACCCGACCCTGCGATGAACAGAGACGTTGTCAGTCTCGTTGCTGGTCTCTCCCTGACGCTGCTGCCGGTTCCGGCCGCGGCGCAGCAGCCGCAGATCGAACCATCATCACCGCACTGGGGCGATTCGGTCGTCGTCACGGCGCGCCCGCCAGACCTCGACAAAGCCGATCGCTTGTTCGTACGAATCGGACTATACCGTCACGGTGTCCTCTCGTCGTCCGAAGGACCGTGGACGACGATGACCTGGGATGGCGCCCAGTTCGTGGCGCGTGTGACGTTGCCGAACGGCTGCGAAACCGGCTACGCGCGAGTCGCGACGATGGAGCGGTCGATCGGGTCCGTTCGACCGTTTGTGTGCCGGACCGCCGATGGCGACCTGCCGCCGGGCGCGCTCATCGAAGGACTGATCTGGGGCGGACGCGATCGCGCCAACTGGCAGGCCGATGTCACTGCGGATCTCGCCGCACTGAGCAAGCAGCCCGATCATGGATGGGAATACTCCGTCCTCTGGCTGTTCCGTCGCAGCGCGGACCGCACCGCATTCACACGCGACGTATTTCTTCGCGACGTCCAACGCGTCGACCGCGACGAGAAGTCGCGGACGGCGGGACTTCTCAGCTCGCTGGTCTACGGCTACGACGGCGCGGGCGAAACAGCGCTGGCGTTCGATCGACTGAAAGAGCTGTGCGATCGGTTCCCGGAGTCGGAATTGACGGGGCGTCTCGGTCTCTATTTCGCATCCATCGCGGTCGTCAATCATCCGGAGTTCGAGCCGGAGCTGAACCGATTGCTCGCGCAGGTCGCGCTGCGCTCGCCGGATAATCCCGGTCTTCGCACTTTGATGTCGCGCCTCGTCGCCAGGACGCCGACGCCGATCGCGACGATCCGGCAGATTGCTGAAGGCTGGATGCGCGACGAACCGGAGAACATGCAGCCGCACTACTACCTTGCCGAAGCGCTCGCGCAATCGCAGGCGGCCGACGCGCAGAGCGAGGCGGAGTCGCATGCGTCGGCTGCGATCGACCTCGTGTTCCGCCCGCATCCGTTTGACAGCGCCGAGCGTCGGCCTCGGCAGGCCGTCTTCGAATTGCGATCGAAATTGCGTACCGCGCGAGGGGATCTGGCCGGCGCGAGCGCGGACGCGCAAATCGCCAGGACGATAGCGGAAGCTGGGTTCGGCCGGCCGGCGCCGACGTTCTCGGCGACGACGCTCGACGCGAAGACGATCGACACGGCGTCGCTGCGCGGGCGAATCACCGTCCTCGACTTCTGGTTCATCAACTGTCCGCCCTGCGCCGTTGAGCGTCCGAAGCTGAATGCCATCGTCGACGAGTTCGGCGATCGGGTGCGGTTCGTCGGGTTCGCCCTCGACTCGCCGGAAGCCTTGACGGCGTACCGCAAAGCAAATCCGTACCGCTACGAAATTGTCGCGCGCAGTCAGGCCATCGCCGATGCGTTCGACGTCAAGAGCTTTCCGACGCACATGGTGATCGACGCGAGCGGAACGATCGTGTGGCTGTCGGGCAGCGACGATGACCGCATAGAGCGTCTGAGGGCGACGATCGCCCGCGTCCTCGCGGCGGCGCGGCAATGACTGTTAGAGGCTCATCGCCGCTGCGTTGAGGATTCCGATCGCGATCGCCAACGCCGTGAGCAGGATGCCGCTGGCGACGTGATCGCTTTCGATCGACTTCCGCAGGTGTGGCACGAGCAGCGTCGCCACGCCGTAGGCGCAGAGCTGCGCGACGAACGCGATCGCGGACCACACGAGCAGATCGACGAGATCGGTGCTCTGCGCGATCGCCTTCGCGACGGGGATCACGAATCCGACGAGTGCGCCGCCGAAGGAAAGCGCGGCGGCTTTGTTGCCGGCGCGAATCAGCGTCATCTCGTGATGCGACGTGATCGCGCTGTAGACCGCCGCGAACACGGCCAGCAGCACGAGCGACACCGCGAACGTCAGCGCGAACGCGCTGCTCCCGGCCAGAACCATCGTCAAACGATCCACGTCGGTCTCCTTGCGGCAGCCCTGAAGGGCTGCGCTACTCGAGGCAGCCCTAAAGGGCTGCGCTACATCTGCCTGCGCTACATCTCTAGCGAAACATGTGCGGGACGAAGCGCGACAGGTTGTCCGTGATCGGTCCGCTCGATTCGCGGATGCCCATGCCACACGACACGCCGTCCACTAACCACGATCCGATGATGGGGTAGTTGCCGTCGAACTTCGCCGGCTCCGCCAGCGCCTGCCACACGAATCCTTCTTCGCCGTAGTCGCCGTGCGTCTCGATCGTCGTGTCGCCGACGAGCATGATGTTCGCACCCTCGCGTCCCATCTTCGGCTTCTTCACATAGCGCGTCAGGTCGCGCGGGCCGTCCAGATACGCTGGCAGCAGGTTGGGATGGTTCGGATACAGCTCCCACAACACCGCCAGCAACGCCTTGTTGGACCACAACATCTTCCAGATCGGTTCGATCCATTGCACGGTGCGGTACGTCTCGAGCAAGTGCGGACCGAAATCCTCGTGAACGAGCCACTCCCACGGATACAGCTTGAAGATCGACTGGATCGGCGCGCCGTCGAGATCAACGAACTGATGGACGTCGGCGTCCCAGCCGATGTCTTTCATCAGCAGCGCCTTCGTCTCGAGCCCCGCCTCGTTCGCCGCATCACGCAGATACGTCGTCGTCATCAGATCTTCGGCCTGGACGTCTTCGGCCGCGGCGAAATAGAGCGGTCCTGAGAGGTACGCCTTCAGCTCTTTCCACTTCTCGACCAGCCGTTCGTGGATCGAGTTGAACTGATCGGCGCCGGGCTGCGTGTCCTTGAGCCAGTACCACTGCACGACCGACGCTTCGAGGAGCGCCGTTGGCGTGTCGGCGTTGTATTCGAGCAGCTTCGGCGGATGCGCGCCGTCGTACGCGAGATCGAGACGGCCGTAGATCGCCGGCGGCTCCGCATTCCAGGCCCAGACGATCGCGTCCGCAGCGGCTTGCGGAACGCCGAATTCGGCGAAGCGATTCTTGTCGATGATGTGTTGACCGGCCTCGAGCGCGATGCGTTGAATCTCGTTCGTCGCCGCTTCGAGCTCGTCGACCTCGCGGCTGCTGAACGCGTAGCACGCGCTCTCGTCCCAGTACACGCTGTCTTTGGTGTGATGGTAGATGAGGCCCTGACCTTCGACGGTCTGTTCCCAGTTCGCGCGCGGACGGATGACGCGGCGCTGCACGACTAACTACCGCTCCCGGCGCGGCCTGCAGCCGTCGATCCGAAGCCGCCGCGGACCGCCGACGCGCCGCTGCGCGCCATCGGCGCCGAGGCGCTCGGGGTGCGGCTGTAGTAGCCGCCGTACGGCACGCCCATGCCGAGACCGGGCGCGTTCCAGTAGTAGCCGCGCGGGTAGTAGTACCAGTAGTAGTGCGGCACGTAGCCGTACGGCCGCGGTCGGTCGCTCCAGTCGTCGTCGCAGTGCTGGCGGTCGACGGCCGTGCTCGTGTTGCTGTCGACGCACGTCTGCCACCCTTCGCGACGGCCGAAGGATCCGCAGCCGGCGGCAATCGCCGCGGCGGCGAGCGTCGAGACGAGCGACAGGGAAACGCTGCGGCTCTTTTTCAGAACGGTGCTCACAGGGAGACTACCACTAGCTCAACGTATAATCCGCACACTCCAACACATTCGCGTGGGCCTCACACTCGGCAGCCGTTTCGGCGCTTACGAAATCCTCTCGCTGATCGGCGAGGGCGGGATGTCGGCCGTCCCGGACCGACGACTGCCGACTGGGACTTGCGACCGCCGACTGGTGACTGAGGACTGCCCATGCTGACCGCCGGCTCACGACTCGGAATGTTCGAGATCGTCGGTCTCCTCGGTGCCGGCGGGATGGGTCAGGTTTATCGGGCGCGAGATACGCGTTTGGCGCGCGACGTCGCGATCAAAGTGCTGCCGACCGACCTGGCGGCGGACGCCGATCGCCTCGCTCGCTTCGAGCGCGAAGCGCAGGTCCTCGCGTCGCTCAATCATCCGAACATCGCGCAGATCTATGGGCTGGAAAGGCTGGAAAGGCAGGAGGGGCAGGACGGGCAGGACGCGACATCATTCATCGTGATGGAACTCGTCGAGGGCGAGGATCTGTCGCAGCGGGTCGGCCGAGGCGCGATCCCGCTCGACGAGGCGTTGCCGATCGCCAAACAGATCGCCGAAGCGCTAGAGGCGGCGCACGAGCAGGGGATCGTGCATCGCGACCTGAAGCCGGCGAACATCAAAGTGCGGCCGGACGGTGCGGTGAAGGTCCTCGACTTCGGGTTGGCGAAAGCCTTCGAGCCGGCCGGCGTGGTGAGCGGCAGCGCGACGATGTCGCCGACGCTGTCGATCCATGCGACGCAGATGGGGATGATCCTCGGCACCGCCGCCTACATGAGCCCCGAACAGGCGGCCGGCAAACCCGTCGACAAGCGTGC
>DASREL010000222.1:0-41523 GCA_035652075.1 Vicinamibacterales bacterium
GATGACCACCGTGTCCCCTTCGCGCAAGTCCTTGCGGGCGATGTCCTCGGCGTTGTGCAGCGTCGCCATCGAGATGGTCGAACCGGCGACGAACACCGGCTCGAGCACGGCGTAGGGAGTGTTGGCGCCGGTCCGACCGACGTTGACCGCGATCTCGAGCAGCCGGGTGTGCGCCTGCTGCGCCGGGAACTTGAACGCCGTCGCCCACCGCGGGAACTTCGCCGTCGAGCCAAGCTTCTCGCGGAGCGCGAGGTCGTCGACCTTGATGACGACGCCGTCGATGTCGAAATCGAGCGAGCGGCGTTTGTCGGCCCATTCCGCGCAGAACGCGATCACCTCGTCGATGCCGTGGCACGTGCGCCAGTGCGATTCGACCGGAAGCCCCCACGACGACAGCGCTCGCAGCGTTTCGGCATGGCTGTGGCTGTTGTAGCGCAGCCCTTCAGGGCTGCTGGCAGGCCTAAAGGCCTGCGCTACGTCTGCTCCCGAGACCAACTGGTACACGAACGCGGACAGGCCACGCTTCGCGACGAGCGCGGGATCGAGATTTCGCATCGTGCCGGCGGCCGTGTTGCGAGGATTCTGAAACAGCGGCTGCCCTGCGTCTTCCATT
This sequence comes from Vicinamibacterales bacterium, assembly GCA_035652075.1. GTDB lineage: Bacteria > Acidobacteriota > Vicinamibacteria > Vicinamibacterales > CAVVIG01 > Gp6-AA45. The sequence goes on from DASREL010000222.1 coordinate 614, forward strand.
TCCTTGTTGATCCGCTGAAACGCCGCGCGCGGCAGGTAGACCTCTCCGCGAATTTCGATTCGTCCTTCAGGTTTTGTGCGCAGCGATAACGGGATCGCGCGGATCGTGCGGACGTTCGCGGTCACTTCTTCGCCGTGCGTGCCGTCACCGCGCGTCGCGCCGCGGACGAGCGTGCCGTTCTCGTACGTCAGCGCGATGCTCAAGCCGTCGATTTTCATTTCGGCGACATAGGTGACCGGTGCGTCACCGAGTCCCGCGCCTTTGCGCACCCGCTCGTCAAACGCTCGCAGTTCCTCGTCGTCGTACGCGTTGTCGAGGCTGAGCATCGGGACGAGATGCTCGACGGTCGGAAACCCATCGGTCGGTCGGCCGGCAACCCGCTGCGTCGGCGAATCGGACGTAACGAGATCGGGATAGTCCGCCTCGAGCCGCTCGAGCTCGTGCAGCAGTGTGTCGAATTCTTCGTCGGAAATTTCCGGAGCGTTGTGGATGTAATAGCGCTCTTCGTGATGTCGAATGAGCGCGCGCAGTGCGTCGATGCGCTGAGCGGGATCCACGCTCGGCTACAGCCTCGCGCTCCTACCGGTCGCGCGACAGGACGTAGTCCGGCAGCGCGAGGAGCGCCTCGCGCTCGGAACTCGGGGGAAAGGCGTAGAGATGTTTCTTCGCCGCTTCGGCGAACTCGGTCGCGCGCCTGAAGGCGTAGTCGATCGACGCGTGCTCCTTGAGGCTGCGCAGCAGTGTGTCCCACTGCTCCTGTGTGATCGCGCGCGAGCTGATGGTGTCGCGGACAATCGTGGCGCCGACACCGTTGGGGTCCTGCTGCAGCATGTGGATCAGCGGCAGCGTCACTTTGCCTTCGCGAAGATCGGCGCCGATCGGCTTGCCGACCGCGCCGGCATCACCGGTGAAGTCGAGGAGATCGTCCACGAGCTGGAACGCGATGCCGAGATTGAAGCCGTACTCGCGCAGCGCCTGCTCGCGATCGGCCGGAATGCTGCCGAGCATGCCGCCGATCTGTGCGCATCCGCCGAAGAGGTACGCCGTCTTGCGGCGAATGATGTCGAAGTGCTCTTCTTCTTCGATATCCGCGTCGCCGTTCTTCGTCAGCTGATAGAGCTCGCCCTCGATCATCTTGAGCGTGACGTCGCACAGGACGCGAACCAGTTCGAGCGTGTCGTGCGTCAGCGCGAGCGCCATCGATTTGATGTAGAGGTAGTCGCCGAGGAGGACCGTGATGTCGTTGCCCCATCGCGAATGGACGGCCAGGCGGCCGCGGCGCAAATCCGAGTCGTCGATGATGTCGTCGTGGACGAGCGTCGCCGTGTGGATGAACTCGACGACGGCGGCGTACAGGATTGCGCGATCGCCGGTGTAGCCGGCCAGCCGCGATGCCATCAGCAATACCGCGGGGCGCATCCGCTTGCCGCCGCTGCCCTGGATGTAGCGGCCGATCTTCGGGATCAAATCGACGTGCGATTCGACATGCCGGCTGAACTCGCGATCCACCTTCTCGAGGTCGGCGCGAATGGGCTCGAAAATCTGCGCTAAAGCGAGCGAGTTTTCCACAGGTTCAGGTAAGGACTTTATCACGGCCGGAACAACGCGTGGAAGTTGGACCGCGTCCGTTCCGCCATGTCTTCGGCACTGACGCTGTGCAATTCCGCGAGCGTCTCGACCACCCGCTTCACAAACGCTGGTTCGTTACGCTTGCCGCGATGCGGCACCGGCGCCAGAAACGGGCTGTCGGTTTCCGTCAGCAGTCGATCGAGCGGCACGCGTCGAACTGTTTCGCGCAACTCCACGGCTTTCGGAAACGTAATGATCCCGGCCAGCGAAATGTGGAACCCAAGCGCCAGGCCGGCGTCGGCCAGCGAAGACGTCCCGGTGAAGCAATGCAGGACGCCGCGGAGGTCGTTTCCGCCCTCCTCCTGCAGGATGCGGATCGTGTCCCCGTCGGCTTCGCGGGTGTGGATCACCACGGGCACGTTCAGCTCTCGCGCTACGCGCACTTGGCTGCGGAACACCGCGTGCTGCACCTCGCGCGGCGAGTAGTCGTAGTGGTAGTCGAGACCGATCTCGCCGACGGCCCGCGCATTCGGCGTCCGCGCGAACTGTTCGCGCACGACGGTCGCGGCGCGCGTCGGATCGTCCGCGAACTGGTGCGCTTGATGCGGATGCACGCCGATCGCGAAGCGGACCTCGGGCCAGATCGACTCGAGCGTCAGCGCCCGCGCCGCTTCGGCCGCGTTGCCCGCCTCGAGGATCGTGCACACCCGCTCGAGACCGGCCTCTTTCGCGCGCGAGACGACGCCGGTCAGGTCCGCGGCGAACGTTTCGTCGGCAAGGTGGCAGTGGCTATCGATCAAGGTTCAAAGGGTTCAAGAGGTTCAAAGGGTTCAAGAGGTTCAAAGGGTTCAAGAGGTTCAGAGGGTTCAAGAGGTTCACAAGCCTCGCCTGAACCTTTTGAACCTCTTGAACCTCTTGAACCTTTTGAACCCTATCTGACTCTCGTTCCAGGATCCGGCGGGTTCGCGAACGTCACGACTTCGGGCTTGCCGCCTTCTGGACTGGCGGCGAGCACCATGCCGTTCGATTCGATACCCATCAACTTCGCCGGCTTCAGGTTGAAGACGATGACGACGGTTTTGCCGACGAGCGCGTCGGGTTCGTACGCTTCGGCAATACCGGCGACGAGCGTCCGATGCTCGCTGCCGACGTCGACGGTCAGCTTGAGCAGTTTCTTCGACTTCTCGACCTTCTCCGCCGTCAGCACCTTGGCGACGCGGAGCTCGACTTTCATGAAGTCGTCGATGCTTATGCGGTCGCTCGCGGTGCTAGGTGCCGCGGTGCTAGGTGCGACGGTGCCAGGTGCTACGGTGCCCGGGGTGCTAGGTGCTGCGCCCGGCGCTGGCTGATCGGGCGGTAACGGGTTGTCGCTCACGGTCGTGATCTCCTTGCGCGGCCACAGTGGACCTTCCTGTAGGAGCGTGCGCGCTCCGCCGGTCTGCCACTTGCCATCGCGGTCGAAATTCAGTCCTTCTGCTGACGCGCCGACCCGCCGCAGGATCTCGCGCGACGAGGACGGCATGATCGGTTCGAGCATCACTGCGGCGAGACGCACGGATTCGGCCGCGTCGTACAACACCTGCGTCAGCCGATCCGCGTTCGCCGGATCCTTCGCGAGCGTCCACGGTGACGTCGCGGCGATGAATTCGTTCGTCGCGTCGATGATGCGGAACGCCGCCGCCGCGCCGTCGTGCAGCGCGAAGCGGTCCATCGCCTTGCGGTAGTTCGCGAGCGCGTCTTCGCTGACGCGCGCGAGCTGATCGTTGGTGGACGCGACCGGCGTCAGCGTGCCGTTGCGATAGCGCCCCGCCATGGCCGTCACGCGGCTGACGAGGTTGCCGAGGTTGTTCGCGAGGTCCGCGTTGTACCGCTCGTCGTAGCGGTCCCACGAGAAGTCGCCGTCGCTGCCGAAGACGATCTCCTTGACGAGATACAGCCGCAGCGGATCGTGTCCGAGGCGATCGGCGGCGACGATCGGATCCACGATCGTGCCGAGCGTCTTGCTCATGCGCTGGCCGCCGAGCGTCATGAAGCCGTGACCGAAGACCTGCTTCGGCAGCGGCAGCTTCGCGGCCATCAGCATCGCCGGCCAGATCACCGAGTGGAACCGGGTGATGTCCTTGCCGATGACGTGCAAGTCCGCCGGCCACCACTTTTCGAAGAGCGCCTGGTCGCCGCCGAGGCCGACCGCCGACGCGTAGTTGATCAGCGCATCGAACCAGACGTACACGACGCTCGCCCGATCGAACGGCAGCGGGATGCCCCAGGACTGCCCTGCGCGGCTGACGGAGATGTCGATCAAGCCGCCTTCGATGAGCCGGAGGATCTCGTTCCGGCGAATGTCCGGCTGGAGAAAGTCCGGATGCGTCGCAAAATGGTCGAGCAGCGGCTGTTGGTACTTCGACAGCCGGAAGAAGTAATTCTTCTCTTTGATCCATTCCGGCTTTAGCGTCGGATGCAGCGGACAGTTGCCGTTGACGAGATCCTTTTCCTGCTTGAACTCCTCGCAGCTGACGCAGTACCAGCCTTCGTACACCCCTTCGTAGATGTCGCCGGCGTCGTACACCCGTTGCGCGAGCGCGGTGACGCCCACCTTGTGCCGCTGCTGTGTCGTCCGGATGAAGTCGTCGAACGACACGTCGAGGCGCGCCCACGTGCGGCGGAACTCCTGCTCCATCTGATCGCAGTACGCGATCGGATCGAGCTTCTGCTCGACCGCCTGCTTGTAGACGTTCTGCGAATGCTCGTCATTTCCCATGAGGAAATGCGTGTCGAATCCGCAGAGGCGTTTGTAGCGCGCGATGACGTCGGCGCACACCTTCTCGTAGGCCGTCCCGAGGTGCGGCTTGCTGTTGACGTAATCGATGGCGGTCGTCAGGAAGAATCGGCTCACGGTTGAAACGCTCGTATCGCGATGGCTTGCACTTCTTTCACCGACAGGTGGTGTTTCGCCGCCAGCGCGGCGCAATCCTCGAACTCGGGCGACGCGTTCAAGACGCGGCCGTTACGCGACGCCAGCTTGAATCGTACGTCACCGAGCGGTGTCGTGACCGTGACGTGCTTGCGGTCCAGGCACTCGCGCTCGACCTCGTAGTGACGCAGACCGATCGTCGTCGTCTCGGCGAAAATGACGTCCGCGACGGCGCGGTGCTGTTCCGGCGAGGCGATCGCGGTGAGGAGCGTGCCGGGACGATTCTTCTTCATCTGCACCGGCACGTAGAACACTTCGAGCGCCCCCGCGGCATACAGCTTGTCCATCACGACGCCGAAGATCTGCGGGTTCATGTCATCGATCTCGCATTCGATGACGGTGACGCGATGACCGACAACGGCGGCCGCCTCTTCGCCAACGATCACCCGCAACACGTTCGGCGTCGACGGTTCGTCGCGATCGCCGGCGCCGTAGCCGACCTGCTTGATCGTCATCGGTGGGATCGGGCCAAACGAGGAGGCGAACGTCGTCGCGATGAGCGCGCCGGTCGGCGTCACCAGTTCTTTCTGGATCGTGCCGCTGCAGACCGGCGCGTCGCCGAGCAGCTTCACGGTCGCGGGCGCCGGTACCGGAAAGTGTCCGTGCGCGGTGTGGACCATGCCGCCGCCGACGTTCAGCGGCGAGCAAACGACGCGGTCCGCGTGGAACCACTCCATCGCGAACGCTGTGCCGACGATGTCGATGATCGAATCGAGCGCGCCGACTTCGTGAAGGTGCACTTTCTCGATCGGCATCTGATGGATGGAGGCCTCCGCTTCGGCGAGCCGCTGAAACATCTGCTTGGCGCGATCGCGCGCCGCCGCCGACAGCGACGCTCCATCGATCATCGTGAAGATCTTCGGGAGGTGCCGATGCGGATGGTGATTCGGATCGGCCTTCGGTGCCTTGAGGTCGCGGACGCTGAACTTGGTCGCCGACACGCCGGCTCGAAGCACTTTGTCGGCGCGTACCTCGACTTCACCGAGCGCGAGACTCCCCAACGCGCGCGTCAACTCCTCGAGCGGGAGACCGGCGTCGAGGAGCGCACCGAGCGTCATGTCGCCCGAGATGCCCGAGAAGCAATCGAAGTACAGCACGCGGCTCACAGTCGTCTCGACTCTTTGAAGCTGTAATACGTCATGTCGCCGAGGATCACGTGATCGACGACGTCGATCCCCATCAGTTGTCCGGCCGACGACAGTCGATGCGTCAGGCCCACATCGTCTTCGCTCGGCGTCGGATCGCCGGACGGATGGCTGTGGAACAAGACGATCGCCGCCGCCCCGCTGCGCGTCGCTTCGCGAAACACGTCGCGCGGTTCGATCACAGACGAGTTGTCGGTACCGACCGCGAGGATGCAGGTGCGAAACACGCGATGTTTCGTGTCGAGCAGCACGACGCCGAACTGCTCGACCGCGCTCGACCCGTATCGCGGCAGCAGATACGCCGCCGCGTCCCACGGTCCGCGGATCTGGAACCGCTCGCCTGGCGGCGGCACGAACGCGCGGCGTCCGATCTCGAATGCCGCGAGCACCCGTGCCGTCCGCGCGGCACCGAGTCCGCTCTCGAGGAGCTGATCGCTGCCGACGCGGGTCAGGCCGTGCAACCCATCGTGCGCGAGCAACAGATCGTTGGCCATCTCGAGCGCGTCGGCCCGCGTCGATCCCACGCCGACGATCAACGCCACGAGCTCGTTGTCGCCCAGCGCACCCGGACCATGACGCAACAGCTTCTCGCGGGGACGATCATCAGGCGATAGATCCTTCATCTTATCTCAGCTTTCAGCTCTCGGCCGCTCCGACGACGATCTCGTCTGCCGCAGCGGCCGACAGGAAGCCCAGATCGGCGCTGACGACCGCTGCGCACGATCTCCCGATTGCAAGCGCTCGCGCCATTGCCATGCGGCTACGTTTCTGAAGTCTTGCATTGGACATCTCCGGTACTGATCGCTGAAAGCTGACAGCTGAAAGCTGCTATTCTTTGAGCATGTTGTCGCCTCGTCGCTTCGTGCCATGCGTCGTCGCATTGGCGCTTGCGACGTTCGCCTGCGGTTCCCCTCCCGACAAAGAAATCCAACAGGCGCAAGGCGCGATTGATGCGGCGAAGGCGGCTGGCGCGGATCAGTACGCGCACGACGAGCTCGTGGCGGCCGACAAGGCGCTGACAGACGCGAACGCCGCGGTCAACGAGCGTGACTACCGGTTGGCGTTGAACCATGCGCTTGATGCGCGCGAGCACGCGCAGGCGGCGGCGAAGCAGGCTGGTGACGGTAAAGCCGCGGCACGCGCCGACGCCGACCGCGCGTTGCGGGATGCCACGCAGGCGATGAACGAGGCCAAAGCGCGGTTGAAGGCTGCCGAGACCGCGCGCGTGGCGCCGCGGACGCTGGCCGATGCGAGACGTCTCATTGCCGATGGCGAGGCGACGTTGCAAAAAGCGCGCACAGCGTTTTCGGCCGGCGAGTACCGCGACGTGACCGACACGATCGCCGGCACAACGACGCGATTGCTGGCAACTGCGCGCGATCTCGAAGCGGCGGCCGCCGCCGGCGCGCGGCGACGCCGATAGTTACTGCTGCAGATTTAGCAACCGAGCCAGACGCTGTCGAAGAGAATTTCTGCCCACCCGGTCAGGTAGACCCCGTCCTCACGCCACTCGACACGCTGCGCGCCGCCGGGCGCGATGACGGTCGCGCCTCTCGAGGCGCCACCGAAGGATGCCGCCGCGACCAGCGAGCCGCACGACCCCGTCCCTGACGACAGGGTCGGGCCGACGCCGCGTTCCCAGATGCGGATGCGTAGGCGATCGGGCGCCTCGATGTCGACGAACTCGACATTAGTGCCCGCCGGAAACGCGGCGTGATGTTCGAGGGCGGCGCCGACGCGAGTGAATCGTTCGTCGTCCGGCAACGGGCCGAGGACGAGGCACTGCGGGTTTCCGATGTCGAGCGCGACGACGGCCAGGCGTTCGCCGCCGGCGTCGAGTGCCAGTTGGCGGATGTCGCGCGGACGGCCCATCGCGGCGCGAAACGTCTGGCGATGGCCCTCGATCGAGAGTCGCTCGAGCCGCTTCGGACCGGCCCCCGTGACGATCGTCACCTCAACGACCGGGTTCGGCTCGTTGCGGAGGAGGATCGCGGCGAGGCCGCGCACGCCATTGCCCGACACTTCCGACGGGCTGCCGTCCGCGTTCAGCAACGTCATCTGCGGGCCGTCGTAGACGATCAAACCATCGCCGCCGATGCCAGCATGGCGGTCGCAGAGTTGCCGCGCGAGCGCATCCAGTCGCCTGCCGGCGACGTCCGCGTGACGGACGTACAGGAAGTCGTTGCCGTACGCGTGTGCTTTTGTGACGTTCATTTCGTGCAGAACGCCAGCAAATGCCATCCGAATCGCCGGACGAGCACGCGCGGCAGCAGGTTGAAGGTGCCGACGAACAGCCCGTTGTAGACCGCGCCTTTCCATCCCCCGTGCAGCCGCGACTTGACCGGAAAGCGTTCGGGCACGATCTTCACGTCGCGAAACCCCGAGAGCATGCGTCGAAACTCCGGGATGCTGAACTTCAAGAGCACCGGCGCATCGTCGTGCTCGAGGCCGACCTTCATCAGCTTCGACAGCGCGTTCAGCCACGACACACGGTTGTAGACCTGAAAGATCGCCAATCCGCCCGGTTTCAGCACGCGGCGGCATTCGTCGACGAGTTTTTGCGGATTCGCCGTGTATTGGACAACCCCGTGGGCGTACACGACATCAAAACTGTCATCGGGCAGCGGCAACTGCTCGCCGTCCGCGACCTCGAAGCGCCCCTGCAGCCCTTGCTGTTCGAAATTGGCACGCGCCAGGGCGATCGCGGACGGCGCGACGTCGACGCCGGTGGCAATTGCACCGGACTTGGCGAAGCGAGCGAGGTCGACGGCGGCGCCGCAGCCGACTTCGAGAACCGTTCGTCCGCGCGCGCCGTCAAATGGCACGAGCCTGAGCAAGTGGTGCAGCTTCTCGAAATGATACTGATCGAGGTCTTCAAAAAATCCACGCGAGCCGACCGGATGTTTCGTGATGTCGAGGTCGTGGATGTGCTGATCCCAGTACGCGCGGACCTCCGCGGTTGTCGCCACCTTAGGAATATACGGGATTTTAGATTTCAGAGGGTAGACTTCACACGATGATTCGCGATCTCGCACGCGTCGCCGATCGAACGTACGACGTGCTCATCGTCGGGGGCGGCATCTACGGGCTCGCGATCGCCTACGACACGGCGCAGCGCGGACTGTCGGTCGCGCTCGTCGAACGCGACGACTTCGGCAGCGGATCGTCGTTCAACCATCACCGGACGATTCACGGCGGACTGCGGTACTTGCAGCATCTCGACATCGCGCGTGCGCGCGAGTCGGTGCGCGAACGCCGGACCATCGCGCGCATCGCGCCGCATGCGGTCAAGCCGCTGCCGTTCGCCGTGCCGCTCTATCGATCGCTGATGCGCGGCAAGATCGCGATGCGCGCCGGCTTTCTGCTCGATCGCATCGTCGCTATCGGGAAGAACCGCGGCGTCGTCGCGTCGCACCGGTTGCCGGGTGGCCGCGTCGTATCCCGGTCCACGGCGATCCAGAACTATCCAGGGCTGAAGCGTCAGGGCCTGACCGGGGCGGCGGTGTTCTACGACTACGTCACGGTCGAACCGGACCGGCTCACCTTTTCGTTCGGTCTCGCGGCGGTCGGACACGGCGCGGCGATTGTGAATCACGCCGAGGCGATCGAGCCGCTCGCCGACGGTGGACGCATGACCGGCGTTCGCGTCCGCGATACGCTGACCGGCCGCACGGCGGACATCCACGCGCGTCTGACGATCAACGCAACCGGACCGCAGGTGGATCGCCTGCTGAAACCGCTCGGGATCGCCGCGGGGATCCCGATGCTGAAGGCGATGAACCTCGTGTCGTCGCGAGACGCCGGCGACGAAGCGCTCGGCGGCCGCACGCACTCGGGCAGAAACCTGTTCCTCGTGCCGTGGCGCGAGCGCGCGCTCTTCGGCACGTGGGAATCGAATGGCGTCGTCGACCCGAGCGACAGCGGGGTGAACGAAGCCGACGTCGCCGCGTTCATCACCGAACTGAACCAGGCATTCCCGTCGCTCGATCTCACGATCAACGACGTCACCCTCGTCCATCGCGGAGTCGTCCCGGCCGTAGTGCGCGGCGGCACGGTGTCGCTCGAAGGCAAAGACATCGTTCGCGATCACGTGTCCCAAGGCATCGAAGGGCTCATCAGCGTCGTCGGCACGAAATACACGACCGCGCGTGCCGTCGCCGAACGCGTCACCGATCGGATCCTCGTCAAGCTGAAACACGAACCGGTCGAATGTCGAACGGCGGCCGTCGCGTTGCCCGGCGGCGGATTGCGCGACGTCGGCCTGGCAATTGCCGATGCGAGACGCGAGCACGATGCCGGGCTGCCGGCCGATGCCATTCCGCATCTGATTGCTGCGTACGGTTCGCGCTATCGCGACGTGCTTGAAATCGCGCAGGGCCGGCCGGACCTCAGGACGCGGCTTGCGGCGGGGTCGCCGGTGATCGGTGCGGAACTCGTATGGGCCGCGCGAAAAGAGATGGCGGTCACCCTGGCCGATGCCGTCATTCGGCGGACGCCGCTCGGCGCGTTGGGATTTCCCGGAGACGAGGCGCTGCAGCGCGCTGCCGCGATCGTCGGCGCCGAATTGCAGTGGACGCCAGAGCGACAGCGCGGGGAGATCGACGCCGTTCGTGCCTTCTACGGCAGCGTGAACGCGTTGAAGACGTAAGTGAATCCCGCCGTGAACCCAATCGTCGGATCAATCGTCGTCAGGCCGAAGTAGATTCCCGCATCGCCCCGCCAGGCGCCACGTGTGTAGCGGCCACCGAGTTTGAGAATGCCGCGGCTTTCAGTCCCCGGAAACGGATCGCCGCTCCGCACCGAGGCGCGGCCGTTGATCTCGCCCACGACCTCGGTCTGCTGCGTCATCGCGCGTGCGAACGACAGGCCGTAGGTCAGCACGTCGTTCTGCCGGTATCCGCCGGTCGGATCCTCGAGCGTCGCGCCGCCGATGTTCCCCACCACTCGGATCGACTGCACCGTTTTCGCGACGAGGATCGATCCGTAGAAATCCGTCGTGTGCGTGCCCATGCCGGTCGACACGGACGCGTTGCCGAGTTTCGTCGCGAAGCGGATTGCGAAGGCGGGGTGATTGGCCGCTTCCGGCACGAGCCGGATCTTCATCCCGACGAACGTGTCCTCGACGTCATGCGTCGAATCGCCCGTTGCGGTGACGAGGCTCGCCAGCGGCGCGTTCGGGTTCTGACTGGTGATCGTGAGCATGTCGTGCACGCCGCCGTCGATCTGAATTTCGGCAATCGAGCTGATCCCGACGCTGACGCCAATCGTCGGGACGCGCCACAGATCCCCTTTTAGACCGGACGCCGGATAGGACATGTTGTGCGCGCCGTCGATGCCGCCTTCGATCAGGACGCGGCCGGCGCCGATGGGCTCGGGGTCTTCTGTCACGAGCGGCCGTTGCTGGGCGGACGCGGAGCCTGCCAGGGCCACGAAGGTCACGAAGAACACGGAGTTCACGAAGACGACTTTTTTCAAAACACTCTCCTGCTGTCGAGCAGCACCGTGACGGGACCGTCGTTGACGAGCGCCACCTGCATGTTCGCCTGGAACACGCCGGTTTCGACCGTCAGTCCGCTCTCGCGCAACGTCATGATCACCGATTCGTACAAAGGTTTTGCAAGCGCTGGCGGCGCGGCAGCGTCAAACGACGGACGGCGTCCTTTGCGACAGTCCGCGGCCAGCGTGAACTGCGACACGACTAAGACGCGGCCGCCGATGTCTTGGACGGAGCGATCGAAGTCTTTGGTTCCAGCTTCGTCTCGAAACAGACGAAGCTCTCTGATCTTGTTCGCGATGTAGGCTGCGTCGTCCGGTCCGTCTCCGCGCTCGACGCCGACGAGGACCATCAGACCGGCGTCGATGGATGCCGTGTGCGTATCGGTCGTGACGGACGCCGACGACACGCGTTGAATGACGGCTCGCAAGTCCGGCTAAAGCCGGACACCACGTACGTCTGGGTACGTAGTGTCCGCCTTTAGGCGAACCCGGAGGTCCGCAGGCGGATTGAGTCGGGTGTCCAGCAAGTGGCGCGGCGCGACGTTGCCGAGCGCTTTCAGCATCGAATTCTTGACGCCGGGGTGCTCGCGCTCGAGTTCCATCAGCAGGCGCTTCGTTCGCTGACGCTGCAGGCCCAGGTCGCCGCACGCCGGACAGCAGCACCCGATGATGGGCAGCTCGCGCTCTTTCGTATACGCACGTGCCTCTTCTTCGCCGACATACACGAGCGGACGGATGACGATGTGCTCGCCATCGTCGGACACGAGTTTCGCCGGCATCGCTTTCAACGAGCCGGCGAAAAAGAGATTCAGCAACAGCGTTTCGATGAAGTCGTCTGCGTGATGACCGAGCGCGATCTTGGTCGCGCCGACGGACTTCGCCATCCGGTACAACACGCCGCGGCGGAGGCGCGCGCACAGCGAACACGGCGTCGCCCCATCGTCCAGGATGTCGTCGATGGTTTGGCCGATGCCGGTGTGCTCGATGTGATATTCCCACCCTCGCGACTCGCACGTTTTCGCGATGAGGTCGTGCTTGTATTCCTTGTAGCCCGAATCGACGTTCACCGCGACGAGCGAGAACGTGATCGGCGCGCGCTGGCGGAGGACATCGAGGATCTGCAGCAGCGCCCAGCTGTCCTTGCCGCCCGACAGGCCGACCATGACGCGGTCGCCGTCTTCGAGCATGGCGAAATCGACGATCGCCTTCGTCGTTTTCTTGGCTAAGCGTGTTTCGAGATCGCTCGTGTATCCCATATGTGACGCTCGGCTAAAAGCCTCCGCGCTACCCGCCGGCGATTCGCGGCACGAAATGCACTTCGGTTTCCGGGCGGAGATCCTGGTAGCCCGGATCCTGGTAGATGTCGCCGTCGATCGCAATTGCCATTTCTTCGAGCTGATCTGCAATGTCCGGAAACCGCTGCCGCAGCGCGGCGAACAATTCCGGCACCCGCGGTGCGTCGATCGTGACGGACTGTTCACCCGGCAAGTGGACGATCGCCATCGCTACGCGCCCACGGCGACCGCCCCTCGACCCTGCTCGGGGCGGCCTTGAGCCTGTCGAAGGGCCGGCGCCTCGGCCATGATCTTTTCGAGCACGCGCGGTGGCGACAGCGGCAGTTGGGTGAAGCGGATGCCTGTCGCCGATCGCATCGCATTCGCGCACGCCGCGAGCGGCGGACAAATCGGCACTTCCCCAACGCCGCGGACGCCGTACGGATGCAGCGGGTTCGCGACCTCGACGATGACGGTGTCGATCATCGGGAGATCGGACGCGACCGGCATCCGGTAGTCGAGGAATCCGGCGTTCTCCATCGCGCCGTCGCGGTTGTAGACGTACTCCTCGTTCAACGCCCAGCCGATGCCCTGCACGGCGCCGCCTTGAATCTGTCCTTCGACGTAGCTCGGGTGCACCGCCTTGCCGACGTCCTGAATCGCCGTGTAGCGGACGACGCGGCTGCGGCCGGTTTCCTGATCGACTTCGAGGTCGCAGATGTGGGCGCCGAAGCCAGGTCCCGCCATGGGCGCATACAGCGAGGCGCGGCCGACGACCGGTCCACCCGTATGCGCCATCTTGGCGGCAACTTCGGCGACCGTCAGCGGCTTCGCGTCGTGGCCTGACTTCGTTTCTTTCGCGCCCGCCGGCGGAATCAGGTTGCCGGAATCCCAGCCGACTGCGCTCGGCTCGACGTTCCAGATCTTCGCGGCGCGCGCTTTCAACTGCTCGCGGACGTCTTCGGCCGCGCGAATGACGGCCATGCCGGTCGCGAAGCAGACGCGACTGCCGCCGGTCAGGTCGGTGTAGCCGGCGCTGTCGGTGTCTCCCACACTGGGACGCACGCGTTCGACCGGGATGCCGAGTTCTTCGGCGACCATCATTGCCTGCGCGGCACGGGTGCCGCCAATATCCGGATTGCCGGTCTGGACCGCGGCGCTGCCGTCGCCGCCGAGCGTCACCGTCGCGCTCGAGTTCATGCCGCCGTTGAACCAGAAACCGATCGCGAAACCGCGGCCCTGATTCGGCCCGAGCGGCGCCTTCCAATGGGGGTGATTTTTCGCCGCTTCAAGCACCGACTTCAGTCCGATGGGACCGAACTTCGGTCCGTACGGCGCCTGGTCCCCTTCCTGATTCGCGTTTTTCAACCGGAGGTCGATCGCGTCCATCTTCAAGTCACGCGCGATCTCATCGACCACCGATTCGACGGCGAACGACGCCATCGGCGAACCGGGCGCGCGATAGGCTGCGACTTTCGGCTTGTTGACGACGACGTCGTGCGCCTCGAGGAAGAAGTTGGGAAACTTGTACGGCGCGATCGAACACATCGCACCCGCCCCGACCGGCGAACCTTTGAACGCACCCGCCTCGTACCAGAACGACACTTTTGCCGCGACGAAGGTTCCGTCGCGCTTCGCACCGATCTTGACGCGGATCTTGGTGCCCGATGTCGGTCCCGTCGCGCGAAACACTTCGTCGCGGTTCATGACCATCTTGACCGGGCGCTGCGCTTTCTTCGCCAGCAGCAGCGCAACCGGCTCGAGGTACACGACGATCTTGCCGCCGAACCCGCCGCCGATTTCGCTCGGGATCACTTTGACGTGCGCCGGGTCGAGGCCGGCGATCGCGGCGGACGCGTCGCGGACGAAGAATGGTCCCTGCGTGGCGCACCAGATCACCGCGCGTCCGTCCTCGCCGCAACGCGCGATGCAGGCGTGCGGCTCGATGTAGCCCTGATGCACCGTCGGTGTCCGGAACTCGCGTTCGATGACGAGGTCCGCGTCGGCGAAGCCGGCGTCGACGTCACCGCGCTTCATTTCCAGGCGCGAGGCGAGGTTTGACGGCGGCGCATCCGGCGGCGCGCCCTTCGTGCGCATCGTCGGATGCAGGATCGGCGCGTCCGGCGCCGTCGCCTCGTCGACGTTCATGACCGGCGTCAGTTTTTCGTACGAGACGACGATCGTCGCAGCCGCTTCGCGTGCGATATCCAACGTGGTCGCGGCCACCGCGGCGACGGCCTGGCCGTGATAGAGCGCCTTGTCGCGCGCCATCATGCTGTAGCTCATGTCGCGCAAGTCGAGCGCCGCCTCGCCGAGTGGAATGGTGGCGTTGATGTCGGGCAATTCGCTGCCGACGAGCACCGCCTTCACGCCCGGCATCGCTTCGGCGGCCGACGTGTCGATGGACACGATGCGCGCGTGGGCGTGCGGACTGCGTACGACAACCCCGTGCAGCATACCCGGCCAATTCGCGTCGGCGCCGTACGCCGCGCGGCCGGTCACCTTGTCGACGCCGTCGTGGCGGACGGGCCGTGTGCCCACAACTGCAAAAGTGCGTTCGCTCATACGGATGCTTCCATGACGGCTCGAATGATTTTGTCGTAACCGGTGCAGCGGCACAGATTGCCGGCCAGCCAGAACCGGGTCTCGTCTTCTGTCGGTTTCGGTTTTTTGTCGAGCAGCGCTTTCGCCGCGATGATGAATCCTGGTGTGCAGATCCCGCACTGCAGCGCGGCGTTCTCGAGGAACGTTTTCTGGAGCGGATGCAGGACGTCGTGCTGCGCGATCCCTTCGATCGTCGTGATGGTCCGTCCCTGTGCTTCCGGCGCGAGCACGAGGCACGCCGGCACCAGGCGACCGTCGAGCAGGATCGAGCAGGCGCCACAGTCACCCGTCGAGCAGCCTTCTTTGGTGCCCGTCAGACCGAGCGTGTTGCGCAGCGCCGACAGCAGCGTCTCATGACCGTCGCACAGGAATTCGGCCGGCTCACCGTTGATGGTCGTGTGGATGTGCAGCTTCATCGGATCCGTCCCGCGGCGATCTTCGCAGCGCGTTTCGTCAGGACACCGGCGACCGTTCGCCGATACGCCACAGTGCCTCGTTTGTCGTCGATCGGACTCGCCGCAGCGCTGGCGGCCGCCGCCGCCGCGTTCAGCGCACGCTCGTCGAGTTTCGATCCGATGAGCGCCTTCGCCGCGTCGGGCACGAGCAACGCCGTGGGCGCGACCGCACCGATGGCGACGCGCGCGGCCGTGCAGACTCCATTCGCATCCAGCGTGACGCTGACGCCCGCGCCAGCGACGGCGATGTCCATTTCGCTGCGCGGAATCAGGCGCAGGTATGCATCCGCGGTTCGAGGCGCAGGGCGCGGAATCGTGATCGCCACGAGCAGCTCGCCGCGTTCGAGGACCGTCCGGCCGGGCGCCGTGCAGAACGTCTCGACTGGCACGGTCCGTTCGCCCTTCGGCCCTGCGATCACGCATTCGGCGCGGTTCACGATCAGGGCGCACGTCGTATCGGCGGCCGGTGAGGCGTTGCACAAGTTGCCGCCCACGGTGCCTCGTCCCTGGATCTGCGTGGAACCGATCAAATGAACCGCCTCGGCGAGACCGGGCCACAGCCGCGTGAGCTCGTCATGTTCGCCGATGACGGCGGCTGATGTCGCTGCGCCAAGCCGCAGCGCGCGGTCGGTGATCGTGATGCCGACGAGTTCCGGGATTCGCTTGATGTCGACAAACGCCGTCGGCTGTCGTGCGCCCATCTTGAATTGCACGAGCAGATCGGTCCCGCCGGCAAACACCTTCGCGCCCTGCTCGGCGCTGAGCAACCGCACTGCGTCGGCGACCGACTGCGGTGCTTCGTATCGAATCGAAACCATTTCCAGCAACTATAGCAGCCCTAACGGGCTGTGCTACAGAGGCGCCTGACCGTTTCGTCCCACGTGAGCGTCGCCGCAAATGCGGCCGCCTGCGACCCGAGCCGTTCCGCCTCGTGACGATCCGCGGTCAAACGCGCAATCGCCGCCGCGATCGCCGCCGGGGTCGCGTCGCAAACCAGTCCATTCTGATTTTGGCTGACCAACTCGGCGGGTCCGCCGCTGTCCGCGCAGGTGATCACCGGCTTGCCCGAGGCGAACGCTTCGATCGTCACGAAGCCGTAATCTTCGGCCAACGGCGTGAAGCAGACGGCCCGGCACGTGGCGAGAAAGCCGATCAGGCGCGCGTCGTCGATGCGACCGACGAACTGCACGCGATCGGCGACGCCGAGCGATTGCGCCAGCGAGCGCAACTCCGCGCCGCACTCGCCTTCTCCGGCGATGACCGCGCGCGTCGCGCGGCCGGCCGGTTCGGCCAGCGCGCGAACCAGGAGATCGACGCGCTTCAACGGATCCAGACGCGAGACGCTGAAGACGAAGTCGCCGTACTCGTCGCATCGGTAACCCGTCAGCGGCGCCGGTGGATACACGATATCTGCGTCGATACCGAAGTCGGATGCGACCCGCTGCTGAATCGTCTTCGACTGCGCGACCACGCGCGTGACGTTGTGACGCAACAGCCAGGCGTCAGCGGTATGGAGAACCGCCTTGCGGACACCTTCTTTGATCCGGTTGCGCCACGAGATCGACGCCGCGAAGCGCGGCCATAGATCGTAGTACTCGCGCATCGTGTGATTGAGCCAGCACACGTGGCGTGGATGGCGGACGGCGAAGCTCGGATACCGGAAGCTGATGACGCGATCGATGTGGGCGCCGTCAAGCTCCGTCACATTCGTCGCGCGTGCCGCTCGATAGGACGCCGTCAGCCGTCCGAAGCCATAGTCGGGTGTGACGACGAGGTGCGGCTGATGACCGCTGCGCGTGAGCGCATCGACGAGCGCCCGCGCGATGACCAGGTGTCCACCTTCGACATTCGGTGGACTCGATGTGACGACGGCGATATGCACGGTGCCTAAGGTGCCTAGCGTGCGTCAGGTGCGTGGAGTGCGCGACGACACGACGCGCGCCGGGATGCCGACGGCGATCGCCGCTTGCGGGACGTCTTCGCGCACGACCGCAGCCGCGCCGATGACCGCGTGATCGCCGATCGAGACGCCGTCGAGGATCTTCGCGCCGGCGCCGATCCACACGCCGTCACCGATCGACACGCCCGCGGACACGCGTCGTTGTTCGATCACCGTCGTCGACGGATCGGAGAAATCGTGATCGCCGCCGATGACGTAGGCGTACGCGGCGATCAGGACATCGCGGCCGATCGTTACCGCGCTCGCGGAAAACACTTCACAGTTGAATCCGAGATTCGCACCCGCGCCGAGCGCGATGTCGCCGTTCTTGCACGACAGAATCGTGTTCCGGCCGACGAACACACGATCGGCAATCGTGATCCCGCGGTTCGTCTCCCCCTTGGCATCGAGCAGGCAGTTGTCGTCGATGACGACGTTGTCGCCGATGTGAATTTTGTGCGGATGGCGCAGCACGACGTTCTGGCCGAAGACGACATTCCGGCCACACGAGCCGAGCAGCCAGGGGTACATCGTCTTTCGGAGCGCGAGTCCGAGCGCCCCGCTGCGCGCTTGCGCGATCGAGATCACCATTTCGTACTTCAGCAGCGCGCCGAGGCCGGCGCGACCGACGATCAAGGCGGCGTATTTCTGGCGGCTCGACGTCGATTGCGCGAAGAGCTGATCCTGCGCGCGTGCGATCGCCGACGGCGTAACCGGCGTGACGTCCTGTGTGGTGGTGGTGTCGTCGCGCATGTCAGACCCACCCGCGATCGCGATACCAGCCGAGCGTCCGCGCGATCCCCTCGCGCAGCGTGACCGACGGCGCGTAGCCGATGTCGGCGCGCGCGCGGCTGATGTCAAACGCGCGGCTTTTCGTGAAGAAATCGACGCGGCGCCGGAACAGCGGCGGCTCGATGCCGAACGGCGCGCAGATCGCCTCGCAGAGCGCGCCGGCGATCCAGACAGGCCAGACCGGCAGATGCAGCGTCGGTGGCGATACGCCGGCGACCTCCGCAATCACGCGCACGAGCTCGTTCAGCGTCGTTACCTCTCCGCCAGCGAGGATGTACGTGCGGTTCGCGGCGGCTGGGTGCTCGCCGCACAACCGAAATCCCTCGACGAGATCGTCGATGTGTGTCAGATGGTAATAGATTTCGCCGCTGCCGAGCGTGATCCAGCGCCGATGCGCCACGCCCCGAAAGAGCTTCAACAGCCGGCGGTCGCCGGGGCCGTAGATACCCGATGGCCGCACGATGGTCACCTCGATGCCGAGTCGTCGCGCCGCCTGTCGTGCGAGTTCCTCGCCTTCGAGCTTGGTCACCTGGTAAATGTCACCGGGCTTGAGCGGCGCATCCTCATTCGCGGGCGGATGCTCGATGTCGCCATGGACGCCGACGGTGCTGCAATGAACGACGCGCGTGGCGCCCGAACGAGCCGCGGCGGCGATGACGCGCTCGACCGCCTGCGCATTGACCGCGCGATACTCCTCGTCGGGAAGTCCGGCCTGCCGGTAAATGGCGGCGATGTGATACACGACATCAACGTCGCGAGTGGCGGCTTCGAGCGCTGCGTCGTCGCGCAGATCGCCTGGTTTCAGTTCGACGCCGGCGGCGGCCAAATCGGCTGCCCGATGCGGGTCCCGGACCAGCGCCCGGACATGATGGCCGCGCGCCGCCAGCGTGCGCGCGAGATGCCCGCCGGTAAACCCCGTCGCGCCGGTGACTAGGGCGCGCACCGTTCCGCAACGAGCGACACGGGCGACCCGAATCGCTTCAAGAGACCGAGTCGATCGAGCAAGCCTTCGATGCGGGACGTGAAGCGTCGGGATCCGATCAACTTGTGAAACGCGATGGGCAGGACGAATTGCCGGTGCACCGACCGCGGACGGAAACCGTTGCGCCGCAGCGCGTCGACGATCGTCGCGTGGGTGAACGTGCGATACGCCTCCGTCCGCACGCCCGCGGCGTGCGCAACACGTCGACCGATCGATTCGAACAGCGCGACGCTGGTCGTCGCCGGGTAATCGATGATGACGAGCTGATCGGCGACGCGGCACAACTCGCTCAGCGCCAGCTGCCACCGCGGCGTGTGCATCAACACACGCAAGCAGCAGACGACGTCGAAGCTGCGGTCTTGAAAGTCCAGCGCGTGGACGTCCCCAACCTGGAAGCGGACGCTGTGCAGCCCTTCGGATTCCGCCCGCTTGCGCGCAATCGCGAGCATCTGTTCCGAGGCGTCGACGGCCGTGACGCGGGCGCCACCGCGCGCGAACAGCAACGCGGCGCGGCCCGTGCCGGTGCCGACGTCGAGGATGCGGCGATGCTGGATGCGCCCGACGAAATCGGAGAGCGTCTTCGCCTGCGAACTCGCGATCAGGTTGCCAATCGGCCCGCCGAATCGGCGCTCGTCGAATGTGCGCGCCGTCGACGATTTCGCGTAATGCGAGTAGCTGTAGTGGTCTTCGCGATGCGGAGTCGTCACGCGACCGCCTCGAACATCAGGCCGCAGGCCTGACGCGTTTTTTCGAGGTACGCCTCGTAGCTGTATTTCGTCTCAGCCAGGCGCTTCGCGTTGGCACCCCGCCGTTCCGCGGCGGCGGAATCGTTGAGCGCCTCGAGGATCCCCTGCGCGAATTCGTCCGCCGTGGCGCCGGTCAGGAACGCGGTGTCGTCGCTGAGGACTTGCGTGTGGGTCAGCAGACGCGTGGCGACGATCGGCTTCCCGGAGCGGAGGTACTGGTAGATCTTCAACGGTGTATTGGTGCCGCGCGAACGCGGCGAGACGAGGACGTTGGACGCCAGGAGATACGCGGGAATCTCGCTGGCCGGCCGCTCGCCGACGAACAGGGCGACGTCATCGATCCCCGCGTGGCGAGCCTGCCGTTGGCCCGCCGCGATTTGATCGGGCTTTCCACCGGCAAGCACGAGCCGCGCATCGGGGCGCTGTCGCTTGACGAGCGCCATCGCCGCGAACAACAGGTCGAGTCCCTGATAAGCCTCGAACGTGCCGGTGTACAGGACGACGGGCGCGTTCGACGGCCACTGCTCACGAATGCGTGCGGCCTGCTCGGGCGTCGCGCGATCTTCGGCCGACCCTGGCGCGTTCTCGATTAACACCGTCCTGGCGCCCGGTTCGATCTCGCGCACCGTTTCTTCGAGCGATGGGCAGATGACGATGACGACGCGCGAGCGGCGGATCATGAACCGTTCGATCGCGAGAAAGATCGCGCGCAGGATTTTCGATCCGCTGAACGCGAAGTTCGTCAACTGCTGCGGGAGGCTCGAGTGCATGTCGTACAAATGCGGCACGCGCATCAGCGGCGCGAGGAGCGCTCCAATCAGGCCGCCTTCTTCGTGCGAGTGCACGGCATCGTATTTCTGCGACAGCGCTCGTCGAATGACGGTGAACGTCAGCAGGATGTCGAGCGGGATCTTCGCGAGCGACGGTCCGATCTTCACGCGGCGCACGAATGGCGGCCGCATGCTGCGAAACACACGCAGCCCCGCCATCGTCACCGTCTGTCCGAACGGATATGTGACCAGATCGACTTCGTGCCCGAGTGCGGTCAGCGCACGAATGCGATGGAACTCGCTAAATGGTGTGCCGCGGGGCTCGAAGAACGGCTCCGGCGCGATCATCAGGATGCGCAAGGGTTAACGTGATTTTCGCACAAATTGTAGTACAGTAACGCGTTTCCCGCTGAGAATGTCCGCGTCACGTACAGCCGATGCGTCCCCCGGGCGCCGCTACGTCTTTCTCGCGCTGAAGATTTCCGTCAGCATCATCCTCCTGGCGATCCTGTTCTCGCGGATCGATGCCGGACGGCTGTGGGCGACGGCGCGTCAGGCGTCCATCGGCTGGCTGGCGGTTGCGCTCTTCATCTACAGCGTCAACATCGCCGCGAGCGTCTGGCGCTGGCATTTGCTCCTCGAGGCACAACTCGTCTTCGTACGGGCGCGCACGCTGTTTGCCTCGTTGATGGTCGCGCTCTTCTTCAACAACTTCCTGCCGAGCAACATCGGAGGGGACTTTTTTCGGATCGCCGACACCGCGAAGATCGCGAAATCGAAGACGCTGGCGACGAGCGTCATCTTGATGGACCGCGTGCTCGGCGTCATGGCGCTGGTGCTGGTGGCGGCGATCGGCGCGACAGCCGTCGGCCGCGTGCATCCCACCGCGATGCCGATTTGGCCAGTGTGGCTGTGGGCGGGGTTCCTCCTTGGCATCGCCGCATGGGCGCCGGCGATCATCGTGCCGGACGGGTTTGGGCGCTTACTGCGGCCGCTAACCGTCATCCATCCGGAATGGGTCGGCGGCCGGATCGAGAACGTCACGATGATCCTGTCGCGATTTCGCGATCGCCCGCTCGCGCTGACGCAGTGCTTTTTCGGGGCGGTCTTCGTGCAGGGGACGGTCGTCGTGTTCTATTACTTCGTCGCGTCGGCGCTGCACATGACGGTCGGCTTCGAGGACCTCGCGGTCATCGTACCGATTTCACTGGTCGTGCAGATGCTGCCGGTGTCGTTGAGCGGTTTCGGCGTGCGCGAGGCGACGTTCTCGTTCTACTTCGCGCGCATTGGGCAACCGATTGAATCAGCGGTGTTGATGTCGCTCGTCGCGCAGGTGCTGATCATGCTGTCGTCGCTGCCCGGGGCCGGTGTCTACATCTCGCGATCGCATCACGGCGGAAACCCGACGATTTCGTAGAGCTGCGTTCCTTCGTCCACAAATATCGGTTTCAGGTACCGCGACAGTTCCTTCATCCGCGGCGTCACGGTCGCCCACGTTTCGTCGCTGTACCAGTAGCGATGGAAGATCGCGTACCTCACCTTCCCCGCTTCCAGCACCTTGAACGCCGGACGACTCGGAAACGCGGCGAGCGTCTCGACGTTGGTCAAGTAATCGGGCGGCGTGAAATCGCTGTAGCCGTTGACGAGCGGCATCCAATGGCTCGTCGACTGCAGCATGTAGTACGTGTGGCGCGGAAACATCGATTCGAGATACCAAAACGGCATCTCGATCACCGGGCCCGGCGGCAATTTGCGGAGGACGCGGTAGACCTGCTCGAGCGGCTGCACCTGCACCATGGGCCACGTCGTCGCGAGCTCGGCAGCGGTGACGATCGCGAGGGCTGTGCCGGCAAGTGTCGCCGCCTTCACTCGTGCGAGCAACGCGGCGACGCCGAACGCGCTGAACACGCACAACGCGAACGTCACAATCAATCCGAATCGGGCCGGCGCCCGCATCCACGAAAACACAGGGACGATGCGATACAACAGTGAATACAGGCCGGCCTGCGGACCGAACGAGGCCCAGAACGCCAGGAGGGCGAGCCCGCCGTACAGCAAGGCGAGCTCGGATCGGCGTCGAGTGACCACCGCGGCCCCGAGCACGCCAAAGACGATCGCGACAAATCCTGGAAAGACCGCTTCGCTCGGACGCGGAATCAGCGCGAGCATCCACACGTGCGCGTGCGAGGAGCTCGCGAGATAGGCGCTCCAGTTCGCCGAGAACGACGCCGCTGCCTCGAGCGTGCGTCCGAAGCCTTCGCGCTGGACGCGCACGTACGGCACGAACGCAGGCCCGATGATCGCGATAGCGACACCGGCGCCGATCGCCAGCGCGATCCACAGCTGCGGGTTCGCCCATTGACGGCGCGTCGTGCCGAGGATCAGAACGCCGAAACCAACCATGAGGAACGCGAAGATGCCGTAATAGCCGCAGAACAACGCCTGCACCGCCATCGCGAGCCCGAGCGCGGTGCCATGTCGCGGCGACGGTCCGTCCATCAGCCTGTGGAACGTCAGCATCACGACGGGTAGCCCGCCGATCATCAACAGCTGGACGTGCGCCGTCTTCGTGTAGGCATGCGGGCAGAAGGCATACGCGATGCCCGCAACGACGGCGGCGCGGCGGTCGCCGGTCAGGTGACGGGCGAGGTAGTACATTCCAACGAAGCTGGCGAAGAACGCGAACAGGACCGCCGCGTTGTGCGCCGCGTAGGGATTCCGCGTCGCCCAGTAGGCCGGGATCGCGACGATTCCGGCGCCGAGGTTGCTCTCGGAGTACGCCAGGGTGTCGCGATGTGGGTAGAAGATGTTCGCGTCGAACACATGAAGCGGATCGGCCACGAGCGTCCGCGCGACCCACGCCACGTTCCAGATCGAGAACTGACCGTCACCCGTGTCGACGCGCCCGATGCGTCCGAGCTGAACCGCGAGCGGAAAGGTCAGGATGACCGTGAGGATCGCGCCGCCGAGCAGGACCAGCGCGAACTCTTTTTTCGCGGTCATTTCGCGGCGGGTACCGCGGTGAAGCGAATACGGACGCCGAGGTTCCGCGCGTCGGTCGAACGTGGATCGATCAGCCGCGGCGCAAAGCCCTCGCTCGACTGGCCGCTGAACAAGTACGCGAAACTCCGGTAATCGCGGACGCCCGACGCCGGGACATCAAACGTGGTCTCCTTCCCCGGCACGATCGGCACACTCAAGGATCCCTTCCCCATCGACACCGTGAACGTCGTCCTGATCGGCGACGAAGCGGTGATCGTCAGGTGATCGATCGGCCATTCGCATCGCATCAAAATGTCCGCGCGCCCGTCACCGGCGATCCACAAGTACTCCTGACCGTCGGCTGCCGGCGGCTCCGGGTTGTACGCATGCTCGTCGAGGAAGTACAGCAGCACGTCGTGGAACCACGAGTGCGCGCGCGGCCCTTCGAGCATGATCGGCAGATCGTTCGCCATCGTGATCTCGACCGGCAGCCGCCGTGCGAATCCCTTCGCGGTGATGTCGTTGGGATGCTTCGCGGCCCCGAACGGGTTGACGATCATCTTCGCCGTGAAGAGCGCGCCAACGATCCACGCCGCAAGCGCCGGCAGCGCCGACTGCAGCGGCGGCGTGAGGAAGAACAACGCCGGGTACAAACTCATGAAATACCGATTGCCGGTCGGTCCGCCGCCGCCGCTCCAGGTGAAGGGCGCGATGATGAGCAGTCCCACCGCGGACGCCGCGACGGCAAGAAACGTCAGCCATCGCCATCCCCGTCCGCGCTCGGGCGACAGCCACCAGAGCAGGATCGTGAGCGCGCCGGGAAAGAAATACGGGACGAATCCGAAGTGACGGCCGACGAGGAAGAACTCGACGTTGTGTGCGAACCGATCGCCGAAGTTCGTCCAGATGCCTTCGGTGACGTCTCCCTCGTTCGTGCTCATCTCGAGGCAGCGCGAGGTGTACCACGCATTGTCGGCGCCGCCGTCGAACGGAAACCGGCTGACGCACTCGCGGCGATCGCCGCCCTGATAGTTGAACTCGCCGGTAATCGCGGCGTTCGTGCTGAACAGCGCGCCCGCGACGACGACCGAAATGACGCCCATCGTGAGCCCCGTCGCCCAGCGCCGCTTCCAGAACATCCACAGCACGATCGGGGCGACGAGCAGCGCATGCGTCGGCTTGGAATACGTCGCAACGCCGAGCAGGATTGCCGCGACGACGTCGGTCCACGCGCCGGCGAGTGCGCGTTCGTTATCGATGGCCACTTCTTTGTACAGCCAGAGAAAATACGCCACGAACACGAGCGTGAAATGAAACATCTCCGGCGTCAGAAACACGACGTAGACCGGGATACACGTCGCGCCGACAAACGCCAGCGCGTACGTGAGCGCTGCTGCGCGGTCCGACCCGGCGCGCAGAAATGTGTATCCGCACACGCACACGAGAAACAGCATCAGCACGTGGAGTACGAGGATGCCGTTCAACCCGAGCGCGCGCACGAACGGCGCCGCAACGACCGAGTACACGAACGCCTTGCCGAAGTAGAGCCGGTTTGCGTTGGGATCCGGACGATGATCGAGGTGAATGAACGGGAAGGCGCCGCCGGTTTTGACGCGCAGCTGCTTGCCGCGCTTGAGGAAGATGCCATCCGGGCCCCAGCGGTAGATGCCCATGTAGCGCTCGAGATCTTTCCGCTCGTACGTCAGGTCGCGATCGTAGGCGACGCTGAGCGCCATCATCACGTAGGTCGCTTCGTCGCTCTTGTTGCCTTGACCGGTTTTGACGACGTCGATCGACAGCGCTGCGGCAAGCAAAATGGCGAGCAGGACCGCCGCGACGATCCTCGCGGGTGACACGCGCACATCATAGAATATCTATGCGGTGCCAGGTGGTGCGTACCGCATGCCATGACATCCAAGGTCCCCTTTGCCGAACGTGGCGGCCCGGTGCGCGGTGTGCTCGATCTCGTGAGCGGCTGCTATCCGGCGTTCCTGTTCGGCGGATCGGTCGGCGACGCCGTGCCGGTGTTTCACCTCCACGAGGTGACGCGGGAGTGGCTCGAACCGCGGCTGCAGTTCCTCTCCGAAAATGGGTATCGCACCGTCACCATGGACGCGATTGCCCGCTACGTCACCGGTGGCGTGCGGCCAGCGCCGAAATCCATCGCCCTCACGTTCGACGATGCCTGGGAGAGCGCCTACTCGGTCGCATTTCCGCTCCTGAAGCAGTACGCGATGCAGGCGGTGTTGTTTGCGATCCCAGCGCGAGTCGAACAGCCGCAGTTCGTGACCTGGGCGCAGCTCCAGGAACTCCATGCCAGCGGTGTCTTCGACGTTCAGTCGCATACGCGCACGCATGCGATGATCTTCAGCGATGACGAAATCATCGACTTTGTCTCGCCCGCGCTGGAGCACGAGTCGATTCTCAATCGTCCGCTCGAAGCGCTGGAACTCGGCACGCCGCTCTACACGCGCCGTTCGCGCATGTCCGACGCCTGTCGCTATCAGGCCGACGAATCGGCGGCGGACCGCTGTCGCGCGCATGTCCGCAAACACGGCGGTCGCGAGTTCTTCAAGCGGCCGAACTGGCGCGAAGACTTGACGCGCGTGGCAGGTCGACCGAAGGGATCGTTTGAGAGCGACGACGAGCGCGCGTCGGTGATCCGAGAAGAACTGGCAGAGGCGCGACAGATCCTCAGCGAACGATTGAAGACGAACACCGTTCGCCACGTCGCGATGCCCTGGGGTATCGCCGGCGCGATTGCGCGCCGGGCCGCCGAAGAGACCGGTCACGAGCTCGCGTTTGCGGAGCGGCCGTTCCGAACGCGTCTCGTGCGTGCCGGCGACGATCGCCTGGGCCTGATGCGGCTGAGCGGCAAGTTCATCACCTGCCTCCCAGGGCGCGGCCGGCAGACTTTCTTCGGCACGGTCCGATGACCTGGCCTCCAGATGTCGACGTGGCGATCGTCGCGCACAACAACCTGGCGACACTCCCCGAGACGCTGCAAGCGCTGCTCGATGCCGGCTGCCCTCCCGCCCGCATCACCATCGTCGACATCGCCAGCACGGACGAGACGTCGGGGTGGCTCGGTCGCGAGCATCCGGCCGTCCACGTGCGCCGTCTCGACCGCAACGAAGGGCCGAATCCCGCGCGAAACATCGGCATCACGGAATCGCGCAGCCGGTTCGTACTGCTCATGGACGCGGACGTGCGGCTGCTGCCCGACACCGTCCCTCCGCTCCATGCCGCGGTGCGGAACGATGCCTCGATCAAGATCGCGACGCCGATCGTCGTGCGCACCGACCATCCCGAGTTGATCCAGTATTCCGGCGGCGCCGTGCACTTCATGTGCGAAGCCGTCAACCCGTGGCTCGGCAAACCGATCAGCGAACGTGGCAGCGCTGCGCTCGACATCGGCGCGGCGCCCGGCTGCGCGCTGCTCATCGATCGGCAGGCCGCGATCGAAATCGGGCTGTTCGACGAGCGCTACTTCATGGGCAAGGATGACGGAGACTTCATCCACCGCATGCACATGGCCGGTTATCGGATTCGTGAGATCCCGCAGTCGCTCGTGCTGCACGACAGCCGGCCACGGAGCGACTGGATGTTCTACTACCAGATCCGCAACCGCTGGCACTTCATCCTGAAGAACTACGAAGCGCGCACGATTGCCGCGATGCTGCCGGCGCTGATCATCCACGAGCCGCTGCAGTTTGTGATGCTTGCGGCCAAAGGACATGCCTGGACGTACGTGCGTGCGCTCGGCGGGCTGCTGAAGTTTCTGCCGGCGCTGCCGCGCGATCGCGCGTTGGCGCGGCGCATTCGCCGCCGTCACGATCGCGACGTGCTGATCAGCGCGCCGATGGTCGTCCGAGACGACGTGGTCGGACACGGCGCGATGCGAAGGGCGAAAGACGCGTACGACTGCTGGCTCGACGCGTACTGGCGATTGCTGACGAGGACGATCCTCGCGCGATGAAGCGGCGCGTGCTCATCATCTCGACGTACTACCATCCCGTCATCGGCGGCGTGGAGATTCACGCGCGGCAGCTCGTCCAGCATCTGCACGCACGCGGATTCAGCGTCGAGGTCGTCACGAAGCGCACAAGCCTCGAACATCCAGCGACCGAAACCGTAGACGAGGTCGTCGTGCACCGAATCGGGCCGATCGGCGAGCGCCGCGCTTCGGGCAAGTGGGTGATCCTGCCGACGCTCTTCGCCACGCTGCTGCGACTCGGTTCGCGCTTCGACGTGCTTGTCTGCGTCGACTACCGGGGAATCGGCATCGCCGCCATTGCCGCGGCGGCTGTGCTACGCAAGCCGGTCATCGCGCAGGGCGAGGTTGCCGGCGTGCTTGCCGGCGCCGTTGACGGTTCGAACTCCGGCGTCCCGCCGGAATCGGATACGACGAAGATCCTGAAAGCGCCGGCCCGGCTGATTTACAAGCGCGCCGACGCGGTCGCGTGCATCGGCCGCGACCTCGAGACTGAAGCGATCCGCGCGGGTGTCGCCAAGGCACGCGTGCACTACCTGCCCCACGGCGTTGATATGGAGCGGTTTCGACCGGCGCAGCCTGGCGAGCGAGACGACTTACGCCGTCAACTCGGTTGGCCGACGGACCGCAGCGTCGTGCTGTTCGTCGGCCGTCTCAGCGTCGAGAAAGGGGTATTGGATCTCCTCGAGGCGTGGCGCGTCGCGAAACGCGGGACGGCGCTGCTCGTGCTCGTCGGTCCGGACATGACGGGCCATCCGTGGGATGCTGGCATGCCGGGTCGTACCTTCGTGAGCGCACATCATCTGACCGAATCCGTCCGTTTCGTCGGTGCGGCTACCGATCCGGCTCCCTACTATCGCGCCGCAGACCTCCTCGTGCAGCCGTCGCACTTCGAAGCGCTCGGCAATACCGCTATCGAGGCCATGGCGAGCGGACTGCCGGTGGTGTCGTCGGGAGTCGGCGGTCTCGGTGATTTCTGCCTGGACGGAATCAATGCGCTGCTGCACTTACCGCGGTCTCCAGAATCGCTCGCGCGCGCGATCGAAACACTGCTCGCGGACACGGCGCTGCGAACCCGGCTGGGCGAGGCAGCGCGGCGCAGTGCCGTCGAGCAATTCGAGATCAACGCGTTGATGGATCGGTACGCGTCGCTCGTCGAAGCCGTCTGATGCTCAAAAGCTTCTTTTACTCGAGCGTCTCGGCCGGGACCGCCGCCTTGCTGCTGCTGTTGTACATCGCCGCGGCACGCATGCTCGGCAGCGTCGACGAACTCGGGAAATTCTCGTTTGCGCTGCTGCTCGGCGGCGTGTTCGAGACGCTGATGGATTTTGGACTGCAGCAGGTCACGATTCGCGCCGTCGCACGCGATAAATCGCAAGCGACGACGCTGCTCCACCACACGCTGACGATCAAGCTGCTGTGGGCATCGGGTGCGCTGATCGCGCTCGTGGTCACCGCCAACGTGCTGCGTCCGCAACAGGACGTGCGGCTGGCGTGCTACTTGATCGGCGGGTCGCTGGTTTTTCGATCGTACATGCTTACCATTCGCGGCGTCCTGCAAGGGCTGGAACACTTCGGCTGGGACGCGATCGTCGTCCTCGCCGATCGGATCCTGCTCCTGCTCTTCGGCGTCACCGCGTTGTGGATGGGCGGCGGACTGCGCGGTCTCGCCTGGTCGTTCGTCGTTGCACGTGGGACGGCACTGCTCATCGCGGCTGGAATCACGCAATTGCGTCTTGGCGGCGTCGGCTTCCGGTATGACGCCGACGTCTGGCGCGAACTCCACAAAACAGCTTTGCCGCTCGGCTTCTTTCTCGTCGTGCTGAATCTGTACTCGTATGTCGACGGCGTCATGCTCGGCTCGATGCGGACCGACGCCGAAACCGGGCTGTATGCGGTCGCCTATCGCATCTATGAAGGTTTCACGTACGGTGCGTTGGCACTGTCCACGGTCCTCACGCCGCGATTGTCGGCGCTCTTCACGTCGGATCGAGGGCAGCATCGGCGGTTGGCCCTGGGCGGAGTCTTCGCGTCGGCCGGCCTGGGGACCGTGATCGCCGTCGTGGCGTTTGCCATCGCGACGCCGCTGCTCGTCTTTCTGTACGGACCTGACTACGCGGCGGCGACGGCAGCCTTTCGCATCCTGTGCGTCGGGCTACCGGTCGTCTTCGCGATCTGGATTCTCCATTCGATTGCCATCTCGGTCGACCGCGAGCGCCTGCTGTTGCAGACGGGCATCATCGGACTCGTCGTGAACGTCGGTTTGAATCTGTACGCGATCCCGCACTACGGACAGTCCGGCGCTGCGTTCGCCACTGTGGTCGGCGAGGTGGTGAGCATGGTCGTGCTCGTCGGCGGCCTGCGAGGCCGCAACTGATGACCCGAACGAAAGTGACGCTGTTCGTCCTGCTCTTCGCGTCGTACGCATACTTCTACCAGGCCGGCGGGTGGAATCAGAATTCGCGGTTTGCGCTGGTTCGCGCGATCACCAACGAGCACACGCTCAATATCGATCCGTTTCATCTGTCCACTGGCGACAAAGCCTTCTTCGACGGACACTACTATTCGGACAAAGCGCCCGGCATCGCGCTGTCCGCTGTTCCCGTCGTTGCGCTTGCGCGGCCAATCGTGCGTGGGTTCGGCGGCGATCCCGAAAACTACGCGGGCATCGCGCTGCTGTCCTGGCTGGCGACGGTGATGACCGCCGGGCTGTTCACCGCGTTGGCAGGCGTCACGCTCTACACGCTCGCGCAGGAGCTCGGGGCCAGCGCGTCGGGCGCGTTGTTCGCGGCCATCACGTTTGGCCTTGGCTCTCCCATCTGGACACTCGCGACGATCTTCATCGGGCACGCGTTCTCCGCCGCGCTGTTGGTGTTTGCATTCGCGGCGGCGTGCCGCGCGCGTGACGGTCGTGACGGCGCGCTCGTCGGCCTGTGCGCCGGGTGGGCGGTGGTCTCGGAGTTCCCAGCGGCGATTCCGGCGGTCCTCATCGCGCTCCTGACCGTCGCGAATACGCTGCATCTGGATCGCACGCGAATGCTGCGCATCCTCGTCGCCATGACCGCGAGCGCTCTGTTCTGCGCGGCGGTGCTCATGCTGTTCCAGTACCTGTGCTTCGGCTCGCCGTTTCACCTCGCGTACAGCAGCGAGCAGGGCTACGTGGGGATGCAGGAAGGCATCTACGGAGTGAACGTGCCGAAGTGGCTGCGGCTGCGGCGGATCTTATTCGGCGAATACCGTGGACTGTTTCCGCTCGCGCCGACGCTGATCGTCGCGCCGCTGGGATGGTTCGCGATGAGGCGGAGGATGGTCGCCGGCCTTGCTGCGACGATCGCCGTCTATTACGTGCTGCTGAATGCGAGCTACGCGTACTGGGAAGGCGGATGGTCGTACGGTCCGCGGCATGCCGCCCCCGCGATTCCGTTCCTGTGCCTCGGTCTCGCGGCGCTATGGACCGATGCGCCGAAGATCGGCAAGTGGATCCTTGCGACCCTGACGACCTACGGCGTCGCGGTGACGCTCGTGGCGGTGTCGACGATGGCGCAGCCGCCGAACAACATTCGACGACCGGTCGCCGAACTCTTGTGGCCGGCGTTTGTCGACGGCGATCTGTCGCTCAACACGCAAGCGTTCGTGGCGGGCAGCGCGAACGCCGACTTCCGCGCACACACCGAGCCGAAGGTGGCGTTCAACCTCGGCATGAAGGCCGGCTTAACGGGAAAGGCGAGCCTGATTCCGCTCGCCGTCGTGTGGCTCGGGTGCGTCGGCGCGCTTAGAAGCGAACGCCGACGCCGATTCCCGCCCGATTGATGTTCAGTCGATCGCCTGACGTGAAGACCACGCCGTAGCGGTATCCCACGTCGACGAGAAACGATTTGCCGATCGGGACGGCGACGCCGGCGCCGAGCGACAGCATCCCGTTCGTGTCGCTCCCGGACAAGTCGGTGCCCAACGTGACGAACTGCGTGACGTCGCCGCTCGGTGTCGTGAACGTCACGTCGCGCTTCACCTGCGCCGCCCCGCCGCCGACTTCGACATACGGAAGCACGTTTGGATAGGAGGTCGGTACCACCAACCGCACGCCCACGACGCCAAACGTCACCGGCTCCTTGACGTGGAAATCGGCGCTGCCGGCGACGGCGGCGATGCCGTTCGCGATGCGCAGCGCGTTGGTTCCGAGCGACGTTGGTGCGGCGTCTCGCACCAGGCCCGCATCGACGAACACCTGGACGTTCGGTCGGACCGTATAACCGACTTCCCCGCCGAACGACTGACTCGTCACGTTTCCGAACGCCGACTGCGCGACCACCTCGGCGAAGCCCTTTGTTTCTGACGCGGGCATTGTCGATGCCGGCGGTTGTGCGGACGCGACCGCGCTGACGGTCAGCGCAGTCGCGATCGTTGCGACGATCACTCTCATCCGATCGACTCCAGTCGTCATTCGACCCTCACGACGATGTCCCACGTGCCGTTCGTGAAGACTTTGCCGCGGGCCGCGAGATACACGTACCGCAGACCGATGACCGCCTTGTCCGGTGGCGGATACCACAGCGCTGCAGTCGGATAGCCGTTCGTATTCATCCAGCTAATCGCGCTCTCCGGATCGAACCCGCGATCGAGGAGGTCGAACAGCCGCAGCATTTCAAGATCCGGGCTCTGGAAGTTCACGTTCCCGGGTGCGTAGTACAGCGTCTGGATCTGCCATCCGGCGCCGAATTCGCCCGGCTCACCCATGGTTGCGTGACCGAGCGTCCCCGGCGGGAAGTTGCCGGGCCAGAGCGTCTGCCCAAGCTGCTGCGCAATCTGTTCGGCCGCGCTGAGCGGCCGCGTCGTGAAGCTTTGAATCGGGCTCGGCGCACTCTGCACGCCGTTGGCGGCATCGAGCGCTGTGGCGCGCCAGTAGAACGTCTGGTTGACCGGCAGATCGGAAGTGGGAATGAACCCGGTTTCGTTGACCCCTTCGGCCTTCGTCGCGTTCATGATCACGGTCGTAAACGCCGACGAATTCGCGACCTCGAACAGATACGTGATCGCGCCGGCCGGACCGGTACGCGTCACGTTCTGAACGCGCAGCGCCGGCCGCGGTTGCGTCGTCGCGCCGCTCAACGGCGAGATCGGTACCGGCGTGCTCAAGATGATGGCCGGGCCGACGGTGAACTTCATCACCGGGCTGTACGGGCCCGTCGTGCCGCCGCCGGTCGCCCGCGCACGCCAGTAATAATCTTTGCCGCCGCCGAGCGTGTCGAGCCGGACGCTTGTCTGTCCGGACGTGCCTTCGGCGACGCCGTCCTTCGTTTGCACTTTGGTTGCGAACCCGGTGTCGGTCGCCACTTCGAAGCTGTATGTCGTCCCCGTCGACTGCGACACGGCGGCGTTCTGCACCGTCAGCGTGATGGGTTGATCGGCGAATCGCACTTGCGCGCTCGCCGCCGGAGATGTGGCTTTCGGCGCAGTGACCGTGCCCGTCGTGTTGCCGGACGGTGATGTGGAACTGCCGTTGGCGCAGGCCGTCGCGACGACCGCGAGCGCACCACCGGCAAACAGACGAGTGAGACGCATCAGGTTCATGTGGTCCTTAACTTTAGCGCGATCTGCGAATCCGCGGAACCGGAAGTGTAAACGGCGTCGAGGTCGTCGTCGCCGGGACTTCGAGCGCCGTTTTGATCGCGTTGAAGAAGCTGGTTGCGATCACCTTGTACCCCGCAGCCGTCGGGTGCAAGCCATCGCAGTCGATCAGGGTCGTGTTGTCGCCGTTGAAGTCGGCGTTCACGTCGACGAGCGTCACGCCTTCGGCGGCGGCCAGCGATCGCAATCCTGCGTTGTAGGGAGCGACGCTGTCCTGGTTGTTGCCGAGACGTGCGTAACACAGATTCTGCGGAATCGCGTTTTCCGGCGGTACTGTGGCGACGAAGATGATCTCGGTGCGCCGCTTGGCGTACTCGATCATGTTTCGCATGTTGGCGAGCGCAAACTGATAGTCCGGAAAGTCGTTGACGCCTTCCATCAGCAGCACGACGCGGTAGAGACCGCCATCGATGACGCTTGGCAGCCGGCTGAGCCCTTCGTCGGAGTGCTCGCCTTGCTTGCCCGCATTCGTCACCTGAATCGCACCGGCCTGTGCGAGATAGCGGCTTCGCAGGAGCGACTGCAGGACAGTCGGATACGCGACCGTGAGGTCTTGTTTCAGGATCCGAATCCGTCCCTGGACACCCTCGGACGGAACCTCACCCCACGTCATGCTGTCGCCGAACGCGACGAAGCTCGTTTGGCTGATCTTCGGCGGCGCCGTCAACGTGACGCCGAAGGTGCACTGATCCGTCTGACTTTTCGAATCCGTCGCCGTGCACGTCACCGTCTTCGAGCCGATCGGAAAGACCGTATCGCTCGCGGGTGTGCAGCTGATTTGAATCGGCGCCGTGCCGCCGCTGGTTGTCGGTTGATCGAAGTGGACCGCTTGCGCTTCTCCCGTGCTCGAGACAAGCGATACCGGATTGGGACACACAATCTTGACCGCCGGTGGTGGTGCGGGCGGTGTGACTGTGGACGACTGTGTCGGGCTGCCGGAGCAAGCCGCGACCGTCACGAGGATCACGAAGAAAAGAAGGCTGGGGCGACGCAAGAGTGCTGTCGCCCCACAGTAGCCGGTGTTACCGCCGCAGCGCAAGCGTGCGTGCAAGCGAGAAGGTAAAGGATCCATTGTCTCCCGCCGGCAGCGGCACGACGACGACGTTCGTCCGTTCGCGGAGCGAGGTAACGGTCGTTGCGCCGCGCGCATTGCCAGCCGACAGGAAGAAGCCCCACTGCTCGCCCGCGTGCGGCTGATAGCCGGCCATCGGCCCCCAGCGGCTGTCGTACGCCCAGTTGCGCGAGAACTCCGACAGGATCGGGCCGCCGGTGCTCGCGCGGTCGCGCCACATCTGGATGAAGCCCGAACCGTACCAGCGTCCGCCGATGTTCATCACAGCCCATACCGTGTACTGGACCGGACCGTCCCAGCCGGGCGGCGTGTAATCGGGCCAGCTGCCGTGCGTCGTGAAGTCGAACGAGAGTCCGCTGCCGCTCGACATGTTCAGCCGCGTGATGCAGCCCGTCGCCGGCCAGCTCGCGATGTCGGGCGGCGAGTTGTAGACGTTCATCTGACCCAGATTCATCTGGTCGTTCGCCGAACACGATCCGCCGCCGCTGCCGCCACCGCTCGGCGGCGGCGCTGCGACGACCGGTTGCTGCGGTGTCACGAACGCGTACGTGGCCGAGAACGGACCGGTGGTCGTCGGGTCGGATGCGCGCACGTGCCAGTAGTAGACCTTGCTGTACGCCAGGTCCAGCGGGATGGTGAACGTCGTCTGGTTCGCCTGCTCGCCCGATGTCCACGCCGCGACCTTGTTCGCGAACGTCTCGCTGTCGGCGACTTCGATCAAATACGTGATGGCGCCGTACGGCCCCGACTTCGGTGCGTTCGATACGGTGAACGTCGGATGGACGCTGTCGGCGGTCGCGTTCGGCGACGGCGAGATCAGACCCGGTGCCTGGATCACGATCGGCGTGAAGACGTCGAAGTTCGTGGCAGGGGTGAACGAGCCGGTATTGGCGCCGTCTTCAGCATGGGCGCGCCAGTAGTACGTGCGGCCGCTTGCGAGCGGATCCGGCAGCTTCAGGCCGGTTTGCCCGTCGCCGGGCGTGATGCCGTCGCGCGAGAACACTTTGTTGGTGAAGTTCGCATCGGTCGCGACTTCGAAGACATATGAAAGCGGCCGAACGCCGTTGGTCGCGGCGTTCTGCACCATCAGGGTAATCGGCTGTTTGTCGACCGCGATTTTCGCGCCGCTGGCGGGCGACACGACGTTCGGCGCGGTGATGTTGACGCCTGGAATCGGCCCCGCGACCGTCGCAGTCAGCGGGTTCTGGCTCTTGCTGCTTTCGCACGCGGTGAGCCCGAGGGCGGCCGTACACAGGCAGATCGCCACACAAAGCTTATGGGTCATAGCTGCACACTCTGGCGTATCGGAACGAACGAATCCGGAGATTAGGCCTGAGCTGGGGGCCGGCCGATTCAAGCTCCGGACGGATGACTGGGAGGACGCTATAGTACCATGCCGGTTTCGACTTGCCCACTTCTGCCGATAGCGCACGACGCGAACGCGCCATCTGCCTCACCGTCGCCGTTGCGGTCGTCTTCCTGCGCAGTTTCGTCGCAACGTTCTACGAGGGGTTCTACTTCGATTCGGACCAGGCGATCGTCGGCCTGATGGCGCGGCATCTGAGCCGTTTCCATCACTTCCCGCTCTTCTATTACAGCCTCAATTACATCCTCGCCGTGCAGGCGTGGATCATCGCGCCGTTCTTCGTCGTCGGTCGATCGTCGGTCGCGCTGATGCGGCTGCCGATGGTGGTGCTGAACGCCGCCGTCGTCGTTGCGCTGATTTCCCTGCTGATCTCGCAACTGCGGCTGCGGCCGGCGATCGCGTTCGTCGCGGCGCTGCCGTTCGTGATTCCATCGGCTGGCGCGACGAACCAACTCCTCGAGGTCGCCGGCGCCTGCGTGGAGCCGATCGGATATGTGCTGGCGTTGTGGTGGCTGCGCCGCAAGCCGGTCGCCTTCGGCGTGTTGCTGGCGGTCGGGTACTTCCACCGCGAGTTCACGATCTTCGCGTTGCCGGCGGTGCTCGTCGCCGACTGGCGCGACATGCGCGTGAGACGCGTGGCATCGATGCTCGGCGGTTTCGCGGCGGTATGGTTGATCGTGGGGCTGCTGAAGATCGCGATCGCGAGCGGCACCGGCGGTATCGGTCTGCAGGTCGCCTCCTTACGCGGCCAGATGTGCCTCGACTGGCCGTCGATCCGCGCGAACTGGCAGGCGCTCGTGACCGAAGCGCTGCCGGCTCTTTACGGTCTCGAACCGCTGCCGCTGAATGCGCTCCGCATGACGACGGACGTCGTCGCCGGATCCTTCTTCGTCGGGAAGATCGTGTGGCTCGGACTGGCGCTGATGCTCGGCCGGCTCGCCTGGCGTCGCGCGATGCCGGCGTTCGGTACGTACTTGATCATCGCGGGAACGCTGACCGCCTGCGCGTATCCGCTCTCGTGCCAGGTCATGCTGCACGCGCCGCCGCTGTTTCGATATCTGCTGCTGACGCTCGTCATTCCTGTCGGGATCGCCGGATCGTATTTCGCGAGCGAACGATCGATCGCGTGGCGGAGCGTTGGGATTGGCGTGTTGGTCTTCTGGGCCGGAGCGAACCTGTCGGACAACGTCAGGCTGCTGCGGACGACGGTCGCGAATCCGCCTGTCAGCGAGCACCGGATACTCGCGGACTATCTGATCGCGCACCGCATCCGCTACGCGCGCGCCATCTATTGGGATGCGTACATGGTCGACTTCCTCTCGCGCGAACGCGTCATCACGGCGTCGACGGACATCATTCGCATTCCGGAATATCAGGACGAGGTCGAGGCACACGCCGCCGACGCGGTGATGTTGCAGCGGCTGCCGTGTTCGGGGAGCGAGCGGGTGGCGTCCTGGTGCATTCAGCGATGAATGCACCAGGATCAGGAATGGCTGTCGGCTACCGACGAATGACTGACGCGAGCGATCGGGCCAGCGAGAAGACGTACTGCTTGAACCCGTCGTTCTGCCACGTCACCATCGCGACGTTCGAACGCTCGCAGATGCGCGGGCAGCTCGCCTGCGTAAAGCTGGTGCCGTCGCGCAGATTGCCCGACCCGACAAACAGGCCAACCGTCTCGCCATCGGCCGGCTGATAGCCGAGGATCGGTCCCCAGCGGCTGTCATAGAACCAGTTGCGTCCGACGTAACTCGGCGGCGTCGTGTCGTCGAGGCTGCGGCCGTCCCAGAACTGCACGACACCGGAGCAGTACCACTGCTTCGCGTCCTTGTTGACGCACATACCGAGCGTGTACTGCAGGCCGCCGCTCCAGCCTGGCGGCACGAATTCGGGCCACTTGTTCGGACCCTGACGGCGATCGAAATCCACTTCGAACGCGTCGCCGGTAAACGTGACGCTGGTGATCTGCGTCGTCACCGGCCAGGACGCGAGATCAGACGGCGAGTCGACGATGATGGCCTGCGACATATCGAACGGCACGTACTTGAACGACTGAACCGCCGAGAAGGGGCCGGTCACATTGTTCGTCGTGTCAGTTGCCTGCGCACGCCAGAAATAGGTGCCGTTGGTCGCCAGCTTGACGTCAATCGACGCCGACGTCTGGCCCGA
Organism: Vicinamibacterales bacterium; assembly: GCA_035652075.1. Lineage (GTDB taxonomy): Bacteria > Acidobacteriota > Vicinamibacteria > Vicinamibacterales > CAVVIG01 > Gp6-AA45. The sequence goes on from DASREL010000222.1 coordinate 38,565, forward strand.
GCCCTGCGAAACGGTCGCCGAGCCGAGGACATTTCCGAACGAGCTCGAATCGGAAATCTGGAAGGTGTAACGAACGTTGCCGACCGGACCCGTGATCGAGGCGTTGTTCACCGTGAGCGTCGGCTGGGCGCCGCTCGCCTGGCCGCCGTTCGCCGGCGACACCGGCGTGGGCGCCTGAATGACGACTTGCGGCCCGACCGAGAACTTCAAGCCCTTCGAAAACGGACCCGCAACGCCGCCGTTATTCGCGCGCGCGCGCCAGAAATAATCTTTGGCCTGCGGACCCGGAAGCGTATCGAGCTTCACTGCCGTCTGCCCGCTGCCTTCGGCCACGCTGTCTTTGGTCTGCACGACGCTCGAGAAGCCCGCGTCGGTCGCCACCTGGAATGTATACGTGTTCGTTCCGGATCCGGTGGCCGCAGCGTTCTTGATGGTCAGCGTCACCGGCTGGTCGGTGTATTTGAAGGTGGTGCCGTCGGTCGGCGACACCGCGATCGGCGTGGTGATGGTGATGCCCAGCTTGGCATCGGTCACCGATCCCGTCGTCGCACCCGCGGCGGCGGCGTCGGTCGGACGTGTCGGGCTGCTCTTCTGACACGCCGACACTGCGATGGCTAGAGCCAAGGCCGCGAAAACACTTAGAGACTTCAGCTTCATGTGCTCCTCGGAAAAACGTACACAAATCTGCCGCGACCAAGGCTGGGAGACTTGCCGGCGGCTGTGCGGGAGAGCGAAGAATACTCTGTTCTTACTGTCCCGTCAAGACTTACCGGCTCGACAGGAGCGGTTCGGCGACCGGGGTTTGCCGGATTTCCCTGATGACATACGTCGGTTTGTTCTGCGATTCGTGGTACGTGCGCGCCTGGAGTTCTGCCACCAGGCCGATGGTCATCAACTGGACGCCGGTCATGATGAGGACGATGCCCAGGAGCAGCAGCGGCTGATGGCGATTGAGCGAGATTTGCTCCATCAGCCGGCCGACGGCAAGGGCGACGCTGATCGCCGCACCGACCAGCGTCATCGTTCCGCCAATCAGTCCGAACAACTGCAGCGGACGGGTCGAATACGACAACAGAAACTTGACGGTCAGCAGGTCGAGGACCACGCGCACGGTGCGGCCGATGCCGTATTTCGAGCGGCCGTATTTCCGCGCCCGATGGTTGACGGCCATCTCGATGATGCTCGACGTCTGCTCGCTCGCGATCGCGGGCAGGAACCGATGCATCTCGCCGTACAACTTCATCGGCTTCACGATCTCGGCGCGGAAGGCTTTCAGCGAGCATCCGTAATCGTGCAGGCGCACGTGGGTGACCGCGGAAATCAATCCGTTCGCCATCATCGACGGCAGGCGGCGGTTGAAGAACGGATCCTTGCGCTCCTTCCGCCAGCCGCACACGATGTCGGCGCCACGTTCGAGCGCCGCGACCATCGCGGGGATGTCGCCCGGATCGTTCTGCAGATCGCCGTCCATCGTGACGATGAACCGTCCGCGGGCGTGATCGAAACCGGCCGCGAACGCCGCGGTCTGCCCGAAGTTGCGCCGAAAGCGGATGACGCGCAGGCGCGAGTCGACCGCCTGCATCCGGCTGAGGATCTCGAAGCTCTCGTCGGTGCTCCCGTCGTCGATGACGATCACTTCGTAGGGCCGATCCCACCGCGTCAGGACATCCGTCAGCTCGCGCACCAGCTCGGGCAGCGACGATGCCTCGTTGCGAATGGGGATGACGACGCTGAGGTCGACCATGGGGACGCCCAATTTTATCGGCTTTTCGACGTCCGCGCTTTGCTCCAGGCCAGATACGCGAGGAATCCGCCGACGAGGACGCCAATGGCGCCGATCGAGACGCCGACCGCGTGGTCGTGCATGAAGGTCAACGCCGCGTCGCCGTACTCGACCGCGAGGATGCCGAGGAACAGGTAGCGCGCGCCCCGGCCGATCAGCACCGCGATCGTGAATTTCGCCGCGCTGATACCCGTGACGCCGGCGAGCAGGACGAAGATCTTGAACGGCGCCGGCGGCGGAAGGATCGCCGGTATCAGCACCGCCATGACGCCGTGGCGCTGGAAGGTCGCCATCGCGCGCTCGACGTTGGCGCCCGCGAAGCGCCGTCGCACGAACGCGTCTCCCCCTTTTCTGCCAATGTAGTACATCACGAGGCACCCCGCCAGCGATCCGACCAGCGTCGCCGCGACGTACAACAGCATCCGCGACTTGTGCTGCGTCACCATGTAGACGACCAGGATGTCGGCGATTTCGGGGAGCGAGAGGAACGACGAATCGAGAAACGCGATCAGGAACAGACCGGGCGCGCCGAGCGTCAGCGCGAGGAGACGCAGTCTGTTCGCGAAGTTGCCCATAGAATAAACGAGTGATTATACCGTCGGCGCGGCACGCGCTTCCGCGCGCGCTCGCACTCGCGGCGGCGATCGGTGGCGCGTTCGTCAGCTGGCACTATCATCGGCTCGGTCTCACGCTCAGCCACTACGACGCGCGCGGCCATCTCGTCGTCGCACGACGGATCTTCGACAGCATCACGCCGGGCTGGCAGCAGATCGGAGCGGTCTGGTTGCCGCTGCCGCATCTCCTCAACGCGATTCCGGTCCAAATCGATCTGTTGTATCGCACGGGCGCGTCCGCGGTGGCGATATCGATCGCGTCGTTTGCGATCGCATGCGGCTCGATTGCATGGATTCTGATCGCGCTGACCGAGTCGTGGGCCGCAGCGATTGTTGGCGTCGCCGTGTTCGCGCTGAACCCGAACGTCCTCTACCTGCAAGCGACCCCGATGACCGAGCCGCTGCTGTTGGCGGCGACGACGCTCGCGATCGCGATGCTCATGAACGTCTGTAGGCCGGGTCCCGTGGACCCGGCGCTCGGCGCGTCCCAAAGGATCCGCCCTACGGCGATCGTGTTTGCACTTGCCTGCCTGACGCGCTACGAAGCGTGGCCGGTCACGGC
>DASREL010000223.1:0-4138 GCA_035652075.1 Vicinamibacterales bacterium
GGACATCGTCCGTGCACACGCCACGACTTCGTCCTTGTGTACGTCGAGACCGGCGCATCGCTGATGGATGACGTAAACGCTCCGTCGCGGCGACTGGAAGCGACGCCGCATTCCCTTCGCGCCAGTCGATCGACGGATCGACGACACGTGCGACGGCGAGCATCGCCGGCGCGACGTCGATGCCGATGATGGGCGCTGCAAGTCCAAGTCGCTCGCGCGCAATCCGAGCCACGATGCCTGTGCCGCAGGCAACGTCGATGACGCTGTCACCACCACGTGGCCCGACACGATCGAACAATCGTTCGGCGAACGGGCGGAACAGCGGTCCGACCAACATCCGCTCGTAAATTTCGGTGAACGCAGTCGCCACGAACAACGGTGCCTCTGACATGTCGCCCTCCTCGATCACGTACGACCGCAATTTGGGGGAAACAACCGGCTGTTTGGCCGGCCAGCCTACCACATCGATCTTGTGCGACGTTTGATGTCTCGAGCCCTAATCCCGGTGGGCACTTGAATTGACGTACCCAGCATGGCGAAACCATTGTCGACAATGATGCGGACGAACGACGTGGCGTGCGGCGCGCGCGACCTGCCGCAGGGCGCCGGCGGTTCGAGGCGCATGTGTGCGGATGCGCTTCTTGATCAACCCCCACGCTGGCTCGATGGGGTTGAAATCATGCGAATACGGCGGGAGGAATCGCATCGTGGCGCCGCGCGCCTCAATCAGGTGTCGGACGGTCGGCGATTTGTGCGCGTGGAGGTTGTCGAGCAACACGATGTCGCCGCGACGCAGCCGCGGCGCCAGGCGGGTGCGCACCCACGTTTCGAAGCGCTCACAGGAGACACCACGCCAGCACATCCCCAGCGTGAGAAAGCGATCCGCGCGCATCGCTCCGATCAACGTCAGGTTGTCGCCCCAGTTCATGGGCCGCGGTTCCACGTACTCCTCGCCTCGTTGGACCCACGCATGCGAGCGGCCCATCGCGATATTCACGCCCGCTTCGTCGATGGGAACCAGTCGGTTCGGGTCGACGGTGGCGCGCCACGCGAGAAACGCTTCGCGTTTCGCATGAACGTCGGGTCGGTCGCACTCACTTGGACGCCGCCGTTTTTTTTAAGAACGTACCCCTCGCGCTTCATCACTCGACGAAAGCTCGTCGCATTCGTCCGCCCGTCGCGGCCGACTCGTCGGTTGTACTCGCGACACAGCTCGTCGCACGTCCCGTCCGGCCGCTCGCGGACGACCGCGTGCAGCACGATGATCTCAATCGGCGAGTGCCAACCGCCTCCGCGCGGCTTCGGGTCGACGGAGTCGGTCGCGCGGTACTGCGCGACCCACCGTTGCAGCGTGCGGTATCCGATACCGAACAGATCCGCGAGCTCGTGGTATCCACCTTCGCCGGCTTCATACGCGGCGACGGCGCGCCCTCGGAACGCCACGTCGTATGGTTTCGCCATGGCGTCAGTAAAGTACAAATCGAACGTCAATTCAAGTGCCGTCTGGGATTAGTGTCCTGTAACCGTAGAAAGTGAAACAAATAGCGCGGCCCGCTCGTACTCCCTTACAAGGAGGCGAGCATGCGGAAGGGACGCCCAAAGGTTGCGTTGATCTTGACGACGGAGGAGCGGCACCGCCTGGAGTCGCTGGCGCACCGATCGCGATCGGCTGCAGCACTGGCTCGGCGGGCGCGCATTATTTTGGCGTGCGCCGACGGCGCCGACAGCAAGGTGGTCGCGCGGCGGCTGCAGGTCACGCCCGGAACGGTGTGCAAATGGCGCGGGCGGTTCGTCGTGCATCGATTGGACGGGCTCTACGATGAGCCGCGGCCCGGCGCCAAGCGCACCATCACGGATGCCCAGGTGGAAGACGTGATCATTCGCACGCTGGAAACGACGCCGCGCGGGGCGACGCACTGGAGTACGCGCGAGATGGCGAAAGCCGTCGGCCTGAGTCACACGGCGATCAGCCGCATCTGGCACACGTTTGGGCTGCAGCCGCATCGGAGCGAGACGTTCAAACTGTCCAACGATCCGCTGCTCGTCGAGAAGGTCCGCGATATTGTCGGCCTGTACCTGGATCCCCCGGCCCATGCGGCGGTGTTCTGCGTCGATGAGAAGCCGCAGATCCAGGCCCTCGATCGCACGCAGCCGCTGCTGCCGATGCAACCCGGCCAAGTCGAACGCCGGACGCATGACTACACACGCCACGGCACGACGACCCTGTTCGCCGCCCTCAACGCCAAAACGAGCGAGGTGATCACGCAATTTCATCAGCGACATCGATCCGCGCAGTTCCGCGAGTTTCTTGATCTGATCGACGCGCGCGTCCCCCGTCGACTCGACGTGCACATCATCATGGACAACTACAGCACGCACAAGACGGCGCTGATCCGAAACTGGTTCGCCAAACGCCCGCGCTTTCACGTGCACTTCACCCCGACGTACGGCTCGTGGCTCAGCCTGGTGGAACGCTGGTTCGCCGAGCTGACGATGAAACAGATCCGGCGCGGGACGTTCCGGAGCGTGCCCCAACTCAAAGCGGCGATCCAGCAGTTCATCGAGGCCCATCACACCGATCCCAAGCCGTTCGTCTGGACTAAGAGCGCCGACGAGATCCTGGCGAGCATCGCCCGATTCGCCCAGCGGACCGTCGGCGCGCGGGCCGCACAACCAATGTCACGAACCACGGTTACAGGACACTAGCTCGCGGCGCTGCGCGGTCCCTCGTCGCGCGGCGTCGCGCGCCGTTCGCGATCGCGCTCCACCTGGATCGTGCAGTCCTGGAGGAGGGCGACCAGCGCGCCAATCGCCGCGAGGACCGGCGCCAGCACGGCGCCAATCACGCCGGCCGTGAGCGGAAACTCCGCCACCGTCCGCCCTTCGTGCTGGACGACCACGCGACGGACGTTGCCCTCGTGAACGAGCGCCTTGATCCTGGCGACAACGTTCTCGCTTTCGGCCTTGAACGAGTCCCAGTAGGTTCTGTCGGCCATGAGCGACCTCCAGCCGGGCTGGTATGCAACGCGACGGCCGGTTTCGTGCCGGAGTACCGGCGGCCAGGCTCATCCGGAGCCCCGGGCAGGCGGCAGCCCTCATGCATGACGGGTTCCGAACAGGCGTTTACGCCCGATGAAGCTCGGAGCCCTCGCTCTCGACTACGACGGTACCATCGCGACTGACGGCATCCTCGAGCCCGCCGTCCGTGAAGCAATTGGCGACGCGCGGCGGCGCGGGATCGTCGTCGCGCTGGTCACCGGCCGCCGTATCGACGATTTGCGGCGCGTGGCCGGCGATCTCGGGTGCTTCGACGTGGTCGTGGCCGAGAACGGCGGCGTCCTCGAGTACCCGGGCAGCGGACGCCACGTCGCCCTCAGCCATCCGCCGAACGCGGCGTTCGTCGACGAGATGCGGCGCCACGGCATCGACGTCGGCGTCGGCGAGACGCTGGTGGAGATGGACCAATCGGCGGCGCCGACGGCGCTGGACGTGCTGCAGCGCCTCGAGTTGCCGCTCGTGCTGGCCTTCAACCGATCGCGTCTGATGGTCCTGCCGCAGGCCGTCGCGAAATCGACCGGGCTCCGGCACGCATTGAGGGCGCTTCGCCTGTCGATTCACAACACTGTCGGAATCGGCGATGCCGAGAACGACCACGACCTGCTCGACGCGTGCGAAGTCGGCGTCGCGGTCGCGTGGGGCAGCCCTGCGCTGCAGACGGTGGCCGACGAGGTGATCGCGGGGCCGGGGCCGGCGGCCGTCGCCGAGTACATCCGCACGCTGGTCGGGCAATCACGTCTGTCGGCTGGCCAGATGGGACGCCGTCGCATGCTCCTCGGATTCGAGCACGACGGGAGCTCGGTCCGGCTCGCGATCCGGGGGCGCACGGTGCTGATTGCCGGCGAGCCTGCCAGCGGCAAGTCCTGGCTGGCCGGCGTGCTGTGCGAGCAGCTGATTCTGCAGGAATACTGTCTGTGCGTCGTCGATCCGGAGGGAGACTACGGCGCGCTCGAGGCGCTGCCGGGCGTCATGGTCGTCGGGGGCGAAGAGCTGCCGCCGACCTCGCGCGAGATCGCGAAGGCATTCCGGCATCCCGACGTGAGTGTCGTGATCGATCTGTCGCGGATGTCGCATCGCCACC
>DASREL010000224.1:0-18137 GCA_035652075.1 Vicinamibacterales bacterium
AGCATGGGCGCCGTGCTGGGCGGCACGATGCGCGCGCCGCTGACGGCGGTCGTCTTCGCGCTCGAACTGACGCACGACATGAGCGTGCTGCTGCCGCTGCTCATCGCCGCGGCGGCGTCGTATTCGCTCACGGTCCTCGTCATGAAGCGGTCGATTCTCACCGAGAAGATCAGCCGGCGCGGCTATCACCTCAGTTGTGAGTACGCCGTCGACCCGCTCGAGATCATCTCGGCGAGCGAAGTCGTGCGGACGGCGACGGTCGCGTTGCCGGCAAACGCGACCGTCGACAACGTCGCCGCGGTCCTGAACGATCGCAATGACGCCAAGCACGAGCAGCGACTCTTCCCCGTCGTCGACGACGATCGCCGCGTCGTCGGGGTCATCACGCGCGGAGGGCTGCGACGGTGGTTGAGCGGTCCGGCGGCGTCACGGACGACGCTGGGCGAAGTCAGCCAGCACGATCCGGTGGTCGCCTACAACGACGAGCCGCTGCGCGTCATCGTCTTCCGCATGGCGGAAACCGGGCTCACACGATTACCGGTCATCGCGCGCAACACGCGCGCGTTCGTGGGGATGATTGCGTTGACCGATCTCTTGACGGCGCGATCCAAGGTGCTCGAAGCGGAGCGCCGGCGCGAGCGCGTCCTCGGCAGCCGTCTGCGGCTCCCGAATTTCTTCGGTCGAGGTCGCGCCGCCTAGTTTGATACATTGTTGGCCTATGACCGATGTCGAAAAGCAAAAGGCAGAGCAGCTGATTAGCAATCTCGAAGTCGCGGTCGGCCAGATCTTCCCGCGCGACGGCGGCAACGCCTCATTGATCGCGTCGATGATCCAGACGCTGAACGGCCTGCGCAGCGTCCTCGGGCTCGTTCGCCCGCACTAATTCACCGGCGTCGTGACGGCTTCGTGGTCGGTGACGTGAATGCCGGCGGCGAGGACCAACGTCAGCAACAAAATGGCGGCCGCTGAGATGTACGGCGTGGAGTCACTGAAGCGGTCGAGAGACGCGTTGCCCCACACCGGGCCGAAGGTGCGGCCGAGGCTTTCGACAGCACTTGCCGCGCCCTGCACGCGCCCTTGCTCGTCGCCACGCCCGACGCGGCTCACGAGGCTCGTCACCGTCGGATGGCCGAAGCCGACGCCGAACGCGAGCGGGATCAACGCGAGCGAGAACAACGTGACCGTCGGTGCGAGCGCGGCGAGCACCAGGCCGATCGCCGAAAACACGATCCCGGCGACGAACGTCGGCTTGTCGCCGAGCCGCTTGACGATCGGCCGAATCATGCCGCCCTGGATGATCGCGCCGAGGATCCCGAACACGGCGAAGAAATATCCGGTCTGCGAGACGGTGAAGTTGAAGCGACGCGCCACGAACAGCGCGAACGTCGTCTGAAACACCGAGAACGCGAACCAGTAGATGAAGTCGATGATCAGCATGCGCCGCACCGGCGGACGGCCGATCAACTCGGGGATGAAGCGGAACGGATTCCAGTTACCGGTGCCGGCGTGCGCGCGATGGACGGTCTCCGGCAACCAGAGCCACGCCATGGCGGTCGCGACGAGCGTAATGCCCGCCGCCGCCCAGATCGGTGCCGTGTAGCTGATCTTCGACAGGATGCCGCTGAGCGCCGGGCCAAAAATGAACCCGAGGCCGAACGCAGCACCGATTAACCCGTACGCCCTCGCGCGGTCTTTCGGTTCGGTGATGTCCGCAACGTACGCGCGCGCCGTCGAAATGTTGCCGCCCGACAATCCGTCCACGATGCGCGCGAGAAACAACATGACCACGCTGTGCGCGACCGCGAGCATCACGAAGCTGACGACGGTGCCGGCGAGGCTGAAGACGAGGACCGGACGACGACCGTATCGATCGGAGATGTCGCCGAGCGCAGGCGCCGCCAGCAACTGACAGAGCGAGAAGATCGCGAACAGCAGGCCGATCGTCAGACCCGACGCGCCGAACGTCTCGGCATAGAACGGCAGCAGCGGGATGATGATCCCGAAGCCGACCAGGTTCACGAAGATCGTCAGGAAGATGATTACGAGCGGGCGCGTCAACGAATCAATTCTATATGTGGGTCACCATTTCGTGCACGCGCGTGCCGCCGTTCTCGAGCGCCGTCAGGACGAGGTCTGCCGTCACCGGCGCTCGACGGAAAGCGTCCTCACCAATCGCGTCGAAGATCGCGTTCATGATCGAACCGTACCCGGCGCCGACCGGTGGCTCGCCGACACCGCGCGCGCCGACCGGCGTTTCGGGATCGGCGATGTCGAGCGACAGCGTCTGCATCTTCGACGGGATGTCGAGGATCGTCAGCGGACGGTTGTGGTAGAAGCGCTTCGCGAGCGGCACACCGTAGTGCTGGTCGTAGACCCAGCGCTGCGTCAACGCGTGACCGATCCCGAGATTGATGCCGCCAAGAATCTGGCCGTGTAAGCTGCGCGGGTTGACGATCGTGCCGACGTCCGCGACGGCGAGGTAGTCGACAACCGTCGTGCGACCCGTTTCGAGATCGACTTCAACCTCCGCGAAGCCGGCGACAAATGACCACGTGTCGCCGTCGTGCTTGTAGTTGTCCTTCGCGACGCCCATCAAACCGAGACCGGCAAGCGACGTCGCCGCGCGCTTCGTGAACGGATGGATGTCCTCGGGCAACTCGTGGCCGTCGAACGTCCCGCCCAGTTTGATCGCGCGTTCTGCGGCTTGCGCGTACGTCAGCCCACGCGACGGATTCCCTTTCGCGTAGACCCTCTCGCCGCCGATCGTGTAACCGTCTGGCGAGCCGCCAAGCTCTTTCGCGGCCAGCGCCTTCAACTTCTCGCGTGCATCTTCGGCGCCCGCCATGTTCGCGCGCGTCATCGCGTGCGTCGTCTGGCTGCCGACCGACATGCAGCTCCACGGCAGTCCTTTCGCCGTGTTGCCCCAGTTGACGACGACTTTGTCCCACGGCATCTGCAGCACTTCGGCCGCGACGCGCGCGAGATCGATCGTCGAGTGCGTGCCGAGATTGCCGACGCCGGACTGGACGTACAGCTTGCCGTCGGGACGAATCGTCATCAGGCCGTCGTAGCCGATCGATCCCGATCCGTGCGGACCGACGGCGACGCCGAGTCCGCGGACTTTTGATCCCTGCCGCTTGCCGGCGCGCTGCTTGCGCTCGTCCCACTTGAACAGCTCTGCGCCACGATCGAGCGCCTGCTGCACGAACGCGCTCGTCGTGTGGGCGCGCGATCCGTTCGGCCGTGGCGCGCCGTAGAGCGCTTTTCCCTCTGGCGAATTGATGCGGCGGATGGCCACCTGGTCGAGACCGAGTTTCTTCGCCGCCTTCGTGACGATCGGCTCCATGATGCCGTTCGCCTGCATCGGTCCCGGCGAGCGCTGCTGCGATCGCGGCGGCGTGTTCGTCACCACCGCGACGCCGCGCCATCGCATCGCCATTGGCTGCCAGATCAACGACGCGGCGTTGCCGGCGGATCGATAGTCGCCCATCGGCCCGTATGCGCCGTTGTCTTCGATGATGAAGAGATCGAGCGCGGTGATGCGGCCGTCTTTCCGGAAGCCGACGCGCGCGCGGCCCGTCATCCCGGTGCGGGCACGGCCGATGTAGTGCTCTTCTTCGCGGCTGATGCGCATCATCACCGGCATGCCGGTCTTCTTCGAGAGCATCGCCGGCACCGCCATCGATACCGCGCCGGCGCCTTTGCTGCCGAATCCGCCGCCGGCATATTCGCTGATCAGCACGATGTCCTTCGGATCCATCGCCAGCCACGACGCAAGCGGATCCACGGTTCGGACGACGGACTGCGTCGACCCGTGGAGGAACAGCTTGCCGTTCTGCCAGTACGCCATCGCGCTGCGCGTCTCCATCGGCTGGTGACCGGTGGACTGCACGACGAACGATTCGTCGACGATCACATCAGCGGCCTTGAAGCCCGCGTCGAGATCGCCATAGGACCATTCGTCCGGCACTTTGCCGATCGGCAGCTGACCGTCGGCTGCGCGCGCGAAATCGTCCGCGGTGAACTTCCACGTCTCGAGCTTCGGACGCGGCGGCGCCCCGCCGCCCGGCGCCGGCGTCACCCACACGTTGCCGTCGAGCCGACCATTGGGGCTGCCGGGTCGCAGACTCTCGACCGGGTCGACCACGAACGGCAGCGGTTCCAAATCAAGATTGATCTTTTCGATCGCGTCTGCGGCCGTCGCTTCGTCGACCGCGGCCACGGCGAGGATCGGTTCGCCCTGATACAGCGGTTCGTTCGTCAGCGCGCGCTCGGCGCCTTTGAGATCCGGCAGATCGTCCGCGGTCAGGATCGCTTTCACGCCCGGCATGCGCAACGCCTCGCTCGCGTCGATGTGCCGAACGCGCGCGTGCGGCATCGGGCTGAGCAGCAGCTTCGTGAACAGCATGCCCTCGACGCGATAGTCCTCGGCATATTTCGCGCGGCCCGTCACCTTCGCGACGAGGTCCGGCGTCGTGTAGTTCTGACCGACGAACTTCTGGTCTGCCATGCGGCCAATTATGCGCTTTTTCGTTTAGGATGTGCGCCATGAAACTGGCGCTCGTCGTCGCGCTTCTCGTGAGTAGTGTCCCGCTTCAGCCGGACGTGCCGAAGCCGCAACCGGTCGTCGACAACGGCGAGTTCATGGACATCTTTCTCAAGACGTCGTACGGCGATCTGCAGGAGGCGATGGCGAAGCCGCCAACTGACCGCCGCGGCTGGGCGATCATTTATCAGCGTGCGATTCGCGTCGCCGAACTGCAGAACCTGCTCTTCTTCCGCGATCGTCCCGAGGTGAAGGATCCGCGCTGGGGCGCCGCCATCGTCGCGACGCGTACCGCCGCCACCGATCTCGCCAACACGGCGCTGTTTGGGTTACGGAATCTGCAGAAGGCGAACTACGAAGAAGTGCGGCAGAAGTACGTCGCGCTGTCGGCATCGTGCAACACGTGCCACCGCGCGTTCGCGCGAGAGGCGCCGACAATCAAGCCGTAACTAGCGGCCGCGGAACAGCAGGCCGAGCAACACCGTCATCTGGCCGACCCACATCACGACGGTCCACTTGAGGAGCTCCACTCGCCCGTCATGGATCTCTCGGATTAATGACACGCGCAGCTCGGACACCGATTCCGCCAGGCGCCTTTCGAAACGTTCCGCCACAGCGCTCATAACATCGTCCTTCCACTCCACATGCCGTTCGTCAATCATGTCGAGCAACGCCGTTGCTGCATCATCACCTAAACGGCCGCGTAGCGCCCCGGGCATACGAGATGTCCCCACATTTCACTCCTTAGAAACGCACGGGGCTTGATCTCTAGACGACGATGCCATCGTCGATGATCGAAGTCAACAAAGTATCGGAAGTATGATCGGGCGGATATGACGGTGACGTCGAAGGGAGCCGCGGGCTCCGTCGGCTTTGCGGAGACGCAGTACATCGACTTGCCGCGCCCGATCGCGCTCGACTGCGGACGCGAGCTGCATCCGGTCCGCGTCGCGTACGAAACGTACGGCACGCTGTCAGCCGCGCGCGACAACGTGATCCTCGTGTGCCATGCACTCAGCGGCGACGCGCACGCGGCGGGATTTTCGCGAACCGCGCCGGCGGCCGGCACGCGCGACGGGTTTCGCGCCGACGAGCGTGACGGCAGCGCCGGCAAGAGCCTCGGCTGGTGGGACGGGATGATCGGTCCCGGCAAAGCCTTCGATACCGATCGCTTCTTCGTCGTCAGCACGAACCTGCTCGGCGGCTGTCGTGGGACGACGGGACCTTCGTCGACGAATCCGGCAACGGGACGGCCGTACGGGTCCGACTTCCCGGTCATCACCGTCGCGGACATGGTGCGCGTCGAACGTGCCCTCTTGGCCGAGCTCGGCATCGATCGCCTCGCGGCGATCGCAGGGGGTTCGCTCGGCGGCATGCAGGCGATGGAATGGGCGGTCCAGTTTCCCGACAAGGTCGACGCGATTATCCCCATCGCGAGCACGTCGGGACTTCGTCCACAAGGGATCGCGTGGAACGCGATCGCGCGCAACTCGATCATGGCGGACCCCGATTGGCAGGGCGGCCATTACTACGACACCGGCCGCAAGCCAGACGCCGGGATGGGCGTCGCGCGGATGGTCGGTCACATCACGTATCTCTCGGCGCCGTCGCTCGAGCAGAAGTTCAGTCGACGGCTGCAGTTCTCCGACGATATTCGCTACACGCTCACCGAACCAGAATTCGAAGTCGAGAACTACCTTCGTTATCAAGCCGAGTCGTTCGTCAAACGATTCGATGCGAACACGTATCTCTACATGTCACGCGCCTTGTCGTACTTCGATCTCGCGCGGCAATATGGCGGCGGCGATCTGACAGCGGCCGTCCGTCGGATCCAGGCGCGCACGCTGCTGATCGCGTTCAGCTCGGACTGGCTCTATCCACCGAGTGATTCCGAGGCGCTTGCCGCGGCGTTACGCGCCGCGGGAAAAGACGTCGAGCTGCACATCATCGACGCCCCGTACGGGCATGACTGCTTTCTGCTGGAAGAGGCGCGCCAGACGCCGATGATCCAGCGCTTTCTGGCACGCTAGGAGCTTTCATGGAAGAGTCGCGACGCTTTGGATTCGAAACGCGGCAGGTGCACGCGGGACAGCGGCCCGATCCGAACACCGGCGCGCGCGCGGTGCCGATCTATCAAACAACGAGCTATGTGTTCGAGGATCCGGAATCGGCCGCCGCGTATTTCAATCTGCAGGAATACGGGAACACGTACTCGCGCATCATGAACCCGACGGTCGCGGTGTTCGAGGAGCGCGTCGCGAACCTCGAAGGCGGAGCCGGCGCGGTCGCGTTTGCGAGCGGCATCGCCGCGCAGGCCGGCGCGCTCTTCACGCTGCTCACGCCGGGTGACCACGTCGTCTCCTCGTCGGCGCTCTACGGCGGCACCGTCAACCAGTTCAAGCACCTGCTGCGCAAGATGAACGTCGAGTTCACCTGGATCGATCCCGACGATCTCGACGCGTGGAAGCGTGCGGTCAAGCCGAACACAAAAGCGTTTTACGGCGAGACGATCGGGAATCCCGCAGGCAACGTCCTCGACATCGAGGCGGTCGCCCAGATCGCGCACGATCATCAGCTGCCGCTCGTCGTCGACAACACGTTCGCGACGCCGTATCTCTGCCGACCGATCGAATGGGGCGCCGACATCGTCGTGCACTCCGCGACGAAGTTCATCGGCGGACATGGCACGAGCATCGGCGGCGTCGTCGTCGAGTCGGGCCAGTTCAACTGGGCGAACGGACGCTATTCGGTGATCGCGGATCCGTCGCCGGCGTATCACGGACTCCAGTTCTACGAAACGTTTGGGATGTACGGCTACCTGATGAAGCTGCGCGCCGAGACGTTACGCGATCTCGGCGCCTGCCTGAGCCCGTTCAACGCGTTCCTGTTTCTGCAGGGGCTCGAGACGCTGTCGCTGCGGATGGAACGGCACGTCGCGAACGCAGTGGCTGTCGCGGAATTCCTGGCCTCGCACGAGCTCGCGACGAACGTGACGTACGGCGGATTGAAGGGGAGCAAGTATCGACGTCTCGTCGACAAGTACTTGCCGCGCGGCGCCGGCGCGGTGTTTTCGTTCGACTGTGCAGGCGGACGGACGGCCGGCCAGGATTTCATCCGCGGCGTCAGCGTCTGGTCGCATCTCGCGAACGTCGGCGATTCGAAGAGCCTGATCATTCACCCCGCCAGCACAACGCATCGTCAACTGAGCGAGGACGAACTGAAGGCCGCCGGCGTCGGACCGGGCACGATTCGGCTGTCGGTCGGCGTCGAATCGATCGACGACCTGATTTGGGATCTCGAACAGGGGTTCGCGCGCGTGAAAGCCGGCGCGGCGGCGGAGGTCGCGTCGCGATGAGCTTCGACGTCACTCGCTATCAGGATCCGCTCGTCATCCAGCGCATTCTCCACAGCGCGAAGACCATCGCCATCGTCGGACTGTCGAAGAACCATCTTCGCGCGAGCTATTTCGTCGGCTACTACCTGCGGCGGCACGGGTATCACATCATCCCGGTGAATCCGCGCGAAAAGGAGATCCTCGGCCAGCCGAGCGTCGCGAGCCTGACCGACATCACGGTCCCGGTCGACGTCGTGAACGTGTTTCGCGCGCCGGACGCGCTGCCGGAGATCGCGCGCGACGCGGTCGCGATCAAGGCGAAGGCGCTGTGGTGCCAGTACTCGGTGATCAACGAGGAAGGCGCGAGGATTGCGGAAGCCGGCGGCGTGGACGTGGTCATGGACCGGTGCATGAAGGTCGAGCACGCCCGCTACGTCGGACGCATGCACTGGCTCGGCTTCAACACGCAGCGGATTACATCGGTTCGCGGCGGCTTGCAGTAGCGCGCGCGTGGGCTTCGGCCTCGACGATCGCGACGACTTTCTTGAAGGCGAGCAGGTCGCTCGCCTTCACGCGCTTCAGCACCGTCTTCTCGAGATCCGTCAGATGACGCATGACGCGCGTGGCGACCTTGCGACCCGCCGGCGTCAGCGCGACGACAAACGTTCGACGATCCGCTTCGCCGACTTCGCGCGTCACGAACCCGCGGTCGACGAGCCGGTCGAGGATGCTCGTCAGCGTCGAGCGTTTGTGCGCGAGCCCGCGATGCAGGTCCTTGATCGTCGACGGCGACGAGGCCATCAGGAGCGCCAGGATGTGCGCCTCGCCCTGCGACAACCCTTCGCGCAGCTCGCCGAGATAGAGACCGATCCGATGGGTCGCGCGGTGGATCGACGGAATCAGTTCGAGCCTCATCGCTCCGGCAGCGGCCGCACGTCCGGCTCGACCCAGCCGGTCCGCGCCGCCGCACTGTCCAACCGCTCGCGCGAGTAATACGTCAGCGGCAGATCCTTGTCCACGAGCGGCGCCAGCCGCCGCATCCAGAACACGGTCACGGTGTGGTGATACTTCTCCGGCGCGCCCGCCGCGGCCGCCTTCTCGCGCAGCGTCGCCGCCATCCGCTCGACCGCCGCGTCCACGGTCGCCTCCTCGCGCAAGTAATCCAGCGCGAGGTGCAGGTGGTCCACGTGGTGAAAGCTCACATTACTACGATATCGTACTATTCATATTCGATCAATACACGTTCGATGTAGCGCAGCCCTTTAGGGCTGCCCACGCGTGTGACCGCGAGGCGGAAAAACGGCGCTCCGCTTGTGATCTGACGCTGACGCGTGCGGGCTTGGGTTATCGCAACATCCAGAGCGAACTGGCAAGATATCGATAACTCGTCGCGCCCCGGTGACATATCAACACGCCCGGCCGCGCGTGCGCTCCGCGCCGTTTTACTTCCATTCCGACGCCGCTCGCTCTACGGCTCACTGCGCGAGACGCGGTCACTCGCTGACGTCAGGATCGTTGAAGGAGTAGCTTGTCCGCGAGATGCCAGCTCTCGCGTCCCGCTGCAACGCCATCACGCTCATCGACCAAGATGCGGTTGCTCGCGTTCGGCAGCCGTGAAGGCAGCCCTAAAGGGCTGCGCTACAACGGAACGACCGACGACTCACGACCGACGAATCACGAATCCCGAAGCCCGAAGCCCGACCCGCTTACTTCGTTCCCTTGCCCGCTCTCGGACCCAGATTGTCCCGCACCGGCGGGTGATCGAGATTGGCGACGCGGACGCCGGTGTCGTAAATCAGCTGCGTGATGCGCGCCATCTTGTCGAACTCGATCTTCGACACTTCGTCCGTGTTCGCGTGGTAGTCGGGGTGCAGGCCCGTCGTGAAGAAGATGATCGGGATGCCTTTCGCGGCGTAGCTGTAGTGATCGCTGCGCGTGTAGAGCGACTCCGAATCGGTGGGATCGTTGAACTCGTAGTCGAGCGTCAACGGCTTCGGCATCGCGGCGTTCGCGGCGCGGTTGATGTCGTGCAGCTCGGTGCTGATGCGATCCGATCCGACGAGATACACCGTGTTCGCCTCGCTCGGCTTGTCGTCGCGGTTGCGCCCGATCATATCGATGTTCAGCTGCGTGACGATCGCGTCGATCGGGACGGTCGGATAGTCGGCGAAGTATCGCGACCCGAGCAGCCCGCGCTCTTCGCCCGCGTGCCACACGAACAGCAGCGACCGCTTCGGACGCGGACCCTCGGCAAACGCGTGCGCCAGCGCCATCAGCGCCACCGTCCCCGACCCGTCGTCGTCTGCGCCGTTCCAGATGCGATCCTGTTCGTGACCGGCCGTCACGCGTCCCGGCGCGCCGAGCAGACGGCCGTCGGTCACTTCGCCCTCGGCGTATCCCACATGGTCGTAGTGCGCGCCGAACGCCACGTACGTGCTCTTCAGCCGTGCGTCCGATCCCTCGACGATTGCGACGACGTTCTGCGTGAGCTGGGTGCGAACGACCTGATAGTCGGGATCGATGTTGAAGGTGATCGTGACGCCCTGCAGCGGAAATAACGGCAGCGCGTCCTGCGCGGCGGCTTTCTTCTTCAACTCATCGTACTTGGTCGGTGCGTGGCTGAACAGGAACTCGAAGAACGCATCGTCGGCCGTGACGCTCGGCGCCATCGGCGTGTCGAGCCGCTGCACGGTCGTGAAATCGGCCGCCGGGATCTGCCCTCCGCGCCCTCCCTGGCCTTCCCCACCCGCCGCACCTGCCCCACCTGCCCGTCCGCCGCGTCCAGCGTTAGGAATCGCGGGCCCGATGGCAGCGGCGGCGCCTTGCGTTTCGGTCGCGTAGCGATTGCGTCCGGTCAGCACGCGCCGATACGTCGCCGCGTCGACGCCCTTCGGTCCGTTCGCGCCGAGCCACACCGCGACGTCCCCTTTGACCGATTTGCCTTTGTAGTCGGCCTGGTTCGCCGCCGGGACATCAAGGCCGTAGCCGACGAAATCGACGTGGTCGACCGTAAACCGCCTCTTGCCGCCCATGTTCTTCGGCAGCGTGATGCCGCTGCCGTCGGCGAACGTCTTCGTCTCGCCGTTGTTGTCCACGGTGATCGTCGAGTGGCTCGTCGTCCGCACGCCGAGGACGCGGACGGTCTGCAGGTACGACCCGTTGTCGCCCGCCGGCTTCGCGCCCCACGCTTTCAGGTGATCCTCGATGTACGCCCCTGCCAGGCCGAACCCGGCCGTGTAGACGGCTCGCCCTTCGAGTTCGTCCGACGCCACGTAGGTCAGCCATTCCTTCAGCTCGGTCGGCGTGATTGACGAACGGCCGCCGCCGGCGGCCGCCAGGATCGAAACGCTCGCAAAAATGAGAACAATCGTCCGCTTCATGCCGCTAACTATATCGGAGGCTTGCAGGATGGCCGTGTTTCAGGTAAGGTTTTCGCCGACAGAGATAAACCGCTTGGCCGTCCGCCTGTTCGTTGGAAACCTCGCCTACAGCACCACAGAAGCCGACCTGCGAAGCTACTTCGGTACCGTTGCGGCGCCGTCGCAAGTCGTATTGCCCGTCGACCGGGAAACCGGCCGCCCGCGTGGCTTCGCGTTCGTTGAATTTCAGGACCGCTCGCACGCTGAGCAGGCGATCCAGAAGTTCAACGGTCAGGTGTTCAATGGCCGTCCGTTAGCCGTCAGCGAAGCGCGCGCGCGCGAGGATCGCGGTCCCGGTGGGCCACGTCCCGGCGGCGGCTTCGGTCCCCGTCCCGGCGGTCCGCCAGGCCCAGGTGGCCCTCGTCCGGGCGGGTTCGGTGGCCCGCGTCCAGGGGGCTTCGGCGGACCGCGCTTCGATCCGTCAGCTGCCGCTCCTCCCGCGAACCGCGCGCGCAACTTCGGTCCCGACGCGAAGCCGTCGCGCGGTCAAAAGGCGAAGAAACGCGACACGGACAAGCCGCGCGGACCGATCCCGATGAAGGTCACCGGCCGCTCCTTTACGCTCGATGACGTCGACGATCCCGGCGGCGAAGTCCCGGATATCGACGATATCGCGACCAGCAAGCCGCACGAAGACGACGACGAAACTTAGAACTCAGAACTGAGAACTCAGAACTGAGAACTTAGAACTCGCCTGTGTGGATCGCCATGATCGCGATCCCGCCGCCGGGGACCGTCACGGGCGTGAACGTCCAGTACTCCGCCCCGTGCTGCGTCACCGTTCGTCCGGCAATCGTGCCGACCGCCGACCCAAACACCACATCGCTCAGATAGTGCCGGTTGTCGTGCAGGCGCGACGAGGCGACGTACGCGGCGATCACGTACGCGAGCGCGCTCTTCTTCCATCCCAGATGCCGTTCGAGCACCGTGGCGCCGGCGAACGTCACCGCCGCATGTCCTGACGGAAACGACTGGTGGTTGCTCTGGTCGGGCCGCTCGCGCCCGACCGCAAACTTCAGCGGCTCGACGATCGACTCGGTGAGAATCTGCGCGCGAACCAGATCCATCCCGAGATGCGACGCCTTCGGCTTGTCGAAGATCCGTCCGACGGCGTACGTGCCGAGCGACAGCGCGATCTGCTCCGGCGTGTCGCCGTAGTATTTCGCCGGCGCGTAGATGTCGTTGACGAGCGTGTAGTGGCTGCGCAGGTGGACGTTGAACGAGCCGTCGACTTGATGCGCCGCCAACGCAAGGCCGCCGCCGACAGCGGCGACGTACACGTTGTCCATGTGCAGGAGGTTCTGGTAGTCCTCGCCGAGATCGTGGAAGAGCGCGTGGATCCCGGTGTGTTCAGGCGTCGGCGGCTTCTTCTGATCGGCCTCGTCTTGCGCGTGCGCGCGCGGCGCACACAGCGTCAGCGTAAGGAAAGTGCAGGCGAAAATGTTCAGCCGCATATGGGCATCGAAGCATCAACAACGGTGCCAGCATACGGCTCAGCCGTTATTTCTGCTCGCTGTCGTAGACGTGCGTCACCGTCCGCGCCTGACCGCCCGGGCCGCCCTCGATCTGGGCCGTGATCCGAAGCTGATGTAGCTCGGGGTTGATCGCGTACGTCTGCGTCACCTTCATCTGCCCCAGGCCGCTGATTTCGCTGACGAGTTTGCCGGCGTCCCACTTCGTCTTTCGCTCGATGCCGCTGTTGTCGTCCTTGATCTTCTTGCCGTCCGGCGACAGCCGCGTCGTGTGGCCGTCGGCGCCGGTGATGACGACCATCGATTCGGTTTGCGTGATCGTCAGGTGATCGGAGGGCGACGTGATCTCGCGCATCGCGTCGCGCACGCGCGCCGCCTGCTCGGGATCCATTTGTTGACGGCCGCCACCGCCGTAGCCGCCGCGTCCGCCACCGCCGAATCCCCCGCCGAAGCCGCCGCCTCCGCCACCGAACCCGCCGCGTCGGCGTCCACCCTGACCGCCGCCGTAACCGTTCCGGCGTCCGTTGTCGTTGCCGTTGCTGCGATCGGTCGGCTGATCGCTCAGATCCTTGTTCAGCGTCCACGTGCCTTGAATGGACGGCTTGTCCGTCTGCGCGCGGCTCTCGACCGACAACCAGGTGCCGACGAGCGCCGCGATGGCGACGACGAGCCCCAACGACGTCACACTGCGAAGAGCGTTGACCATGACCCGATTATTGGGACGGCCGCCAACCGGCGGGGATGAAAAGTCTGTGACAGGCCCAGACACCCATTCAGCATTCAGCCTTTCGCAATTAGCATTTTCTTATTGGCGCAGTGGGCTCGTAGTTTGTACGTGCGCGTCGCGTTCGGCGTCGTCGCGTTTCTCGCGGCGATGCTGGTCGTGCAGGCGGTGCTGTTCGTCTGGGCGGTGTCGCAGTCGGGACGTTCGCTGCCCGGCCAGTCGCCCGCGCGCCTGGGGCAGACGGTCGCCCTGGATTTGACGAACGTCCTCGAGCGCGATCCGCAGACAGATCTCACGAAGTACGTCCACGATCAGTACGCGAACTACGCGCACCCGTTCTTCGTGTTGATGGCCGACGGCCGCTACGTCACGAGCGGCAGCCAGAGCTTCCCCGAAGACATGATGCGCATGGCGCGCGCCCGGCTGCAAGGTCCGCCGCCCGGTATGCGCTTCGGCCGCGGTCGTGGCATGGGACGTCGACCTCCCGACGGCACGGATCCGAGCCTGCCGCGCCGAAGCGCCGAAGGCGCGGAGGCGGGCCCACCGCGTCCCGAATGGTGGCAGCAGCCGGACCGCTTCGTCGAGCGGCTCGAGCGCGACGCCGCCGGCGCGCCCTTCGTCCGCCCGGCGCCCATCGTTCTCGACGGCAAGCTCGCCGGCGTCGTCGTCGTGCCGCCGCAGGCGCCGTTCGGGTTACTGCTCCAGCGCTACGGACCGATGCTCGCGCTCGTCGGCGGCAGCGTCCTCGTCCTCGGAACCGTGCTGACGTCGGTGTTGATCTTCGGTCCGGCGCGGCGGAGGCTGCGCGAGTTGGAAGGCGCGGCGCGGCGACTCGGCTCCGGCGATTTATCCGCACGCGCGCCGGCAAAAGGCGGCGACGAGATCGCGGCGGTCGCGCAGGCGTTCAACACGATGGCCGACGATCTGGCGGCCTCCGATCGCGCGCGGCGTCAACTGCTGGCCGACGTGTCGCACGAACTCAACACGCCGGTCACAGCCGTCCGCGGCTACCTCGAGACGTTGACGATGCCCGAGGTGAAGCTGGACGAGGAGACCCGCGGGCGGTACCTGCGGATCATCGGCGACGAGGCGGCGCGGATCGAACATCTCATCGGCGACCTGCTCGATCTCGCGAAGTTCGAGGGGGGCGGCGGAACGTTGAAGCACGACGCGGTCCCGGTCGCGCCGCTCTTCGAACGCGTGGCGCATCGCCACGAACGCGCGCTCGAACAGGCCGGCGTGACGCTGGTCACCACGATCGATCCCGACGCGGCCAACGTGCTCGGCGACCGCGACCGGCTCGAACAAGTGCTGCAGAATCTCGCCGCGAACGCCATCCGCTTCGCGCCGAGCGGCAGCACGATCACCCTCACCGCCCGTCGTCCGGTGCCTGGCGCCGTTGTCTTGTCCGTCGAAGACCAGGGCCCCGGGATCTCGGAGGAGCACCTGCCGCATGTGTTCGATCGGTTCTACAAAGCCGACACGTCGCGCGTCGCCGCAGGCGGCAGCGGGCTAGGGCTTTCGATTGTGAAGGCGATTGTCGAGCGGCATGGCGGACGCGTATCGGTCACCAGCCGCCCCGGCAGGACGGTGTTCGAGGTCAGTTTGCCGCTGGACGCGGCCGACAGCACTCGTTAGGCGACTTGGCGCGCGTCCGCGCTTTCGCGGTCGCTCGTTTGCGTGACTTCCCGAATGCGCTCGCGGAGCCAGAGCACCGGCTGCGGCTGCTTCGCCACAAACGCCTGCCACTCACTTTCCGTCAGCGTGATCGAGATGACGCGGTCGCGTTCTGTTCCCATGGTTCACAAGGGTACACACCGCGAACGTACGACGAAAATAGAATGATCTGATGCGACCAATCTAATTTGGTGATGGATGGCGCCGGGGCGTCGCCAGACGCAGCTTGCCCTTGACCACGTCGAAGGCGGCCAGCAGCTCATGAATCATCCGCGGGATGCGGTTGCCGCGCGCGTAGACCCACCCGGTCTCGCGAATCAGCTCGAACCCTTCGATGCGGGCCGTCGCCAACTGCCCGGCCCGGACCTCCCTCGCGACCGACTGATACGGGACGATGCCGATGCCGAGCCCGGTCTTGACCATTGCCTTGATGATCTCGACGTTCTCGGTGTCCATCACGACGATCGGCTCGAGGTTCTCGGCCGCGAAGAACTGGTCGATGACTTTGCGCGTGGCCGACCCTAACTCGAAGAGCACAAACGGCTGGCCGGCGAGGTCCCTGGGGACGACGCGGCGGCGGCGCGCCAACGGATGGGTCGGCGGCATCACGAGCAGGAGCTCCTCGCGCAGGACCGGAACCGTGACGAGGTCAGACTCCTCCACCGGCAGCGTCAACAGCCCGACGTCCACGCGCCCGCCGCGGATTTCCTGCACCGACCGCCCCGCCGTCGCGACCGTCAGTCGAACGTCGAGGTTCGGATGCACCCGCTTCAGGTGCTTCAGCAGCGGCGGGAAGACGTAGAGGCAGACCGTCATGCCGCCGCTCAAGCGAAGCGTACCGCGCAGTTCCCGCGTTTGATCGGTGATCTGCCCGACCGTCTCGCGCAGGTCGTGGAAGACGCGCTGCCCTAACTGGACGAGGCTCTCGGCGGCCGGCGTCATCCGCACCTGCCGTCCCACGCGCAGGAACAGCGCTTCGCCCAGCTCCTCTTCGAGCAGCAGGATCTGACGGCTGATCGCGGACTGCGACACGTGCAGCTTCCTGCCGCACGCCGTGAACGATCCCGTCTCGGCTATCGCCTGCAGGATTTCAAGCTGTCGAAGATCCATGTTTGCGGAACGAGACCTGATACGCTTCCGGGCCGAAGAACGTAATCAGCGCGACGCCGAGCATCACGGTCACGGCGACGCCGGCCATCGCGCTGCCGTAACTGAAGTGTTCGCCGAGGACCGATTCGAGCGCCGGAATGCCCGCGGTAAACGCCGCCCCAAGCTGATACGCGAGGCCCGGGAAGAAACCGCGATACTGCGCCGGCGAGAGCTCGTTGATGTGCGCCGGAATCACGCCCCAGCACCCCTGGACGAAGAACTGGATCAGGAATCCGCCGAGCGCGATGAGCAGCGTGCCCGGCGCGGCCACCCACAACGGTACCGCGAGGATGCCGAGCAGCGCCGACGTGATCATCGCGCGACGACGGCCCGAGCGGTCCGAGTACCACCCGAAGGCCAGCCCGCCGCAGATCGCCCCGATGTTCGTGATCATCGTCAGCGACGCCGTATCGCTCGGCGAATAGTGGCGCGCGCGCTGGAGGAACGTCGGATACATGTCTTGCGTGCCGTGCGACATGAACGCCATCGCCGTCATCAGCAGGACGAGGTACAGGAACCGCGGCCAGTGCTTCCAGATCGACGCACGATACGTCGGCCAATCGACGCGGTGTTCGTGCCAGGCGGCCGATTCCTTCACCTTCGCGCGGATGAACAACGACAGCAGCGCGGGCGCACCGCCGAGGAAGAACATCACGCGCCAGGCGTTGTCAGGATGCGCGACATGGATTTGCACATACACGGTGCGGTACGCGATCGCGGCGACGAGATTCCCGAACGCATATCCTTCCTGCAAGAGTCCCGAGAGCAGACCGCGCAGCCGCGGTGAGGCGGACTCGAGCGCCAGCGACGCGCCGACGCCCCACTCGCCGCCCATGCCGATGCCGAACAGCAGGCGCAAGACGACGAACGTCGCGAAGTTCGGTGCGAGGCCGCACAGCACCGAGATCACGGCGTAGAAGATCACGTTCAGCATCAGCGGAATGCGGCGGCCGTAGCGATCCGCGATCAAGCCGAACACGATCGCGCCGACGGGTCGCGTGATCAGCGCGAGCCCGACCGTCGCCGCAATCTCCGGCCGCGTCTTGCCGAACGCGTTGGCCACGTCCTGAATCACGAAGGTCAGCACGAAGAAATCGAACGCGTCCAGCGTCCAGCCGAGAAACCCGGCGAGGACGGCGTTGCGCTGATTGACGCGCTCTTCACGCGTCATATGACCGGAGCTAATGGGAGGCGTCGTCGCCATGCGTCAGGAGCATAACGTACGATTCGGCCGGTTCGGGAGTTGGCGAGTTGGCGACGACCTCGACGCGGACCGTGCGGCCTAGGGTTTCCTGCGCGCGAGCCAAAGCGCGTTGGACGTCCACCGCATCGACATCGCCGACGACCAGGAGATCGATGGGATTGTTGTCGCGCAGTTCGCCGCGGACAGCCGGTCCGACGAGATACGCGGCCGTGATGCGCCCGCGGAGCCTGTGGAGTCCGAGTCGGAGCACGTCCGCGATTGCCGAGGTCTTGATCAACACCGATTGCAGCTCGCGAAACACCGGTGAAGCTTCGTTTGCAGAGAAATACACCTGATTGCCGCTGCGCGCGCGGGTAACCAGGCCGCCTTTGACCAATTGATCGAGTTCGCGCTTGACGGTACTCGGCGCCAGGTGCGCGTTGTGAGCCAGTTCCCGAAGAAAATACTCGTCGCCTGGGTGCGTCAACAGCCAGCCGAGCACCTTTTGTCGCGCGCGACCGAATAAGACCGAGGCAACTCCCTCCTTCGTTCGCATATATCTAATCGGAGTTCGCGTTTGTCGAACCGGCGTTCACGTTCAGCGAACAGCAGTTCACATTTGTCGAACGATCA
>DASREL010000225.1:0-8516 GCA_035652075.1 Vicinamibacterales bacterium
ATCAACGAGAAAGACATCAACGTGCCGATGTATTGGGTGCGACCGCCGCAGACGCTCGCGGCGACGAAAGGGATGCATCGCTTCGTGTGGGATCTGCGGTATCCGTCACCCGATGCGTTCGAGCACGACTTCCCCATCTCCGCGATCTACCACGACACGCCCCGCGAGCCGCTCGGCGTCATCGCGCCGCCGGGCGCCTACACTGTGAAACTGACGGCCGGCGGAAAGACGATGTCGCAGCCCTTGACCGTAAGGATGGACCCTCGCGCGTCGGTGACGCCGCTCGGCCTGCAGCAGCAATTCACGCTCGCAACAAAAATCGTCGAGATGATGCACCGAAGCTTCGAGGCGAAACTCGAATCGCTGAACGGCGATCTGGCGGCCGCGCTCGACGTCATCGAAGGCGCGGACCGCGCGCCGACGACGCAAGCCGTGAAAGCGGTCGCCAATCTCGAGAAACGATTGACGGCCGAGCTGGCCAAAGTGAAACGATGAACAGCACAAGCAACCACAGAAGCCACGGAACGCACGGAACCATGATTGCTTCTGTGTGTTCCGTGCGTTCTGTGGTTGCATTGACCGTTGGCGCGTTTCTGCTCTCCCCCGACGCCGACGCGGCGAAGCAGGCGCAGGCGCGCGTCAACCGGCCGACAATCACCGTCGACGCTGACACCCGGCTGCTCGTCGTCGCTCCGCATCCGGACGACGAGACGCTCGGCGCCGGCGGATTGATGCAGCGGGTGCGCGCGGCCGGCGGCCGCGTCCACGTGGTCTATCTCACCGACGGCGACGGATACCCGGAAGGCGTGCGTGTCGAAGATCGCATCGAGTCGCCGACGTCGAAGGACTATCGCGGCTACGGGCGCCGGCGCCGTGCGGAGGCGCGCGCCGCGCTGAACGCGCTCAAGCTCGGTCGCTACGCGTACACCTTTCTGAGTTTTCCGGACGGCGGGTTGTGCCGGTTGACGCGGCAGTACTGGTCGGAGCGGCGGGGCGCGTATCGGTCGCCGTACACGCGACTCGATCGGCCGCCGAAGGCCGAGATCATCGTGCCCGACACCGAATATCGCGGAGAAGATCTCACACAGGAACTTGCGCGCATCATCGGCGACTACCAGCCCACGCTGCTGCTCGTCCCGCGCCGCGAGGATCAGCACGAGGATCATTGCGCGTCGTGGTACTTCGTCGCCGACGCGCTGGGCGATGTGCAGCGCGTCAAACCCGATTTCAAAACCGATCTCGTCAATTACATCATCCATTGGAACTCGTGGCCGTTCGAAGACGACGAGGATCCGCGGCTGCCGCATCCGCCCGGGCTGCGCGGCGGCGCGTCCGGATGGATTGAATTTCCGCTGACGCCGGTCGAGCGGCGCACGAAGCGCGACGCGCTGAAGCGCTATGCGACGCAGGAACACGTCATGAGTTGGTTCCTCGACGGCTTCGCGCGATCGAACGAGGTGTTCTCGCGTCCGGCGCCGCCGCGCGTGGTGTTGCCAGCCCGCAGAAACCTCTGTTGCGAGTAAGTACGAAGTACGACGTCTGAAGTATGATCGCCGCACTCTGGCCACCAGCACCCTAGGCACTTCAAGCACCCCAGGCACCTCAGGCACCCCAGGCACGTCAGCCGGCCCATGGTATCGCCAAGTCTCGCGTGACCAATGGCTCGCGTTCTGCGCGGCGTATCTCGGGTGGGTACTGGACGCGTTCGACTTCACGATCCTGACGTTCCTGCTCGTCGACATCCAGCGCAGTTTCACGGTCAACGCCGCGCTCGCGGGAGCGCTCGGCACCATCACGCTCATCTTCCGCGTCGCCGGCGGCATCGTTTCGGGCACGGCGGCGGACAAGTGGGGCCGCAAGGGTCCGCTGATGTTCTCGATCCTGTGGTACTCCGTGTTCGCGTTCGCGAGCGGCTTCTCCACGTCATACCGAATGCTCTTCGCGCTGCGCGCCGTGTTCGGCATCGGCATGGGCGGGGTGTGGGCGGCGGCGATGCCGTTGACGATCGAGCACTGGCCGGCAAACCTGCGCGGCACCGCGTCGGGGATGCTGCAGAGCGGCTACTCGTTCGGCTTCCT
Organism: Vicinamibacterales bacterium; assembly: GCA_035652075.1. Classification (GTDB taxonomy): domain Bacteria; phylum Acidobacteriota; class Vicinamibacteria; order Vicinamibacterales; family CAVVIG01; genus Gp6-AA45. The sequence continues at coordinate 2,079 of DASREL010000225.1, forward strand.
GCTCTCGTCGATCGTGTTTCAGTTCGTCTATCCGATCGTCAACCGCGGCACCGACATCGGCTGGCGCGTCATGCTCTGGATCGGCGTCGCGCCGGCGTTTCTGCTGCTCTTCATGATCCGCGGCGTCGCGGAGAGCCCGGTGTGGCTCGATCGGCAGAAACATCTGAGCGACCGCCAGACAAAAGATCAGTGGTCGCTGATTGGTCTCTTCGCACCGGATGTGATCTGGGCGACGCTGCACACCTCGATCTTGATGGGCGCGTTCCTGTTCATGTACCACTCGATCACGTTCTGGTATCCGACGTTGATCACGCGAATGCATCGGCCGACGCTGCCGTTCCTGTTCGCGCTGAACCTCGGCGGCGTCGTCGGTGCGTTGATCATCGGACGACTGTCGGAAACGAGGTTTGGCCGTCGCGGCGCAGCCACGATCGCCACGCTCGTCGGCATCCTGAGCATCCCGTTGTATGTCTGGACGCAGAGCGGCGTGCTGCTGTGGATCGGCGCGCTCATCATGGGACTGTTCGGCGCCGGCAACTTCGGCGTCGTCCCCGCGTATCTGAACGAACGCTTTCCCACGGCGGTCCGCGCCGCAGGCGCCGGCTTCGCCTATCACGTCGGCGCCGGCATCGGGTCGTTTACGCCTGCGCTCGTCGGGCGGTTGCAGGATCTCGGGTGGAGTCTGCCCGCAGCCATGAGTACCTGCATCGCCGTGTCAGGCACGCTCGTGATGATCGTGATCTGGCTGGGACCCGAAACCCGCGGCCGCGAATTCCACGCGCATCACTAAGGCTGGAACTTCACGGAGCGCCACAGCATCGGCGCGTCGTAGACACGGCCGTCTGTGATCGTCCACCGCACGCTGCGGATATTCCTGATCTGATCGAGCGGATCGGCGTTCAACACCACCATGTCGGCGCGCTTGCCCTTCTCGATTGTGCCGAGTTCCCGATCCAGTTTCATCGCGCGCGCAGGGACGATCGTCGCCGCCTGCAGCGCCTGCATCGGCGTCAGGCCCGCGTCGACATACAACTCGATCTCGCGATGGACGCTGTGGCCGGGGACACCTTCGTCCGTGCCGACCACGATCGGAACGCCCGCGTCGAAGAGCGCCTTCACGATCCGCAGTCCGCGATCGAGACGCGACCGTGCGGTTTTCGGATCGATCCCGGCGGCGCCGGCGTTCGAGAAGATCCGATTCAGCGGCGGGGGCACCTTCGTAATGCCCGGCTGAAACACAGCGACCGGTGATCCCAGGGCGTGTCCGAGCAGTTCGTTCCAGGATTGTGTCGGGTCGATGACGGTGCCCTTCGCTTTCAAATGCGCGATCGTCGCCGTCACCTCGGGCGAGCCGGCTTCTCCGCGGATCGCGAGGTGCGCGATCTGATCCATGCCGCGATCGACGGCCTCATCGATCGTCATGCCATTCGGGACGTGACCCGTCACCGTCATGCCGAGTGTGTGCGCCGCGGTCGTAATCGCCTCGACGATCGGCGGCGTAATTAAGCTGTAGATCTTGATCTGCTGAAATCCATGATCGTGGTAGCCGGCGACGATCCGGGCCGCCTCGCGCGCATCGGCCGTCGTCGTCACGCCGAACGCGTTCGGACCAGGACCGTCGATCAGGCCCGCGAGCAGCATGCGCGGACCGAGCGCGCGTGTCGACGCGATCGCGTCTCGCACTGACGTAATGAACTCGAACTCGTTGCCCATGTCGCGGACCGTCGTCACACCCGCCGCGAGATAGACCGGCGCCCACTCGATCTGCGTGAAGTGGGTGTGCATGTCCCATAAGCCGGGCACTATCCATCGGCCTTTCACGTCGACCTTCGCCACGCCGTCGGGAATCGCGACCGTCGCACCAGGTCCCACGTCCGCGATCCGTCCGTCGCGGACGAGGATCGTCGCGTCGGCGATCGGCGCGGCGCCGGTGCCATCGATGAGCGTCGCGCCAGTCATCGCATAGGCGCCGCTCCGCAGCGGCGGCACATGCGCGGTAATTCCCTGCAAGTCGCTGATGCGATCGCGCGTGCCGCGCTGGACGAAGGTGCCGAGGTTCTCGGCCAGATCCTCGCGGACGCCTTCGAAGCTGAGTCCGCCGGCGCGCGTGATCGCCGCCGCAAAGCCGCCCGACTCGTCGAGCCACAGCGATTCGCGTCCCCAGACGACCCCATCGATCGCGAACCGATCCAGCATCACCGTCTTCGATCCAACGCGCAGCACCTCGCGCCCGCGCTGCTCGATGACGACGTCGTTGGTGGGCAGGCCTGGAACGGTGTGGATGATTTTCGGCTGGCCATGCGCCTTCCAGTACCGCACGAGCAGCATTTGCACCGAGAACGGTGCGTAGCCGTCGACGGTGAAGAAGGGCTCGGCGATCGGCACACGCCGTTCCTGGCCGTCCGCGTTCACGTCGGCGGTGCCGTTCGCAATCGTGATGGTCGAGTCGACGTTGACGAACCGATAGCTCTTGCCTTTGGCCGAGAACGCTGTCGGCGTCAGATCGGGCGCCGTGTGGAGCGACGCGGTCAACTGCACGCGTCCGCCGCGGTCGGTGAAGTCGAAATCGGATGTCAGTTGAAGGCCGTTCGCATCGGTTGTGATGTCGTAGCGTTCGGTGCCGATCGGTTTCTGCAGGTAATGGAGCCGAATCGTCGCGTGCTCGGTCGCGGGCGCGGCAAGCAACGCAACCACGGAACCCACAGCACACACGGAAAGAAAAACGATTCCATGACTTCTGTGCGTTCTGTGGTTTCTGTGGTTGCTTCGCTCGTGTGACATGGCGCGCATGATGTCATAATTCCGACGCCATGGCGTATCCGGTGACGGTGCGGATCGAACCGCTGATCACGAATCGCAACCGGTTGACGGTTGCGTTTCGCATCATCCTCGCGATCCCGCACATCATCCTCGTGGGCGGATTGGGGATTGCGGCCACGAACCATCCGGACAGCCAGTCATTCGGGGCGCATGGTGGCATTCTGGGCATTGCAGCAGTCGTGCTGGCGATCGTCAGCTGGTTCACGCTGGTCATCGCCGGCAGCCACATCCCCGGCATACGTCACTACACGACGTTCTACATGCGCTGGCGGGCCCGCGCAGTGGCGTATCTGATGCTGCTGCAGGACACGTATCCGCCGTTTGGAGACGCGGCGTATCCGGTACTGATCGAGGTCGTCGATCCACCGACGCGCAGGCGCGCGACGATCTTCTTTCGCGTCATCCTCGCGATCCCGCACTTCGTCGTGCTAGCACTGTTGTTCGTCGCGTGGTGGATCACCGCGTTCGTCAGCTGGGTGATCATCCTGTTTACCGGGAATTACCCGGAAGGCCTCTACAACTTCGGCGTCGGCGTCCTGCGCTGGATGTTACGACTCGAGTGCTACATGCTGCTGCTCGTCGACGAGTACCCGCCGTTCTCGTTTGATTAGTACGGCGTCTGGCAGAGCGGACCCGGACAGACGAAATACGCCACGCCCGATTCCGCGCACACCAGCATCGACGCTTTCTCCCAACTCCACGAGGCATCGTTGCATCGCGCGGTCGCGGTCAGGCCGTCCGCATTCTTCGGTGGATCCGGATAGAGCGAGATATCGAGCTGTCGATCCTGATCGAGCGGCCAGTTCGCGATCTTCCAGATGCTGTAGCCGTCGCGTGACGCCTCGACCGCGATGACGCCGCGCGCGAGCGGCGGGAAACGGAACGCGCCGTTCGCGTCGGAGGTGACGATGGTGCCGAAATCGGGTCCCGCCATGATCGACAGCCGCACGCCGCCGAGCGGCCGCGCATTCGGCGCGACTTCGTGCACGACGCCCGCAAGCGTGAAGATCGAAGGGCCAGCCGGTCGCGCGACGGTCAGGTGCGCGATCCCGATGACAGATCGATACGTCGCGTGGATATCGACGACGCCGCCGTTGATCGAGGTGACGAGACCAGACGGCGACACGATCGCGACGTCGGTGTCCGCCGAATCCCAATGCGCCGCGTGTGTGACGTCGGTCATCGTGCCGTCGGAGAGGCGCGCGCTCGCCGACAGTTGATAGGAGGTCGACGAGATCGTCGCGCTCGCGATGGTCACGGACGCGACCGTGGGCGCGATCGGGGTCGGTGCGGTGGGCGGCATCGTTGACGTGGACGCGGAACCGCCGCCGACGCACGCCGTGGTCGCGATGAGGATCGCGCCGCTCAGTAACGCACTACCCACTCGTCCCATGCGAGCTCAGGTAGAGCAAGCCACGTACCGTCGTTATTTCAGCGAAATTCCCGCGCCGATGATCAGCAGCGTCGTGCGAGGACTGCCCGGGTATCCGAAGTACGGCGTGCCGGGGTCAATCGCGTAGAAGCGCACGTCGAAGCTGAAAGCGAGGTGCGGCTTCGCAAACCAGCGGGCGCCGCCGCCGTAGTTGATCGTGCGCATCTTGTCCGTGTCAGACGGAAACGCCTGCTGCCCTTCGGGGATCAGCGACCACGTCGACTGGCCGATGCCGCCGCTGATGTAGCTCCACCCGCGTCCGGTCCCGAAGTTGAACGACAGTTGCGGCGCGATCGTTTGAAACGTTTCCGTCGCGGCCCTGATGTTGGTCACCCCCGCAAGCGGCGTCTGTGTCGCGCGGCTCGACGCAAACTCACCGCCGATCCCGAAGGTGATCGCCTTCCACTTCAGCGGATAGATGTGGACGCCGACCTGCACGCCGAGCCCCGTCCCCGGCAGTTCGGCGAGCGACATGCCGCGGCTGTCGGAGAGCTGCAAATCCTCGGGAAACCGCGGCACCGTCGCGTGCAAATCCACGACGAAGGGTCCGATACGTGGCGGTGGATCCTGAGCAAACGCGGGAGTCGCGGCCAGCAGCAAGCAGACGACGAGAAGACGACGCATCAGCGGGATGATTGTACTGCGGCGATCCGCTGCTGTAGATCGTTGGTCACGACGAGCCGCGAGATGTCGTGCGCCCGTCGCGCCGCCTCGGCCTGCGCCGCGCAACGATCTGCCGCGGCCGGAACCCGTCGATCGCGATCGAAGCAGATAGACTCGCCGCCGCGCGCGAGGAACAGATGATGCGCGTCGATCCAGTCGCCATACGGGCGCACCACGGGCGGATTATCCGGATCGCCGAGCAGATTGCGGCCGACGTACGGCAACGGCGCCGCATCGATGCCAAGGAGTGAGAGCAGCGTCGGCGCGAAGTCGGTCTGGCCCGCTGCTGCCGTTCGTGGCCCTGCGCCGCGTGCCGTCGGCCCTTCCGGAATCCTGACAAACCAGGGGATCCGATCGTTGAGCGCCCACGAGATCTCGTCGGTATTGCGCGCAAAGCCGGCGTCGTGATCGCCGAACACGACGAGCACGCTGTTGCCGAGCAGGCCGTCCCGCTGCAGCGACTGCTTGAACTGCTCCAGCGCATCGTCGAAGAACCGCATCGTGTGCAGGTAGTTGCCGAACGAGGTGTTGTCCTGCGCACCGAGCTTGAGCACTTTGTGCGAGGCGGGAAAATCCTCGAACGGATGGTGCAGCGACAAGGTGATCATCCACGCGGCAAAGGGCTGCCGCAACGTCTCGAGATGCGGCACCATCTGCTGCAGGAAGTCGCGATCGTTCAGCCCCCACCCGATCTGTTCGGTCATCTGAAAATCCGGTTCGAACAGGCTCTGCTCGAAACCGTACGCCGGATGCATCACCCGCCGATTCCAGAATCCAGGTTCGAACGGCACGGCTGACAACGTCGCGTAACCGTGGTCGTGCAGCACACGCGGGAGCGCGACGTAGTGATTCGCCGGATATCTGAACGCGACGGCGCCGTGATCGAGCGGCAGCAGCGACGCCATCGTGGTGAACTCCGCATCGGACGTGCGCCCCTCGCTCGTCTGATCCGTGACGCTCGTAAACCGCAGGCTGTCACTGATCCAGCTGCGCAGGTGCGGCATCACCGGCTGCCCGTCGACCTCGTCGTCCACGACGAAGTCCTGCAGCGATTCCACCTGGACGACGATGAGGTTCTTGCCGCGCGCGGCACCGAACAGCGGTGTGCCTTCGCCTTTCCGCAGCGGCGCCCGCTCCGCAAACCACGCCGTCGCGTCTCGCACGGCGGCGTCGCTCGCCGGCGTCTTCCACCACGTCGCGCGCGCGTAGTTCCACGCGTCGTACGCGTGATAGCCGAACGGACCGAGTTGTTCGACGACGGCGCGGTCGCGGAACATCTGGTCGAGCGGCGCCGACGCGAGCGCGCGCGGGACGCCGATCATCACGCCGAACAGGCCGATGACCGCGATCGCCGCCGCGCTTCGGATCGCGCGCTGTGCCAGCGGCACCGACGCGCCGCGCGCCGTCGATAACCGTGCGGCCATCCAGATCGCCAACGGCCAATCGATCAGGAGCCAGACGAGGCCGGGCGTCAACAGGCTGCGGATTGATCCCCACACGTGACCCGTCTGGTGCGCGCCGAG
>DASREL010000226.1:0-17863 GCA_035652075.1 Vicinamibacterales bacterium
GGAGAAGAGCTGCTGGTGCGTCGGGAGATCACGGCGCAGGGACGCAGCCGCGCGTTCATCAACGGCGGGTTGGCAACCGCCGGCGCGCTCAAGGAGCTGTCCGCACGCCTGATCGAGCTGCATGGCCAGCACGAACATCAAACGCTTCTCGATCCAACGACGCACCTCCAGGTGCTTGATACGTTCGGCGCACTGGACCCGCTGCTGACGCCGACCGCCACGACGTTCGACACGTGGAAGGCCGCGGTGGACGAGCTCGCGCGGCTGCGTGCGGCGGCGCGCGACCGCGACGCGCGGCTTGACCTGATCACGTTCCAGCTTGGCGAGTTGGACAAGGCCGCGCCGAAGCCGGGCGAGGACGAAGAGCTCGCATCGCTCCGGCAGGTGCTGGCGAGCGCGGAACGCGTCGAGCGCCTGTGCACCGAGAGCTACGCGTCACTCTACGAGAGCGACGATGCGATCCTGGCGGGGCTGGGCAACGTCTGGCGCCGTGTGGCAGAACTGGCGTCCCTGGACCCGCAGTTTCTGCCGTATCTCGAGGCGCGTGACAGCATCAAATCGCAGCTCGAGGACCTCGCCCAATTCCTGCGGCATTACGCCGACACCATCGAGGCGTCGCCGGCGCGGTTGCAGCAGATCGAAGAGCGGCTCGCGCTGCTCGAGCGGCTGAAGCGCAAGCACGGTCCGGCGCTCGTCGACGTGATTGCGAAGCGCGACGCGCTCCGGCGCGAAGCATCCGACTTGGCACGCGGCGACGAACGGATTGACGAACTTGAGCGGGACGCGAACAGCGCCCGCGCCGCGTACGTCGCCGCCGCCGATGCGCTGTCGACGGCGCGGCGAAAAGCGGCGACGGCGTTCTCGAAGCAATTGATCGAACTGCTTGGCGATCTCGCCATGGGCGGTACGCGCTTCGAGGTCCGGTTCGCCGACGTGCCGGCGCCGGAATCGGCCTGGAGCTCGCGCGGGTTCGACCAAGCCGAATTCTTCGTGTCGCCGAATCCCGGCGAGGATCTCCGTCCGCTCGCGAAGATCGTCTCCGGCGGGGAACTGTCGCGCGTGATGCTCGCGATCAAGACGCTGACCGCGACGCGGCGATTCGGTTTCAGTGAAGCCAGACAGCGCCCGCCGAGCGCGTCGGCGCCCGGGCTGATTTTCGACGAGGTCGACGCCGGGATCGGCGGCCGCGTCGCCGATATCGTCGGCCGCAAACTGCGGACGCTTGGCTCCGCGTTCCAGGTGCTCTGCATCACGCACCTGCCGCAGATAGCCGCCTACGCCGATATTCACTTCCAAATAGAAAAGAAGGTCGAGCGTGGCCGGACGCTCACCACCGTCCGGCGCCTGGACACGGACGGCCGCGTCGACGAGCTCGCCCGGATGCTCGGCGGGGAAGCGATCACCGACGGCCTGCGGCGTTCGGCGCACGAGATGCTCGTGGAGCGATCCTCGAGCGAAGCGAAACCGAAAGGCGAAAGCGAAAGAGCGAAAGCGAAAGTGGTCCGCGAAACGCCAGCACCACCGCGGACACGGGGGACGCGAAGCTAGTGGCTCGCAAATACCTGATCGAGACGTTCGGCTGCCAGATGAACGTGCACGACTCGGAGCGCATGGCCGGCCTGCTCGAACAGGCCGGGTTCGAGTCGACCGATGACGCGGCCGAGGCGGACGTCGTCGTCATCAACACCTGCAGCGTCCGGGAACGCGCGGAAGGACAGCTCTACACACGCCTCGGCGAACTGCGCCAGATCGCGAACGAACTGGGTCACGATCCGATCGTCGCCGTGGCCGGGTGTGTCGCCCAGCAGGAAGGTGAGAACATCATCAAGCGCGCGCCGGGCGTCACCGACGTCCTCGTCGGCACCCAGGCCATCCGCCGCCTGCCGATGCTCGTCGAAGAGGCGTCGGCCGAGGCGAGTCGCACGTCACGCTCCGTCCGCCGCGCGACGCAGATCGATCTGGGTGCGTATGACGACGTGACCTGGCCGCTGGGGATCACCCGGCGGAACGATCCGGTCAAGGCGTACGTGACGATCATTGAAGGGTGCAACGAGTTCTGCAGCTTCTGCGTCGTGCCGTATACGCGCGGCCACGAGCGGATGCGCCCGAAAGGCGACATCCTGGCGGAAGTGCGCGATGCGGCCGCCACCGGACATCGCGAGGTCCAGCTGCTGGGGCAGATCGTGAACCACTACGAGGCGCCCGACGATGCCTCCTGCGACTTCAGCGGGCTGCTCGAGGCGATCCACGCGGTCGACGGCATTGACCGGATCCGGTTTGCCAGCCCGCACCCGCGTCATTTCGACGACCGCTTCCTGCGGGCGATGCGGCGGCTGCCGAAAGTCTGCCGCCACCTGCACCTGCCGGTGCAGTCGGGGTCGACGAACGTGCTCGCCGCGATGCGCCGTCGGTATACGCGCGAGAGCTATCTCGATCTCGTGGCGCGGATCCGGGAGACCCTGCCGGAGGTTGCGCTGTCGACCGATATGATTGTTGGCTTCCCGGGCGAGACCGACGCCGACTTCGAGGACACGCTGTCGCTGACGGCGGCGGTCGGCTACCACAGCATGTTCTCGTTCAAGTATTCGCCGCGGCCGAACACGCTCGCGGAGAAACGCCTCGAGGACGATGTGCCCGAGGACGAGAAGACACGGCGGATCGTGGCGCTGCAGGCGCTGCAACGCGACATCCAGTCGCGGTTGCACGAGCAACTGGTCGGGCAGACGGTCGACGTGCTGGTGGACGCGGCGAGCCGGAAGCGAGACACTGAGTTGTCCGGCCGCACGTCGCAGAACGTCGTCGTCAACGTGCCCGGACCGGGTTCGTGGATCGGTCAGACGGTCGCGGTCCGCGTCGAGCGTGCCGGTCCCCACAGCGTCTGGGGGCGGGCAGCGGTGGAGTTTGACAGCGCGCCGAACGCGCCTAGGTTATAGCGTTATGCAAATCGAGATGACCATCAAGGGTTTGATGGTCGACCCCGTGACGAACATGCCGATCGTGATCCTCCGCGACACGGAGGGGAATCGCGTCCTGCCGATCTGGGTGGGAATTTTCGAAGCGAACGCGATCGCGCTGCAGATCGAGAACATCTCGACGCCGCGGCCGATGACACACGACCTGCTGCGGAACGTCATCCACGACCTGAAGGCCACGGTGCAGAAGATCGTCGTGTGCGACCTGCAGGAGAACACTTTTTACGCGCTCATCTACTTGTCGGTGAACGGCGACACGGTGGCGATCGATGCGCGCCCGAGCGACGCGATCGCGCTGGCGCTGCGGACCAAGGCGGCGATCTTCGTCGAGGAGACGGTCATCGACAACGCCAAGACGGTCGATTTTGCGCCGGAGAAGGCGGACGCCGACCGGCTCCATAAGTGGCTCGAGTCGCTCGACCCCGAGGACCTCGGCAAGTACAAGATGTAGTTCTGCTAGAATGGCCGCCGGCTCCCACCGGCCATTCATGATCGTCGCAATCGCGAACCAAAAAGGCGGCGTCGGCAAGACGACGACCGCGATCAACCTCGCGGCAGCGCTTGCGCTCCGCGGCAAGCGGACGCTGCTCATCGACCTCGATCCCCAGGCCAACAGCACGATGTCGTTTCTCGACATGAACGGCGTCACCAAGAGCGTCTACGATGCGATTGCCGATCCCGCCGTTGGCTTCCAGGACGTGATTCAGAAAGCGCCGCTCGACAACCTCTGGGTGGCGCCGTCGCGGATCGCGCTCGCCAAGCTCGAAGCAAAGCTGGTCGGGGAGATGGACGCGCACTTCCGGCTGAAGGACAAGCTCGAGGCGGTCCGCAAGGAGTACCCGAACGTCGTCATCGACTGCCCGCCGACGCTCGGCCTGCTGACCGTCAACGCGCTCGTCGCGTCGACCCACTTGCTCATCCCGATCCAGTCCTCGTATTTCGCGCTTGAAGGGACCGACGATCTGCTCGAAACGATTGAGAAGGTCCGGGCGCGGCCCAATCCCGCGCTGCGGATTCTGGGCGTGGTCATTACGATGCACGACAAGCGGACGGCGCTGGCGCGCGACATCCGGTCCCAGATCCAGAAGGTATTCGGCGGCAAGGTGTTCAAGACGGTGATTACCAAGAGCGTCCGGCTCGAAGAGAGCCCGGCGTACAAGGAATCGATCTTTACGTTCGCACCCGATTCGACCGGCGCGACCGAGTACTACCGGCTGTGCGAGGAGGTTATCGACCGTGCCTAGACGAGGGCTACCCGAAACGATGTCGATGCGGCACGACGAACACTACGTCGAGGCGCTGGCCGCGTCGGCCGGCACGCCGATCGGCCGGCTGATCCCGATCGATCAGATCGACCCGAACCCGAACCAGCCGCGGCAGGTCATGGGCGACCTGTCGGAACTCATTTCGTCGATCAGCGAGAAGGGGATTCTGGAGCCGCTCGTGGTCCGGCAGCACGGCGACCGGTTCCAGATCATCGCCGGCGAGCGGCGCTACCAGGCGGCGGTGCAGGCGGGCCTGCGGGAGCTGCCGGCGGTCATTCGCGAGGTCGACGACACCGAGGTGATCGAGCTGGCGCTGATCGAGAACATCCAGCGCAAAGACTTGACGCCCTTCGAAGAGGCCGAAGCGCTGCACGGGCTGGCCGAACGCTGTGGCTATACGCACGAGGACCTGGCTCGCCGGCTCGGAAAGTCGCGCACGAATGTGACCGAGTCGCTAGCGCTGAATGCAATGCCCGAAGAGGTGCGGAATCTGTGTCGGCTGGCCGACATTTCCTCTAAATCATTGCTATTGCAGGTAGTTAGGCAAAATACTCCCGAAAAAATGACGGCCTTGATCGAGAAGATCGCGAGCCAGGGCGGCGCGACGCGCCAGCAGCTCCGCGAGGCCGCGGCGAAGCCCAAGGCCGGGCGGCCGAAGCATTACGTCTTTGCCTATCGGCCGCCCACGAAGGCGTTTGCCTTGAAGCTGAATTTCTCGAAGAGCCGCGTGTCGAAGGACGAAGTGATCGAGGCGCTCGAGGCGATCATCAAGGACCTGCGGAAGAATAAATAGGTTGCTGGGTGCCTAAGGTGCCTAAGGTGCGTAGGGTGCCTGAAGTGCCTGGAGGCCTGCAGTACTATGCGCGTGAGGCGCGCGGTATTAGGTGTTCAGCCGTGTTGTCGCACTCGAGGGCAGCTTGGGCCTCTCGGGCACCGTTAGCACTGGGCGGCGGCTTGCCGCCGGTAGGCACGAGGGGCCTCGGGCGCTCCAGATATCAGTCTAAGTTAACATAACATTCATTATCGGACATAGCTAAAATATGCCGTGAAACACGCCTGTGGATGATTTGTGCGTGCTTCTTGCGGGGACTTGCCCGAAGGGGCTACGCCTGCCAGTGCCGTGTCGCAAAGTGCGCGTCGGGCACGGTCAGCTTGATTGGCCGATGCGCCGGGTGGCGCTCTAGCTCCGCACCGTTGGGGTCGAAGGCGGCGACGAAGTATTCGACTACGGCACCCACGTCGACGCCCAAATCTGATAACGGCACTCCGATCTCGAGGACCGTGCCAACCGCGACCACGGCCTGACCCGGGCCGCGGTCAGTCCAGAGGATGGTCGAATGGTCGGTGCGGCGCTGCCAGAGCCGTCCCGCGACGCGGCCGAATTCCTGGCGGACCGAGAAGCGCAAGCCCGCCGGCGTGACGAACTTCAGCGAGACCTCGTGCCCCTCCGCCAGCACATCGACCAGCGGCCGTTCGGCGTCGACGCGCACCAGGAGCCGGTCGGCGTCGAACCCGAAATGGATCGCGGTCAGGCCGACCGCCGGCCCCGAGGTCTGGTGCATCGCGCCGGCGACGCGGTGCGCCTCAAACGTGCCGGCCCCAAGCCACTCGAAGTAACTGGTGTTCTCGCCGTCGAACGTCGGCGACAGCAATCCGGTGGGTTCGGTTTGGACCGGCGCCGCCAGGCCTGTCGAGATATTGCTGATGAACAGTTCGTCCGGGATCGGCTGCCGCAACAGCTGATAGGCGTTCCGCAGGTGGCGCCGAAACAGGTCGTCGAACTCCAGATCGTGCGCAGACGAGTGGTCGTCGCCGTACCACCAGAACCAGTCGCTGCCTTCCGCCACCAGGACCTCTTCGCGGGCCGCCGCCGCATCCGGCGCCGCGGCGGCCGACGCGTCGAGCGCCTGTCGGGCATCAGCGAGCTGGCTCCATCCGCGCTGGTCGTCCGCGTGCCCAATCCAGATGTAGAAGTTCGCGTCGATCCACGACCCCGGGAAGATCGTCGTCAACTCCTCGATGGCGTCGCGGCAGCCCTCGTGGAGCGTGACCGTTCGCAGCTCGGCGTGATGCGCGAGGCGGCGATACAACGCCTTGAGAAACGGCCGCCCCTGACCTTCGAAATGCTCCCACGCGTTCTCCCCGTCCAGGATGATCGGGATGAGCGCTTCTCCCCTGCCGCCTCGCTCCGCGTACCGGCGTCCGGCGGCAACGAGCCGCGCGATGAAGTCGTCGGCGGCAGCCTCCGCGGACCACGACGCGTAGGTAAACCCGATCAGGTCCGACAGCACGTGATCGCGGAACGCGCAGGCGACGTGGGAATCGCCGATGCGGACGACATACGGCTGGTAGAGCCGCTGCGCCTGCTCGACGTGGCCCTGCTGATCGCGCGAAAACGTGACGCCCAGCGTCCGCGCGAGGATCAACTCGTCCGTCGCCATCCACTCGAAACCGGTGGCAGCGACCCCCGGCACCATCGCATCGGACACGGATCCCTCGGAGGGCCAGAGGCCAACCGGTTTTCGGCCGAAGACGCGTTCGTGGTACGCGGAGGCGCGCTGGAGTTGCTCGGCCGCGTCCTCGGGGTGCACGAAGCGTTGCCTGGGCCGCTTGGCGTCCGGGTGCGTCGTGAGATAGACGTCGGTGTCGCACAGCAGCGGCAGGATCGGGTGGTAGAACGGCGAGGCCGAGATCTCGATCTGGCCGCGAGCCGCGGCATCGCGGTACTCCGGCACGACCTTGTTGAGGATCTCGAGTTCGACCGCGCGCAGGGTTGTCTTGTCGTCTTCGCTGAAGTCGCGTCCCTTCTCGACGAGCGCGCGCACGCGCCGGTCATCCTCCATGTAGATCGGATCGATCCAGGCCAGCTTGTGCCACACCTGCAGGTCGCGCAGTTCGTCGACGGTCAGCCGCGTGTCGCGCCGAGCGAGCAGTTCGGCGTATCGGGGATACGCGTCGATCATGCGCTCGCGCTGCGCGTGGAAGAAGTTGCGCGTGATGAACGCGATGTCGCCCTGGTCTAGGTCCGAGGCCGGCTTCAGGCTCAATTCGAGGAACCGGTCGCGTGCCTGATCGGTCGCGAAGGCTTCGAGCTGTACGAGCAGCGAGGGCACCAGGTTGAAGGTAACCTTGACGTCCGGGAACTCCCGCAGCATCGCGACCATCCCGTAGTAATCCTTCAGCGCGTGCAGACGCACCCACGGGAGGATGTGCTCGCGGGTCACCAGGTCCTCGTAATACGGCTGATGCATGTGCCAGAGAATCGCGACGCGGGTCATAGCGTGTACTCTAGGGCAGGACGGGCGGGACGGGCAGGAAAGGCAGGACGGTGAGGCAACGGAGCTCCTCCGTTGCCGCCGTCCTGCCCTTCCCGCCGCTCCTGCCGTCCCGCCCTGATGTTCAAGATTCTCGATCGCTATCTCGTCCGCGAGATCGTGCTGCCCTTCGTGCTGGTGCTCGTGGGGCTGACGTTCGTGTTGATGATCCCGCCGATTTTGAACCAGGGCGAGCCGCTCATCGCGAAGGGCGTCCACTGGCGCATCGTGGTCCAGGTGCTGCTGACGCTGGTGCCGCAAGCGCTCGGGATCACGATTCCGATGGCGCTGCTCCTCGGCATCCTGATCGGCTTCGGCCGTGTGTCGGCCGATCGCGAGTTCGTCGCGCTGCAGGCCTGCGGCGTCAGCGTCTTTCGCATCCTGCAGCCGCTGATCTGGGTAGCGTTCGTGGCGACCGCGGCGACGGCGTACGTGATGATCGTCCTGCTGCCGGACGCGAATCAGAAGTTCCGCGAGATCACGTTCAACGTCGTCGCGACGCAGAGCGAAGGGGACGTCAAGCCGCGCGTCTTCTTCACGACGTTTCCGAACCGCGTGATTTACGTCCGCGACATCCCGCAAACGGGCGGCTGGCGCGACGTGTTCCTGGCCGATTCGACCAATCCCAAAGAGACGACCGTCTATTTTGCGAACGAAGGCCGGCTGCTGATCGATCGCGCGAAACAAGAGGTGCACCTGCTCCTCCAGGGCGGCACGCGATACACGACTTACGTCGAGAAGCCGGACGCCGCCGAAAACAGCTCGTTCGAGCAGCTCGTCCTCAATATGGATCCGCAGGCGGTGTTTCCCCGCGCGACGATCCTGAAGGGCGACTCCGAGATGACGATCGCCGAGCTGAAAAAAGCGATCGCGGAGAACGACGAGCACCACGTCGCCAGCGGCAGCCAGTATTTCTACCTGCAGCAGAAGTTCGCGATCCCGGCGGCGTGCATTGTGTTCACGTTGATCGGCCTGGCGCTCGGCGTGTCAAACCGCAAGGACGGAACGCTCGCCGGTTTCGTGTTCGGCATCGGCGTCATCTTCGTCTACTACATCTTTTTCTATTTCTCGCGCGGGCTGGCGATCAACAACCGCATCGCGCCGACCCTCGCGCCATGGATCGGCAACATCGTCCTGGGCGTCATCGGGATCGCGCTCGTCATGTGGCGCGCCGGATCGGGCGACCGGCCGATCGAGATCCGGCTGCCGGCGTTCCTCCGCAAACGTGACACCGACCGGACTGCCGAATCGGCCTCGAGCGGCATGGCGCCGCGCCGCGGCCGCGTCGTCGTCGTGATCCGCATCCCGCAGATCGACTGGCCGCGCCCCCGGCTGCTCGACCTCTACGTCCTGCGCCAGTACCTCACGATCGTGGCGTTGTCCTTCTGTGCGCTCGTCGGCGTGTTCTATATCTCGACGATCATCGACATGGCGTCGCATGTGAAGTCGGCCGGCGATAGCCTGCTCGTGGCGCGGCATCTCTACTGGGTCACGCCGCAATACGTGTATTACATCATCCCGCTCTCGGTCCTCGTCGGCACGCTCGTCACGATCGGCATGCTGACGAAGAACAGCGAGCTCATCGTGATGCGCGCGTGCGGCATCAGCCTGTACCGGTCGGCGGTTCCGGTCCTCGTCTGCGGACTGCTCGCGAGCGCGGCGCTGTTCGAGCTCGAAGAGAACGTGCTGCCGCACACCAATCGCGAGGCGATCCGCTTGAACGCGATCATTCGCGGCTTCCCCGCCCAGACGTTCAACGTGCTCGATCGTCGCTGGATCGTCGGCAAGAACGGCGACATCTATCAGTACGACCTGTTCGATCCGCAGGTGAACCGGTTCACCCGATTCACGATGTATCGTCCCGGCGCGCAGCAATGGAAACTGAGCTCGCTGCTCTACGCCAACGCCGTGTTCCGCGACCAGGAGCATCGCTGGATCGCGCGCAACGGCTGGAACCGAACCTTTACGACGACGACGCGGCGAAACGTGACGCGAACGGCCGTCGACTACAAACCGTTCACCGAGCGGCAGCTCGTGCTCGAACAACCGAGCTTCTTCAAGGCCGAAGAACCCGAAGCGGACCGCATGTCGTACGGCGAGCTGAAAAGCTACATCGCCCTGCTGCAGCAAAGCGGGTCGATGAACGTCGTGAAATACCTGGTGGACCTGCAGCGGAAGATCGCATTTCCGTTCGTCTCGGTGATCATGACGCTCCTGGCCGTCCCGTTTGCGGTGACGACCGGTCGCCGCGGCGCCATGTATGGGATCGGGGCCGGTCTCGTGCTCGCGTTGGTGTATTGGACCACCTTGAGCGTCTTTGGGGCGCTGGGCGCCGGCGGCTGGATGTCGCCGCCGCTTGCGGCGTGGGCGCCTAACATCCTCTTTGGCGCGGCGGCGATTTATCTGCTGCTGACCGTTCGAACGTGACGTTATCGTTGCAACTCGGCCTTCTTGATCCACAGCTTCGCTGAGGTGCCGGGTTTCGCGTTCGTGGTATCGACCACGAACATCACGCTGCGGATCGCGTCGAGCGGCGGCTTCCAGCTCTGCGTGTTCCCGACCGGCGTCAGCTCGTCGAAATAGATCGTCTTCTCCGACTCGAAGCGATCGACGAACACCGACCGCTCCCATCGCTCGCTGCCGCCTGCGCCACCGCGCAGCTGCACCGACACCCGCATTGGTCGCTCCGCACGCATCGATACGGCCAGTCGCGTGGCATCCGGCACCCCCTTCGGCGTATCGACGACGAGCGCGGCGACCTGTCCTGCCGGTGGGCCGCCGGCCAGACCGAAGCGGAATTGCATCTCCTTGCCGGTCGTCCCGTTGATGACTTCCGCCGCCGTGACGGACGTGGGATCGTGCTCGGTTCGCCAGCTGTCGATCGATCCGGAAAACAGTGGGACGAATTGCTTCGGCGGCAGTCGCGTGGCCGCCTGCGTCAGCGCCGCCGTGCCGCGCACGTAAATCGGATTGCTGCGCAGCCACGTAATCGGTCGCGGGCCGTTCGAGACGATTTCGACCCAATAGACGGCAGGCTGCGCGCCGCCGTGGACGGTCATGTCCTGCGGATCGGTCGCCTGCGCGATCACTTTCGTGCCCTCGTGGACGAGCGTCGTGTATCGGGCTGGCGCGTTGCTGCGTATCCGAAGCGCCACGGCGCTGCCGGCACTCAACTGATCGCCTTCGTGGACCGTACCGAATTCGTTGGTGGCGGTGAAGTCGAACGCCGGCGGCGATGCGAGGCCATCGACGACGGTGTACAGGTGGCCGCCACGAATGCCGCGCATCACGACGGACCCATCGGTCGCCGCGTTTCCGGTCAGGTCGCGGTCGATCGCGACGTGGATCGACAGCATGCGAAACGCCGGCTCGTAGCCGGGGATCGGCAGCATCCACCCTTTGGCTTCGCCTGGATCGCCGCGCATATTGATGCGCGCGTGCGCGTCGAGACCCGCGATCGCGACGACGCGCCGCCGCTCTGCCAGTGCGAGCCACGAGTACACCGATCCGCTCGGCTGCAGCAGATTCGCCATCGTTTCGGGCGCACGGAACGGGTAATCGACCAGCGCGGCGAACAGTTGCGAACGTTCGCGCCATCGTGGCTGCTGCGCGAGGATCCGCCAGCTGGTGTCCGGGTTCAGGAGTTCGATCGCGTCAAACGGTGCGGTCCATTCGGTCCACCGCAGTTGCGGCTTTGGCGAGTCGGGATGCGCGACGATGCCGAATCCGCCAAGGCGCTTCACGTCCTCGACGACGTCACGTGCTTCACCAGCCAGCGGGTACGGCGCGGCGGGCATGTCGAGCGCGATGTAGTGTCCGCCGCTCGTGCTGATTTCGACGCCGTCCAGGCACAAGACGCCGGATCGGTACACCGGCGGATCCGGTGTCCGTGTCGCGTCGCCGTGGTCGGTAAAGACGAGGAACTTCACCCCGGCGCGTGCGGCCGCCGCGGCGATCTCGTCCGGGCTGCTCGATCCGTCGGAGCGGTTCGAGTGGACGTGGACGATACCCGCGATGGTCCCATCCCGGCCGGGCATGAGCGCGATGCGCTTCGGCGGCAGCGTGACGGCGACCAAAACAGCAACGGCGGCCACGAGGGCCGCCGTCACACCTAACAACGTCTTCACAGAGGTGGATTACAACCCGGCGGCTGCTCGCAGAGCGGCAGCCTTATCGGTCCGCTCCCAGGTGAATTCCGCCTCGGTGCGGCCGAAGTGACCGAACGCCGCCGTCTTCTTGTAGATCGGCCGGCGCAGGTTGAGTTCTTCCATGATGCCGCGCGGCGTGAGCTTGAAGTGCGCGCGGACGATCTCGGTGATCTTCTCTTCCGGAATGCGCCCCGTGCCCTCGGTGTGCACCATGACGGACACCGGTTCGGCGACGCCGATCGCATACGCGACCTGGACGAGCGCGCGCTCCGCGATGCCGGCAGCAACGACGTTCTTCGCAACGTAGCGCGCCATGTAGCAGGCCGAGCGGTCGACCTTCGTCGGATCTTTTCCGGAGAACGCGCCGCCGCCATGGGGTGCGGCGCCACCGTAGGTGTCGACGATGATCTTGCGTCCCGTGACGCCGGCGTCCCCGTGCGGACCGCCCACGACGAAGCGTCCCGTCGGGTTGACGTAGACCTTCGTGTTCTTGTCCATCAGTTCTTTCGGGATGACGCGGTCGATGATCTTTTCCGTGATGTCGGCGCGCATCGTGTCGTTGGTGACGAGCGGGCTGTGCTGGCTCGAGATGACGACCGCGTCGACGCGAACCGGCTTGTTGCCGTCGTACTCCACGGTCACCTGCGACTTGCCGTCGGGCCGGAGGTATTCGAGGACGCCGTCGCGCCGCGCGCACGACAGGCCTTTGGTGAGCTTGTGCGCGAGCATGATCGGGAGCGGCATCAGTTCTTCGGTCTCGGTGCACGCGAAGCCGAACATCAACCCCTGATCGCCGGCGCCACCGGTGTCGACGCCCATCGCGATGTCGGGCGACTGGCTGTGAATCGACGACAACACGGCGCAGGTTTCGGCGTCGAACCCGTACTTGCCGCGCGTGTACCCGACGTCGGTGATCGTCTTCCGGACGACGTCCTGGTAATCGATTTGTGCGGTTGTCGTGATTTCGCCGGCGACCATCGCGAGGCCGGTCGTCACGAGCGTTTCGCACGCGACGCGGCTCATCGGGTCCTGCGTCAAGATGGCGTCGAGAATCGAGTCAGAAATCTGATCGGCGATCTTGTCCGGGTGACCTTCCGTCACCGACTCGGACGTAAAGAGATGCCGTCCCTTACGGCTCATGCGCGCTCCTTTTGAGTACTGGAAACGGCTTAGTTTAGCAGAACTACGCGCGCGGGTGGAAGCGATCGTAGACGTTCCGGAGCCGCGCCGCGAGCACGTGGGTGTAAATCTGAGTCGTGGACAAATCGGCGTGGCCGAGCATCAGTTGAATGGCGCGCAGGTCGGCGCCGCGCTCGAGCAAATGCGTCGCGAAGGAGTGACGGAGCACGTGCGGGCTGAGCGATCGCGGCAGGTTCGCTTTGCGCCCGTACTGTTTCAGGATCTTCCAGAAGCCGACGCGCGACATCGTCCCGCCGCGCGCGTTGACGAACAATGTCTCGCGGCGGCTCGCCTTCTTCACGAGCACATGGCGAGCCTCGCGCTGATATTTGGCAATCCATCTCGCCGCCTGGTCGCCGATCGGGACGATGCGCTCTTTGTTGCCTTTGCCGATGCACGTCAGATACGCATCGTCCAGGTGCAGGTCCGCCGCGCGCACGTTGATCAGTTCCGAGACGCGCAAGCCGGTGGCGTACAACAATTCGATCATCGCGCGGTCGCGCAGGCCGAGCGGCGTGGTGACGTCCGGTTGTTCGATCAACGTATCCACCTCCTCGAGCGTGAGGAATTTCGGCAGCGCCGGCCACGCGGCCGGCGGATGCAGATCGTCGGCCGGGTTGTGTTTCAGGCGGTTGTCGAGGACGAGAAAGCGGTAGAAGCCGCGGACGGATGCGACCATCCGCGCGACCGACCGCGGCGACAGGCCGCGCGTCATCTGCTCGCGCACGAATGCTTCGAGCGCGCGGCGGTCGAGCGATTCGGCACGCTGCTCGCGGCCGGCGGCGAACGCCGCGAGCGACCGGAGATCGCGCGCGTAGCTCTCGAGCGTGTGATCGCTGAGCCGCCGCTCGACGCGAAGATGATCGAGATACGCGTCTATCACCGCGTATGATAGTAAGACATGGCTGTCCGGTCGAAGTGGCAATCGCTCCCCACCGAGCAAATCAATCCGGCGACGCTGGCCATCGACAAGCTCTCGCCTGGCGACATCGTCGAAGGCATGCTCAACGAAGATCGCAAGATGCTCGACGCCGTGCGACGCGAGAAAGAGCGGATTGCGGTCGGCATCGATATCATCACGAACGCGCTGCGGAAACAGGGGCGCGTCATCTTCGTCGGCGCCGGGACGAGCGGCCGCCTGGGCGTCCTCGAATCGGCGGAAATGCCGCCGACGTTCGGGACGAGTCCCGACCTCGTGCAGGCGATCATGGCCGGCGGCAAGAGCGCCGTCCTGCGCGCGCGCGAAGGCGTCGAGGACAACTACGAAGAAGGTGCGCGCGCGATCAACCGGCTGCGGCCGACGAAGAAAGACGTCGTCATCGGCGTGTCGGCGAGCGGCATGACCCAGTTCGTGCGCGGCGCCCTCACGCGTGCGCGGCGCGCCGGCTCGCGCATCATCTTCGTCACCTGCGATCCGCGAACCGAGCTGCAGACCTTCGTCGACCTGACGATTGCGCCGGCGGTCGGACCCGAAGTGATCGCCGGCTCGACGCGATTGAAAGCGGGCACCGCGACCAAGATGGTGCTCAACATGCTCACGACGGCCGCGATGATCCGCATCGGCAAGACCTACGGCAACCTGATGGTCGACGTGCAGATGGGATCCGAGAAGCTCAAGGATCGCGCGCGTCGCATCATCATCATCGTCACCGGACTCGAGTACGACGACGCGGACAAACTGCTGCGCAAGGCGCACTGGAATGTGAAGGCGGCGATCGTGATGCAGAAAACGGGCGTCTCGTACCAGCAGTCGCTCTCGCGGCTGCGCAAGGCGCACGACTTCGTCCGCGACGCGATCGGTGAGGACGTCGAAGCGCGACTGAAAGAGCTGCTGAAGGTCGGCTAGTCGTCGCGCGCCGGCTGTAGCCGAGCGGCAGCCGACGCATCCAACCACACTTCCGCGTGTTGGTGCAGCTGCAGGAACGACGCTGGAATTTTCGGCGTCACCGGTCCGCGAATCATCTTCTCCACGCATCGCGCTTTCATCGCGCCCGTCGCAATCAACACGACTCGCCGGGCATGAAGGATGGTCGCCATCCCCATCGACAGCGCCTCGTGTGGAACGGCCCGGAGTTGATTGTCAAACCACGACGCGTTGGCGCGGCGACTGGCATCGCGGAGCGCAGTTCGGTGCGTCTTTGCGACGAGCGCCGCCGCCGGCTCGTTGAAGCCGATGTGGCCGTTTGCGCCGAGCCCGAGCAACTGAATGTCGATCCCGCCGGCGCGCGCGATCGCGCGCTCGTACCGATCGCATTCGCGCGTGAGATCGGCAGCCGTCCCGTCGAGCACGTAAGTGCGTCGCGCGTGGAGGTTGACGTGATCGAAGAGATGCTGCCGCATGAACGCATGGTAGCTGCGCGGATCGTCGGCGGCGATGCCGACGAACTCGTCGAGATTGAAGGTCGTCGCGCGACTGAAATCCACACCGCCGCGTCGATACAGCGCCACCAGCTCGCGATACAACGGGATCGGTGTTCGACCGGTGGGAAGTCCGAGGACGATGTTCGGCCGCCGGCGAACGCAGCGCGCGATGTCGACCGCCAACGCACGCGCCAAACGGTCGGCCGTGTCGAAGACCCGGATCCGCACGAAACCTGAGTCCCGAATCACAACGGCCGGTATCGCGGCACCTGCGCGCCGCCGCGAGCTTCGGCGAGTGCCAGCCACACCGCGCCGCACGCCGGTTCGGTGTCGAGGATCTCCACCCGCGATCGAGGGGCGACTTCGACGAGCCGGCGGGTCATCTCGGTCGCAAGCGACGGCACCACCTGAAAGACGCCGCCAGCCAGGTAGAAGGCGAACGTGTCTCCGCGCATCTCGAGGCGCGACGCGACCGAACCGGCAGCCAGCACCAACTCTTCCGCCGCACGCTCGAGGATGCGCGCCGCGACAGCGTCGCCCTGCGACGCGACCTCCTGCACGATCGGTCCGAGCGCGGCGACCGACATCCGCGGCTGCTCGCGGTCGTACACAATGCGCGGCAGGTGCGACACGTCGCTGACGTTGAAATGCGTGAGGATGTGCGACGTCAACTGCGTCATCGGACCGCGCCCGTCACCGGCGCGCATCACGGCGGCGAGCGCTTCGCGCCCGATCCAGTACCCGCTCCCCTCGTCGCCGATCATGTGTCCCCAGCCGCCGGCGCGGGCCGCTTCGCCAGCGGCGTTGCGTCCGTAGACGATCGAGCCGGTGCCCGCGTTGATGACGATCCCCGGCGCATCGCGCGCGCCTGCCACGAGCGCAATCAAGGCATCGTTGACCACGAGCACGCGCGATTTGTGGCCGATGCGACGCATAATCGCGCGCACCGTGCGCATTTCGTCCTCGCGGTCGACGCCAGCGATCCCGAGGCAGACGGCTGCGGGGACGATGTCGCGGTCGCCAATCGCCTGCTCCATCAGTTCGTGGAGGACTTTCTCGACGGCGAGTTCGCCGGCGGCGTGCAGGTTGGCCCCGCTGCCGCGGGCTTCCGACACGACCATCCCCTTCTCGTCGGCGAGCAGGCACACGGTCTTCGTGCCACCGGCGTCGATCCCAAGGACGTGCATGACATTCGAATTTTAGTTGAGGTCTAATCTGGCCGTGGGTTTCTCCGCCATCGACTACCTCGTCCTCGCCGCCTACCTGGTGGGGATCACGATCTTCGGCAGCCGCTTCCGCCACTCGCATCGATCCGTCAAGGATTACTTCGTCGGCAGCCGAAAGACGTCATGGCTCGTGATCAGCCTGTCGATCGTCGCCACCGAAACGAGCACGCTGACGCTGATCGGCGTACCGGCACTCGCCTATTCGGTATTTCCGCGGCCCGAACTGGGAGGCAGCTACACCTACCTGCAGGTCGTGGCCGGCTACATCCTCGCGCGGTTCGTGATCAGCTACCTGTTCATCCCGGCGTATTTCCAGGGCGAGATGATGACGGCGTACGAACTGCTCAACCGTCGCTTCGGGGCGCAGGCGAAACACTTCACGGCGTCGCTGTTTCTCGTGATGCGTGCCCTCGCGGAAGGCGTTCGCGTGTTCGCGGCTTCGCTCGTGCTCGCAGCCGTCATCGGCGCGAGCGCGCCCGGGTTGCCGCACCTGTGGTTGTGGTCGATCGGGATCGTCGGCGTGCTGACGTTGGTCTACACGTTCGAGGGGGGCATCGCGGCGGTGATCTGGACGGACCTCGTGCAACTGGTCATCTACGTCGCAGGCTCATTGCTCGCCGCGTACATGTTGCTGACCCTCGTGCCCGGCGGCTGGCCCGGCATCCTCGCCGACGCGCGCGCGGCCGGGAAACTGCACGTCGTGTCGTTCTCCACTGACGTCACCGTCCCGTTCACGTTCCTCGCGGGCATCGTCGGCGGCTGCTTCCTGACGATGGCATCGCACGGCGTCGATCAACTGCTCGTGCAGCGGCTGCTCACGTGTCGGAATCAGGCAGAGAGCAAAAAGGCGCTGATCGTGAGCGGATTCGTCGTGTTCGCGCAGTTCGCGCTGTTCCTCACGATCGGCCTCATGCTCCACGCGTACTACGCGACGCATCCGCTGCCGCCGATGGCGTCCAACGACGAAATCTTCCCCGCGTTCATCGTCCGCAGCCTGCCGCATGGGATTGCGGGATTGGTGATTGCAGCGATCTTCGCAGCGGCGATGTCGAACTTGAGCGGATCGCTCAACTCCCTGGCGTCAACAACCGTTCTGGACTTTTATCAACCTCTGACTGGCGAGACTGACGACCGGCGACTGCTTCGACTGTCCCAGTGGCTGACCGCCGGCTGGGGCATGGCGCTCATCGTGATCGCCGTCCTCGCGCGCGGCTGGGGATCGGTGTTCACCGTCGGGTTGACGATCGCGTCGATCGTGTACGGGCCGATGCTCGGCGCATTTCTGTTGGGACGCTTGACGACGCGGGTGCGCCAGCGGGATGTCATCGTGGCGATCGGCGTTTCGCTCGTCGTCATGATCCTGGTTCGTTTGTTCACGCCGCTCGCGTGGACCTGGTA
>DASREL010000227.1:0-126334 GCA_035652075.1 Vicinamibacterales bacterium
GCACGGCACGTTCGTCTACGACGCGACGATGCGCGTGCCGTGGATTGTGTGGGCGAGCAATGGGTCCGTGCGAGGACGATATAACCAGCTCGCGCGCCTGATCGACCTGGCGCCGACGACGCTCGATCTCGCAGGCGTCGAAGCGCCGCCGGAGTTCGAGGGGCGATCGCTGGTCCGTGTGACGCCGGACACGGCACCGACGACGGCGTATCTCGACGCGATGGACGCGAACCTGACGCGCAACTGGGCGCCGCTGACGGCGCTCGTGAGCGGGACTCAGAAGTTCATCGATCTGCCCCGGCCGGAGCTGTACGACCTGACGGCGGACCCGACGGAGACGGCGAACCTGTTCGCGCGCGACCCGCAACGCGCGCGGACGCTCGAAACGCTCCTCAAGGACCTGCGCGCGTCGCTCGACAGCCGCGCGGCCGGCGCCGAAAAGACAACGCTCGCGGCCGATGCGCGTCAGCGCCTGCAGGCGCTCGGCTACACGGCCTCGACTGCCGATCCCACGCAGCGCGTCTACACCGATGCCGACGATCCGAAGACGTTGATCACGGCGTCGAACGATCTCAACGCGGCGGTGGCCCTCTTCAACCGCGGCGATCGCGCGGCGGGACTCGCGCAGGCGCGCGCGATCGTGCAGGCGCACCCGAATTTTTCAACCGCCGCCGGCGAGCTGGCGCTGATGCAGCGGCAAACCGGCGATCTGCCTGGGGCGATCGCGACGCTTGATGCAGGTGCGCGGCGCGGCATCAGCGATCCGCGGTCGATGGTGACCCTGGCGTCGTATCTCGGCGAGGCGGGGGAATTATACAAAGCGTCGGCGGTCGCGGATGCCGTCATCGCCGCGCATCCCGACTTCACCGACGCGTACAACGCGGCCGGCGTCATCGCGATGCGGCGTGGTCAGCACGAGCGCGCGCAAGCGGCGTTCAAGAAGATCCTCGAACTGGACCCAACGTCCGCGAGTGCCTACGCCAACCTGGCTGCCGACTACCTGTCCACGCGCAATTTCCCCGCCGCCATCGACGCGCTCAAGCAGGCGACGACGCTCGATCCGCGTAATTTTGACGCGCTGTATAACCTCGGGATGGCCTTGGACGCGGCGGGTAGACGGCAGGAAGCGGTCCCCGTCCTGCAACGGTTCGCCGACGAAGCTCCAGCGTCGAGATATGGCAGCGACATCAGTCACGTCCGCGACTTACTGGCGCCGCATCGGCGCTGAACACGTGTGCGTCGGCGCTCAATACCGCCTCATCGGCTCTAAACAGCTGTGCGTCACCGATGTACACGTGCACGTCAGCCCTGAAACCGCTGCCGGTCAGCCTTGAACGGCTGCCTTTGACGACTGACACACTGCCTCGTCAGCCCTCAACGCTGCCCATCACGACTGCACGACCGCCCAATCAACCCTGAAACGACTGCCCATCACGACTGCACAACCGCCTCACGAGCCCTGCACAGCCGCGCGTCGCCACTGAACACCTGCCCGTCGGCCCTGAACACCCGCACATCACCCCTGAACATCCGCGCGTGGGCGCTGACGGGTGAATCGGCCGAAAAAAAAGAAAGGGCGGGAGGGCCTGAGGTGTGACCCTCCTGCCCGTCCCGCCCCTCCAGCCTTTCCTGCCCTTACAGAACTACCAGATCAAACGAGCGCCAATACGCGCGGTGCGCGGAGCGAGAATCGCCGTCGGCTGCTGGAAGTTCGCACCAGCCGTCGTCGTAATCGTTTCCGCTGCGTACTGGTTCGTCAGGTTGAACCCGTCGAGGAACAGACGGACCTTGAGGTCCGATCCGAGCTTGACGGTCTTCTCGACGCGGAGGTCGATGATCGAGAAGTTGTCCTGACGGAACGCGTTGAGGTCGGTCGCGAAGATGTTGTTCGCGGTCAGCGAACCATTCGCGAGCGATCCGTTGCTGCCCGCCGCCGCGCTGAACGAGCACGCGCACGATCCCGGCGCCGCCACCGTCACGCGACGCGCGTAGTTGGCGCCCGCCTGGTAGCGGTAGATGCCGCTCAGGAAGATGCCGAACGGCGCGTTGTACGTGACGCTCGCTTTGGCGCTGTAGGTCGAGAAGTCGTAGTCGAACGGTCCGTTCGGCGTGTTCGGCGCGCCGTACGGGAAGTCGTGCTGCCACGTGTAGCCGAAGCCACCGCTCACCGAGTAGTTGTGGCTCTGGCGCTTGTTCAACGAGAACTCGAACGTCTTGTAGTTCCCGTTGTCCGGCGAGTTCGTCACCACGTTGTTCGTCGGATACGCGCAGGTCGGCGTCACGGTCGTCGTCGACGCCGTGCAGCCCGAGATGAGATTGCTCGGGATGCCGTACGCCGTCAACGTCTTGTCGTCGCCGGTTCCGGTCACGCCGTCGAGACCCGGGTCCGTCACGTTGAACGGAACCGTGTAGGCGCTCGCCGGACGCAGCGGCTGGAACGTGCCGGTCTGGTTCTTGACGCTGTAGTACACGAAGCCGATACGCGCGCCCACGCCTTCGGTCACCTGCTGTTCGAGGTAGGCCGTGGCCTGGTGCGAGTAGGGCTGCGCGATCGCCGGGTCGACGCTGATCGTGCCGGCCAACGCCGTGGCGGTCAGCGTGTTCGTCGTGTACTTCACGCCCGTCGTCGGATCCTGGTAGTAGACCGTGTCACCCGCGCCCGCAACCTTCGAGTTGTACGTGATGCTCTTGGTCGCCTGGTTCGGGTTGGCGCTCGCCGCCACGCCGACGCCCGGGTTGAAGCGGTACATGCCGTAGTTCAACTTCACGACGGTCTTCCCGGTGCCTGACAGGTCGTAGGTCATGCCGATGCGCGGCACGAACGACTTCCAGTTCAGGTAATGCGTTTCGCAGAATCCGGGGTTGGTCGAGCAGCTCGCCGCCGGGATCGAAACGCCCGTCGGGAACGTGTAAGCCAACTGCGTCTGATCCGGCGTGAACACGTCGTACTGGTCGTAGCGGAAACCAAGGTTGAACGTCGCGCGGCCGACCGTGTACTGGTCGGTCACGAAGAAGTCCTTGGTGTTCACGCGATCGACGCTCAACAGGTTGCCGCTCGGGCCATCGCCCAGGCTGCCGACTGACAGGGCGGTCGGCGCGTAGAACGCGAACGAGCTCGGCACGCCGGTGGTCGCCAGCGTGGTGCGCTGGTTGCCCGACGCGACCTGCGTGTAGCCGTACCAGCCGTACTCGAACAGGAACTCGCCGCCGATCTTGAAGTTGTGCGTGCCGCCCCAGCCGTCCTTGAAGTACGTCAACGAACCGGTCGCCTGCAGACGACGACGGTCGGTCTGTTCCTTCTGGTCGCCGTTGATGAGCAACGCGTTCTTGTTGTCGAAGATCTCCGGCAGGTTGGTGTCGGTGTTGGCGAGCAGCGGGAAGTAGTAGCCGAACCCGCCGTAGCGCGCTTCCGCGAACATGTTGTTGCTCAGCGTGCCGTTCCACTCACCCTTGTAAATCCAGCTGCCCGAGATCTGCTTCAGCGTGCCGCCGAGATCGGTGTAGTTCAGCGATCCTTGCGGGAGCCGGTTCGGCTGCGTCTTCTGACCCCACTGGTAGTACCCGATCAACTTGTTGTTCTGGTTGATCTGGTACGTCACCTTGCCCGATGGGTTCCAGAGGTTGGTATCGAAACTCAAGCCGGCGATCGGGCCGATGAAGTTCGGCTGGCCGACGGAGTTCTTGAAGTTGCGATAGGAGAAGTACCACCACACTTTGTCCTTCTCGATCGGGCCGCCGACGTTGATGTTGCTGTCGCGGTACTTCAGCGTCTCGTTGCTGTGCGGACGGATGTTGCCGCCCGGGTTCGTGACGGGATCGAAGAGGAACTTCGACGGAACGTTCTTGATGATGTTCTCGCCGATCATCCCGTTCGTTTCGTAGTCCTGATAGAGCTCGCCCTGGAACTTGTTGCCGCCCGACTTGCCGAGCATCTGGCTCTGCACGCCCGGGGTCGGCATCTCCGCGCCCTGCGCGATCGTGCCAAGGAAGACTTCTTCGAACGAACCGTAGTCCACGTAGAAGCCGGCGCCAGACGTGCCTTCCGTCGTGTTGATGCCCTCGACGAGGACGCGGTTCTGGCCGGAGTAGCCGTAGGACGTGTAGCCGGTCTGCGTGCCGGCGCGGTTGCCGCCGACGTCGATACGGCCCATCGTCACCGACGGCGTGACCGCGAGCAGCGCCCACAGGTCGCGCGCGTTCGGGAGTTCCTGCAGCTGTTCAAGCTTGAAGTTCTGCTGCACGCGCGTGTTCGACGTGTCGATGACCGGTGAGTCGCCGGTGACCGTCACCGTTTCCTGCAGCGAGGCGACCGCGAGCTGGACGTTCACCGCAGCGGTGAAGCCCATGGCGATCTGGATGTTCTCGCGCTTCAACGTGTTGAAACCAGGCAGCTCGAACGTCACCGTGTAGGTGCCGGGCGGGAGCGCCGGGAATCGATAATTGCCGCCGGTATCGGTGACGGCAGTCTGCACGCCCATGAGTGACGGGCTCGCGACCGTGACGGTCACGCCCGGCAGCACGGCGCCGCTGCTGTCCTCGACTTTGCCGTTGATGGAACCGGTGGTGCTGGCGCCGCCGCCCTGCGCAAACGCAGACGCGGAGACGAGTAGCATCGCCAGGACCACAAACAACGTGTGGATCCCACGCTTCATGAAAGGCCCTCCTCCTTCAAGACGAAAAAACGATTTCGGCCTGTAAGTGCAGGAGCTTAGCACCGCAAATTGCGGGTAAACAATCTGCCGAACGATGGCCGACCGGTGAATTTTGTGGGCGAAAACGGGAATTTGGATCAAACGGGCCCGAGTGAGTCAGATCGACCCACCCGGGCACGCGGTTGCGCGGCGGTTTAGACCGGGAACGGCTTGACGAAGAAGAGGATCAGCGAGACGAGCAATACGTAAATCACGAGCGATTCGATCAGCACGAGGCCGAGAATCAGGTTGCCCCGGATTTCGCCGGCCGCCGCTGGATTGCGGGCAATGCCCTCGACGGCGGAGCTGAGGCCGCGCGCCTGCGACATCGCGCCGAATGCCGCGGCAATCGCCAGCGCGAACCCTGCCGTGATGATCGACCAGCGCACGATCTCTGTACGCGTGCCGGCCGTCGCAGCCGCCGCTTCCTGCGCGTGCAGCGGTGAGATGAATCCAAGAGCCAGAACGATCAACCCAACCGTCACGAAAAACCGTTTACTCACACAGCCTCCATTTAAACTTCGCCGGCGACCATCTCGCCGTGTTCGTGGTGTTCGTGTTCGGTGGCGACGGCGCCACCAAGATAAATCGTCGTCAGCAGCACGAAGATGAATGCCTGCAGTGACGCGGTGATGATCCCGAGGAACATCATCGGCAGCGGCACGAGGAACGGGATGATGCTGAAGAGGATCAGGATGACGAGATCC
The DNA here is from genome assembly GCA_035652075.1 of Vicinamibacterales bacterium. Classification (GTDB taxonomy): domain Bacteria; phylum Acidobacteriota; class Vicinamibacteria; order Vicinamibacterales; family CAVVIG01; genus Gp6-AA45. The sequence goes on from DASREL010000227.1 coordinate 5,399, forward strand.
TCGCCGAAGATGTTGCCGAACAGCCGCAGCGACAGCGACAGCACGCGCGACAGATGGCTGATGATTTCGATCGGCAGCATGATCGGCGCGATGAAGAGCGGCGCGCCGGGGGGCGCGGCGAAGTGCTTCAAGTACGCGCCGATGCCCTGCTCTTTGACGCCCTGGATGTGGTAGTAGACCGCAACGGTCAACGCGCAGCCGAGCGTCACGTTGATATTCGCCGTCGGCGACTTCAGACCTGGCACGAGTCCCATCAGATTGCCGGTCAGGATGAACACCGCCATCGTGGCGACGATCGCGAGATACCGCGGACCTTTGTGCCCGACGTAGTCGTGCAGCATCGAGAGCGTCGCGGAAATCGCGTCCTCGAGCACGATCTGCAGCTTGCCCGGCTTGTCGACGCTGAGCCCGCGCCGCGCGATCACGCAGATCACCGTCCACCCGATGACGATCAAGGCCGCCATCACGAGGTAGTCCGGAATGACGTCGCCGTGCGCCGGCACAGGACGGCCGAGCGCGCGCATCGCGGCCGCGACCATCGGGCCGAACACAGCATTGACCGCCTGGACGATCCAGAGTTCGTGCTCTAACTTTTCCATTGAGATCCGCGCAGGGCTTCGACCGCCACCGCGACGACGAGCGAGGACGCGCCTGCAAACACCGCCAACGGGGGCATGCGTAAACGCGCCATTATCACGTACGCAGCGACGGCGAGTATAGCGTATCTTGTGAAAAACTTCACCAGCCCTGTCGCAACACTTACGCGCGTGCGCGCCGCCTGCCCTGAGCTGGTCGACGGGCCGACCAGCACATCTATCCCGCCCTTAATCCCGCGGTATGAGATCCATACGAGCACGCCGCCGCCGAACACGCCGGCCGGCGCGGCGACGTCGCCTCGGGCGATCGCCCACGCCGCCAGGGCCATGACCGCGCACGCGACGATCCCGTTTCGCTCGACCCGCCGCAGCGTCGGATCGATCTCAGTCACGAGGCGGATGCAGCGCGTGCGACAACGTGCGCTTGACGTTCAGGACGCCCGCGACCAGGCCGAAGGCCGTGAAGATCCAGACCAGGAAGGTCGTGTTGAACCAGCGATCGAGCGTGCGGCCGAACCACCAGCCGAGGCCGATGGCGACGACGAACGACAGCATGCCGGCGCTGAGTTCGTAGGCGGTCCGGAAGCCGGTCGCGTCAGATTTTCGAAACATGGATCGCCACGAAGATCACGAAGAACACGAAGCCCACGAAGGATATAAACATAAACCTCTTCGTATCTTCGCGATCTTCGTGGTTACTCTTCGCGATCTTCGTGGTTGCTTTTATCTGAGGGTCGCCGTTATGGGCGGAGCCATGCCTAACGTCCGCGCCGACGCTTCCGCCACTTCAAACAACAACCTCGGATACACGCCGAGGATCAGCGTCGCGGCGATCGCGACCGCCAGCGCGAGGCTGAGCGCCGGGTTCGTGCGCGGCTCGGATCCCATCGTCTCCTTCTTCAGATACATGAAGACGACGACGCGGATGTAGTAGTAGAGCGAGACGGCGCTGTTCAGCACGCCGATGACCGCGAGCCAGTAGTAGCCGGCGTCGATGGCCGCGCCGAACAACCAGAACTTGCCCATGAAGCCGGCCGTCGGCGGGATGCCGCCGAGCGACAGCATGAAGATCAGCATCGCGAAGGCCGCGAACGGATTGCGGAAGTGCAGGCCGCTGAAATCTTTCAGCTCGTCGCCGACGACGTCCTGCCGCCGCAGCAGCACGATCACCGCAAACGCGCCGAGCTGCATGAACGCGTAAATCAGCAGGTAAATCAACGTCGCGGTGACCCCGCGCTGCGTGCCGGCGACGATGCCGATGAGCAGGTAGCCCGCATGCGCGATCGACGAATACGCGAGCATGCGTTTGAGGTTCGTCTGCGTCAGCGCGGCGAAGTTGCCGACCGTCATCGTGACGATCGACAGGACGTAGAACAGCAGGCGCCAGTCCTCGCTCATCGCCGGCAGACCCTCGATGAAGATCCGCAGCAGCATCGCGAACGACGCCGCTTTGGATCCAACCGACAGGAATGCGGTCACCGGCGTGGGCGCGCCCTCGTACACGTCGGGCGCCCACATGTGGAACGGCACCGCCGCGATCTTGAAGCCGACGCCCGCGACGACGAGGATCACCGCCAGCACGAGGCGCGGGTCGTGCTCCTGGCCCGCGAACGCCGTCGCCATGACGCGCAGGTTCGTCGTCCCCGACAAGCCGTACATCAACGACATCCCGTACAGCAGGATGCCGAGCGAGAACGCGCCGAGCAGGAAATACTTCACCGCGGCTTCGTTCGATCGCTGATTCGGTTTGATGAAGCCGGCGAGGATGTAAAACGACACCGCCATCGTCTCGAGGCCGATGAAGATCGAGATGAGGTCGATGCCGCCCGCCATGATCATCATGCCGAGCGTCGAGCAGAGGATCAGGAAGTAGTACTCGCCGGGCGACGCGCCTTCGATCTGCAGATACCGCACCGACATCAGGATCGTGATGGCCGCCGCGCCGAGGAACAGCAGTTTGAAGAACAGCGCGAACCGGTCGACCGCCAGCAGGCCGTGCGCCACTTCGACGTGCGTGCGCTCGAACGGCACCAGCGACGCCATCGTCGCGCCGATCACGATCACCGACACCCACGCCAGCGCCGAATGGCTGTTCTTCGGCAGCAGCACGTCCGCGATCAACACGAGGAGCGCGCCGCCGGTCAACACCAGCTCGGGCAGGATGTAGTAGAAGTCGCTCGTCGAGATGCCAGCAGGCATTTATCGTTTCTCGGTCGGCAGCGGGTTACCGTTCGCGTCACACGGCACCGAGCTCAGGAACTTCGCGCCGGGGTTCGCGGCGATCTGCGCTTCGGTCGGCGCGCCGACGCCGCACTGCGTATACGCCTGCGCGTACGAGGAGTTGACGCGCATCACGATGTGCTGCACCGACGTTTCGAGGCGGCGCAGGAACGGCGTCGGGTAGAGGCCCATCCACACCGCGAGAATCAACAGCGGCGCGAACGTCGCGAACTCGCGCTGATTCAGATCCAGCAGCCGCTCGTTCTTCGGATTCTCGATCTTGCCGAACATCGTCCGCTGATAGAGATACAGCATGTAGGCGGCGCCCAGGACGACGCCGCTTCCGGCGAAGAGCGCCCAGATCTTGTTGGCGACGAACACGCCCTGCAGGATCAGGAACTCGCCGATGAAGCCGTTCAGCGCCGGCAGTCCGATCGACGACATCGTCATGATCAGGAAGATCGCGGCGTACACCGGCATCACCTTCGAGAGACCGCCGTACTCGGAAATCTCACGGGTGTGGCGGCGCTCGTACACGATGCCGACGATCAAGAAGAGCGCGCCGGTCGAGATGCCGTGATTGAGCTGCTGCACGATGCTGCCGGTGATGCCGACGGGATTGAGCGCGAACATGCCGAGCATCACCATCGCCATGTGGCTGACGGATGAGTACGCGACGAGCCGCTTCCAGTCCTTCTGCGCGAGCGCGACGAGCGCGCCGTACACGATGCCGATGATCGAGAGAACGACGATCATCGGGACGAAATGCCGCGACGCATCGGGCAGGATCGGGAGCGAGAAGCGCAGGAAGCCGTAGGTCCCCATCTTCAGCAGGACGGCTGCCAGAATCACCGAGCCGGCCGTCGGCGCATCGGTGTGCGCGTCGGGCAGCCACGTGTGGAACGGGAACATCGGCACCTTGATCGCGAAGCCGAGGAAGAACGCGAGGAAGATCCACCACTGCAGGTTGAACGGCAGCGACAGCTTGTGGAACACCGTCACGTCGAACGTATACACGCCCGTCACGCTGTGGTTGTAGAAGTAGAGCGCGAGGATGCCGAGCAGCATCACGACGCTGCCGACCAGCGTGTAGAGGAAGAACTTGATCGCCGAGTAGAGCCGGTTCGCGCTGCCCCAGATGCCGATGAGGAAATACATCGGCACGAGCATGACTTCCCAGAACAGGAAGAACAGCAGGAAGTCGAGCGACATGAACGCGCCCAGCATGCCGGTCTGCAGCACGAGCAGGAAGATGTAGTACTCCTTCACGCGCTCGGTGATGGCCGTCCACGACGACAGCACGGCGATGAACCCCATCATCGTCGTGAGCAGGATCAGCAGCACGCTCAAGCCGTCGACGCCGAGGAAGTAGTCGGCGCCGACCGACGGAATCCACGGTGCGCGCTCGACGAGCTGGAATTCCGCGTTCGACGGGTTGTACCAGAACCAGAGCGGAATCGAGATGATGAAGCCGGCGAACGCGGTGAGGTTCGCGATCCATTTGATCGCGTTCTCGTTCTGCTTGCTGACGAGCAGAATGAGCAGCGCACCGACGAGCGGCTCGAACAGGATGTACGAAAGATAGTGGGTCATAGTTATCTGTAGAACAGGTAAATGCTGACGAACGCGAAGATGCCGAAGAGCATCAACAGCGCGTAGTTCTGCACGAGACCCGTTTGCAGCCGCCGGAACAGCAAGCTGCCTTCTTGCACAATCCACCCGACAAGGTTCACCAGGCCATCGACGACGTTCTTGTCGGTGAGGCCCGAGAACCACGACGCGATGACGGTGAGCTTGCTCGTGCCGTTGACGGCGCCGTCGACCACGTTGCGATCGACGACCCAGAGCCCCTCGCCGGCTCCGAACGTCCCGTTGACGACCGTCGCGTTGTACAGCTCGTCGACGTAATACTTGTTCGAGAGCAGCTTGTGCGCGCCGGCGAACCGCTCGGCGAGTTGCTCCGAAATCTCCGGGCTCGTGACGTAGAACTTCCACGCGAGGCCGATGCCGCCGAGCGCAATCAGCACCGAGAATCCCATCAAGCCGAGTTCGACCGCGCGCGACACTTGAGGCTCCGCCTCGTCATTGCGGATCTCGGATTGCGGATTGCGGATTGACTGAGGATTGGCCGAGCCCTCCGCAACGGTGTGTTCTGCGGTGAACGACGGCTCGAGGAACTTTTCGATCGCGTTGTTGCCCATCAGCGCGGCGGGAATACCGACGAAGCCGGCGATGATCGCGCCAAGCGCAAGCGCCTGCAGCGGGAACGTCATCGCGGACGGCGATTCGTGCGGACCGTGCCACGCCCCATGACCGCCGTGTCCGTGTGCGTCGTGCGAGGTGTCGTGTGGTTCCGCGGGACCGTGGCTGACTTCGTGATCTTCGAGCTGCGCCTTTCCGTGCGCGTGCGCGTCGGCCGGATGCTTGACGCCGTGGCCGGCGGCAACGGCGGTCGCGCCGTGCGCGGCGGTTTCCCACGCCGGACCGCGATAGCCCCCGAAGAAGGTCATCGCCACGAGGCGGAACATGTAAAACGCCGTCATCATCGCGGTGATGACCGCGATCACCCAGATCGCTTTGTTCGAGACGAACGACCGGAAGAGGATTTCGTCCTTCGAGAAGAATCCCGAGAGCGGCGGGATTCCGGCAATCGCCAGCGTGCCGATGAACATCGTCGCGAAGGTGACCGGCATGTACTTGCGCAGGCCGCCCATCTTCCGCATGTCCTGTTCGCCGGCCATCGCGTGGATGACCGAGCCGCTGCACAAGAAGAGGAGCGCCTTGAAGAACGCGTGCGTCATCAGATGGAAGGCGCCGGCCGAAAACGCGCCGACGCCCATCGCCGTAAACATGTAGCCGAGCTGCGACACCGTCGAATACGCGAGCACCTTCTTGATGTCGTACTGCACGAGCGCAATCGTCGCGGCCATCAGCGCCGTCAGCACGCCCACGATCGCCACGATCTCCATCACCATCGGCGCGTGCGAGAACAGCACGGCGTTGCGGCCCAGCATGTACACGCCCGCGGTGACCATCGTCGCCGCGTGGATGAGCGCGGAGACCGGCGTCGGGCCTTCCATCGCGTCCGGCAACCAGACATACAGCGGAATCTGCGCCGACTTGCCGGTGGCGCCGACGAAGAGCAGCAGGCAGATCCACGAGAGGACGCCGAAGTGCGCCGACTCGATCGCCATGCCGCCCGCCGCGTTCTGGATCTCGCGGAAGTTCAGCGTGCCGAACGTGAAGTAGATCAGGAAGACGCCGAGAACGAAACCCCAGTCGCCGACGCGGTTCGTGATGAACGCTTTCTTGCCCGCATCGGCCGCGCTCTTCTTCTCGTACCAGTACCCAATCAGCAGGTACGAACAGAGACCGACACCTTCCCAGCCCACGAACATCACGAGGAAGTTGTTCCCCAGGACGAGCATGAGCATGAAGAAGCAGAACAGGTTCAGATAGCAGAAGAAGCGCGCGACACCGCCGCGCGGCTCGTCGGCCATGTACGCCGTCGAGTACAGGTGGATCAGCGTGCCGATGCCGGTGACGACGAGCAGCATCATCCCGGAGAGTGGATCGAGTCGGAACCCCCACGGCACTTCGAACGCCGCGAAGCCGGTGCGCGTCGCCAGCGGAATCTTCGGAATCCACTGCGCCACGATGACGTCGTAGGCACGCGATTCCGGCGGCAGACCGAGCAGCTGCACGAACGCAAAAACCGCGAGCCCGAGCGCGAGGGTCATCATCGTGACCGCGACGGCGCCGGCTGTCTTCCGCGAGAACGAACGGATCCCGACGAGGCCGTTGATCGCGGCCCCGAAACCGGGCAACAAGGGGATAAGCCAGATGTATCGCATATCTGTTATTGCGGACTGAGGATTGCGGATTGCGGATCGATTGACGATCGACAATAAATCCGCAGTCCGCAATCCTCAATCCGCAATGTCACGACCTCATTAAGTTCATCTCGTCAATGTTGATCGTTTCTTTGTTGCGATAGAACGCGAGGATGATCCCGAGCCCCACCGCCGCTTCGGCCGCCGCGACCGCGATGACGAAGATCGCGAACACCTGCCCGATGCCGTTCTGCAACTGCTGCGAGAACGCCACGAGGTTGATGTTGACCGCGTTCAGGATCAGCTCGATCGACATGAAGATGATGATGATGTTGCGGCGGACCATCACGCCGACGACGCCGATCATGAACAGCGCCGCCGATAGCAACATGTAATGGGTAGAAGTGATCATGAATGGTGTATTGCGGATTGCGGATTGAGGATTGCGGATTTATTGGCGATTCGCACGCCCAATCCGCAATCAATCCAATCAATCCGCATTCCGCAATCCTCAATCCTCAATGTCAGAGCTCTCTCTTTGCCAGCACGATTGCGCCGATCATCGCGACCAGCAGCAGCATCGAGGCGATCTCGAACGGAATCAGGTAACTCGTATAGAGCAGCCAGCCGATCTGCTCCGTGTTGCCGCTGACCGGCATCGCGGCCGCCGCGGGCGGCGCGATCGCTGCAGCGGGACGCGCGTAGCTGTAGACCGCAATCGCGCCGAATTCGACGAGCACCGCCGCCGCGAGGCCAAAGCCTAGCTTCGTGCGCCGATGCGGATCCGAGTGCGCCTCGGGCGGCCGCTTCAGGTTCACGAGCATCACGACGAACAGATACAAGACGACGATGCCGCCGGCGTAGACCAGGACCTGAATCGCGGCGAGAAACTGCGCGCCAAGCAGTACATACAGCGCCGCGACGAACAGAAAGTCGAGCACCAGGAAGAGCACCGAGTGGACGGTGTCCCTCGTGCTGACGACCAGCACCGCGAAGCCGAGGATGCACGCCGAGATGAAGTAGAACGCGATTGCTTGTGCCATCTAGAGCAAAGCCACTTTGACGATGCCGGTGACGATCAGATTCGCGATGGCCAACGGGATCAGCACTTTCCAGCCGATGTTCATCAGTTGGTCGTAGCGATACCGCGGCAGCGTCGCGCGGATCCAGATGAACAGGTACAGGAAGAGGAACGACTTGACCAGGAACCACGCCCAGCTCGGGACGTAGTAGAGGAAATGCAGCGCCGCGGTGTTCGGAAACGGCGGCAGCCATCCTCCGAGGAACAGCGTCGTCACCACCGACGACACGACGATCATGTTCGCGTATTCCGCGAGGAAGAACAGCGCGAAGCGCATGCCGCTGTATTCGGTGTGGAAGCCGCCGGTCAGCTCCTGCTCCGCTTCGGGCAAGTCGAACGGCGCGCGATTGGTTTCGGCCAGACCGCCGATCAAGACGATGACGAACGCGACCGGCTGCAGGAACACGAACCACGCGTGCTGGTTGTACTGCGCGTTGACGATGCCGACCATGCTGAGCGTGCCGGCCATCATGATCACGCTGACCAGCGTCAGCGTGACGGCGACTTCGTACGAGATCAGCTGCGCCGACGCGCGCAAGCTCGCGAGCAGCGGATATTTGCTGTTCGACGAGTAGCCCGCGAGGATGATGCCGTAGACGCCGACCGACGCGACCGACACGATGTAAAGCAGACCGACGTTGATGTCGGTGATGTAGAGCGTCACCGACCGGCCGAACAATTTGATCGTCGGTCCGAACGGGATGACCGCGTACACGATCAGCGCCGGCACCATCGAGATGATTGGGGCGGCCGTGAAGACCCACCGATCCGCGCGGACCGGCGTGATGTCTTCCTTGATCATCAGCTTGATCGCGTCGGCGACCGGCTGCAGCACGCCGTAAGGACCGACGCGCATCGGGCCGAGTCGCGACTGCGCCCACGCGATGACTTTGCGCTCGAGCAGCACCATGTAGGTGACCGCGACGAGCGTCGCGTTGAGCACGATCACGATCTTCAGCAGCGGAATGACGAGTTGATCGATCACCGGTCGACTTCTCCCAGCACGACGTCCATCGAGCCGATCAGCGCGACGACGTCCGCCACGAGGTGTCCTTTGACGAGGCGCCGCAACCCCTGCAGGTTGCAGAACGACGGCGGCCGGACGCGAAAGCGATACGGGTTCGTCGACTTGCCGTCGCTGACGATGAAGTAGCCGAGCTCGCCTTTCGGCGACTCGATCGCGTGGTACGTCTCACCCGCGGCCGGCTTGATCAACCGCGGCACCTTGCCGACGATCGGACCTTCGGGAATGCCCTGCGTCGCCTGCCGGATGATGCGCAGCGACTGCCGGAACTCTTCCATCCGCACCAGGTAACGATCGTAGGTGTCGCACGCCGTCCCGATCGGCACGTCGAATTCCATTTCGTCGTACGCCGCGTACGGTTCGTCCTTGCGCACGTCGCGCGCGACGCCCGAGCCGCGCAGCGGCGGACCGCACATGCCCAGCGCGATCGCTTCGGGACCGGAGATGACGCCGATGCCCTTCGTGCGTTCGAGCCAGATGCGGTTGTGCGTCAGCAGCTCTTCGTACTCGTCCAGTTTCTGCGCCATGATGTCGCAGAACTCGAGCACTTTCTTGTCCCACCCCGGCGGGATGTCCTGCGGGAGACCGCCGATGCGCATCGAGTTGTACGTGAGGCGCGCACCGCAGAACTCTTCGAAGAGATCGAGAATCAGCTCGCGCTCGCGGAACGCGTAGAGGAACACCGTCATCGCGCCGATGTCCATCGCGTGCGTGCCGACCCACAGGCAGTGGCTCGCGATCCGCTGGAGCTCCATCAGGATCGTGCGCACGTAGCGCGCGCGGCGCGGCACTTCGAGCTGCAGCAGCTTCTCCACCGTCTCGCAGTAACCGACGTTGCTGGTCGCCGCCGCCACGTAATCCATGCGGTCGGTCAACAGCACGATCTGCGTCCAGTTGCGGTTCTCCGACAGCTTCTCGATGCCGCGGTGCAGATAGCCGATGACGACGTCGCAGTCGACGACTTTTTCGCCGTCGAGGCGCAGCACGACGCGCAGCACGCCGTGCGTGCTCGGATGCTGCGGCCCCATGTTGATCACCAGTTCGTCGGTGTCGAACATGGCGCCGTGATGAACGCTGGTATCCATTACTCGATTTCCGATTCTTCTTTGGCCTGGCGCAGCTTCAACCAGTCCAGCGGATTTTCCATCAGCAGCTCACCCGGTCCTTCGAGCGGGTAGTCCTTGCGCTGCGGAAATCCTTGCCAATCCTCGGGCATCAAAATGCGGCGGCGATCCGGATGTCCGGTGAAGTTGACGCCGAACATGTCGTAGACCTCGCGCTCGAGCCAGTTCGCAGCCGGCCACACCGACGTCATCGACGCGACCGGCGTCGTCTCGCCCGCGCGCACTTTCAGGCGGACGCGATGGCGCAGCCGCGTCGAATACAACATGTAAATCACGTCGAAACGGCCTTCGGCGGTCCGCGGCGGCCAGTCGGACGCGGTGAGATCCGACAGATAGTCGAACTGCGCGTCGGTGGCGGACTGCAGATGGCGCGCGACCGCTTCGAGCTTGTCGACGGCGACGATGATCGTCCAGTCGCCGAGATAGAGGCTGAGCGCCGTGACGGCTCCGGGGATCGCACTCTGCAGCGACGCGATGAACGCCGGCGCGACCGCATCGGCTGGCGGTGCCGGTTCGACCGGGCCTGTCGGCGCCGCGGCTTTTGGCGCGTGCTCGGCCGCCGGCGGTTTCGCTGCCGGCGCGGCCGGTTTGGGCGCCGCCGCGGCTGGCGCTGCCGGCTTCGCCACCGGCGGCTTCGCAGGCGCGGTCGGCTGACCGGTGGCCGAACTCGTTTCGCTGGTCGTCGCGGTCACCGCGGCTTCCGGATTTGCCGGCTTCGGCGCTGGCGGTTCAGCGCGCGGCGTACCGACTGGCGCCGCCGATGCACCGGCACCCGGCGCGTCGGTCCGCGAGACCTCGCCTTTGAGCGGCTCGGCCGGCGCGGAACTCGCGGGTTTGTCCGCCGCAGCTTCGGGGGGTGTCGGCGGTTTCTGCGCCTCGTCTGACATCTACTCTAGACCCACTCGAGCGCGCCCTTTTGCCAGGCGTAGTAATAGCCGACGACCAGGATGAAGATGAACACGATCATCTCGATGAGGCCGAACAGCATCAGCTTGTTGAAGATCACCGCCCACGGAAACATGAAGACGGTCTCGACGTCGAAAATCACGAACAGCATCGCGACGAGGTAGTAGCGGATGCTGTAGCGATCGCGCGCGTCGGTCGACGGCTCGATGCCGCATTCGTACGGTTCGAGCTTGACTTTGTTGTACTTAGCCGGATGCAGCAGGCTCGAAAACACGATTGTGAAAATCGCGAAACCTGTCGCGACGGCGACGAAGATGGCAATCGGAATGTATGCAGAAAGCATGAGGCGACGTGGGCTGGCCAGCGGGTTTATATCACACGCCGACTCGCTCATGCAATTTCCCGCAAGTCACAGATTTCAAACCGCTTTGACCCTTTGCGCTATACTGGATTGATGACGCCTCGGCAATTCTGGCGAGTCGTGCCGATTCTCGTTTCCTTCGTCGCGCTGGCCGCGTCCCACGCCTCCGCCCAGCCCAACGAGAAGTCGATGTACGTGAGCGTCGTCGATCAAAACGGCGCGCCGGTCGAAGGCTTGAGCAACGCGGACTTCATCATCCGCGAGGACAACGTCGCCCGCGAAGTGCTGCGCGTCGTGCCGGCGACACAGCCGATGGACATCGCGCTCCTCGTCGACACCAGCCAGCAGGCCCGCAACGATATTTCGCAGATGCGCCAGGCGCTGCCGACCTTTGTCGACCTGATGACGAAGCCGAACGACGCCGGCCGCAAGAATCAGATCGCCATCGTCGCCTTCGGCGAGCGGCCGACGATCTTCACCGAATACACGTCGGATCCGGCGCCGCTGAAGAAAGGCATCGACCGCATCTGGGCGATGCAGGGCGCCGGCGCGTACTTCGTCGATGCAATCGGCGAGGTCGTTCAAGGCTTCAAGAAACGTGAAGCGGCGCGCCCCGTCATCGTCGCCGTCGTCGTCGAAGGGCAGGAGCTGAGCTACCGGCAATACGACCAGGTGCTGCCGCAACTGAAAGACGCCGACGCGCCGCTCTACGCGTTGATGCTCGGCGCGCCGCGCGACGGCACGAGCGACGAAGCGCGCAGCCGATCCATCGTGCTCGATCGCGGGACGGCGGAAACCGGCGGCGTGCGCGAACAGTTGCTGACCAGCATGGCGCTCGGCGCCAAACTGAAGCAGCTCGCCGACCAACTCACCCACCAGTACGTCGTCACGTACGCGCGACCGCAGTCGCTGATTCCGCCCGAGCACATCACGGTGACGGCCGCCAAGCCGGCCCTGATCGCGCGCGGCACGCCAGTCAAGGACTCGAAACCGGATCAAAGAAAACCGTGAAGCTCGCTGCATCTGTTGCTGTCCTCACGATCGCGCTCGGACTCGTCGCAGCCGCCCAGCAAGTTCCGTTTCGCGCCGGCGTCGATCTCGTCTCGCTCAACGTGTCGGCGATGGAAGGATCGAAGTACGTCACCGACCTCACGCAGGATGATTTTTCGGTCTACGAAGACGGCGTGAAGCAGGAAGTCACGTTCTTCAACAAGAGCAACCTGCCGATCGCGCTCGCGCTGCTGCTCGATACGAGCGCCAGCATGGAAACGAAACTGCAGACCGCGCAGGAAGCCGCGATCGGGTTCGCGAAGAAATTGCGCCCGCAGGATCTCGCCGAAGTGATCGACTTCGACAGCCGCGTCGTCGTGCTGCAGAACTTCACGAACAGCGCGCCCGAGCTCGAGACGGCGATCCGCAAGACGTCGGCCGGCGGATCGACGTCGCTCTACAACGCGATTTACATCGCGCTCAAGGATCTCAAGAAGGTCGTCGCGAAGAACAGCGACGAAATTCGGCGTCAGGCGATCGTCGTGCTGTCGGACGGCGAAGACACGTCGAGCCTGCTGCCGTTCGAAGAAGTGCTGGATCTCGCCAAGCGATCCGAGACGGCGATCTACTCGATCGGGTTGCGGGCCGGCGAAGGTCCAGGCAGCTCGACCCGCGGGTTCAAGGAAGCCGAATTCGTTCTGCGGCAGTTCTCGCAGGAAACCGGCGGCCGTTCGTTCTTCCCGAACCAGCTCGCCGACTTGAACGGCGTCTACGGACAAATCGGCGACGAGCTCTCCAGCCAGTACACCGTCGGCTACACGTCACGCAACCCGAAGCGTGACGGCGCGTGGCGGCGCGTGGTCGTCCGCGTCAACCGTCCTAACGTGACCGCCCGCACGAAGCTCGGCTACTTCGCGCCGACGGCGACGCACTAACGTGAATTTCGCGCCACTATTGTTCTACGTCGCGGCGATGGTCGCGTACGGGTTTCATTTCGCCCGTCGCAATGCCGTCGTCGGGCGTTCCGCGACGACACTGCTGATCTTCGGTGCGCTCGCGCACACGTTCGTCATCGGCATGATGACGATGGAGCTCGGACACGTCCCCGTCGCGGGCGCATCGCCGGCAATCTCCACTTTCGTGTGGTTGCTGGCGCTCTCGTATCTGTACACCGAGCTCACGACCGACGAGCGCGCGATGGGCGTCTTCATCCTCCCCTTCATCGTAGCGATGCAGATCCTGCCGGCTGTTCGGCCGAGCATCGGGACGCGATCGGCCGTGCTCCAGGGACCGCTGTTCGGCGTCCACGTGTCGTCGTTGCTCTTCGCCTACGCGAGCTTCGCGCTCGCCTGCGTGATCGGCATCACGTACATGCTGCAGTTCAAAGAGATCAAAGCAAAGCACCTCGGCTTCTTTTACACACGGCTGCCGTCGCTGCAGGTGCTCGATCGCATGAACCGGGTCGCGACCGTCATCGGCTGGATCTTCCTGACCATCGGCATCGTCGTCGGCGTGATCTGGGCGGCGCAGGCGCGCGGCGGATACGCCGGCGATCCGCGCGTCCAGGCGATGTCCTTCCAGGATCCGAAGATCTTCGTGGCGGTGATGTGCTGGGCGGTCTATTCGTTCGACGTGTTCGCGACGCGATGGATCGGCTGGGGCGGGCGGAAGAGTGCGTACCTGTCGCTCATCGGCTTCGCGATCGTGCTCGTCAACTTCCTGCCGATCACGTATTTCCTGACCAAGAGCCACAACTTCCAATGAAGCTGCTCCTGGTCGGCATCAGTCATCGCACCGCGCCCGTCGAACTCCGCGAGCGCGTCGACTTCAACGTCCGTGGCGTCTCCGAGGCGCTGTCGACGTTGACGAGCCGAGGCTCGGTCCGCGAAGCGGTCATCGTGTCGACCTGCAATCGTGCGGAAATCTACGCCGCGTGCGATGACGCCGCGGAGGCGCGGCAGGACATCGCGCGGTTCATCAGCGAGTTCACCGACGTGCCGGCGTCCGACGTCACGCCGCACATTCAGGAGCTCGTCGACGTCGACGCCGCGCGCCATCTGTTCCGCGTCGCCGCAGGCCTCGATTCGCTCGTCGTCGGCGAGCCGCAGATTCTCGGCCAAGTCAAAGAAGCCCATACGGCGGCGACCGAGGCGCACACCTCCGGCCCGATCCTGAATCGCCTGTTCCATTCCTGCTTCGGCGTCGGCAAGCGCGTGCGCACCGAAACCGGACTCGGATCCGGCGCCGTCTCGGTCAGCTTCGCGGCGGTCGCGCTCGCGAAGAAGATCTTCGGGGACCTCAGCGGACGCAACGTCGCCGTCATCGGCGCCGGCGAGATGGGCAAATTGACGGCGCTGCACATCAAAACGCAGGGCGTCCATCACATGACGATCGTCAGCCGGACGATGGCGCATGCGGCGCGGACGGCGCAGGCGATCGGCGGCGCGAGCGCGGCGCCATGGGACGAGCTCGATGCGGTCCTCGGCGCGGCCGACATCGTCATCAGCGCGACGGGCGCGGCGCAGCCGATCCTGACCAAGGCGCACGTCGAGCAGGTCATGCGCCCGCGCCGCAATCGGCCGCTCTTCATCATCGACATCGCCTTGCCGCGCGATGTCGAAGCGGCCGCCGGCGAAATCGAGCAGGTGTTCCTCTACAACATCGACGACCTTCAGGCGACGGTCCGCGAAAACCTGGCGCGGCGCGCCAGCGAAGTGACGCGCGCCGAAGCGATCGTCGAAGAAGAAATCGGCAAGTTCGCCGCATGGTTCCGCTCGCGTGGCGCCATCCCGACGCTCGTCGCCTTGCGGCAGCGGTTCGATGCGATTCGCCGCGCCGAGTTGGAGCGCCTCGATTTCAAGCTCTCGACGCTTCCGCCCGAAGCGCGCGAACGCGTCGACGAAATCACACACCTCATCGTCGAAAAGCTGCTGTTGAAACCGACCGAGCAGTTGAAATCGGGTGATACCGAAAACGTCAACTCATATGCGGAAGCGTTGACGCGCCTCTTTGCGCTTGCCGAGGACGAGGCGGCAAAAGCCGCCGCGCCGGGCGATTCCACCAACGTCGAGCCGTTCCAACGCGACCGGCGACGGCAGCCTCGCTGACGTGACCACCGAACTCCGCCTCGGCACGCGCGGCAGTCAACTCGCGCTCTGGCAAGCCAACACGGTCAAGCGGCTCATCGAAGAACGCGGCGGTCCGCCGTGCCGCATCATCATCATCAAGACGTCGGGCGATCGGCTGCAGGACGCGCCGCTGTCGGAAGTCGGCGGCAAGCGGCTCTTCGTCAAGGAAATCGAAGATGCGATGCTGCGCGGCGACATCGATCTCGCCGTCCACAGCAGCAAGGACATGCCGGCGGTCCTGCCGGATGGACTCGTCATCGCCGGCGTGTTGCCGCGCGAAGATCCGTTGGATGCGGTCATCCTCCCGATGGCTCAGGGCTCGAGGCTCAGGGCTCAGACGATCAGCGAGCTCGTCGCCGCCCTCGGCGATGCGCCGTCGATCGGAACCGGTTCCGTGCGCCGTATCGCGCAGCTCACGCGACTGATGCCGGGCGCCGCCTTCGCGCCGATTCGCGGCAATCTCGATACGCGGTTGCGGAAGCTGGACGAGGGCGCGCATGATGCGCTCGTGTTGGCAGCGGCCGGACTGCGACGTCTCGGTTTTTCATCGCGCATCACGATGACGATCCCCGCTGACGCGTGCGTCCCCGCGCCGGGCCAGGGCATCGTCGCGATCGAGATCCGCGACGGTGACGAGGCGACGCGTCAGGCGGTCGCGCGCATCGACGATCCGACGGCTGGCGCGGCACTTCGCGCCGAACGCAGCCTCGTCGCGGCGCTCGGCGGCGGATGCCAGACGCCGATCGGCGCGCTGGCGACGCCGGTCGACGGCGACGCGCTGGAGTTGGTGGCCGCCGTGGTTGCGCTCGACGGCAGCCGCGCCGTTCGCGCGCATGCGCGTGCGTCGCGCGCCGACGCAGCGGCGCTTGGCGCGCGCGTCGGGCAACAGTTGCTCGCCGACGGCGCCGGCGACATCCTCGCCGAAGCGGAACGCGCGCGCGGCACCGTGGAAGGATTACAGCCCTGAGCATCGTCTATTTGATCGGCGCCGGCCCCGGCGATCCCGGGCTGATCACCGTCCGCGGACTGCAGTGCCTCGAGTCCGCCGACGTGGTGCTCTACGACCATCTCGTCCCGCCGAAGCTGCTGCGCTACGCGCGGCCCGATGCGGAGAAAATCGACGTCGGTACGGCGGCGCCGCAACCGCTCGAGCAGGAAGCGATCTGTTATCTGCTCGCCGAAAAAGCGCGCGAGGGCAAAACGGTCGCGCGGCTGAAGTGGGGCGATCCGTTCGTGTTCGATCGCGGCGGCAACGAGGCGCTGTTCCTGCACGAGCAGCGCGTGCGTTTCGAAGTGATCCCGGGCATTCCTGCCGGCATTGCCGTCCCGAGTTACGCCGGCGTGCCGATCACCTATCCCGGCGGCGGCGACACGCTGACGTTCATTCGCGGCCACGAAGACGAAGGCAAGACCAAGTCGTCGATCGACTGGACGAGCCTCGCGCGTCTCGACGGCACGATCGTCTGCTACGCCGGGCCCGATCAGATTCCGCACATGCTCGGCTCGCTGCTGTCGCACGGCCGATCGGCCGACGATTCCACGGCGGTCGTGTATGACGGCACGCTGCCGACGCAGACGACGGTCTTCGGCACGCTGGCCGACGTCGCGAAATCGACGAAGGACTCGACCGATCGCCGTCCCGCGGTGGTTGTCGTCGGCCGCGTCGCCGGACTCCGCGAGCACCTGCGCTGGTTCGACGCGCGGCCGCTCTTCGGCAAGCGCGTGCTCGTTACACGTCCGCGCGAACAGGCCGGCGATCTCGTCGAACGTCTCGAAGCGATGGGCGCCGAACCGATCGTCGCGCCGATGATCCGCATCGTGCCGCCCGAAGACTACGCACCGCTCGATGCCGCCACGGCGCGCGTCACGGAGTTCGACTGGATCGTGTTCGCGAGCGCGAATGCCGTCGATGCGTTCATGGAGCGGCTGCTCGCGGGACCGCGCGATCTGCGCGCGCTCGGCGCGACGAAGATCTGCGTCGTCGGCCAGGCGACGGCCGAGCATCTCGCGAAGCACGGCGTCAAGGCCGATCTGATCCCGGCGGAGTACCGCGCCGAGGCGGTCGTGCCGGCGATGAAGGAACTCGCGCCGATCGACGGCCTGCGCGTCCTCCTGCCGCGCGGCGACATCGGCCGCGAAGTGATCGCCGAAGAATTGCGCAGAGGCGGCGCCGACGTGACCGAGATCGTCGCCTACCGGACGATCGTCGTCGAACCGGAACGCGAGGGCGAACCGGACATCTACCGCATGCTCCTCGAGCGGCACATCGACGTCGTCACGTTCGCGAGCCCGTCCGCTGTCCGCAACTTCGTGCGCGTGCTCGGCGACGAGCCCGCGGCGGATCTGCTGCGCACGACGGTCGTCGCCTGCATCGGACCGGTCACGGCTGAGGCGGCCGCGCAATGCAACATCCAGACGACGATCATTCCGATAAGCTACACGGTACGGTCGATGGTGGACGCCATCGTGAAGTACTTCGAGACGAAGTCGACAGACCACAATTAACCGTTCACAGTCCCATGAGCCACGTCCACACGTACTCGACGTTGAAGATCACGCACCGGATGCGCCGGCTGCGCCAGAGCGAGTCGATCCGCGCGCTCGTCCGCGAGACGCGCCTGTCGCCCGACAACCTCGTGTTGCCGCTGTTCGTCTGCGAAGGCGAAGGTGTCCGCCGCGAAGTGTCGTCGATGCCGGGCGTGTTCAACCTGTCGGTTGACGAAGCGGTCAAAGAGGCGGAAGCGGCGCGTGCGGAAGGCGTGAAGAGCGTCATCCTGTTCGGCCTGCCCGATCGCAAAGACGACATCGGATCGACGGCCTACGATCCCGAAGCGCCGGTGCAGTGCGCGATTCGCGCGATCAAGCGCGAAGTGCCCGAGACGCTCGTGATCACCGACGTCTGCCTGTGCGAGTACACCGATCACGGCCACTGCGGCATCATCATCGACGACGAGATCGCGAACGATCCGACGGTCGATCAGCTCGTGCGCGCCGCCGTGTCGCATGCCGCGGCGGGGGCGGACATCGTCGCGCCGTCGGACATGATGGACGGACGCGTCGGGGCGATACGCGCGGGGCTCGACGAGCGCGGGTTCGAGAGCGTCGCGATCATGTCGTACGCGGCGAAGTACTGGTCGGCGTTTTACGGCCCGTTCCGCGAAGCCGCCGATTCTGCGCCCGCCTTCGGTGACCGTCGGTCGCATCAAATGGATCCGGCTAACGTCGCCGAAGCGCTCCGCGAGGTGGAACAGGACATCGCGGAAGGCGCCGACATCGTGATGGTCAAGCCGGCGCTCCTCTACCTCGACGTCATCGGCCGCGTGAAGGATCGCTTCGGATATCCGACGGCGGCGTATCACGTCAGCGGCGAATACGCGATGCTCAAAGCCGCCGCACGCAACGGGTGGATCGACGAACCGCGCGCGATGATGGAGACGCTGACGTCGATTCGCCGCGCGGGCGCCGACATCATCCTGACCTACTACGCCCGCGAAGCGGCGCGCGCGCTCGCGTGATCGTCTTCGCCGCGGCGGCGCTCGCGGTCACGCTCGGCATCACCAACGACGCCGTCACCGCGCCTACCCAGATTGCGGCGGGGCTCACGACCTTCACCATCGACAATCACGCGACCGCGCCGCACGCGCTGCGGTTCGTCAAACTCTCGGCTCCGCACACTTCCGACGAGTTCGGCGCCTTCTTGAGATCCGGCGGCAAGCCGCCGGCGTGGATCTCGACCGTCGGCGGCGTCGCGACGCTCGCGCCGAGCCGATCCGAGGACTACACGATCACGATCGCCGCCGGTTCGTACGTCATCGTGGATGGCGATCGGTTCGTGCCGCTGCGCGTCACCGGTCCGGCCGCGAAGGCGCAGCCGCCGGCCGCCGACGTCAACGTCCGGTTGCGCGATCACGGCTTCCAACTGAACGCGCCGCTCTCCAGCGGCAAGCAAACCATCCATCTGCAGAACGTCGGGAGCGAGCCGCATCAGGCGCTCATCGTCCGCCTCCCCGAGCGGGTCAGCGAATTCGCGATCCGGACGTGGATCACGAATGGGTCGCACGGCGAGCACCCGGGTGAACCGGTCGGCGGGGCGCTCGAGGTGCCGATCGGCGCCGAGGCGTGGGTGACGCTCGATCTCACGCCGGGACGCTACATCCTCCTGTGCGGTCAACTCGAAGAAGAAGGACGGCATTTCGACCTCGGGATGATCTATCGTTTCGAAATCGAGTAACCCCATGTTGAAAGGCTTCAAGCAATTCCTCCTGCGCGGGAACGTCGTCGATCTCGCGGTCGCCGTCATCATCGGCGCCGCTTTCGGCGGCGTCGTGACGGCGCTCGTCAAAGATCTCCTGACGCCGCTCATCGCCGCGATGTTCGGCAAGCCCGACTTCTCGGCCATCGCCTTCACGATCAACGGCAGCAAGTTCCTCGTCGGCGACTTCATCAACGCCGTCGTGTCGTTCCTGCTCGTCGCGATCGCGATTTACTTCTTCATCGTGGCGCCGATGAATTACATCGCCGAGCGGCGGAAGCGCGGCATGCCGCCGCCCGATCCCACGACGAAGCAGTGTCCCGAGTGTCTGAGCGACGTGCCGATTGCGGCGCGCCGCTGCGCCCACTGCGGGCAGGTGATTGCCGCGGTGTCGGCGCTCATCGCCCTCGCGCTCATCACGTCGGTCAGCGCGCAGCCGCGGCCGTTCGATCTGCTCATCACGAACGCACGCATCGTCGACGGCAGCGGCGGACCGTCGATGACCGGCGCGATTGGCGTCCGCGACGGCCGGATCGCGGCGGTCGGCCGCGTCACCGGAACGGCGACGCGCACGATCGATGCACACGGATTGGTGGTCGCGCCAGGATTCATCGATCCGCACTCGCACTCCGACTTCGCGCTCCTGACCGACGGCAATGCGGAGAGCAAGATCCGCCAGGGCGTGACGACCGAAGTGATCGGCGAGAGCGGATCCGTCGCGCCGCAGAAGCCGACCGCGAATCGTCCGTGGACCGATTTCTCCGGCTACTTCGGCGCGATCGAAAAATCGAAGATCTCGGTGAACCTGCTGTCCTACGTTGGACTCGGACAGGTGCGCGAGTACGTGATGGGCAACGACGAGCGCGCGCCGACGGCTGACGAGCTCGCCAGGATGACCTCGCTCGTCGCCGACGCGATGCGTCAGGGCGCCTACGGCACGGCGACGGGCTTGATCTACACACCCAACGCGTACGCCAAGACCGACGAACTGATCGCGCTGTCGAAACCGGCGGCGGCCGCCGGAGGCTTCTACGTCTCGCACCTCCGCTACGACGGCGACAAGTGGCGCCAGGGGATTCAGGAAGCGATCGACATCGGCGAAGGTGCGCACATCCCGGTCCAGATCCTCCACCTGAAGATCACCGGGGCGAAGAACTTCGGGAAGATGAAAGACGTCATCGCGCTGGTCGAAGCGGCGCAGAAACGCGGCGTCGAGATCTCCGCCAATCAGTATCCCTACGTCGCGAGCAGCACCGGCTTGATTCAAACGATCCCGCCGTGGGCGCACGAGGGCGGCAACGCGAAGCTCGTCGAGCGGCTCAAGGATCCCGAGACGCGCGCGAAGATTCGCAAAGAGATGGACGATCCGAATCCGACGTGGGAGAACCGTCTCATCTCGGCCGGCACCTGGCACAACGTGCAGATCGCCTCACTCCCCGCCCGCACGGGGATGGACACCGGCTACAAGCGCTTCGAAGGCAAACGCGTGGACGAAGCGGCGAAGGAGATGGGGAAAGACCCCTACGACTTCGTGTTCGACATGCTGATTGCGAACGGCGGCAGCGTGAGCTGTGTCTGGTTCATCATCGACGAACGCGATCTCACGCTCGCCATGCAGCAGCCGTGGGTCTCGATCGGATCGGATGGTTCCGCGCTCGCGACGAGCGGTCCGCTGCGAACCGGCGTGCCGCACCCGCGCAACTTCGGCACGTTCCCGCGCGTGCTCGGCAAGTACGTGCGCGAGGATCACGCGCTGACGCTGGAACAGGCGGTCTGGAAGATGAGCGGCCTCACCGCGAAGCAACTGCACATCGCGGATCGCGGGCTGATCAAAGAAGGGCTCGCCGCGGATCTCGTAATATTCGATCCGGCGACGGTGGCCGACCGCGCCACGTTCACCGATCCATTTCAGTATCCGGTCGGCATCCCCACCGTGATCGTGAACGGTCGCGTGGTGCTCGACAACGGCCGCCACACCGGTGCTCGACCAGGTGTCGTCATCCGAGGCAAGGGTTACACGTCCTAGGTACGACGTGCGTAGCGCGATGTGCGGTGCGACGTGCGTCATGGCGATCGCGAGCACGACACTTCTCGGTCAACCGCTCGATCGAATAACAGGCAAGGTCCTCGACGGCCGCGGTACGCCCGTGACGGACGCGGCAGTCCGCGTCGAAGCGGTGTTCGGATTTGCGGGCGGCGACTACCTCGGTCAAAAGACGTTCGCCACGAAAACCGGCTCCAAAGGTGACTGGGCGATTCTTGGCTTCAAAGCCGGCATCTGGGTCTTCGATGCGTCTGTGCCCGGCTCGGTCGCCGACGTCGTCGTCTTACCCTTCAACGTGGTCACGCCACCCAACAGCGGCGTCGGTGGACTGACGCCGGCCTGGCATCCCGTGCTTCGACCGTCGCCGCGCCCGCCGGGAGAAATCGGGCAGACGTTGGCGGACGCGGAGGTCGCGGCGCGCGCCGGCCGATCGGATCGCGCCGTTCCGCTGCTGGCGCGGGTCGCCGACTCGAACGATGTCGACGTGCTGACGGCCGCCGGCCGGATTTGTCTGCTGATGCACGACGGTGCGGCGGCGCGACCGTTCTTCAAACGCGCGCTCGAACGGGATCCGCAGTCATTTCGTGCGGCGCTCGGCATGGCGTCCGGCGCACTGCTGCAGCGCGACGGCGCGACCGCCGGCAAGGCGTTTCACGACGCGCGCGATCGAACCACGGACAAGGACGAGCGGGGATACTTAGCCGCCGCGGTCGCAGATCTGAACAAAGCGAACAACGTCCTCCGAGGCACATATTGATGAAACGAACATCAGCGGTCCTCCGTCGCTCGCGCGCTGCGCTCGCGAGCGTTGGCGTGATGGCGGCGCTTCTGACGACGGACGCCGCCGCGCAACAGGCGGTCAGCCGCTTGAAAGGACGCGTCGTTTCGGAAAAAGGCGAGCCGATCGCGAACGCGACGGTACATGTCGAGGCGTTTTATGGATACGCTGCCGGCACGTTCGACGGTCAGCGCACCTTCACCGCGACGACCGACAAGAGCGGCAGTTGGAACGTGCTCGGCATCAAGTCGGGCGTGTGGCTGTTCGAGGTGTCGGCGCCCGGCTTTCTGCCGGAGACGGTCGGACTGCCGATTCGACTCCTGACCACCGTGAGTCAGATGCAAGCCGGGATGGCGTTCGACTGGCAATTGATTCTCAAACCGATCCCGATGCCCAACAGCGAACGCGGGCAGGTGCTCTTGAACGCGAGCGAGGCGGTCGGCGGCGGACACGCCGATCAGATGCGGGAGCTGCTCGCGCGCGTGCCGGCCGATGCGGATGCGGAATATCTCGCCGGCGCCGGCCGGATCGCGCTCATGGGGCGCGATCGCGATCTCGCCAACACCCTCTTCCGCCGGGCGCTCGAACGCGACCCCTCGTCGTACCGCGCCGCACTCGGGATCGCCACGTGTTTCCTGCTCGGACGCGATTTCGACAGCGCGTCGAAGGTCTTCGATGCTGCGCGAAACCGCACACACGACAAAGACGAGATCAAATTCATTACGATCGCGCTGACGGATCTCGCTACGATCAAGGTTCGATGAAAACTACACGGTCAGCTCGCCTGTTCGATCGGGCACTCAAGATTCTTCCGGGCGGCGTCGACAGCCCCGTGCGCGCCTTCAAG
This sequence comes from Vicinamibacterales bacterium, assembly GCA_035652075.1. GTDB lineage: Bacteria > Acidobacteriota > Vicinamibacteria > Vicinamibacterales > CAVVIG01 > Gp6-AA45. The sequence goes on from DASREL010000227.1 coordinate 28,583, forward strand.
GCGGTCGGCGCGGCGCCGCTCTTCATCAAACGCGCCTCCGGCGCCTACATCGAGGACATCGACGGCAATCGTTTCGTCGACTACGTGATGTCGTGGGGACCGTTGATCCACGGTCATGCGCCGAAGGGACTCATCAAAGCCCTGAACAGCGCCGCCGCGCGCGGCACGAGCTTCGGCGCGCCGAGCCCGCTCGAAGTCGAGCTCGGCGAGCGCGTGCGTGCGCTGATGCCGTCGATGGAGCGCGTCCGCTTCGTCAGCTCGGGCACCGAAGCGACGATGAGCGCGATCCGCGTCGCGCGGGCCGCGACCAAGCGCGAGAAGATCATCAAGTTCGAAGGCTGTTATCACGGCCACGCCGACGCGTTCCTCGTCAAAGCGGGATCGGGCGCGCTGACGCTCGGCACGCCGACGAGTCCAGGAGTGACGAACGGCGCGTCGGCCGACACGCTCATCGCGAGCTACAACGATCTCGAGTCGGTCGCGCGGCTGTTCGATGCGAACCGCGGCGCAATCGCGGCGGTGATCGTCGAACCGATCGCCGGCAACATCGGCCTCGTCCCGCCGGCGCCAGGATTTCTCCAGGGTCTGCGGCAGCTGTGCACCGCCGAACGCACGCTGCTGATTTTCGACGAGGTGATCTCCGGCTTCCGCGCATCAGCCGGCGGCGCACAGGAAGTGGTGCGCGTCATTCCCGATCTCACCTGTCTGGGCAAAATCATCGGCGGCGGATTACCGGTCGGCGCGTACGGCGGCCGCGCGAACTTGATGGACTTCGTCTCGCCCGCGGGTCCGGTCTATCAGGCGGGGACGCTATCGGGCAATCCGCTCGCGATGACCGCGGGGTTGTGGGCGCTCGAGCGCCTGACGCCGAAGCTGTACACGTACCTCGCGTCGCTCGGCGCCCGGCTCGCCGGCGGACTCGCCGACGCCGCGCGCGAGAACGGCGTCGCGCTCCAGGTGAACGCGTTCGGATCGCTCGTCACGCCCTTCTTCACCGATCGTCCGGTTCGCGACTACGCGTCGGCGACGAGTGCCGACGCCTCGAAGTACGCGGCATTCTTCAGGGGCATGATCACGCGCGGCATCTACCCGCCGCCTTCGCAGTACGAAGCGTGGTTCATCTCCGGCGCACACACCGTGAAGGATATTGATCGGACTGTGGCCGCTGCGCGAGCGGCCATGCGTGGTCTGAAGTAACGGAGGACACGGTCCCCCATTACCTCCGGATATCGAGCGGGCTGTCGAGCCTCACTCGCAGCACCGTTCCTGACGGCAGATTCACATCCTGACCTTCGGTCGCGGCGATCGTGCCGCCGCCGCCGATCAGAATCCCCGCGAGCGCGCCCTTGGCGCCGCCGAGAATCGCGCCGAGGATCGCACCTGCGCCGGCGCCGATGCCGATCTTCTCCTTCTCACCCGCGATGCCTTCGCTTTCGAGCGCCTGCGTCACCGTTCCGCGCATCGGCAGGGCGCGGCCGTTCACCGTCACGCGATCGAACGCGACCGTCATCGAGCCTTTGCGCTCGATGCGCGTCGCCTTGTGGACGGAGCTGACGATGCCGCGCATCACCGACCCGGCGGGGATGAGGACGCGGCCGCTTTCGTCGCGCAGATCGACCATCGTGGTCGCCTCGAACCGATCTTCGGGCTGACTGGTGCCGGAGCTGAGCGACTGCTGCAGCCGGACGTCGAACTCGGTGCCGACCGGAATCTCGTTCGGATTTTGCGAGCGGCCGGCCGTCGGCGCCGGACGTGGATAGTCGTTGTCGCGCGGACTGTCGGTGATGCCGGTCGGCGGCGTGTAGCCACCGGTCGCATCGCCGCGCGCACGCGAACGGATGTTGTCGATGCGATCGCGAATCTCCGCATACTCGGTCGTCGCGATCGGTTCGTTGCGTCGCGCTTTGACTTTCAGGTACGTGACTTCGTCACGCGCATCGTCCAGCTCGCGCTGCAACTGCGACGCGAGCGCGCCGTCGCGCGATCGCAGCTGTGAGATGTCCCGCGAGACGTCGGAGATGTTGTCCTGAAGCCGTTGGACGTCAGAGTTCGAGATGCGGTCTTGCGCTCCTGCTGACCCTGACATCAGCGCGAGCGCGAGCACTGGACCGGCGAATCTCATCAGTTTCATGAGGACTCCTCCGGTTGTGCCGCTGCAAGTCTATCGCCAGGGCATGAGGCGCTGGATGAAGCTAATTCGCGCGAGATCGTTGTAGATGACCGTGACCATCAGCATCAGGATGACCACGAATCCGGCCAGCAGCATCTTCTCCTTCACCTTGACGCTGAAGTCGCGGCGCGCGATCCCCTCGAGCGCCATGATGAAGATGTGGCCGCCGTCGAGCACCGGAATCGGCAGCAAATTCACCAGGCCGAGGTTCAGGCTGATCATCGCCATGAAGCTGAAGAGCGCAACCCAGCCGAGCGACGCCGACTCGCCGGACATCTGCGCGATCGCAACCGGTCCCATCAATTGCTTCGGCGACGTTTCGCGCGTGACGAGCCCCCAGACCGTCTGACCGATCAGGCCCGCCCATTCGATGTTCTTGCGGACGCTCAGCGTGACCGCTTCGAGCGCCGTCGGCTTGAAGTGCTTCGTCGCTTCGGAGATTGAGACGCCGATGCAGCCGACGTTACCGGCCACGCCGGTGCAGCCACCGCGCGCCGGCGTCACCGGCAGATCCAGGCGTTGACCGTTGCGCTCGACCGCAATCGTGATTCGCTCGCCCGGATGCGCAGCGATCGCCTTGATCAAGCCCGGACGAAATGTCATCGGCTCGCCGTTGACCGAGAGGATCACGTCGCCCGCTTTGATGCCCGCTTTGTCGGCCGGCTCGCCCGGGTTGACGTGCGGAATCATCGGATGCACGTCAGGCAGCACGCCGATGTAGCCGATTTCGAATCGGCTCTGTCCCGGCATCACCGTCGTCGTCAACTTCTTCGTCAGCGCCTGGCCGTTCCGCAAAATGTCGAGCGTGATCTCTTTGTTCGGCTTCGACCCGACGGCGAGTTCGTACTGCTCCCACGTGTCGACGCGATGGTCGTCCACCGACATCACGCGATCGCCGGGCAGGATGTCGGCCTTCGCGGCCGGCGAATCAGGGAGCGTGACGCCGACGACGACCGGCTGGTCTTCGAACGACGGCACTTCGGCGCCCTGATACAGCACGATCGACGTCAGGATGAGCGCCAGCACGATGTTCATCGCGGGGCCCATGATCAGGACCTGGAAGCGTTCCCACTTCGTCTTCGAGAGGAATTCGTCCGCGCGCCCGGTGCGCTCCTCCTCGGGGCTGTCGCCCGCCATCTTCACGTACCCGCCGAGCGGCAGCGCGCCGATGCTGTATTCGGTATCGCCGCGCGTGAAGCTGACGATCGTCGGGTTGAACCCGAGCTGAAATTTCAGGACGCGGATGCCGACGCGCTTCGCGGCGAGGAAATGTCCCAGCTCGTGCACGAACACGAGGACGCCGAGCACGAAGGCAAATGCCAGAAGCGTTGTCACAGTTTTGATTCTACCGCGCCGGCCTCGCGCTCCGCATACTCGCGCGCCCAGCGGTCAACGGCGCGCACCGCCGCCAGCGACTCGACCGGCGCCGGCTGATGCGCACACATGGTTCGTTCGATCACGTGCGGAATCGCGGTGAAGCTGATCCGTCCGTCGAGGAATCGCGCGACCGCGACTTCATTCGCCGCGTTCAGCACAACGGGCAGGCTGCGTTCGGCGTCGAGCGCGCGGTACGCGAGGCGCAGGCACGGGAAGGCGTCCGTATCGGGGACGTCGAAATCGAGACGTCCGGCGCGGGTCAAATCGAGCGGCGGCAGCGGTGCCGTCCAGCGATCCGGGTATGAGAAGGCATACTGAATCGGTAGACGCATATCGGTGACGCCAAGTTGCGCGAGGAACGATCCGTCCACGAACTCGACCAGGGAGTGGACGACCGATTGCGGATGGATCACGACGTCGATCTGATCGGCTCGAACGCCGAACAGCCAGTGCGCTTCGATCACTTCGAGGCCCTTGTTCATGAGGGTCGCCGAATCGATCGTGATCTTGCGTCCCATGCGCCACGTGGGATGTTTCAGGGCGTCTTCGGCCGACACGCCCGCAAGCTCCGCCGCCGTGCGCCCACGGAACGGTCCGCCCGATGCGGTCAGCACGAGGCGTTTGACTTCCGCGTGTGTGTGCCCGTGCAGACACTGGTGAATCGCGTTGTGCTCGCTGTCGACGGGCAGGATCGCGACGCCACGTCGCGCGGCCGCTTCGGTAACGAGGCCGCCGGCCATCACCAGCACTTCTTTGTTGGCGAGCGCGATCGTTTTGCCCAAGTCGATCGCCGCGAGCACTGCTTCGAGCGCCTCGGTACCGCTCGACGCGCAGAGCACGATGTCGGCGTCGGGATGCGACGCGACCGCCACGAGACCCTCGCGCCCCGTTGGAACGTCGTCGCGCGGCGGCGTGTAGCGCGAAGGCTTCAGCCGAGCGACCGCGTCGTCGGTCGCCATCGAGACGATCTCGGGCCTGTAGCGATCGATCTGCGACGCGAGCAGATCCGCGTTCTCGCCTGCCGCAAGACCGACGACGCGCAGCTTGTCTGCGTGGGCGTCGACGACGTTCAGCGCGCTCTGGCCGATGGAGCCGGTCGAGCCGAGGATCGCGATGCGCTTCACACGACCAGCACGAGATAGAAAGCCGGCGCGGCGAACAACAGCGCGTCGATCCGATCGAGCACGCCGCCGTGACCCGGAATCAGATTCGAGCTGTCTTTCACGCCGGCGCGGCGCTTGAGAAACGATTCGAACAGGTCCCCAGCGATGCCGAGCGCGACGATCGCCAGACCAAGACCGATCCGCACTGCCATCGACATCCGCGGCACCCACCACGTGCAGAGCAGGGCGAACAGCAGGGTGCCGAACACAAACCCGCCGATCGCCCCTTCAACCGTCTTCTTGGGACTGATCCGCGGCGCCAGCGGCCGCCGTCCGAACGCGCGACCCGTGTAGTACTGCGCGGTGTCGCTCACCATCACCGTCAACATCAACAGGAATACGGCCTGCGGACCGCCAATCAGCCGCAGCTGCACCAGCGACGCAAGCGGCAGCGCGATGTACACCACCGCCATCGGAATCGCCACGAGCAGCGGCACGAGCCGATACAGCTCCGCGATGGCCAGGAGCGCGACGACGAGGGCGAAGATTTCGAAGGCAACCGGCGGCGCGAACCACACAAGGACAACGACCAGCAGGACGAGAACCGCGCCGCTGATCACGCGCGTCATCGTGTCGCGACTGGCGACTGACGACTGGTGACCGGCGACTGATTGATCCCGCCGTACCGCCGATCGCGCTTCTGGTACGCGATGACCGCTTCGAGCAGGTGACGACGCCGAAAATCAGGCCACAAGGTTTCGGTCACCCAAATCTCCGAGTACGCGATCTGCCACAGCAGGAAATTGCTGATGCGCATCTCGCCGCTCGTCCGGATCAACAGATCGGGATCGGGTTGGCCGGCGGTGTAGAGAAATTCGCCGAACTTGCGTTCGTCGAGATCATCGGGGTTGATGCCGGCGGCGAGCACGCGCTTCGCGGCGTCGATGATCTCGGCGCGGCCGCCGTAGTTCAACGCGATGTTGAACAACATGCCGTGGTTGTTTTCGGTCTGATGGATGCCGATCTCGAGCTCGTGCTGCACGTCCGGTGAGAGTTCGTCCTTGCGCCCGATCACCTGAAAGCGGATGTCGTTCTTCATCAGCGTGCCGAGCTCGAGCCGGATGTAGCGCTTCAACAGCGTCATCAGCACGTTGATTTCGGTGCGCGGGCGCTTCCAGTTCTCGACCGAGAACGCGTACAGCGTCAGGACCTCGATGCCAAGCCGCGCGGAGGTTTCGACCACGTCGCGGACCGAGTCGATGCCGGCGCGGTGTCCCTCGACGCGCGGCAGGTGACGCTGCGCGGCCCAGCGCCCGTTGCCGTCCATGATGATCGCGATGTGAGCGGGCAGCTGCTCGAAATTGATCTGACGCGCCAGCGTTTCGTCGGGCGAACCCGGCGGAATCCACGCCAGCAGCTGCTCAAGGGACATGAGGCATCCTTTGCAGTAAACCCCTATTCTACTGATAGTTTACGCGCACGAGAAACAACCCGTGCGGCGGCGCGGCGCGTCCGGCTTTCGTGCGGTCTCGCGAGGCCAGCACGTCAGACAGCCATTCGACCGGAAAGCGCCGCCGGCCAACGTCGACCAGCGATCCGGTGATGTTGCGGACCATGTGCCGTAAGAAGCCGCTGCCGACGACGTCGTACGAGATTTCAGATTTCAGCTTGCAGATTTCAGAGGAAAAAATCGTCCGCACGGTCGTTTTGGTATCGCTGTCGGTCGCCTGAAACGCCGCGAAATCGTGTTCGCCCTCGAGGAGCTTCGCCGCGCGCTGCATCGCATCGACGTCGAGCTCGCCGAGCACGTGCCACGCGTAGCGGCGCTCGAACGGCGACATCACGTCGTCGTTCCAGATGCGGTACCGGTACTGTTTGGATCTGGAATCGAACTGCGGATGAAACGTCGGAGGGACCGCTTCCGCGCCGCCGACGCGAACCGTGTCCGGAAGCCTCACGTTCATCGCGCGCACGAGCGCGTCCGGCGCGATCTCGCGTTCGAGCGTGAACGCCGCCACCTGCGCCAACGCGTGCACGCCGGCGTCGGTGCGGCCGGCGCCGATGACCGTCACGTTGCGTTGATCGAGATCCCTCAGCGCGTCCTCGAGCAGGCCCTGGATCGACAGCCCGGACGGCTGACGCTGCCAGCCGCAGAAATCGGCGCCGTCGTACGCGACCGTGATCTTGAACGTCGGCAACTTAGGTGACGACCGGCCGCGACCCCGGCTTGATCACCGGCATCCCCTGCGCACAGAGCGGACATTGATCGGGCTCGTACGTCGGCAGGTTCATCTCGAGGAGCGACGCGTACGGCACGTCGAAGCGGACGGCGCCGTTGCTGCGGTCGACGATCGACGCCGCGCCAACAACACGTCCGCCCACCGCGCGCGCGACCTGCATCGTCTCTTTCGTCGACCCGCCGGTCGTCATCACGTCTTCGATGACCAGCACGCGATCGTTCTCGCCGATCATGAACCCGCGGCGCAGCGTCAGCGCGCCGTCCTGGCGCTCGGCGAAAATCGCGCGGACGCCCAGCGCCTTCGCGACCTCCTGTCCGATCACGATGCCGCCGAGTGCCGGCGAGAGAACGACGGTCGGCCGCAGTTCGTGCGTCGCGGCGGCGATGTCGGCGCCAAGACGCTCCGCATCCGCCGGATGTTGCAGCACGAGCGCGCACTGCAGGTAACCAGGGCTGTGGAGCCCCGACGTCAACCGGAAGTGGCCTTCGAGCAGCGCGCCCGATTTTCGAAACAGATCAAGAAGCGCGTCGCGCGTCATGGACTCTCAAATGCTGTTCGAACAGCGACAAGATGCGTTTGTATTCATCGGCCCAGCTCGTCTCTTCTTCGAACCCGTGGTTCTCGACCGGATACGGCGACACCCACCAGTTCTCCTTGCGCAGCTCGATGAGCCGCTGCACGAGACGGACCGAGTCCTGGAAGAGCACGTTCGTGTCGACCATGCCGTGGTTGATCAGCAGCGCGCCTTTCAATCCTTCCGCGAAATAAATCGGGGAGCTCTGGCGATACGCTTCGGGATCGTTCTGCGGTTCGTTGAGGATGTTCGACGTGTAGCCGTGGTTGTAGTGCGACCAATCGGTCACCGGTCGATTCGCCGCGCCGGCGGCGAAGGTATCTGGGGACGTGAACATCGCCATCAGCGTGATGAAGCCGCCGTAGCTGCCGCCGTACACGCCGATGTGCTTCGCGTTGACGTGTTCTTTCTCGACGAGATACTTCGCGCCATCGACCACGTCGTCGAGATCTTTGCCGCCCATGTGACGGTAGATCGCCGTCCGCCAATCGCGGCCGTAGCCGGCGCTCGCACGGTAGTCAGGGTCGAGGACGACGTAGCCTTTGGACGCGAGCAGATTGTTGAACATGTACTCGCGGTAGTAGCCGCCCGACCAGTACTTGTGCGCGTTCTGCAGATACCCAGCACCGTGGACGAAGACGACGGCTGGCGCCGAGGGATCGCGCTTCGCGCCGATCATCTCGGGCGTGTAGAGGCGCGCGTAGACGTCCACGCCGTCGCGCGTTTTGTACGTAATCAACTGCGGATCGATCCACTTGAACGATCGCCACTCGTCGCTCGTGGACGTCGTCACCTGTTTGCCGGCCGCGCCAGGCGCGTTCGCCATCACGTACACCTCGGGCGGTTTCGTCGAGTACGAGTAGATCATCCCGATGGTCGAGTCGTCTGGCGACACGTCGCCGACGTTCGATCCGGTCATCGACGTCACTTTCGTGCGCGTCCCGCCGTCGATGGACATCGCGTAGAGATGCCGTTCTCCGGGATGCTGTTCGGTGCTGGTGATGTAGAACTTCTTCTTGTCCTGCGACAGCGACACCGCGTCGATCTCCCACTTGCCTTGCGTCAACTGACGCGGCTTCGCCTGCGGGTCCGACGCGTCGACCGAATACAGATGCATCCATCCGTCGCGTTCCGACAGAAACCAGAGCCGCTTGCTGTCGACCCATCCGAACGACGTGTCCTCGCCGAACCCGCCACCGCCGCCGATCTCGCGCACCCACGCCTCGTCGTGCAGGTCGTCGACGACGCGCGTCTTGCCGGTGTCGGCATCGATCGCCACGAGCCAGCGGTCCTTGTTGTCGCTCGCGCGCGCGTGACCGATGACGATCGCGCCGTCTTCGGACATCTGCGGTGAGTTCCAGCGGATCTCGCGCGTGCCGGCAAACGACGCACCGACTGCCTGGGACTTACCGGTCGCCAGGTTCATGACAACGAGCGATCGCTTGTCCTGCGAGTCGCCGACGAACGTGCGCGCCGGGATGTCTTCGGTGTAGCTCGAGTCGGTGACGTAGTTCGGAACGTTGGGCCGTTTTGCCGTGTCGGCGCGCTCCGACACGAGGACGAAGACGTGTTTGTCGTCCGGCGAGAGTTGGATGTCGAACGCGCTTTGACGCTCGCCGAGCTCGTACTTCGGCAGCGCATCAGCCTTGTCTTTGGCTTCCTTCTTCTGCTTCTTCTCCGCCTCGACGCGCGTGTGCTCGATCAACTTCTCTTCTTCGGTCTTGATGAACTTCTGGCTGTCGCTCTCGCGCGGATCGCGTTTGCGCGGGGCGATGTCGGTCAACTGTTCGATCGCGCCGCTGTCGAGGGGGACGAGAAACAGATTGTTATCGCGCACGAATGTGACAGCGGTCTCGTGCCGCGCCCATCGCGGACGCGACTCGGCGCCGGTCGTTCGCGTGATCTGCCGCCGCGTCCCGGTGACCGTGTCCACGATCGCGATGTCGCCCTGGTCAGCGAACAGCACGCGCCGATGCGCGCGGTCCCAGACACCGTTCGTCGGCGGCGCATTCTTGCGTTCGGCGTCGGTCAGCTTGCGCGGCGACGTCCCGTCACGTCCGACAACATACGTGGACGCCTCGTCATCGCCCGCTTTCCGCCACTCGAAGTACAGCTTCGACGAGTCGCCCGACCAGCGGAGACTCGTCGGCGGGTAGCCCACCAGTTTCGGACCGCGCATGATGCTGTCCACAGTGAGCGGAAATGTCGTCGACGCCAGCTGCGCGGACGTCGTCGAGCCGATAACCAAGCCGACGACGGCCAACCCCGTCGTGACACGAGCAGAAATGTGCATGAAAACCTCGAAAAAGGGGCGCTCATTATACAATTCGCTGAACCAATCCTCCCCGCCGGACGTCTACTGATCAGAATTGCCCAACTCTTTGTTGATGGAGCCTTTTGCAATGCGTTACCAGCGTTTCCTCCGTGCGTTCGCCCCGGCGTGCCTGCTCATCTGTTTACCGGTGTCCGCATTCGCGCAGACCGGACAGTTGCGGTTCGACGCCGCGGCTCTCGCGGCCGCCGCGCAGTCAGCCACGGCCCAGCCGCAGGCCGGCCAGGCGACGGCCACACGCCGTCTGTCGATGGACGAAGCCGTCAAGCTCGCCCTCGAGCAGAACCTTGGCATCCGAATCCAGCGGATTGATCCACAGATCCAGGACGTCGGGATCATGCAGGCGAGGTCGTTCTGGGCGCCGAGCCTGTCCTCGGGGCTGTCCAGGCAGACGCAGACGCAGCAGTCGACCAGCGCGCTGGCCGGCAGCACCACGACGATCGACAACGCGAATTTCGCGACGCAGGTCGCGTTGAACCAGGCACTGCCGTGGGGCGCCAACTACAACGCGTTCTGGAACAACTCGCGCACCACGACGAACAACCTGTTCGTCAACTTCGTGCCGCAGATCAACTCGACGCTGCAGCTGCAGTACACGCAGCCGTTCGTCCGCAACCGCTCGATCGACCAGATTCGGCAGCAGGTCCTCAACAGCAAGAAGGCCCGCGATCTCTCCGACATTCAGCTGGCGTCGGTGATCACGCAAACGTCACGCAGCGTGCGCAACGCGTACTGGGACCTCGTGTTCGCGATCAACAACCTGAAGGCGCAGCAGCAGTCGCTCGCGCTGTCGCAGCAGTTCTTGAAGGACAACCAGAAGCGCGTGGAGATCGGGACGCTGGCGCCCATCGACATCGTGCAGGCACAGGCCGAAGTCGCGAGCAACGAGTCGGGCGTCATCGTCGCGGAAGCGGCGATCAAGACCGCACAGGACAACCTGCGGACGTTGATCATGGATCCCGGTCAGCCCGATTTCTGGACCACCGAGTTCGACCCGAGCGACGCGGCGTCGTTCTCCGAGCAAACCCTCGACGTCGACGCGGCCGTGCGGAATGCGCTGTCGAAGCGGTCCGACATCCTCAGCGCGAAGAACAGCCTCGAGCAGAGCGACGTGAACCTGAAGTACTACCACAACCAGCTGCTGCCCGACGTCAACGGACAGCTCACCTACAACGCGACGGCGGCTGGCGGCACGCAGTTGAGCAGCGTCAGCCTGGCGAATCTCGCGGCGCCGCGATCGGTCGTGTCCGACAGCGGGTTCGGCAGCGTGCTCGGCAACGTGCTTCAAAGCCAGTATCCGACGTGGACCGTCGGCATCCAGGTCGCGTATCCGCTCGGCGCGAGCACCGCGCAGGCGAACATGGCGCGCGCGCGGCTCCAATACGAGCAGGCGCAAACGCAGATGAAGGCGCTCGAGATGAACGTCGCCACGCAAGTGCGCCTCGCGGCGCGCAACGTCAACACCAACCAGAAACGCGTGCTGTCGGCGCGCGCGTCGCGCGAACTGCAGGAGAAGAAACTCGACGCGGAGGAAAAGAAACTCGCGGCCGGCATGTCGCAGAGCTTCTTCGTCTTCCAGGCGCAGCGCGACCTCGCGCAGGCGCGCGTGGTGGAGATCCAGGCAATCGCCGACTACAACAAGTCGCTCGTCGACTTCGAGACGGTACAGGAAGTCCCGCTCAACGGCGGAAGCGGCGGCATTACGACCGCCGGTTCGGGCGCGGTTCAAGCCGGGGGATCAGCGATCGTACGAGCACAGTAATGCGGATTGCGGATTGCGGATTTAATCAACAATCAATCCGCAATCCGCAATCCTCAATCCGCAATGTTATGCTCCACCGTGTGCCGAAGCTTTCGGTCACGGTCATCACCAAGAACGAAGCAGCGGACATCAGCGATGCGTTGACGTCCGTCGCCTTCGCCGACGAAATCATCGTCGTCGACTCGCAGTCCACAGATGACACCGTCGCGATCGCCCGTCGGTTTACCGACCGGGTGATCGTGCGTGAGTGGCCCGGCTACATCGATCAGAAGAACTACGCCGCGTCGATCGCGAGCCATGACTGGATCCTGTCGCTCGATGCCGACGAGCGCGTGACGCCGGAGCTGGCGTCCGAGATCACGTCTGTGCTCGCCGCGACGCCGTCGTACGCGGCGTTCCGGATCCCGCGTGTGACCTTTCATCTCGGCCGCTGGATCCGGACGACCGATTGGTATCCCGACTACCAGCTGCGGCTGTACGATCGGCGCCAGGCCGAGTGGACGGGGCGATACGTGCACGAAGCCGTCACGGTGCGAGGCACTGTCGGTCGACTGCGCGGCGACATCCAGCATTACGCGTATCGCGACATCGCCGATCATCTCGAGACGATCGATCGCTACACGACGTACGCTGCGCGACAGATGTACGAATCGGGCCGGCGCGCCGGATTGATGCAGGTCGCCGGGCATCCGCCGCTCGCGTTCCTGCGCAACTACATCGCGAAAGGCGGCATCCGAGACGGCACCGCTGGATTTGTCATCTCGGCGATGAACGCGTATTACGTGATGCTGAAGTTCGCGAAACTGTGGGAACTATGTTCTCGCTCCACGTCGACACCGCGCGCACCTGGCGCGGTGGACAAAATCAAGTCCTGCTGACCGTCAATGGCCTGCGGGCCATCGGTCACCGGGCCGCGCTCGTCGCGCATCCGGACGGCGAGCTGCGTCGACGTGCGTCCGAAGGGCTCGAGCTGATTCCGCTCGCGCCGCGGACGGAGATGGATCTGTCGGCGGCGTGGCGATTCGCGCGCGTGCTGAAACGACTGCAGCCCGACGTCATCCACGCACACGATCCGCACGGTGTCGCGATGGCGTCGCTCGCGCTGTCGCTCGGCGGCGGGTCGAAGAACGCCGTCACGACCCCGCTCATCGCGGCGCGGCGCGTCGACTTTCATTTGAAAGGCAATTCCTTTTCGAAGTGGAAGTACCGGCAGGTGGACTGCTATATCGCCGCGTCCGACGCGATCCGGCAGATCCTGCTGGCCGATGGCGTCGCGCCCGATCACGTCGTGACGGTCCACGAAGGCATCGACGTCGAGCACGTCGTCGCGGCCGAGCCGGTCAACGTGCACGAAGCATTCTGGCTGCCGCACCATGCGCCCGTCGTCGGCAACGTCGCCGCGCTCGTTCCGCACAAAGGACAGCGGTATCTGATCGAAGCGGCGCATCTGGTCGTCAAACAGATCCCGGATGCGCGATTCATCATCCTCGGCGAAGGCGAGTTGCGCCAGCACCTCGAACATCTCGTCAAGGAACACGCGCTCGAAAAACATGTGCTGCTGCCCGGATTTCGCACCGATGTCATCGGCTGCATCAAGGGATTCGATCTGTTCGTGATGAGCTCGGTGACCGAGGGCCTTGGCACCTCGCTCCTCGACGCGATGGCATGCGCGCGACCCATCGTGGCGACCAACGCCGGCGGCATTCCAGAAATCATCGAAGACGGCGTGACCGGACTGATCGTCCCGCCGCGCGATTCGCACGCGCTCGCCGACGCGATCGTCCGCGCGCTGAACGACGACGCGCTGCGTCGCCGGCTCGCCGACGCGGGGTTTGCGCGCGTGCGCGAGCGGTTTACCGTCGAGCGGATGGTCGCGGAGACGGCAACCGTCTACGCAACGCTCGGTCGTCGGCACATTGCATGCTGATGTGGCAGAGCGCGAAGTCGTACTTCACCGGATCGTCCGGATCGAACGCTCTGAGCGACTGCGTGATGTCCGCCGCCATGCGCCACCCGGGGCTCACGTAGCGCGTCAGCTTCAGCAGCCGTCCGACGCGGATCACGTGGGTATCGAGCGGGACGACGAGTTTGGCCGACGAGACGCGGTTCCAGATCCCAAAGTCCAACTGATCGCGGCGCACCATCCAGCGTAAGAACAGGTTCATCCGCTTGCACGCGCTGCCGGCCGACGGTCGCGGGAAGAAATATGAGACGCCCGTCGACCGCACGTCCAATGCCATCGCGCGCGAAGAAAAGCTGTCGATCATCGGTCCGACGTCGACGCTGGTGCCTGAAGGTAGCGAGGCACCGGGGTCAGCGGCGCCGGTGTCCGCGAAGAACCCCTCGATCGAACCCGACCGGTCGATCATCTGGCGCATCAGCCACAGGAGCGCCACGATGTCGGGGCCTTTGATCCAGCGGTGAACGATTGGTGACAGCGCCTTCGCCTCGCGCTTCGGATCGAACCGGCGGACGTAGTCGGCTGGCGATGGTCCGGCGACCGCGAGCACCCGCTCGATTGACTGCAGCACGCTGGCGACGCGTCCGAACGCCAGCGAAGCGGCAAGGAATCCGACGACTTCGCGGTCGTCGTTGCGCATGAATCGCCGGACGATTTGAATCGGATCGGTCGCGGAATCGGGATAGTTGTATTCCGCGTACAGCCGGTCGAGCGTGTCCTTGAGCAAGAGTATGATTTTCGCATGCTGCGACTGGTGCTGAAAGCGCTGGGCGCGATCGTGGTCCTCGTCCTGATCGCGCTCGCGGCCGTGTACGTCCTCGTCCGTCGATCCCTTCCGGAATACAACGCGACCGAGCAGGTGGCCGGCATCACCGCCGACGTCGACATCGTCCGCGACCGGAGCGCGATCCCGCACATCTTCGCGAAGACCAAGAAGGACGCGCTGTTCGGACTCGGGTACGTGCACGCGCAGGATCGGTTGTGGCAGATGGAATTCCAGCGGCGGATCGGGTTCGGCCGCCTGTCGGAGATCGTCGGCCCGGCAACGATCCCGCAGGATCGCTTCCTGCGCACGGTGGGATTCGGCCGCGCCGCTGTCAGCGCGTGGGAGCACCTGCCCGCGCCGGTGCAGCAGGACATCAACGCGTACGTCGCCGGTGTCAACGCGTTCATCTCGACACACCACGGGACGGCGCTGCCGCCCGAGTTCACGCTGCTGCGATTCGAGCCGCAACCGTGGACCGGATCCGACGTGATCGCGTGGGTCAAGATGATGGCCTGGGATCTCAGCGCCAACTACTCGTTCGAACTACTGCGAAACGATCTCGTCGCGAAAGTCGGGATGGAACGGATGCAGCAGTTGATGCCGCTGTATCCGAAGGGCGGCCTTAGCATTCTGGACCGGGCCGGTGAGGCGGGTGAGGCGGGTACGGCAGGTAAGAACTCTGTGGCGTCGGCCCACCAGCCCTACCTGCCCCACCAGCCCTACCTGGCCGCCGGACGCGAGTTCTTCTCCACCTTCCAGGACGGCATCGGGTCCAACAACTGGGTCGTCGACGGATCGATGACGGCGAGCGGCAAACCGATGCTCGCGAACGATCCGCATCTTGGGACGCGCATTCCGTCGACGTGGTACCTCGCGCACATGTCGGCGCCGGACTTCGACGTGATCGGCGGCACGCTGCCCGGCGCACCCACCGTCGTCCTCGGCCGCAATCGCCGGATCGCGTGGGGCATGACCAACGTCGCTGCGGACGTCGAGGATTTGTATCGCGAGCATATCGACGCCAGCGGCCGGACGGTCGAATTTCGCGGCGCGCAGGAACCGATCACCGTCATTCCGGAAACCATCGTCGTCAAAGGCGCGCCGCCGATTCAGCTGAACGTCCGCGTGACGCGACACGGTCCGCTCGTGTCGGATGCGATCAACGCAAACGAGGCGGAGTCGAAGAAGGACGTCAAATCGCCGCCGCTCGAGCCGCTCGCCTTCCGCTGGACGGCGCTCGATCCCGAAGACTCAACCGTCATTGCGATCCTGAAGCTGAACGAGGCCAGCAACTGGAACGACTTCACGGATGCCTTGAAGTACTTCGTCGTGCCGTCACAGAATCTCGTCTACGCCGACGTCGACGGACACATCGGCTACTACGCGCCGGCGCATATTCCCATCCGCGCGAGCGGCGACGGCACGCTGCCCGCAGACGGCTGGACGGGTGATGCAGAGTGGACCGGCTGGGTGCCGTTCGAAGATCTGCCGCACCTCTACGATCCGCCCGACCACCTGATCGTCACTGCGAACCATCGCCCTGCGCCCGAGGACTATAAGTACAACCTCGGGTTCGAGTGGTACACGCCGCATCGCGCGCAGCGGATCGTCGATCTGTTGAAGGGACGTTCGAACCTGACGCCCGATGACTTCGCGAAAGTGCAGGGCGACACGCTGTCGCTGCACGCGAAGGAGCTCTTGCCGCTGCTCCTCCAGCACGTCCATCCCGACAACACGCCCGATCAACAGGCGGTCGACATCGTCAAGCCATGGGACTACGACACGAAAGGCGACAGCGCCGCCGCAGCGATCTACGAAGCGTGGTTCTATCAACTCGGGCCGGCGATCGTCGGCGACGATCTCGGTCCGATCGTCGGCAACGAGTACAACCTGAAGACGACGTTCATGGCGCGCTTCGTCGCGCACGCCATTGCCACGAACGACACCGCGTGGTGTGACGACAAAACGACCGCGCATGAGGAAACGTGCGATGAAGCGGTCACGCGGGCGCTGCACGAAGCGGTCGTCGATCTCACACGGCGCATGGGCGGCGACATGAAGAAGTGGCGGTGGGACGCGATCCACCGCGCGATCTTTCCGCACCAGGGGCTGGACGCCGTCGCGGCGCTGCGGCCGCTCGTCAGCCGATCGATGCCGAACGGCGGCGACTGGAGCACCGTCGACGTCGGCACCGTCGCGTTCGATCAGAAGTACGAACAGCATCTGATCCCGGGCTATCGCGAGATCATCGATCTGTCACCGGCCAACGACAGTCGCTTTCTCGACGCGGTCGGACAATCCGGGCATTGGCTGTCGCCGCACTACGACGATTTCCTCGCGGACTGGCGGAACATGCGCTACCGGCCGATGACGATGGACCGAGGCCGGATCGAAGAGGGGTCGATCGGTCATCTTCGGTTGGCGCCCGTCCGCTGAGCCGGTTTCCGCAGCCATTTCGCATCCTCCAGTAGAGCGGCCTCGAGCCGCACTGAGGATCCGATGCGCAGGCAACTCGTTCACTCACTCACACTTGCTGTCGTCCTGCTCGCGGCCGCGCGGATCGCGGCGGCACAAACGTGCGTCACCATCGACCAGGACCACGACATGCTGGCGCCGCGCGACCGCACGGCGGCGCTGATCGTGTTGAAAACACAATTTCAGCTTGCCGGCGAGCACGTCGTCGATACCGGCTGCACCGAGACGTACGTCGTCACGCACGTGAAGTTGGGACGGACGATCACCGTCACGATGACAGGCTCGAAAGGGACGCGCGAAGGCAAAGCGATCGACGTCGACGATCTCGAACCGATCTACAACCAGATGATTCGATCATTTCTCACGGGGAAGCCTGTGGGCACCTTCGGCGTGATCGATCGCGGCAACGTCAGCGCCGCGCAAAACATCCCCGAACGTCGCGTGCAGTCCGACGCGTTCTGGTACGCGCGCCTCGGATCTGGCGCCGTGTTCGCCGACTCCGTTCTCGGCACACCTTCGATCGGGTTCGGCTACCGTGCGGAGTTCGACACCTTCGGCGTCGATTTCTCCTTTCTCAACGGGCTCACCCGCACCTCCACGTCCTACTACACGTCCGACGCATCGGTGACTGGCGGGTCATACCTGAAATTGGAAGGACTGTACTTCGCCAACCCGCGGTCGAATCGCACGCCGTACTACGGCGGCGGCTTGAGTTGGGGCGCCATGGATGTGTTTCAGAACAGCCGCAGCTGGAACGGCAACGGCATGCAGGCGGAGTTGACCGCCGGGTACGAGATCGGCCGCGCGGCCAGCGTTCGGTTGTTCATGCAAACCGATGCGATCCTGCCGTTCTACAACGCGACGTCGACGGCGTACTCCTATCAGCGCCAGTCGAACGGCACCTACACGTCACTCGTCAGCGTCGACCATCGCTACACGCCCACGCTCCTCTTGTCGATTGGCGTCGGATGGCAGCGGGGAAGAAATTAAAGAACTCTCAAATCTCAACTCTCAACTCTCAACTCTCATCAGGATCATGCTGAAGGCGTCGGACGCTTACAGTGAGCATGGCGACGAATTCGTCCGCCTCCTGGAGCAGCCAATCGCGAAGTTGCTTGTCACCAAGCGACTTCGCTTCGGCGATACGGAGCCAGTACTTCGACTCGTGGCTTTCCTTGAGAGAGATGGCAGTTTTTGCCGCGAGTTCGCGGCGGCTGTGGGCAGATCTTGATTCCGCGAGGTTCGCGCCGATTGAGCTACCGGAAGCGAAGAGCTGCTGTGCGACCTGCCGACGCGGGCCCGGAAGTCTCGCCAAATCATCGCAATAGTCAAAGAGCTTGCACGCGAACCGAAACGCGCGCTCACGAAAATCCTGCGGATGTTCTGTTGCCATGACGCTGGCCGGCTACAAGAACCTGGCCAGCGTGAGACTTGAGACTTGAGACTTGAGACTTGAGAGTTGAGACTTGAAAGTTGTTCAGAACCGCGTAATCGGTACATTCGTCTTGCAGAGCGGACAATCGGCGGTTCTGAAGTTCTCCGGCGCCTTGTATTCCGCCAGCGCGACGTTCGGAACGTCCAGGTCGACGACCGCCTCGCAGCGATCGTAGATCTGGACCGTCGCGACGACCGTCCCGCCGGCTTCCGCCACGAGCGCCGCGCACTTCGCAAACGTCTCACCCGTGTTTCGCACATCGTCCGCCAGCAACACGCGCTTCCCTTTCAGCTCGTTGCGATAAAAGTTGCGAAGCGTGAAACCGCCGTTGGCGTCGTAGTTGAACGGCGCGAAGCTGCACGGCGGATGCGTCAGCGCGCGGCGGCTGTCGAGCAAACCGGCAATCGTATGCGCCAGCAGCGCGCCGCCCGTGACCGGGCCAGCGACGACTTCGGTCCGCTGCACGAGTTCGCCAGGCATCACGTCGATCAGGTCCTGGGCGAAGCGCCAGATCGTCGAGGGATGACGGAACAACTGATGCGCGTTCAGGTAGACGCGGCCGTGATAGCCGTTGCCGTAATCGAAATGCCCGTTCAGCATCAGCACTTCCGAATGCTGAAGATCCTGCAGCGCTTTTGTTTTCAGCTCCGCCCGCTTATCCATGTGCCTCGCTCGTAGACGATGCGTCCACCGACGATGGTGGCGGCGACGGCGCCGCGCAGTTGCCATCCGTCAAAGGGGGTGTTTTTCGATTTCGATGTCATCGACGCCGCGTCGATCGTTACCGACATGTCCGGCGCGAGCACGGAAATATCCGCGGGTGCCCCATCGCTCAACGCGCCGCCAGCCACCCGGAGAATCCGCGCTGGGTTCACCGACAGCAGTTCGATCAGCCGCGAGACGGAGATGACGCCCGCGTGGACCAGCCGATCGAAGCAGAGCGACACGGCCGTCTCGAGGCCGGTGATGCCGAACGGCGCGCGGTCGAACTCGACCTGCTTCTCGTCGTAGTGATGCGGCGCGTGGTCGGTGGCGATGACGTCGATGCTGCCGTCCTTCAAGCCGGCGATCATCGCATCGCGATCCGCCGCTGCGCGCAGCGGCGGGTTCATCTTGACGTTCGTGTCGTACGGAATCGGCGCACCCAGCATCGCGTCGGTGAGGACGAAATGATGCGGCGTCACCTCGCACGTCACCTTCGCGCCGCGCGACTTGCCGTAGCGCACCGCGTCGAGCGTTTGCCGCGCGCTCATATGCGCAATGTGCACACGGCCGCCGGTCAGTTCGGCGAGCGAGATGTCGCGCAGCGCCATGATCGATTCGGCTTCGCCCGGAATGCCGCGCAGCCCGAGCGCCGACGCGTGCATCCCTTCGTGCGCGACGCCGTCCGCTTTCAGCGTCTGCTCTTCGCAGTGCTCGATCACCGGTATGTCGAACATGCACGTGTATTCGAGCGCGCGCCGCATCAGCAGCGCCGTCGACACCGGATGCCCGTCGTCGGTGATCGCCACGCAGCCGGCCGCCTTCAACTCGGCGATGTCCGCGAGCGTCTCGCCTTTTTGGCCGCGCGATACCGCGCCGATGGGATAGACGCGCGCGAGGTTCGCCTCCGCCGCTTTCTTCAGAATGTATTCGGTGACGCCGGCGTTGTCGTTGACCGGACTGGTGTTCGGCATGCACGCCACCGCCGTGAACCCGCCGACAACAGCCGCGGCCGTGCCGGTCGCCACGGTCTCTTTGTGTTCCTGTCCCGGCTCGCGCAGGTGCACGTGCATGTCGATCAGTCCGGGCGCGACGATGAACCCGCTCGGCACGTAGGCGACCGCCGCATCGTCTGACGGCAGATCGCGACCGACGCGGGCGATGCGATCGCCGTCGATGAGCACGTCGAACTCGCCGTCACGCCCGTTCGCCGGATCGACGACCCGTCCGCCTTTCAAGAGACGCTTCACTCAATCACCTTCCTGCTCGCCGGCCAACAGATAGAGGACCGCCATGCGGACCGCGACGCCGTTCGTGACCTGCTCGAGAATGACCGAGTACGGACCATCGGCGACCTCGGAGGCGATCTCGACGCCGCGGTTCATCGGCCCGGGGTGCATGATGATCACGTCCGGCTTCGCGCGCTTGACCCGCTCGACCGTCATGCCGAACGTGTTGAAATACTCGCGCACCGACGGGAAAAACGCGCCGTTCATCCGTTCGTGCTGGATGCGCAGCATCATGATGACGTCCGCCTCGGCCACAGCCTCGTCGATCGACGTCGACACGCGGACGCCCTGCTGTTCGATGCCGACCGGAATCAGCGTCGGCGGGCCGCTGACCCAGACGTCGGCGCCCAGTTCGCGCAGCAGCAGCACGTTCGACCGCAGCACGCGGCTGTGCAGCAGGTCGCCGCAAATGACCACCTTCAACCCTTCGATCCGCTTTTTGTGCTCGCGGATCGTGTAGGCGTCGAGCAGTGCCTGCGTCGGATGCTCGTGCATGCCGTCGCCGGCGTTGATGATGCGCGATTTGCAGATTCGGGAGAGCAGGTGCGGCGCGCCGGACGAGGCGTGACGCATGACGATCATATCCGGCGCCATCGCCTCGATGTTCCGCGCCGTATCGACGAGCGTTTCGCCTTTCAACACGCTCGACTGCGCCACCGCGATGTTCAGCGTGTCGGCGCTCAGACGCTTTTCCGCGATCTCGAACGACGTCCGCGTCCGGGTGCTCGGTTCGTAGAACAGGTTGACGACGGTCTTGCCGCGCAGCGTCGGGACCTTCTTGATCGGACGTTGCGCGATCTCGCGCATCGCTTCGGCCGTGTCGAGGATGAGATAGATCTCGTCGCGCGTGAGATCGCCGATGCCGAGGAGATCCTTTTTCATGATTCCGTGATCTCCACTTCGTCGCGGCCGTCGACTTCCTGCAGATGCACCTGGATGCTTTGCGTGACCGACGTCGGGATGTTCTTGCCGACGTAGTCCGCCTTGATCGGCAGCTCGCGGTGACCGCGATCGACGAGGCACACGAGCTGAATCGCCTTCGGCCGGCCGAAATCGATCAACGCGTCGAGCGCCGCGCGAATCGTCCGTCCCGTATAGAGCACATCATCGACGAGCAGGATCCGCTTGTCGTCGATCGAAAATCCGATCTCGGTCTTGCGGACCAGCGGCTGCGGTCCGACCGCGTGCCGCATCAGGTCGTCGCGATACAACGTGATGTCGAGCGCGCCGGTCGGCACGTCGTGTCCGTTGATGTCGTGGATGGCTTTCGCGATCCGCTTCGCGATCGGAACGCCGCGCGTACGAATCCCAACAAGAGCCAATTCGTCCAGCGATCGGTTGCGTTCGAGGATTTCGTGCGCGATGCGCGTGAGGGAACGGTCGATTCGATCGGCGTCGAGAACAACAGGCATGGCCACCTCTTCGCACTCTCGCAGGAGCGCGTTAAAGAGCGGCGCTCATTGTAGCACGCGGAAGTCGGCGGTCGTCCGCGCGAGCTCCCTGCCGCCCCAGAGCACGCGAATCATGTGGACGAATTGGCCGAGATCCGCCGCGTCGAACACCGCTTCGTAGTCGCCGCCGCAAATCGAGTCGCCGCACGCGATGGACGTCATGTTCGTCGACAGCGGCTCGATGCCCGGCACCTGCACCTGCGCGTCCGGCGTCGCGACCGTCAGCAGGCCGAAGTACACGCGCGCGACGATCGACACGCGGCCGGTGAATGGCGCGATCGCGGTTTCGGCGTCGCTATAGGCGCCGCCACGCGCCCACATGTCATGCAGCTGTTCGTGCCCTTCCGCCATCTTCTCGAGCCGGCGATACGGCGTGAGCACGTCGATCGACTCGACGACCGGACCGGCATGCGCAGGCGGAACGGCAAACTTCGTCACGTACTGCGAATGGAACCGTGCCCGCTCGGCGTCGGTGTGAGGCCACCGCGCGAAATTGACGGCCCGCTCGACATCGGCGCGCGTCAGCGCCGCAATCAATCCCGCCGCAACGAGCAGCAACTTCATCTTGACGCCAGCTTCCAGAACTGCGCGTCGTAGTTCCACACGGTGACCGCGATCGTTCTCCCGTCCGGCGACCACGCGGGTTGTGTCTTGTTCGAGCGATCGGTCGTCACTTGCACCGGCGTGCCACCGGCAGTCGGCATGCGCCACACCTGAAAAAAGCCGTCCGCCGCCGGCGCGATGAACGCGACGTGCTGGCCGTCCGGCGAGACGCCGAGCCCCGGCGTGTCGTGCTCCGATTCGAAACGACGGACAACCGCCGGCGTGTGGCCCTCGATGTCGGTGACGACGATCGCCTGACGACCCGGACTCTCCTTCACGATCGCAACGAGGCGCCTGCTATCCGGCAGCCATTCGGCGTGGGAAATGTCGCCGTCGATCGCGATCGCGATCTGTCCCGGCCCCTCGACGACGTCACCGCTGGTTTGATCGACAGCGGCGACATACAACGCCGGACGATGGGTCGTGCGGCTCGCGCCAGTGAACATCAGACGATGACCGTCCGGCGACCAGCGCGGCCACCCGGTTTCGGCACCGCGTCCAAGAAAACTGATTCGCCTCGCCGCGCCCGGTCCCTCTGCGGGACGCAGCCAGATGTCGTCGGATTGATCTTTGTGCGAGTGGAACGCGATCCACTTGCCGTTCGGCGACCAGCAGAGTGACTGATCCTCGGACGCCGAGTCTTGAACGACACGCGCCGGCACAGCGGCGGGTTGATCCGGATTCGCCGCAATGATTCCAGCGTCCTGCGCGATGTCCGGATACTTTGCGTCGTCAGGCACGCGACGCCACGTGCCGTACGTGATACCGAGCCACCGCCCCGTTGGATCCCATGACGGCGTTTCGCTTTGAAAGGTCGTCAGGGCGCGCGTTGGTCCGCCGTCAGCGTCGACGACCGCAACCGACGTGCGATAACTCTGGACCTTGAACGCGATCGATCCGTCCGCCGCGACGCTCGGCGCATACGAGTCGCGCGAAAACGCCGTCAACCGGCGCGCACGGCCGGCGCCGACTGGCGCCGCCCACAGGTCCACCGTGCCGGTCGCGTTTGCCAACGCGACGTACACGGTTTTGCCGTCGGGCGAAAACGCCAGCGGACCGTACGCGTCGGCGTCCGGATCGATCTGCAGCGGCGTGCCGCCGCACGGAATCGTCACGCGCGAACGCCCGTCGATCGCCGTGATGCAGCCCATCTCGCCGCGCGGTGTCCAGGCGGGAAAACTGATTCGACGCAGCGACGCGGCGACTGGCGCGGAGCGGCCATCCATCGACAGCGCCACGACCGCCTGTCCGTCGCGACCGTTCACAATCGCGCCGATCAACTGTCCCGTCGGCGACCACACCGGCTGGCGCACATCGTCGCGATCGGGCCACAGCCGCGTACGTGTGCGCGCGACGATGTCGTACACGCCGACGCCGGTCGCGCCGAACCCGTCGGTCACGATCCGCCGGTTGTCGCTGTTCCACGAGAGCGTCCTGATCTGCGCCTCGCCTGGCGGCAAGTCGATCGTGGGGCCGCCGCCGGCCGGACGAACGCGAAGGAAGCGTCCCTCCGAGTACGCGATCCATTTGCCATCCGGTGAAATCGCGCCGGCGGGATCTCTGTATCCGACAGGCCCGAGTTGATGCGCGTCGGCCATCCACGTCAACGTCAGGTGTTCTGGATTTTCGGGTCCTCGCTCGCGTGGCCGCCAGACGCGCGCAAACGCGACGGCGCCGACGGCGAGCAACAGCGCGAGCAGCAGCAATCGACGCATCGGTGGTCCAAAGTATACTGACCGAAATGCCGATCGACGTCGCTGCGGAGGTGATCGCGAACCGCGCGCTCTCCAGCGACTACAACGTCCTCGCGCTCGACGCGCCGGCGATCGCAGCCGCCGCAGAACCCGGACAGTTCGTGATGGTGAAGGCGAGCGCCGGCCGCGACCCGCTGCTGCGGCGGCCGTTTTCGGTGTTCGAAATCGTGCGCGACCCGAGCGGCAGGCCGACCGGGCTTACCATCCTGAGCAAACGCATCGGCACGTCCACGCGTCTGTTGTTTGACGCGAAGGTCGGCGATCGAGTGGCGTGCCTGGGACCGCTCGGCCGCCCGTTCACGATCGTCGAACCGCCATCCGAAGCGTGGATGGTTGCGGGCGGCGTCGGTCTCGCGCCGTTCGCGACGCTCGCCGAAGCGCTGCGCGCGCGACAGGTCAAGACGACGCTCTTCTACGGCGCGCGGACGGGCGTCGAATTGTTCTACCTCGAATTCTTCCGTCGCCTGGGCGTCGAGCTCGTGCTGACGACCGAAGACGGCTCCGTCGGCGAACGTGGACGCGTCGTCGCGCCGCTCGATCGAATGCTCGCCGCACGACACCGGTCGTCGCCGGTGATGATTTACGCGTGCGGTCCGGAGGGGATGCTTGCCGCGACCGCGCGAGCCGCTGCCAAACATCACGTCCCGTGTCAGGTGTCGGTCGAGCGCATCATGGGCTGCGGACTCGGCGGCTGCTACAGCTGCGTCGTCCCGATGCGCGCCGATCACGGCGGATTCCATCACGTGCGATCGTGCATCGCCGGCCCGGTGCTGGCGGCCGATCAGATAATCTGGGACTGACGTGGTCGATCTCTCGGTCCGCATCGGATCGTTGACGCTCAAGAATCCGCTGATTGCGGCGAGCGGCTGCTTTGGCTACGGCGTCGAATACGCCGAGGTCGTCGATCTGTCGATGCTCGGAGGGATCGCCGTCAAAGGACTCTTCCTCGCCGAGCGCGAAGGGCATCCAGCGCCGCGGATCGTCGAAACGCCCGCCGGGATGCTGAACGCGATCGGCCTGCAGGGCATCGGTGTCCATCGATTCGTGGACGAAAAACTGCCGGAGCTGCGCGCGCGTCACGCGACGGTGATCGTCAACGTGTGCGGGACGACGCTCGACGAGTACGTGGAAGTGTCGCGGATCCTGTCCGACGCGGAGGGCGTGGATGCGATCGAACTGAACATCTCGTGTCCCAACATCAAGGAAGGCGGCATTCAGTTCGGCTGCAGCCTCCACGGCACGCACGACGTGGTGAGCGCCGTCCGCAAAGTGACGCGGCTGCCGATCATCCCGAAACTGACACCGAATGTGACCGATGTCGCGTCGTTCGCGCGCGCGGCTGAAGAAGCCGGCGCCGACGCGATCTCGCTCGTCAACACGTTCCTCGCGATGGCGATCGACGTCGAGACGCGGCGACCGAAAATCTCGAACATCGTCGGCGGCTTGAGCGGACCCGCAATTCGTCCGATTGCGGTGCGCATGGTCTACGAGTGCCGGCAGACCGTGAAGATTCCGATCATCGGCATGGGCGGCATCGCCGACGCGCGCGACGCCCTGGAATTCATGATCGCCGGCGCGAACGCCGTCCAGGTCGGGACCGCGAACTTCGTCGACCCCTTCATCTGGCCGAAGCTGCTCGACGGCATCACCGATTACATGCAGCGGCATCGGATTGCCCGCATCACCGATCTCGTCGGGTCGGTCGACACTCGCAAACAAGACAAGGAATGGATCAGCTCTTAGTCGCGCTCGACGTCGATACCGTCAACGACGCGCGCCGTTTGGCCGACGCGCTCCGCGGATGTGTCGGCGGATTCAAGATCGGCAGCCGCCTCTTCACGAGCGAAGGGCCGCGTTTCGTCGAGGAGCTCGCGTCGAAGGGCGACCGCGTGTTTCTCGATCTGAAGTTCCACGACATTCCACATACGGTCGCGGGCGCGGTGACGGCGGCGACGCGACTCGGCGTCTGGATGCTCAACGTCCACGCCGCGGGCGGGAGCGCGATGATGCGCGCCGCCAAAGCGGCGGCGGCCGAAGAAGCCGCGCGGCATTCGCGCCCGACACCGCTGGTCATCGCGGTGACGATGCTGACCAGCCTCGATCAGGAGACGCTCGGCGAAATCGGCGTGAAGGATGCGATGACATCGCAGGTCGGTCGCCTCGCATCGCTGACGCAGACCGCCGGTCTCGATGGCGTCGTCGCATCACCACAGGAGATCGGATTGATCCGACGACGGTGCGGCGACAACTTCGCGATCGTGACGCCGGGCATCCGCGGCGCGGCGGACGCGAAAGGCGATCAGAGCCGGACGCTAACCGCCACCGAAGCGTTGAGAGCAGGCGCGACGTATCTCGTCGTCGGCCGCCCGATCATCGCCGCGTCCGATCCGCGAGCTGCAGCAGAACGCATCGTCGCCGAATGCCAGCAACCCAACTGACGATCTATTCACGACCGGGTTGTCATCTGTGCGACGAGATGAAACAGGTCGTCGCCAGCGTCGCCGAGCGCTTCGAGCTCGCCATCACCGAGATCAACATCGATACGGATCCGGAACTGGAAAAGATGTACGGGTGGGAGATCCCGGTGCTGCTGATCGAGGGCGTGAAGATTGCGAAGTATCGGATCAGCGAAGAGCAACTAACACGGGCGCTGGCGGGACGGGCTGGATAGGCGGGAGAGGCTGGAAGAGCTTTTTCCTGCCCTTCCTGCCGCTCCCGCCCTTCCAGCCTTACTTGGCAGTGATCACGAAGTGTCCCCGCCGGTTCTGCTGCCAGCAGCTTTCGCTGTGTTCCTGGCAGACCGGCTGTTCCTTGCCCTTGCTGACGACCGTGATGCGGTTCGCCGGGATGCCGAGATTGACCAAGTAGGCCTTCACCGAATCGCCGCGGCGCGAGCCGAGCCCGAGGTTGTACTCGGAGCTGCCGCGCTCGTCGCAGTGGCCTTCGACCGTCACCTGAACGCTCGACCATTTCTTCAGCCAATCCGCGTCCTTCTGTAACGGGCCGCGGGCATCGTCGCGCATCTCCGACTTATCGAGGTCGAAGTAAACGTCGTCGAGCGGATGCTCGGCGTTCAGCTGATCGACCGACTTGCGCGCGAAGATTTCTTCTTCGGTCAGCGGGCGCGGTGCGGGCGCAGGCGGCGGTGGCGGCGGTGGCGGTGGTGGCGGCGGTGCGGGCGTCGCGGCCGGTGGTGGCGGCGGCGGCGCGGGCGCCTGCGGCGGCACCTTCTTATGGCAGCCCACCGCGAAAACCGCGATGGAAACCGACACAGCTATGAGCGAAACGAGTCGTCGGACGCGAGTCATGAATTACTCCTGTTTTCGTCGCAGCTTACAGAGTTGCTGTACGCACTGTCAATTAACCGGAGCGTGGTAGCGGAAACGATACAATCGCCTGACGCCACCGATGGATCACCTGCTGCGTGCGACCGCGCGAGCGGAAGCGCGCCATTTCTGGTTCCGCGGCTTCCGCGCGTTCGTCGCTCCGCTCATCCAACACGCGTTGAACGGCCGGGAGAACGCTCGCATCCTCGACTGCGGCTGCGGCACCGGCGCCAACGTCGATCTGCTTCAACGGTTCGGACGCGCTGCCGGATTCGATCTCTCCGAGACCGGCCTGCGCCTGGGCCGCTCGGCCGGCCGCGCGCGCCTCGCCCGCGGCTCCGTGGCGGCCGCCCCATTTCGCAGCAGCCACTTCGATCTCGTCACGTCGTTCGACGTACTGTACTCGCTGCCGGATGCCGAAGAGCGGACGGCCTTCTCGGAAATGTATCGGCTGCTGCGTCCCGGGGGATACGCCCTGATGACGGTGGCGGCGATGGAGGCGCTGCGCGGCGACCATTCGGTCCTGAGTCGAGAGCTCCGGCGGTACAACCGCGACGATCTGCGCAATCGTGTGACAGCGGCCGGTTTCGTGGTGGAACGAATGACGTATGCCTTCGGCTCCCTGTTCCTGCCGCTGGTGGTGTCGCGGACCGTTCAGCGCCTGCGTGGGCTGAAACGCGAGGACGAACAGGCGGCGCTTCGCGAAATCGAGATCCCTCCCGCACCGATCAACGCCGCGCTCGGCGCTGTCGTGGCGCTCGAAGCCGTCTGGCTGCGTGCGTTCGATGAACCGTTCGGCAGCACGCTCATTTGTCTGGCGAAGAAGCCGGACGCAGCTCACACCTGAAGATTCGCAATCCGAGCTGACGACGGTCCAGCGTGCGGCGGCTGCGCTCGGCCGGCACATACGTTTGATCCGTGTCGATCGTGACCGAGTCGGCATTCGCCGGAAGCGGGACGTCGATCGAAAAATCAGCGTCCACAGACCGCCGTGCAAGCTCGCGCGATCCCGTGTTGATTCGGATCGTAGACGGCCGCGAGAAGTACTTGCGCGGTGATTCACCCTCGAGGTGCAACACAATCGGCTGACCGCCGCGTGACGCGATGCTCAGACGGCCGCGGCCGCTCAGCCATCGCCAGCGCACGCCCGTGTCCGGATTCAATTCCGCCTCGTGCCAGCCGCTACCGAACCCAAGCAGCGAACGGCTGGTCGAGTAGTCGAATTGTTCGATCGCAACGTCCTGCGGCGGATCGACGCGGATCGACAGGGCACCGTAGCCCGACGCCGCGGGCTGCGGAAGCGACACCATTCGCAGGAATGGACCCGGCGCAGCCGCGAATTCGTCCGTCCAATCGTCATCAAGCCGCGCGATGACCTCCGTCGTCGTGGATCCCAGGTTTCGTCCACCGATCATCACGAACGCTGGGCTCGCATCGACGACCCGCCACAGGTGTCCATCGAGAGACGTAAACGGCGGCCCCGCGCGATCGGCGTGCGACGTGCCGGCCGCCTCGGGCGTGAGCGCCCACCCGGGACCGACAAACCACTCGGGGCGCAGGCGATGCCAATCGATCTCGTTCGGCCGGACGCCATCGATCAAAACGGGATACGGCAGATTCCACCGATATCGCGTGGGTTCACCGTGTTGAATCAGGTCGATGTCAGTGCGTTTCGGATCGGCGAGAAACCAGACAGGTCCGCGTCCACCTCCGGTCCAGTAGTTCACGGCCGCGAGCCATTCGTGTTGCGGCGGCGAGGGCAGCGTTTGGCTGAAGCTGGACGCCGCGTCCGTCATCAGCATTGGTTTCCGCAGATCGAACGCTTCGCGCCGATCCATGCCGACGACGGGATGCTCGGCCGACGCATTCGCCATGTCGGCCATCAGCCGGAACGCCGGCGCAGGTTGGCGCGCGTACGCAGCGAGCGATGTGCCGCCGACATGAGCGCTGAACATCGCGGCGCCGATCGCGATCGCCGTTCCCGCATGCGCCGGAATCGCGCGCGCGCCTGCGGCCGCCAGAAATGCGATCGGAACCACGAGCGGTAGCGCGTAACGGCTGGTGAACGTCTCCTGAAATAGGATGTCAAACAGCAGATAGGGACCGAACGCGACACCGACCAGGGTCAGCGCGCGGGCGTGACGACGCCACAGCGCGGTGACGCCAACGGCCGCGAGGAGCAACACAACCGTCGCCAGCGGCCACGTCGCCCACGGCGCCACGAACGCGTAATACAACGCGTCCACAAGCTCTCGCACTGTCGGCGTCGTCCACAGCATCCTGATCCCGCTGAGATCTTCGGCGCCTTGATCGAACAACGCGTGCCAGTACGCGCGCGGACCTCCTGAGAGCACGATGAGAGGCGCCAGCCAACACACCGCGCCTCCGACGTACGCGAAGAGCGCCGTGAGTCGTGATTCGTGCGTCGTGAGTCGCCCAGCGGATCCCGAACCCCGAAGCCCGAATCCCGTCGCGATCAGTAACGGCACCGTGAGCACCGCGACTTGCGTTCGGAAGCCGACAGCGAACGCGGCGCAGCAACTCGCGATTGCGATATCTCGCGTCGTGTCCGCGCGCAGGATCAACACCTGGACCGCGAGCGTGGCCGCGAGGCCGGTCATGTCGCTGAGCGGACGGTTCGCGGTGAACCAATACAGCGGTGCCGTGATTGCCAGGACGACGCCGAGCGACGGATCGTGATCGCGATCCATTCGACGAAAGAGCGCCATCAGCGCGAACATGCCGAGCGTTCCAGCGACGACGCCAGGCAGCGCCAGCGCCTTCGCCTCCGACGGCTGCAGCACATGGACGATCTTCGCGAGACCGATGAACAGCGGGTATCCAGGAGGATGCGGGTTGTGGTGCGCCACGTCGAACCGACGCACGCCCATCGCGAAGTTGATCGAGTCGAGATCCTCCAGCGATGCCGGCAGATATCGGATGTGAAAGCCGAGAAAGAGGAGCGCGAAAAGGAAAAAGGCTAAATGCTGAACGCCAGACGAATGCGATCGTGCCTCTGAATTAGCATTCGGCATTCTGCATTTTGCATTTCGAACTACACGGCTCGGAGCAGTAGTCCTTCGTTGAGGCTGCCGGTGCGGTACCCCTGCAGATCGAGGCTGACGTACTTGTAGCCGGCCGCTTTCAGCTCGCGCACGATGGCGGCGCTCGTTTGCGGTTCGAGCGCGCGCATCATCTCGTCGCGTGCGATCTCGATGCGTGCGACGTCGTCGTGATGCCGGACCCGAAATACACGGAACCCGAGCGCGCGCAGCGACTGCTCCGCCTGCTCGATGCTCCGCAGCTTCTCGTCGGTCACCTCGTGGTGATACGGAATCCGCGACGACAGGCACGCGGACGCGGGTTCGTCCCACGTCGGCAGGCCGGCGGCGCGAGACAGATCGCGAATTTCCTGCTTCGTCAGGTTCGCTTCGTCGAGCGGGCTGCGGACGCCGAATTCGCGCGCCGCTTGCCGCCCCGGCCGATAATCACCGCGATCGTCGGCGTTGCTGCCGTCGACGACGACGGCGCCGCGCTCGCCGGCGATCCGCGAGAGGTGCGTGTACAGCTCGTGCTTGCAGTAGTAGCAGCGGTTCGCCGGATTGGCGCGGTACTCGGGCCGATCGAGCTCGGCCGTGTGGATGATCTCGTGGCGCAGGCCGAACTCGCGCGCGACCTGGATCGCGATCTGGCGATGGCGTTCGGGGTAGCTGGCGCTGTCGGCGGTGACGGCGATCGCGCGATCGCCGAGAATTTTATGTGCAACAACCGCAAGGTAGGCGCTGTCGACGCCGCCGCTGTACGCGACGATTACCGAGCCGAGCGATTCAATCGTCTGTTCGAGCGCGCGCGCTTTCTCACTCACTCTTCCCAGTCCTCGTCGTCGGCGTCCGCGTCCTCGTCGTCTTCGTCGTCCGCGTCGTCGTCGCTGACCTCGTCGTCGTCCAGGTCTTCGTCATCGTCGTCGTCTTCATCGTCGTCTTCGGGGGCGAGATCGAGTTCGAGCGGCGATAGACTGACTACTTCGAGATTCGAGCCGCACTCTGGACAACTGAGTTGGTCCCCCTTGTCGACGTCGAATTCGTCGACTTCGATTTCAGCATCGCATTCCGGGCAGGTCGCCATACTTCTCCTTGACGATCGCAGTCAGACTTCGGATTATAGCGACACTCTGCGCAAATCTGTCAATTTCACGTTAACGTTTGGCGTGGCGTTCTCCGATACATTCTGACGATGGCGGACTCTTCCGTCGCGACGAAAACGATCGTGGTCGCCGACGACACGGCGTTTGTGCGGGATCGCTTCCGCACGGCGATCGAAGGCGCGGGGCACAAAGCGATTGCGGTGAAGAGCGCCGCGGAATTGCTCGCGCGCGTGCGCGCCGATTTGCCGCAGATCGATCTCATCGTGCTCGACCTGCGCCTGCCGCATCAGCCCGGCGTCGACCTCGTGCGCGCGATCCGGAAACTGGACGAGGGGAAGCTGCCGCTGCTGATTTTCAGCGGCACGATCGCGAGCGCCGACGAGGTTCGCGAACTCGCCGCGCTCGGCGTGGCGGGATACGTCAACGAGTACAGCGCGGTGCAGCACATCCTCCCCTCGCTCGCGCCGCATCTGTTCCCCGACAACTTCAACCGACGCAGCAGCCCGCGCGTCGTGCTCGGCATTCCGATCCAGTATCGCTACGGCAACACCATCGCCGCCGCATTGACGTTGAACCTCAGTCACGGCGGCATCGCGATCCGGTCCACGAGCCCGCTCGAGAACGGTACGAAGATCAAAGTCCGCTTCCGCATGCCCGGCAGCAAGCGGGACATCGATGCCGAGGGCCGCGTCGCATGGAGCGACCGCCGCGTCGGCATGGGCATCCAGTTCGAGCAGGTCGATCCGGCCAATCAAACGATCATCGACAACTTCGTCGACGCACACTTTTTCTCGAATAGAAAAGCTTAATATCGACGCATGAGTGTGCTGTGGCCTCTGGTCGCGCTGGCGGCACTCGTCTGCGCGAATGGGTTTTTCGTCGCTGCCGAGTTCTCGATCGTCACCGTGCGCAAGACGCGGATCGATCAGATGATTGCCGAGGGGCACCGCGGCGCGAAGGTCGTGCGCCGCGCGATCACCGAACCGGACCGGTACATCGCGGCGACGCAGCTCGGGATCACGATGGCGAGCCTCGGGCTCGGATGGATGGGCGAACCGGCCCTCGCGTCGATGATCGAACCGCCGCTCGAATTCCTGCCGCCGCATCTCGCCGCGGCGACGGCGCACACGATCGCCGTCGCGCTTGCGTTCACGATCATTACGGCGGCGGAAATCGTGTTCGGCGAGTTGACGCCGAAGTGGATCGCGCTCGAACGCAGCGAGCTGACCGCGCTCTGGGTCGTGCGGCCGCTCGAGATGTTCATGCGCGTGTTCTGGCCGTTCATCCGCGTCGTCCATGGCGCCGCGCATGGGATCATCGCGGCGCTCGGGCTGAAAGGCGCCGACAGCCGCGCGATGGTGCACTCCGAAGAGGAATTGAAGATGCTCGTCACGGCGAGCCAGGAGGCCGGCGTCCTCGAAGAGCAGGAAGAACAGATGCTGCATCGCGTGTTCGGGTTCGCCGATCTGACGGCCGGCCACGTGATGATTCCGCGCACGGAGCTGGTGGCCGTGGCCGCGGACGCGAAGCTGCACGACTTCGTCGGGCAAATCGCACGCGGACGCCACACGCGGCTGCCGGTCTATCGTTCCGACGTCTACGACGTGATGGGGATGCTGCACGTGGTCGACGTGCTGCGCGCGATTTCGTCGCCGTCGGGCGGGTCGACGCTGACGGCGGGTTCGCTCGCGCGCGAAGTCCTCATGGTGCCGCAGACGATCACGGCGGACGACCTGCTGACGGAGATGCGACGGCGCCGCGTGCGCGAGGCGATCGTCATCGACGAATACGGCGGCACGGCAGGGCTCGTGACGTTCGAATCCTTGATGGAACGGATCGTCGGCGACATCCCAGGCGAGTGGGCGACCGCGTCCGAGCGCATTCACGTCGAAGCGGACGGATCCGCGTTGGTCGACGGTCTCGCGCTCGTCGCCGACGTGAACGCACAATTCGATCTGCACATCGACGAAGATACCTACACGACGATCGGCGGATACATGCTCGGATGCATCGGCCGCCGGCCAAAGATCGGCGATACCATCGAAAGCGACGGACGGAAGATGCGCGTCGAGGCGATTGACGGACTTCGCGTCGCGAAGGTGTGGCTGTCGAAGCCAAAGGCCAAGGCAACCACGGAACTCACGGAACGCACAGAATGATTCGATCGTGTACCGACGCTGACTTCGACGCGATGTTCGACGTGATCAACGACGCCGCGGTCGCCTACCGCGGCATCATCGCCGACGACTGCTGGAAAGATCCGTACATGCCGCGCGAGGAACTCGCGCACGAAATCGCGGCGGGTGTGCGGTTCTGGGGATTCTTCGAGGGCGATCGGTTGCTCGGGGTCATGGGACTGCAGGACGTCCAGGATGTCGCGCTCGTGCGACACGCGTATACCCGCACGAACACCCAGGGCAAAGGCGTCGGCACGGCGCTCCTCACTCACGTCATCGCGCAGACGGACCGTCCCGTGCTGATCGGCACGTGGACCGCCGCCACCTGGGCGATCGGTTTCTACGAGCGCCACGGCTTTCGCGTCGTCGAACCGGCACGCAAGCCGACGCTGCTCCGGAAGTATTGGAATATCCCCGATCGACAGATCGACGAGTCAGTCGTGCTTGAGCAGGCGAAGCGCGTTGGCGATCACGATCACTGACGCGCCCGTGTCGGCGAGCACCGCCATCCACAACGTCGCGACGCCCGCAACCGCCGCGATCACGAACGCCGCTTTCATCACGGTCGAAATGGCAAGGTTTGCCCTGATGTTCCGCACCGTCGCGCGGCTCAGGCGAATCATGTAGGGGATCTTCAGCAGTTCGTCGGTCATCAACGCGATGTCGGCGGTCTCGAGCGCGGCGTCGCTGCCGGCGGCGCCCATCGCGATGCCGACGTCCGCCGAGGCGAGCGCCGGCGCGTCGTTGATCCCGTCGCCGACCATCGCGACCGATCGATAGCGCCGCCGCAGATCCTCGACGGCGGCGACTTTGTCTTCCGGCAGGAGTTCCGCACGCACGTCGTCGACGCCAAGCTCCGCGGCGATGGCGGCCGCCGTGCTCGCGCTGTCGCCGGTGAGCATCGCCACCGCATCGATCCCTTGCTGCTTCAAGAGATCGATCGCATCCCGGCTCGTCTCGCGCGGCCGATCGGCGACCGTGATGATGCCGACCGGATCGTTGTTGCGCGCGACGAGCACCGGCGTACGTCCGGTCGCGCTGATCGACTCCAGCCGTTCGTGCAGCGCTGGCGAACACAACTGCTCTTCCTCGAACAAGCGATGGTTCCCAAGAACGACGCGGACGCCATCCACCAGTCCTTCCGCCCCCTTGCCCGCGAACGCTCGCACGCCGTCGGCTGGAGCCGGCGCCACACCCGACGCCTTCGCGTGCTGGACAATCGCATGGCCGATGGGATGTTCGGACCGCTGTTCGACGGCCGCCGCGAGCGACAGCACCGACGCCGCGCTCTCGTTCGCCAGCGGCATGACGTCGACGACCTGCAGCGCGCCACGGGTCAGCGTGCCGGTCTTGTCGAAGGCGACGCAGCGCACCGAGCCAAGCCGTTCGAGATGGGCGCCGCCCTTGATCAGGACACCCTTTCGCGCGGCGCCTGCCAGCGCCGCGACGATCGAGACGGGCGTCGAAATCACCAGCGCGCACGGACACGAGACGACGAGCAGCACCAACGCGCGATAGAACCAGTCGTGCCAACTGGCGTGCATCGCCAGCGGCGGCACGACGGCGACGGCGATCGCCAGCACGATGACCGCCGGCGTGTACACGCGCGCGAAGCGATCGATGAGCGCCTGGGTCGGCGCCCGCTGCGCCTGCGCCCGCTCGACGAGGTGGATGATTTTGGCGAGCGTCGTGTCCCGTCGCGCGCGCGTCACGCGGACGTCGAGCGCGCCGCGACCATTGATCGTCCCGGCGAAGACCTGGTCGCCAGCCGCCTTGTCGATCGGCAGCGACTCGCCGGTGATCGGCGCCTGGTTGACGGCGCTCTGCCCCGTCACGACTTCGCCGTCGAGCGGAATCTTCTCACCGGGCCGGACGACGATGACGTCGCCGATCTTGACGTCGTCCACGGCCACGCGATGATCGCCGTGGCCGTGGCGCACGATCGCCTCGGTCGGCGCGAGATCGATCAGCGCGCGAATCGCGCGACGGGCGCGTTCGAGCGTCTGCACCTCGAGCATCTGCGCGATCGCGAAGAGGAAGATCACCGTCGCGGCTTCGGAGTACTGCTTGATCGCGAACGCGCCGATCACCGCAATCGTCATCAGCACGTTGATGTCGAGCGTGCCCGATCGGATCGCCGCCCACGTCCGGCGCCAGATCGCGATCAGCCCGGCGCCGATCGACCACGCGTACGCAAATCCGACGACGCTCGGCGGCGCGTGCCGCGCGCCGAGCAGCATGCCGGCGCCGAGCGCGATGCCGGCGGACCACACCAGCTTGCGGCGGCGCTTCTCGGAGTCGTCGCGATTCGCCAGCGGCTCCTCGTGTTCGAGCCACGCGCGCATGCCGGTGTCGGCGACCGCGTCCGCGATGACCGACGCATTGATCTTCGCCGCGTCGTACTTGACGTGAATCTTCTGCGCCATCACGTCGGCGGCGAAGTCTTCGATGCCGGCGACGTTCTTGAAGCGGCGCTCGAGCAGCGCGACTTCCTCGCGGCAGTCCATCCCTTCGATCTTGAAGGTCGACTCCGCGTGCAGTTCGCAGACGGTGCACGTGACAGGGGTACTCATTTCCGCTCCTGCACGTGTTCCAGCCCTTGCTTGAACAACTTGGCGATGTGGTCGTCGTCGAGGACGTAGAAGATGTGACGCCCGTCGCGGCGCGATCGCACGAGGCGCATCGACCGCAGCAGCCGGAGCTGATGCGAGACCGCGGACTGCGTGAGGCCGAGGACGTCGGCGAGGTCGCACACCGGAATTTCGGTGCGCGACAGCGCATCGAGAATGCGGACCCGCGTCGGATCGCCGAGCACCTTGAAGGTCTCGGCGAGCGCCGACGCGGCCTCGTCGGTCAGAACATATGAGCGACTGCTCATATGTTCATACTAGCAGCCTCGAGCCTCCAGCGTCCAGCCCCTACAGTGCTTGGAAAACCTTGTCGTAATTGGGCTCGTTTCGCGCGTCGTCGAGGACTTCCTTGTGCTTGACGGTCCCGTCCTTGTCGATGACGAAAACGGCCCGTTTGGCGATGCCTTTTAGCCCGATCATGTCCGGGTTGAACACGCCATACTGCTGGATGACCTCTTTGTTGAAGTCGCTCAAGAGCGGGAAGGTCAGGTGCTGCGCATCCTGGAAGGCCTTCAGCGTAAAGAACGTATCAACGCTGATACCGTAGACTTGAGCGTTGGCCGAATTCAGCTTCGACAGCGAGTCGCGGAAGGTGCACAGCTCCTTGGTGCACACCCCGCTGAAGGCCGCGGGGAAGAACGCCAGGACGACGTTCTTGCCGCGTTGATCGCTCAATTTCACCGGCTGGCGATCCTGGTTCATCAGGGTGAAGTCCGGCGCTTTCGATCCGACGTCTACAGACATTGATCCTCCCTAAGCCATTCGGATAGCATTTTTGTTTGGAATCAACCACATAGGAGTGTTCTTGTGATCGAGGTTCAGCACCTCACGAAACGCTATGGCCGGTTCACGGCTGTAGAGGACGTGAGTTTCCGCGTCGAACGCGGCGAAATCCTCGGCTTTCTCGGCCCCAACGGCGCCGGCAAGACGACCACGATGCGCATCCTGACCGGCTACATGCCGGCGACGGAAGGCAAAGCGCTCGTGGCCGGCTTCGACGTCTTCGACGAGCCGATCGAGGCCAAGCGCCGCACCGGGTACCTGCCGGAAACACCGCCCCTCTACCCGGACATGACGGTCGCCGATTACCTGTCGTTTGTCGCGAAGGTGAAAGGTGTGCCGCCGGCGGATCGTCGCAGTCGAATTCAGCACGTCATGGAACGCACGCGGATCGCCGACATGGCGAACCGTCAGTGCGGGAAGCTCTCGAAAGGATACCGTCAACGCGTCGGGCTCGCGCAAGCGATCATTCACAACCCCGACGTCCTGATCCTCGACGAGCCGACGGCCGGTCTCGACCCGAAGCAAATCATCGAGACACGGCAGCTGATCAAGGAGCTCGCCGGCGACCACACGATCATCCTCAGCACGCACATCCTTCCGGAAGTCAGCCAAACCTGCCAGCGCGTCGTCATCATCAACAAGGGACACGTCGTGGCGGTCGACACGCCCGACAACCTGACGGCCAGGCTGCGCGGCTCGGAAACGATGTATGTGCAGGTGGACGCCGCGGGCGGCGACGCGCAGGGCGTGTTGAGCCGGGTGCCCGGCGTCACCCGCGTCGTCGAATCCGACCGGCGCGAGAGCGCGGTCGGCTACGAGGTCGACAGCGAAAGCGGCCGC
The DNA here is from genome assembly GCA_035652075.1 of Vicinamibacterales bacterium. Lineage (GTDB taxonomy): Bacteria > Acidobacteriota > Vicinamibacteria > Vicinamibacterales > CAVVIG01 > Gp6-AA45. The sequence continues at coordinate 66,476 of DASREL010000227.1, forward strand.
GACGTGCGCCGCGAGCTCGCGCGCGCGGTCGTGTCGAGCAACCTGGGCCTCCTCGAGCTGCGCCCGATGCGCATGAGCCTCGAAGACATCTTCCTCTCGCTGACGACCGAGGAAGCGCAAACGCTCGGCTCCGAGACGACCGCAGGAGACACCGCCAATGCGTAACACCCTTGCGATCGCGCAGAAGGAATTCAAGTCGTACTTCAACGGTCCGATCGCCTACATCGCGATCGGCCTCTGGGCGCTGCTCTACGGCTACTTCTTCATCGCCATCCTGCAGTACTTCGTCCGCCAGAGCATGCAGATGGGCCAGTTCGGCATGTCGCCGCAGTCGATGAACGTCAACCAGCAGCTGATTCGTCCGCTGCTGCAGAACGTGACGATCATGATTCTGTTCACGATGCCGATGGTCACGATGCGGACGTACTCGGAAGAAAAACGTTCGGGGACGATCGAGCTGCTGTTGACGTCGCCGCTGACCGATCTCGAGATCGTCCTCGGCAAGTTCCTCGGCGCGCTGGCCCTCTACGGGGTGATGCTCGCCGTCACGTTGATCCACATCGGGCTGCTCTTCATCTACGGCAACCCGGAGTGGAAACCGATTCTCACCGCGTATATCGGCGTGCTGCTGCTCGGCGGCTGCTTCATCTCCGTCGGGCTGTTCATCTCGAGCCTGACGAAGAATCAAATCGTCGCCGGCATGGCGACGTTCGCCGTGTTCCTGCTCTTCTGGATCATCACGTGGGTCGGCAGTTTCTCGGGGCCGACGGTCGACAAACTGACGCAGTACCTCTCAATCATCGATCACCTGGACGACTTCACGAAGGGCGTCCTCGACACGTCGCATTTGATCTACTACCTGAGCTTCATCACCTTCGGGTTGTTCCTCACGGTGAAGTCTGTCGACACCGAACGGTGGCGGGGTTAGCTGACCTATGAAACGCATTCTCGATCTCATCGGCTGGCTCGGGTTCGCACTCGTCCTCGTGGCGGTCGCGATCCGATTCGGCTTCCCGGCAAAAGAACAGTACGGCTTCTACCTCGCGTGGGCCGGCCTCGTGTGCGTGTTCCTCTATACGCTCGGCCAGTGGCGCGAAATTGCCGCCGTCTTCTCGAAGCGATCGGCTCGCTACGGCACGCTGACCGGCGTCAGCATCATCGTCGTTCTTGGCATCCTGGTCGCGATCAACTACATCGGATCGCGTCAGAACAAGCGCTGGGACCTGACGGCGAACAAGGCATTCAGCCTCTCGGACCAGACGCGGACGATTCTGGGGAAACTGGATTCGCCGCTGCAGGTGCAGGTCTTCGCCCAGGAGCCCGACTTCCCGCGGTATCAGGATCGGATGAAGGAATACGAGTACGCGTCGAAGAAGATTTCGACCGAGTACGTCGATCCCGACAAGAAGCCGACGATTGCGAAGGCCAATTCGATTCAGCAGTACGGCACGATCGTCTTCAACTACAAGGGACGCACGGAACGCGTGACGTCCGACACCGAGCAGGACATCACCAACGGCATCATCAAGGTCGTCACGGGCCAGCAGAAGAAGCTGTACTTCACGCAGGGCCACGGCGAAAAAGATCCGACGGCGTCGGATCGCGACGGCTACAACGCGATCGCCGGCGCGCTCGGCCGCGAGAACTACGGCGTCGAGAAACTCGTGCTCGCGCAGACCGGCGCGGTGCCTGACGACGCGACGGCGGTGATCATCGCAGGGCCGAAAACGGATTTCTTCGCGCCGGAGGTCGACGCGCTGAAGAAGTATCTCGACAAGCAAGGCAAGGTCGTGATGCTGATCGATCCGCCCGACAAGGCGGATGCGCCGCAGCCGACGAACCTGATCGCGCTCGCACACGATTGGGGCATCGACGTCGGCAACAACGTCGTCGTCGACGTCAGCGGCATGGGACGCCTGATTGGCACCGACGCGTCGGTGCCGGTCGCGGCGAGCTATCCATCGCACGCGATCACGAAGAACGGCTCGTTCAACTTCCTGACGGCGTTTCCGATGGCGCGGTCGGCGTCACCGGTGACGGGCGGTGTGAATGGCCGCACGGCGCAGGCCGTCGTCGAAACGAGCCCGCGCAGCTGGGCGGAAACCGACATCAAGGGTCTGCTGACCAGCGGTCAGGTGTCGCTCGACGAAGCGAAAGGTGACAAGAAAGGCCCGGTCGCGATCATCTCGGCGGTGAGTGCCGCCGGCGCCGCGAGCGATCCCAAAGCGCCCGCGGACGCGCCGAAGCCGGAGACGCGACTCGTCGTCGGCGGCGATTCGGACTTCGCGGCGAACTCGGGTCTTGGGATCCAGGGCAACCGCGATCTCTTCATGAACATCGTCGGGTGGGTGTCGCAGCAGGAAAACCTGATTTCCATCCGGCCGAAGGAAGCCGACGATCGCCGCATCACGCTGACGGCGACGCAGCAGTCGAACATCATCTGGCTGTCGCTGCTGATCATTCCGGGCTTCATCTTCGGGTCTGGCGTGTATTCATGGTGGCGGAGACGGTAACCAATGCGGACGCGTGGGCTCTGGTCGACTCTCGTTCTCATCGTCGTACTCGGCGGTCTCGGAGCGTACATCTACTTCGTCCTGAATAAACAGCCGGACAGCGGCAGCGCCGCGTCGAAGAACGAGAAGGTGTTCGCGAACGTCCAGTCGGACAAGATCGACGAAGTGAAGGTGACCTCGTCTGCGGGCGATGCGACGACGATCAAAAAAGAGAACGGCGGCTGGCAGATCGTCGCGCCGGCGGCGGCGAAAGCCGATGACAGCGAAGTCAACGGGATCACGTCGGCACTGTCGTCGGTCGAAGTGCAGCGCGTCATCGATGAGAATCCTGCGAGCCTGAACGACTACGGCCTCTCGAATCCGCGGATCGAGGTCGACTTCAAGACGAGCGGCGACAAGGACTACAAGAAGCTCCTGATCGGCGAGAAGACGCCGACAGGTGGAAATCTGTTCGCGATGCGCGGCGGCGAGAAGAAGGTGATCGCGATCCCGGCGTTCCAGGAATCCACGTTCGACAAGAAAACGTTCGACCTGCGCGACAAGACGTTGATCAAGTTCGATCGCGAAAAGGTCGACGCGGTGAACGTCACAGCCGGTAACAAGACCATCGCGTTCGCGAAGGAAGGCAACGACTGGAACATCAAGAAGCCGATCGCCGCGAAAGCGGATTTCGGGTCCGTGGAGGGATTGATCGGCAAGATCCAGTCGGCGCAGATGAAGTCGATGGCCGGCGACGATGCGACGGCGGATCCGAAGAAATACGGGCTCGACAAGCCGCAGGCGACGATCGAGCTGAACGCGGGCAGCTCGAAGGCAACGCTCATCGTCGGCGGCAAGGCGGACGACAACACCGTCTACGCGCGCGATGCGTCCAAGCCTGGCGTCGTCACGATCGACAAGTCGCTCGTCGACGACCTCAGCAAAGGCGCTGACGATTACCGCGTCAAGGACCTCTTCCAATTCCGCGCCTACAACGCGAACCATGTGGAGATCACGCGCGGCGATCAGAAGGTCGTCTTCGATCGCGTCAAAGGCGCTGGCGACAACGCGCAGGACAAGTGGCACCGCACGAGCCCGAACCCAGCCGATCTCGACCGCGACAAGGTCGACGGCGTCCTCGCAAAGCTAGCCAACATGCGCGCGACGTCGTTCGTGGACTCGAGCCAGAAAACCGGCCTCGACAAACCGGTCATGACTGTCTACGTGAAATTCGAGGACAACAAGAAGGAAGAGACGGTCAAGTTCGGCAAGAGCGGCGACGACTCGTATGCCTCACGCGGCAGCGAACCTGGGGCGATGAAGATTGACACTGCGGATCTCACGGAATTCACCAAAGCGCTCGACGAAATCGCGAAGTGAGCGCTCGCCCGCCGCGCGAGGGCTTTCAAGCGAGCGGTATGGTTGTTGCTACCCACAATACATCGACGTTACATGTGGGTAGTGGCAGCCACACATGCCGGCCAGACGAAAATCATCAGGTGAGCCCGTTGTTCTGATCGTCGACGACGACGTGGATGCGCGTCGGATGTACGGCGACTATCTGCGCTCGAAGGGCTGGTCGGTTTTCACCGCTCCCGACGGCCGTAACGGCATCGACAAAGCCAACGACGTCAAGCCCGACGCCATCGTCCTCGACCTCTCGATGCCGCGCGTCGATGGCTGGACCGTTCTCAAGCACCTGCGCGAATCGAGCTGGACCGCTCACATCCCCATCGTTATCGTGTCGGCCGTCCACGAAAGCCGCGACGAAGCGCTCCGGACCGGCGCCGACGCGTACCTCGCGAAGCCGTGCGCGCCCGACGTGGTGTGGATCCAGTTGGCGGCGCTGTTGCGGATCAAAGGTCAGCGTAGCAACGTGGCCCTGTCGTAGACGACACCGTTCTTCATCACACGACTGACTTTCTTCAAATCTTTGATCGTGGCGAGCGGATCGCCGTCGATGAACGAAATGTCGGCAAGCTTGCCCGGCTCGATCGAGCCGATGTCGGCGAGCGTTCCCATCGCTTCGGCCGACACCGTCGTCGCCGTGCGTAAGACCTCGAGCGGCGTCAAGCCCGCTTCGGCGTAGTTTTCCATTTCCATCAGCAGGCTGAGACCGTAGGGATTGATCGGCGCATCGGTGCCGGCGACCACGCGTCCGCCACCGCGCACGATTTGAAAGATCGTCCGTTCCTGCGGCTCAACGGCGCGGCGCGCGTCGGCAAGCGTCTCCGCTGAGGCGGGAGTTCGCATCTGCTCGATCGTGCGTTGCCACACGGACGCGGGGTACAGCTTTCGGATCCGCTCGTCGTTCGTCCACGACGCATCTTGCAGCGTCTGTAGGCGGAATCCGCCCTGGATCCCGATCGTCGGCGTGATCGTCATCTTCGACGCGGTCAGCAGTTGGATGACGTCCTGGTACGACCGCGACAGCAGTGAGATCTTCGGGGAGTAGCCGCGGCGGCTCGTGCCTCGAATGTGCTCGACGCCGTCGACGCCGAACGCGACCGCCGGATAGAGTTCGTGCGACGTCACCGGCATCCCCATCGCATGCGCCGCATCGACGATCCGCTTCTGCATCAGGTCCGGCAGACGCACGTACGTCTTGATGAAGTCGTAGCCGAAATCCTTCGCGTGCTGCAGCTCCATCGGCAGCTGCCCGCTGTCGTCGAGCGACGTGCCGCCAGGATAGTAAATGCGCGTGCCATCGAACGGCTCGCCGGTGGTGATCAGTCGTGGTCCAACACGCGCTCCCGATTCGAACGACTCGCGGTTCTCCATCGTCTCGAACGTGTTCGTCGCGGGATTACGGACGGTCGTGATGCCCCACGCCAGCCACATCTTGCCGAGCGCTTCGCCGAAGTTTTCGCTGAGATGCGAGTGGATTTCGATCAGGCCGGGAATGACAGTCTGGTTCGACGCATCGATCACCGAGTCTTTGTGCAACTCTGCACGATGTTTCTCGATGCTCGCGATCCGATTGCCGCGCACGACGATGTCCATGTCCGTTTGCGCCGCGTCGGTTCGGCCGTCCCACATCCGGCCGGCATGTATGACTTTGAAGTCTGACTGTTTAGTCAGACTCCATGTAATGTTTACACTGATTTCGCGGACGACGCGCCGGGCGGAGACGTCGACGAGTTTCAGCGCCGCGTCGGACTGATAGAGCACGAAGCGGCCATCGGCGGTCCATGACGGCGAGCCAGCGAGTTCGGTACTGATTGCGCGCGGCGCGCTCATCGGCGTTCCGTCGGGGCCGACGGGCCAGACAGCAAGGAGTCCGTCGACAATCGCAGCCATCTGCTTGCCGTCGCGCGACCACGCGGGACCGTAATCCTCGCGCATGCCAATGGACTTGTGCGGCGCGGGATCGAACCAGCGATCGGGTTCGCCGTTCACCGACACACGCAGCACTTTGTTGTCGCCCTCTCGGAACCGCGTCGAGTAGACCTTTAGCGCCGACACGACGACGGCGGATCCGTCTGGCGCCCACGCCGCTCGTCCTGGCTCGTTGAGATGATCGTGAATTCGTTTCGTGGCGCCGCTCGCCACGTCGACGACGTGAATCTCGCCGTCGGAATTGAGAAATGCAATCCGCGACCCGTCAGGCGACCACGATGGCTGCGTCGCCGCCGACGTTGATTTCGTCAGCTGTCGATCGACGCCGCTCGCAAGATCGCGGATCCAGATCTGCATCGAACCGCCGCGGTCCGACGCGTAGGCGAGCGCAGTGCCGTCGGGCGAGAACATCGGCTCCGTCTGGACAGCCGAGTCCATCGTCAACCGCCTTGGCGTGCCTCCGCCAGCCGGCATCGTCCACAGATCGCCAAGCGCCGCAAAGGCGATCTGCGTGCCATCCGGCGAGATGACCGGATGCATGATGCCGCGCGCGCGTTGCGGTCCGACGTATTCGAACTGGTGCCGCTTCGGTGTAAACGCCGGCCGCGTGAACGAGATGTCGGCGTTGAATTCGATTGTCTGCGCCGGACCGCCGGCGGCGGGACGACGCTTGATCTTGCCGTCGGCGGTGTAGAGCACGTCGCCGTTCGGCATGAACTGTGGACGGAACGGAAACACGTCCTCGTCCGGATCGGCGATGTTGCGTGGCGAGTGATCGCGACCGACGGATCCGTCCCACATCACGAGCCGGCTGCGGGTGCCGACGACCTGATTGAACACCGTGCGGCGATTGTCGCCTGCGCTGAACGCGGGCGCTGCCAGCGCGCCGTCTGCGCCGAACATCAGCTTCTCGCCAACGTAGATGCCGGGCATGTCCCGGCGATCGGAGACGTAGGCGATCTGCGAGCCGTCGAACCACGTCGGCATGAACTCGTTCGATGGCGCGTTCGTCACCTGGCGCACGTCACCGTTCGCGACGTTGACGACCCAGATGTCGTAGCTGCCGCTGCGGTCCGACGAAAACGCAATCATCCGCCCGTCGGGCGACCACACCGGCTCGCGATCGTCGAACGCGCTGGACGTCAACGGCCGCGGATCGGTGCCGTCGGCGTTAATCGTCCAGATCTGCCACGTCGTCGTGCGATACGCCTGGAACGCGATTTTCTTGCCGTCCGGAGACCACGCCGGCTGACGCGCGTCCATGAAGATGTCGGTGATCGCCTTCGCATCGCCGCCGTTCGCCGGCAACGTCCACAGCGTGCCCTGAAGATCCATCGCGATCGTGCGTCCATCGGGCGAGAGCGCTGCGGCGATATTCGTTCCCTCGTGGAGCGTCACACGAACCGGCCGCGGTCCGCTCGCCTGAGCCGCCTTCGCGCTTTGCGCTTCGGCGCCCGAGAAGATCCGCGCTACGAGGACGGCGCCGACGATCGCGACAAGAGCGTTCCGCATGGCGGCTAGTCTACACTTCCGTCGTGAAGAACCAGGTGGCAGGCCTGAAGGCCTGCGCTACGCTGCTCGTCGCGCTGAGCGCGTGTCGCACCGTTTCTCACCGACCCGCCCCACCCGGCCTACCCGCACCACCTGCCCTTGTCGCTCAGATCGACAGCATCCTGGCCGCACCGGAACTCGAGCGCGGCTACTGGGGCGTTCTCGTCAAATCGCTGACGACCGACGAAACACTCTATGCGCGGAACGCGCGGAAGCTGTTCGTGCCGGCGTCGAACATGAAGATCGTCACGCTCGCCGCCGCGGCGCAGACGCTCGGATGGAATTACACGTACACCACGAAACTGGTGACGGTGGGAACGGTTGAGAACGGCACGCTGGCGGGCGACCTCGCGATCGTCGGGTCAGGTGACCCGAGTCTCGTCGCAGCGGACGGCATGTCGGATCGCGTCTTCGCCGATTGGGCGTCACGCGTGAAGAGCGCCGGCATCCGCACGATCGCCGGACACATTGTCGCTGTCGACGACCGCGCTGCCGACGAGGACGCGCTCGGCGCTGGATGGATGTGGGACGACCTCGTCGAAGACTACGCGGCCGGCGTCGGCGCGCTGCAACTGAACGAGGACGCCGTTCGTGTGACGATCGCACCCGGACCGGCGCCCGGTTCGAGCGCTGCGGTCAGCGTCGCGCCATTTCCGGGCACGCTCACGATCGACAGCACCGTGATCACCTCGGGCACCGAGCCCACGATCCGGATACGCCGTCTCCCCGGCAGCTCGCGGCTCGAACTTCGCGGCTCGATTCCGTTCGGGCATGCGCCGCTGTCGTATGGCGTCGCCGTGGACGATCCGCTGCAGTTTTTCGCGGACCAATTGCGAACGGCGCTGATCCGCAACGGAGTGGACGTACGCGGTTCCGCGATCACGGCGCCGGGCCCGAAAGGACCCGGCCTGCGGGAGGACGAACGTAGGGCGGATCCTTTTGGACCCGCCTTGGTGGAATACCGTTCCGCGCCACTGTCGACGCTGGCGATTCGGCTGATGAAGATCAGCCAGAACCAATACGCCGAGACGTTCTACCGCACGATTGGCGGCCGCGATGCGGTGATGAAAATCGTGCAACCCTGGGGTGTGACGCCGGCGGATCTGATCCAGCGCGACGGCTCCGGCCTGTCGCGCTACGACCTCGTCACGCCCGAGGCGCTCGTCACGATCCTCACGCATGTCGCGCGCGACGAAACGCTTCGCGGCCCATTCGCAGCATCGCTGCCAGTTGCCGGAAGCCTCGGGTTGACGAATCGCATGAAAGGGACGCCGGCGGAGGGCAACGCGACGGCGAAGACCGGATCGATGACAGGCGTACGGTCGTTGTCTGGGTACGTGACCAGCGGTGACGGAGAACCACTGGTGTTCTCCATCATCGCCAACAACTTCGATGCGGAGCCGGCGACGATCAATCGGGCGACCGATGCGATCATCGTCCGGCTCGCGCAGTTCAGACGTTAACGCGGCAGAATCGTCGCGTCGTTCTTGAGCGCGCCCGGCGAGACGGTCTTGTACTTGTCCGCGCTGAGCACGATCTGATCGATCGAGAAGCCGTCTTCCTTCACCTGCACGCGCAGCGTCTGCGCGCCTGACTGCGCGAAGTACACGTTCGGACCGAACACGTTGGCGCCCCAGCCGTTGTCCTGCCAGCCCCAGCCCGATTCGCCGCAGCCGCTGCAGTCTTCCAGGTTGACGTCGCCGCCGGCCGTCGTGCCGGTGCGATACATCGGCGCGCCGTTCGCGTCGATGGCGTTGTCGAACTGGATCATGACCGAGTCGTTGCCCCAATAGTTCGCATCGGCCTTGCCGCGCAGCCAGAAGTGATACGCGACGCCGGCCTCAGCCTGGAACGTGACCTCGAAGTAGTTCGCCGGATTCGCCAGCGGCGTGTTGATCTTCGCCGCGCCCTTGTCCGGGTTCCAGATGCGCGTGCCGCCCGCCGCGGTGGTGTCGGACACGAGCGACCAGGTACCAGCGACCTTCGTCGCGTCAGACGCATACATGAGCACTTCTCGCGCGTGCACCGCGATCGTCAACGACTGCGTGGCGGCGTTGCCCGCCCATCCGGCGTCGACGGCCTGGACGGTGAACGTCGACGTCCCGACCGCAGTTGGCGTGCCGCTGATCACGCCGGCTGGCGACAACGTCAACCCGGCGGGCAGCGAGCCGGCCGTCACCGACCACGAGGTCAACCCGGTACCGCCGTTGGCCACGAGCGTCGACTGATACGGCGCCCGCACGCTGCCGTCGGCGAGCGTCGACGTCGCGACGGCGATCGGTAACGGCGCAATCGCGATCGTCACCGCCGCTGAGGCGACGCGCGACGAATCGTACGAATCGCGCGCTTGCAGAACGACCGTGAACGATCCAAACGTCGACGGCGTGCCGACGATTGCGCCGTTCGACGCGTTCACGATCAAACCTGCGGGAGCCGATCCACTCCACGTCACCATGCCGACTGCGCCCTGCGTGGTGCCGCCGGCGGTCGCATACGCCAGGCCGACGCGACCGTTCGGCGCCGGCGCAAGCGTCGCGCTGAACGACGGCGCATTGACCACGAGCGGCAGTGTTGTCGTGGCGATGTTCGACGGCCAGTTCGCATCGGTCGCCTGCAGCGTGACGAAGAACGATCCAATCGCGAGCGGCGTGCCCGCGATGGCGCCGCCGGTCACCGACACGCCCGTCGGTGCGCCGGCGATCGTCCAGGTTACCGATCCGGTGCCGCCAGTTGCCGTCAGCGGCGCCGAATAGGCGGCGTTGTAGATCCCGCCCGTCAGCGACGTCGTCGCAATCTGGAGGGCCGTCGGCGCGACGACGACCGCGATCGATTTCGCGTCGCTCCGCGTCGCGTCGAACGTGTCGACGCCGCGAACGGTCACGTTGAACGTGCCCCACTGCGTCGGCGTCCCGGCAATCGAACCGGTGTTCCCGTCGAGCGAGAGCCCTGTCGGCAGCACACCGCTGGCGAGCGACCACGCCACTGCGCTCACGTTGCCGGACGCTGATGGCGTCAGTTGATACGTCGCATTGACGGTTCCCTGCGGAATCGATCCAAACGCGATGCTGAACGCTGGCGCGTCGACGACGAGCGTCACTGTCCCGGTCGCCACGTTCGACGGCCAGTTCGCATCGGCGGCCTGAACCGTGATCGTGAACGTCCCCACGGCCGTCGGCGTGCCTTGCACGACGCCGGTGCTGTCCATCGTGACTCCAGCCGGCAGCGCTCCGCCGACGATTGACCACGTGGCCGATCCGGTTCCACCCGAGCCGCTCAACACGGCGGCGTACGGCTGCTGGTAGACGGCGTGCACCAGCGTGCTCGTCGTGATGGCGAGCGGCGCCGGCGCCACCGTAATCGTCAACGGCTGCGCATCGCTGCGGCCGACGCTCCACGAATCGGTCGCCTGCACGACGGCGGTCGACGTGCCCCACGCGGTCGGTGCGCCCGAGATCGCACCGCTGTTCGCGTCGAGGTTCATGCCGCCCGGCAACGAGCCGGACGACACCGTCCACGAGGCGGTACCGATGGCGCCGCTGACCGTCGGCGAGAGTTGATACGGCATGTTCACTTGCGCCTGCGGCGCCGCCGGCATCGTCACGACAAACGGCGGCGGATCAATCGTCAACGTCAACGTCTTGGTGGCGCTGTTCGACGGCCATGCCGGATCGTACGCGGTGACCGTCACGTTGCCCGTCTGGATCGCCGTCGGCGTACCGGTGATCGCACCGGCGACGGTGTCGAACACGACGCCGGCGGGAAGCGATGCCGACACGATCTGCCATGCGCAGCGTCCCGACCCGCCAGTGCAGCCGAGCGTCTGCGTGTAGGTGGTGTTGACGACGCCATCCGGCAGCGTGTTCGTGGTGATCTGGATGTTGTTCGTGCCAGGCGCCATGCGGTTGTCGCCGGAGATCGCATTTGCGGCGAAGCCGTTGATCGTCACCGGGTTCGCGCCGAGATCGGTGCCGTCGGTCGCCGCGTTCTTGTACGCGCTCGACGCGCCGAGGCGATAGTCGCCGCCGGCGTAGTCAACGAAGTTCGACTGCCACGCCGCCGTCGTCGGGAAATAGTTGCCCGTCGGATACTTCGACGCGGAGCCGCCCGCAAGGACGTTCGCGCCGATGATCGCGCCCGGCATGTAGGCATTGATCGACGACATGCCCGGCGAGAAGTTCGACCCGTCGATGCCGTACGAGTTGTGCATCGACATGTTGTTCGTGTACACGGTATTCGTGATCGCGGTCGGCGACGTCGCCGAACCGCCGTAGAGCCACACGATCGACGTGTTGGTGGTGATCACGGTGTTGTGATCGATCGCCACCGCGTCGGGGCCGTCGCCGAGCTGGAACGGCCGCGAACCGCTGCCCCACGTCGCGGCGCTCATGTCGTCGAAGATATTGTCGCGAACCGTAATGTGATTAGTCCGCTGACTCGGCGCGACGTTGTCGGTGCCGAGGATGTTGACGCCGCCGGCGGTGTGGCGCACGAGATTGTGCTGAAACGTCACGCGCTGCACGACGACCCACGGCGCAGTACCGCCCTGGTTGCGAGGCGTGAAGACGATCGGGAAGCCCGGCTGCGCGGCGACCCACAGGTTCTCCATCACGTTGCCTTCGACGAGGACATCCTGCGCGTTCTTCAACTCGAAGATGTTCTTGACGTACCATTTCGTGGCGGATGGCGGCGTGCCGCTCGAGCCGGACGCACCCGTGTCCGTGAAGTACGGATTCGTCGTCGTCCAATAGATGCTCTCGGCGCCGCTCGTTCGTCCGTAGACGACGTAGTCTGCCGCGCCGGCGACGGGCGTCCACGAAATCGTGACACCCGATCCGGCGGCGCTGACGGTGGCCGATACTTCCGCCGTCGGCGCGGAATTCGCCTTCGTCGTCTGCCCGGCAGGCACGCGCGCAGCAACCTTGTACGAGTACGTGCCGGCAGCCAGCGAGCCGGCGCCCGCTGCGGCGGCCGCGGTGACGTTGACGGGCGTCGCGATGATGTTGTCTTTCCACGCAAGCGGGCGCGACAGGTAATTGCCGCGGAACGTGATGTTCGTCGTGACGAGATTCGGGATCATCGGATCCGCGCCGCCCATCAGGAAGCACTGCGTTGACCCTTCGAGGTAGTTGTTCTCGATGTCGTAGTTGCCCGGACCGTTGAATCCACTGATCGCCTGCGCTTCCTGGCCGACCGCTTTGATGTCGGCGATGTAGGAATTGACGATCGTCGTGTCGCTGCTGTGGAGCGCGATGCCGCGCTTCTGGCCGAGGACCGGATCGCCGTGGACGTACACGCGATCGACCACGAGCGCGTACGGCACCTGCGCGAGCTGCGTCTGCGACGCATCGCCGGCTCCGAGTTCGACGATGTCGCCGTAGGCGCCGACGTTCGCCTGGAATTCCAGGAACATCAGCTTGTAGTGGTTCGCCGCCGCCGCGGTCCGAAGCGCCGACATGTTGTTCGAGGACTTGATCTTCGGGAGCTGCGCCGCGTACGCCGGCGTGACGCGTACGTTGGCCGGCGGCAGCAGCGCGTCGGGCGCCGCGGAACGAATGGTGATGAAGCTGGTGATCGCGCCTTTATTCGGCAGCACGAAGTTGCCGGCATAGGTCGCGCCTGGTTGAAGGGTAATCGTGTCGCCGGGTTGGGCAGCGTTCAACGCTGCCTGAAGATCGCCGCCAGCAGGTACCGCGATCGTTGCCGCATTCGCGGAGATCGATCCGAGTGCCACCAGCGACGCACACAGCAATCCTGTCCCCCAATACGGGGTCGAAAAGCGCATGGCCGCTCCTGAAATAAGTTGTCGTGAGAATCGAGGCGGGGGACCCGCCAGCGGAGCGGTATCGCAACGGGTGTACCGTCACGGATCAGGTGCGTAAGAAATCGTAATCGGGCGGAAATTCGGAACGAATCAGAAGAACTCTGTGGTCAGCTCGACTATACAGAATTGGTTCTCAGGAGCTCGACGATTTCACTTTTGATCTGTGCGATTACGAAATTGACGAGTCCTCCGCCTTGCGCGAGTTCCGGTTTGCCGCCTCCGCGTCCGCCGTATTTCGCGATCAGCGCCCCGAGAAGTTTGTGCGCGTTGACGTCGGTGACGTCCGCCGAACGCGCCACGACGACGAGCGCGGGCTGCTGAGCTGAGAAGAGAATCACCGTCAGGCCCGGCTTCGACGTGATGGCGGTTGCGAGCATCTTCAGTCCGCTGGCGTCGGCGTCGACCGGCTGAACGATAAGCCCGTTGTCCGCTGTCGCCGCGAGCTCGTCGGCGCGACACCGCGCGAGCTCGTTGTGCAGTCCCGCCAACGCACGCTTCTGCTCCTTGGCGTCGGCCTGCATGCGCTCGATGACCGACGGCAAATCCGCCGCGCCAATCGACAGCAGCCGCGTCGCCGCGTCGGTGATGTCCCGCCACGATCCAAACTGCTTCAGCGCGCGACCGCCGCAGAGAAATTCGACGCGGTAGCCGCCTTTGAATTTTTCCCAGCCGCTGATGGCGATGATTCCGATCGCGCCGGTACGGGCGACGTGCGTGCCGCCGCACGCGGACAGATCGAAGCCGGTCACGTCGATCAGGCGCAGCGTCCCCTCGCGCCGAGACTCCTTGCGGAGCGGCAGCGCCGCCGCCTCCTCGGCTGACGCGTACCGGATATCGACCGACCGATCCTCCCAGACGATCCGATTCGCTTCCGCTTCGGCCGCTGCCACCTCTTGGTCGCTGACCGCGCGCGCGAGATCGATCGTCGACGCGTCGGCGCCCATGTGGAAGCTGACGGTCCGCACATGAAACAGACGCTCGAACGCCGCGGACAACACATGCTGTCCCGTGTGCTGTTGCATGTGATCGAATCGCCGCGACCAGTCGATTTCGCCGTGGATCGGATCGCCGGTTCCCCAAAAGCCCGCCTCGACGACGTGGGCGATCGTGCCGTCTTCCCGGTCGATGACGTCGACAACGCGCGCGTCGCCGAGCGTGCCGGTGTCGAATGGCTGCCCGCCGGATGTTGGATAGAACGCCGTTTGATCGAGGGTGACGATCGGTCGCTCGCCGTCGCGATCGACCGACGTGACCGTCGCGTCAAACGAGCGGAGGTACGGGTCGTTGTAATACAGCCGTTTGGTCATTGTTGTCTGCGGCAGGCAGCTCGAAGAAGAACGTCGCACCGCCCCAGTCGTTGAGACGATGACCGATCGTGCCGCCGTACGAATCGATGATGCCGTAGCTGACCGAGAGTCCGAGTCCAGTCCCTTTGCCGACCGGCTTCGTCGTGAAGAACGGCTGGAACAGCTTCGACTCGTCATGCGCCGTGACGCCTGGACCGTCATCCTGCACTTCGAGTCGAACACGCTTCGCGGTGTCGAACAGCCGGATCAAGATGCGGCCCTTTGCGCGATCGGTGGATTCGATCGCCTGCTGGGCGTTGATGACGAAATTCAGCATCACCTGTTCGATCTCGGTGAAGTTGGCGTACACGCGGCGCTCGGTCGTCGCGTCGATCTCGAGCTCAATCCCCGAATCGTGCAGGTTCCGTCGTCGCAGTTGCACGACTTCGGTGATCACGTCGCGGAGGTTGATGATCGCCGGCGGACCCGACTGCTGGCTGCTGAAGCGCGACAGGTTGCGAATAATCTCGCGCGCGCGGCCGCTCTGCGTCTTGATCACGGCGATTTCGTCGAGGACGGTCTTCGGCAGCGTGAGCGTCGGATCGCGCTCGAGCAGTTCAACCGTGCCGAGAATCGCTTGCAACGGATTGTTCAGCTCGTGGGCGACACCCGACACGAGGACACCGACCGCGGCCAGCCGTTCCTGCCGGACGATCTGGCGCTGCAGCGACTGCAGCGTCTCACGCACTTTCCGTTCCTGTTCGATCTGTCGATCGAGCGCGTTGTGCGCGTCGCGCAAGTTCCCTGCCATCGTCACAAACGAATTCTGCAGTTCGGACAGCTCGAGGTTCGGCATCGAATGCCGAACCGGCGTCGAGAGGTCGCCGGCCGCGATCCTCTGCATCCCTTCACGGAGGCGGTCGAGGTTGTTGCTGAACAGGTGCGACAACGACAACGCCACCAGCAGGTAGCCCGCCATCAGCATGATGATGAGGACGGCGTTCCGCACACGCAAGGGCATCAACCGCTCGGACGCAACGCTGGTGGGAATGCCGACGCTTAACAGCCACGGGCCCCGGTCGATCACGGCGCTGCCATAGAACCGCTTCACGCCATCGAGGCCAGTCAGCACCTGCGTCCGCGGCACATCTCGCGGAAGCACGGGATGTGGCTCGCTGTACTTCCCGATGTATCGATCGGCGTCGCGGCTGCGGGCGAGCACGCGGCTCTTCGCGTCCGTCAGCGTGATGACCGATCCCGTGCCGCCTGGCAGCGGCACGCCGTTGAAGAGCGACTGCAAGTGCGCGACGTCGAGCCCAATGCCGAGCACGCCCACGAGCGTGGGGCCGTCGACGATTGGATACCCCATGATGATCGTCGGCTTGCCTGTCACGGCGCCGATCAGCAATTCGGACACAACCGGCTTGCCCGACGCGACCACATCGGCGATGTACGGCAGCGTGATCGTGCCGCCGATCGTGGTGCGCGCCTCGATACCGGTTCCTCTAATCACGCCGGTGCGATCGGTGCAAACGATGTTCAACAACAACGGCTGGTGCTTCAGCACTTCGGAAAACAACCGGCCCGCCTCGTCGCGCTGCAACGAGACGACGGCCGGATGGAGCACGAGCGCGGAGGCCAGCGAATCGATGCCCGACAAGTACTGCGTCAGGTACGCGCCGGCCGTGGCGGCGACCGAACCCGCTTCATCGCGGAGCTGCTGGTCCTGTTCATCCGACGTGCGGTTCCACAACCAGAAGCCCGCGATGACAAAGGGAACCAGCAGCAGGATCGTCAGGCTGAGAATCTGCCGGCGAAGGGAGAGTGACCGGAGGAATCGCACGGAAACGCGAAAATTCTAGCTTAGGAGCGGGTCCGGAACGCCGGCTTCCCGAAATCCCTTCGCTCGGAGGACGCAGCTGTCGCAGTGGCCACAGGGAGCGCCGCCCGGCGACGGATCGTAGCAGCTGTGGGTCAGGGCGTAGTCGACGCCGAGCGCGAGGCCGCGCCGGATGATGTCGCTTTTGCTCAACGTAATCAGCGGCGTGTGCACGCGAAACTGGTGGCCTTCCACGCCAGCGCGGGTCGCGAGATTGGCGAGACGCTCGAACGCCGCGACGAACTCGGGACGGCAATCGGGATAGCCGGAGTAATCGAGCGCGTTGACGCCGATGACGATGTCGTAGGCGCCGAGCACCTCGGCCCATCCCAGCGCCAGCGACAGGAAGATCGTGTTGCGCGCCGGTACGTACGTCGCCGGGATGTCGGTCGCGTCGAGGTCGCGATCCTTCTGCACCGCTTCGTTCGACGTCAGCGAGGAGCCGCCGATCGGCCGCAGATCCAGATTCAACTCCAGATGCCGCGCGACGGCCAGTGCGTGGGCCACCGCGCGAGCCGCGTCGATCTCGCGCGCGTGCCGCTGGCCGTAGGCAATGGTCAACGCGTACAACTCGAAACCCTCGGCGCGCGCGATCGCGGCGGCGGTGTACGAATCGAGACCGCCGCTCAAGAGGACGACTGCCTTAGACGCCACGAGTCGCCGGCGACCAGATGAACTTGTGGAGCTGCAGCTGCAGGCGCGCCGGCAGGTGGTCGGCGAGGATCCATTCGGACAACGTCCGGGGATCGAGCACGCCGTGCACCGGTGACATGAGAATCGCGGCCGCTCGCGACGCGAGATCGTGTTTCGCGATCACCTCGCGCGCGTAATCGTAATCGGCGCGATCCTGGACGACGAACTTGACCTGATCGTGCGGCGCGAGCGCGTCGAGATTGGCCCAGCAATTCCTGCCGGACTCGCGGCTGGCAGGGCACTTGACGTCGACGATCTTGACGACGTCGCGCGGCACGCGATCGATCGGACGATGGCCGCCCGTCTCGAGCATCACCGTGCGTCCCGCGTCCAGCAGCCGCCGCATGAGCGGATACACGTCCTCCTGCAACAGCGGCTCGCCGCCGGTGATCTCGACGAGCGAACAGTGATGCGCGTCCACCGTGCCGACGACCTCGTCAATGGACATCTTCTTGCCTTCGTGAAAGGCATACGGCGTGTCGCACCACGCACAGCGGAGATCGCACGCCGTCAGGCGCACGAACACGCACGGCTCGCCGGCGTGCGTCGACTCGCCTTGAATCGAATAGAAGATCTCGTTAACCGTCAGCACTTTTACTATTCTACTGATATGGCGAAACCGACCTTCTACACCAAGCCGACGTGAACCACCTGCAAAAACGCCAGAAGTTTTCTGGACGATGCGGGCGTGGAGCTGAACGAAATCGACATCAACAAGACGCCGCCAACGCGCGAGTGGCTCGAGAAGCATATCGACAGGGAGCACTTCCTCGACTACGTCAGCACGCGCAGTCCCGTGTGGAAGGAACGGCCGCTGCCGAAGTCGAAGAAAGAAGCCATCGACCTCATGATGGAGAACCCGAACCTGATCCGGCGGCCGATTTTGATCAAGGGCGCAAAAGTCATCTTCGGCTTCGACAAGGACGCATACGGCGACCTCTAACCTCCGCATTGGAACATCGGGCTGGAGCTACCCCACGGGCCAAGGCACGTGGAACGGCATCTTCTATCCCAAGCCGCGTCCCAAAGGGTTCGACGAGCTCGCGTTCTACGCAGACCACTTCAACACCGTCGAAGTGAACAGCACGTTCTACGGTCAGCCGCGCGCGGACGTCAGTCGCGGCTGGGCCGAGCGGACGCCGGACGGCTTCGAGTTCTCGGTGAAGCTCTATCAGAAGTTCACGCACCCGAAGATGTACGAGGAGCGCGTGATCAAGGCGCTTCCCGAAGCCGCGCGCGGCGAGACGGACGCAATCCAGTCGCTCGTCGACGTCAACGCGGCGGACCTGGACGAGTTCCGCCGCGGCATCGAACCGCTGGCATCGGCCGGCAAGCTCGGAGCGCTGCTCGCGCAATTTCCGCCCAGCTTCAAAGATTCGCCGGCGTCGCGCGATTACGTCGAACGCCTCCTGCGTGCGTTCCACGACTACCCCGTCGCCGTCGAGCTGCGTCACAAGAGTTGGAGCGATCGCGTCGGCGACACACTCGCGCTGCTGAATGCCTTCCGCGCCGCGTGGGTGCAGATCGACGAACCGAAATTCCAGTTGTCGATCCGCCAGAATTACCTGCCGAACGTCCAAGGCTTTTACTACATGCGCCTGCACGGTCGAAACGCGGCGCAGTGGTGGAAGCACGATAAATCCGAGGACCGGTACAATTACCTCTACTCGGCTGACGAGTTGAAGGAGTTCATCGAAACGGCAGACGCGGCGAAGCGGCTCGTGAAGAAGCTGTATCTCTACACGAACAATCACTTCTCGGCGAAATCGGTCGCCAACGCGAACATGATCAAGGAGCAGCTGGGCGAGCCGATCGAGGGCGAATACTCTTCGGCGTTTCTTGAAACATTCTCCCAGTTGCGCAGTGCAATCGAATCACGCACTCGCCGCACCGTGGGTACACCGGTCGGCACACGTTCTGCCCCCACGTTACGAGATACAGATTGATGTACGGCCACCATCGCTCGTCGGTCGCCTTGTAGAGCGCCTGCTCCGTCTCGTCGGGCGACTTCGTGCTCACCCATCCAAGCCGATTCGAAATCCGGTGCACGTGCGTATCGAGGCAGATGTTCTTGAGGCTCTTGAACGACAGGATCAGCACCAGGTTCGCGGTCTTGCGTCCCACCCCGGGCAGCGTCAGCAGTTCGTCCATCGTCGCCGGCACGCGTCCGCCGAAACGCTCGACCAGTATTTGACACGTCCGTTTGACGTGTTTCGCTTTGTGACGGTAGAAGCTGACGGGGTAAATCAGCCGTTCGATCCGTTTGACCGTGAGTTTCGCGAGCGTGCGCGGCGTTCGCGCGACCTTGAACAGCCGCGCCGACGCCGCCGCCGTCACCGGATCCCGCGTCTGCGCCGACAGCATCGTCGAGATCAGCACTTCGAAGGGGTCTTCCTGGCTCTCTTCGGCGATCTTCTCGACGGCCGGCAGATCCATGTCGTCTATCGCGCGCGCCAGAGTGCGCATGACGGCATACACGTTTTGGGAGGATGGTTTTCGTGGCACTTCGTTTAGTATAGGACCGCCTTTTCAGAGGAGGCGCAGATGAAACGGTTGTTGATCGTGGCTCTCTCGGTGTTCGCGCTCGCCGTCGCGCAAGTAGGTCTGCAGGCGCAGGCCAAGATGAAGTCGATGACGGCGTCCGGTACTGTCAAATCGGTGTCGGGCTCGCAGTTGGTGGTCACGGGCGGAGGCAAGGACTGGACGTTCGCGGTCGACAACGGCACCAAGTTCGTCGGCAAAGGTCTCGGCACGAAGTCGAAGGCCGGCGCGATGACGGCGACCGACGCCGTGCACGAAGGCGACAAAGTCAGCGTGACGTATCACGACATGGGCGGGACGATGCACGCGGCGAGCGTGCGGATCACCTCCAAAGGGATGATGAAGAAGTAACGACGACGTCGCGGCGGTCGACGTAGATCGCCGCGACGTTCCCGCCTTTCGTAATCTCCAGCGCAGACGCACGACCGTTCGGCACGTACGCCGGCTGCATCCCGGTATCAATCTGAATCACGCGACCGTCGAAACGGGTCGCGATCCGCCCGGTGGACGACACCGTGTGCGCGACGACGATCGCGCGCGCGTGCATCTTCGCCAGGATGTCGGCGACTTGCGGCGCAAACGTCTCGGGCTCTTGTGCGAGGCCGCGATACCAGAGCGGCCCGTCGACACGCGCGGCGAGTGACGCCAGCGGCGCCTGCCGCGTCTTGTCGAGATCGCTCGTGAGCTCGCGTTTGATCTGCGCGTTGATTGCGCCGCAGCCCATCGGCGCCACGGCCGGGGAGATGCCGCCGTGCACGAAGACGAACCCATCGATCGTGACCGTCACGGGCAGGTCGCGCAGCCATTTGCCGTAGTCGCCGTCCCGTCCGAACGCTTGCCGCATCTCGAACCATCCGAGCGGCGTGTCCTTGAGCAGTTGATCGCGTTCGGCATCCGACCTCGTCGTCACCGATCGCAGATACCGTTGTCGCGCCGTTTCGGCGTCCGCGCCTGCGAACGCCGCGTATTCGCCGGCGGTCGTCAACCGGAGATCGCCGAGCATGCGCGCGACTTCGTGGTTGCCGAGCAGAATGTGCGCGCGGCCGCCGGCGGACTGCGCTTCCTTTTCGAGGCGCCTGGCGAAGTCGAGCACTTTCCGCGAGTCGTCGCCACGATCCACCATGTCGCCGACCTGGACGAAGTGCGTGGCGCCGCCGGACCAATGGCCGGCCGCATCGATGATGTTCGCGGTCCGAAGAATTTCCTGATAGCGATCGAATGCGCCGTGGACGTCTCCGACGGCGACCACACGATCGACGTTGTCGAACTCGCACGAGCTCGCCGCATCGAGCCGCCACGCGAACAGGGCGAGCGCGACAAGCGTCGCAGCGACGGCAGCAGCGCAGGCTTTCAGGCCTGCCGCGCGGGATGTCATGGTACTGGTGTGATCGGCGTGCGGCCGTTGAGGACGGCCAGCACATTGTCGGCCGCCAGATCAGCCATCGCCGTCCGCGTTTCGGTGGTCGCGCTGCCGAGATGCGGAAGCAACAGCACGTTATCCAGCTTCAGCAGATCGGGATGGATCGCCGGCTCGTTTTCGTAAACGTCCAGCGCGGCGCCAGCCAGGAGCCGCTGCTGCATGGCCCACGCGAGCGCGTCCTCGTCGACGACCGGGCCGCGTGCCGTGTTGACCAGGTACGCCGACCGCTTCATGCGCGTGATGGCCTTCTTGTCGATCAGATGCCTGGTGTCTGCGGTCAGCGGCACGTGGAGCGACACGACGTCTGACGTGTTGAGCAGCTTGTCGAGCGACATGGCTTCCGCCTCGCGCAGGCCGGGTTCTGCGAAGCCGGCGTCCACCGGACGTCGCGTCGTGTACGCGACGCGCATGCCGAACGCCGGCGCCCGCGCCGCGACCGCCCGCGCGATCCGTCCGACACCGACGAGACCGAGCTGCTTGTTGCGCAGGTCCGATCCGAGCATGAAGTCGAGCGCCCAGCCCTTCCACTGCCCGCTGCGGACCACGCGTTCTCCTTCCGAGATGCGTCGCGTGATGGCCAGGATCATCGCCCATGTGAAATCGGCGACCGCCTCGGTCAGCACGTCGGGTGTGTTCGTGACGACGATGCCCTTCGATCGGGCGTAGGGGACATCGATGTTGTTGTAGCCGACAGCGACGTTGGCGATGGCTTTGAGTTTCGGCGCGGCATCGATGACGCTGCGGTCGATGGCGTCGGTCAGCAGGCACACGAGCCCGTCCACGTCCGCAATGCGCGCGCGCAGTTCGTCTGCGGAGATCGCCGTCTCGCCGGTGTAGAGATCGACGTCAGCAGCCGCTTTGAGCTTGGAAATGACGGACGACGGCAGTCGCCTGGTGACCAGGAGCTTCATGGGCGGGAAAGGCTGGAGCGGCCGGACAGGCGGGAAGGAAAAGCGTTGTGTGTTTCCTGCCCTTCCTGCCTCTCCTGCCCATCCAGCCTAGTGTCCATAACTCAAGCAGTAGCCGCAGTGGTTGCAGCGCACCGACGGCTCGATGAGACATTCGTCGCCGCCGCGCACGAGCGGCAGCTTTGCGAAGCTCGCGTTGGCGACGAAATCGCCCTCCGGGTTCGGCTCGGCGATCCTCCGTGTCCGGCGCCCGATGGCGTCGCGCACCATCGCGCGCAGTTCTTCGTCAGTCACTAATGGTCACCGTATCGATGATGCCGATGATCGCGGCATCGACCGGCGCCGCCTTCTTCCCGAGCGCCTCGCCCGCCGCGCGCCCTTCGAGCACCACTAACACTTTTTCGTCGACGCCGGCGCCGACGCCGTCAATCGCGAGAAACGCGTGGCCGCGCGGCGTGTCGTCGATGTTCAACGGCTGCACGAGCATCAGCTTGGCACCCTCGAACTTGCGATGCTTCTGCGTCGCGACGACGTTTCCGATCACCCGTGCGATTTGCATCAGCGGATATAAATTTCGTCGACGATGCCGACGATGCCGGCGTCGACCGGCGGTTCGGCGTCGGGATAAAACGGAAAGCTCGCTTCCTTGCCGCGCACGAAAAACACGTCTTCGCCGACGCCGGCGCCGATCGCATCCACGGCCACCAGCGGCTTGCCCGCCGGCTGACGCTCCGGCGTCAACGGCTGCAGGACAAGCAACTTGATGCCGGTCAGCTGATCGTCCTTGCGCGTCATCACGACGTCACCGATGACTCTGGCGAGCTGCATCAGTCGGCCATTTCGACGGTGTCGATGATGCCGACGATCACGGCGTCGACGGGGCAGTCTTTCATTCCCGACGCCATGCGCGCCGAGCTGCCGCTGACGACGAGCACGGTTTCGCCGACGCCCGCGTCGACGGTGTCGACGGCGACCAGATGGTTGCCGTCACCCTTGCCGCGCGGATCGACCGGACGAACGACGAGCAGCTTGTTGCTGACGAGTCGCGGGTCCTTGCGCGTCGCGACGACGGTCCCCACGATTTTTGCGAGGAGCACTCCTACGCCTTTGCGGTGGTGGCTTTACCGATCGGAAGCGCGTCTTCGAGGTTCGCGTGCGGACGCGGGATGACGTGGACCGACACGAGCTCGCCGACACGCCGCGCCGCAGCCGCGCCCGCGTCGGTCGCCGCCTTCACCGCCGCGACATCACCGCGCACGATCGCCGTCACGTAACCGGCCCCGATCTTTTCCCAGCCGACCAATGTGACCTTCGCCGCCTTCACCATTGCGTCGGCGGCCTCGATCATCGCGACCAGGCCCTTGGTTTCGACCATCCCTAACGCCTCTCCCATCGCTATCTCCTCATTGCGGATCGCGGAACGCGGATTGCGGATCCGATCGTAGATTAATCCGCACTCCGCAATCCTCAATCCGCATTACCGCAAGCTCCGTATGGCGTCCTCAATCAGTTCGGTGAGTTCGCGGTATGTTAACCGAATTTCCGCATCAGGACTGCCCGAGGGAATCAGTCGTGATCCCGTGCTCGCCGGCGCCTGCACCACCTGGCAATTCGCCTGATCTTCCGTGATTTCGTCGGTCGCGCAGATTGGCGCGGGAGCCTTGATACCGTAGCTGTCGCGGAGCCCCTGCAGCCGCTCGACTTCCTGTCGCGAGATCAGGTTTTCGCCGCCGAGCAACCGCGCGACCAGGCTGATCTTCGCGAAGTGCTCGATCGTTTCCATCTTGTAGTACGCGGAGTACAAATCGCTGCCGACGGTCAGCGCGCCATGGTTGGCGAGCAGCATTCCGTCGTGCGCCTTGATGTACTTGCGCACCGCGTCGGGCAGTTCCTTCGTCGATGGCGTCGCGTATTCCGCAATCGGAATACTGCCGAGCGTCGTCAACACTTCCGCGAGCACCGCACGATCGAGCGGGATGCCGGCGACGGCGAATCCTGTGGCTGTCGGCGGGTGCGCGTGGCAGACGGCGACAGCATCAGGGCGCTGACGATACACCTCGAGGTGCATCAACATCTCGGACGAAGGATCCCGATCGCCCTGGATCTTCTTCCCATCGAGATCGGTGATGCACATCATGTCGGGCGTCATGAAGCCTTTGCACACGCTCTTCGGCGTCATGAGCAGACGATCCGCACCGAGCCGCACGCTGATATTGCCGTCGTTCGACGCGGTGTACCCGCGGGCGTACATGCGACGCCCGATCTCGACGATGTCGGCGCGTAGCTGCTCCTCGCTTGCCCTGAGCGACGTCGAAGGGGTCATGCGGTCCGTGCCCGGTATTTATCGCGGCAGGCCGTCGAACAGAAGTACACGCGCTCGCGGCCATCGAGCATGGACACGGCGCGGTCGGGGATCACGAACGTGCCGCAAACCGGATCGCGCTCCATGTGGACGCTGCGCTGGGGCGTGCGCGACCGATTCGGCGGCGGCGCGTCGCCGCGGTAGCCCTGCATGAAACTGTCGGCCAGCCGCGCGAGCGAGCGCACGATGATCGTCAGCAGGATCGACAGGACCAGGAACCGGAGCATGGTTAGTTCCCAGGTTTTTGTCCGACGTTCGGATGTGCGGACTGCAGGCTGTCGAGCGCGCGCTTCGCGGCCTGCCCTTCCGGGCTCTCGGGTGCGATCTGCAGCACCTGCTTCCACGCGTCGGTCGCGCCGGGCAGATCCTGCTTGCCAAACGCTTTCACGATGCCGACGTTCAACAGCGTCTTCGTGTGCTTCGGATCGAGCTTCAGCGATTGATCGAACTGCGCGAGCGCCTTGTCGGGCTGATTCGTGTAGTAGTAGCAGACGCCGAGATCGGTGCTGACGTTGACGTCCTTTGGATTCAGCTTCAACGCTTCGTCGTACCACTTGATCGCATCGTCGTACTTCTCGGCATCGAAGTACAAATTCGCAAGATCGATGCGCGGCTTCGGATTCGAGGGCTCGCGCTGGGCGACGGACGTGAGCGCGTTGACCTGCGTCTGATCGAGCACCGCCGCGCGCGTCGTCCCGCCGCCCGTCGGCGCGCCCGACGCGGTATCGGACTGGGCGGCCGGCGCCGCCGCCACCCGCGGCGTGGCCTGCTGTGCCCCAATCATCCACCCGGCAATCAGGCCGAAGAACACGCCGGCAATTCCGAAGGCAATCGCGTCGGATTTCATTGGGAAAATCCGATCATAGCACCTGGAGATATTCCCGAACGACGGTGGCCAGGCCCACGAAAATGGCGCGGGACATGATGGCGTGGCCGATGGAGACCTCGTCGAGGTGCGGCAGTTCACGGAATAGCACGAGGTTCTCGAGATCGAGATCGTGGCCGGCGTTGATGCCGAGCCCGAGCGAGTGCGCCAGCTGCGCACACGCCACATAACGCGCGAAGGAGTTGCGTGCCGCGTCTGGCCCCTGTTCGAACGCGCGCGCGTACGGCTCGGTGTAGAGCTCGATCCGGTCGGCGCCGACCGATTGCGCCCAACGGATCGGATCCGCTTCAGCGTCGACGAACACGCTCACGCGGACGCCGGATGCGTGCAGCCGATCGATGACTGCAGGAATCGCCGTCGTCATCGGTCCCGGCTGCCAGCCGGCCTGGCTCGTGATCTCGCCGGGCACCACCGGCACGAGCGTGCACTGGTCGGGCCGCACCTCGTCGACGAGGTCCAGCAGGTCGGGACGCGGATCGCCTTCGATGTTGTACTCGACGCCGGTCCAGTCGCGGCGCAGCACGTGCGCGATCTCGCGCACGTCGGTCGGCGTGATGTGTCGCTGATCGGCGCGTGGATGGACCGTGATGCCGGGCACCCCGGCTTTCAGACACACGTCGACGGCTTCGAGCACGCTGGGGGAACGTCCGCCGCGCGAGTTGCGCAGCGTGGCGATCTTGTTGACGTTGACGGAGAGCTTTGCCCGGTGCGCTCCGCCCTCTGTTCTATCCAAGGTGCTGCTTCACCACGTCGACGATCTCTTGCGCCCAGGCCTTGATCTCGTTCTGATCCTGGCCTTCGAGCATGACTCGCAGCAGCGGTTCGGTGCCGGAGTAGCGGACGAGCAATCGGCCTTGGCCGGCGCAGCGCGCTTCAACGGTCTCGATCATCGCGGCGATCGCCGGCACGGTTTTCAGATCTCTCTTCTCGCGCACGCGCACGTTCAACAACACCTGCGGATAGGTCTTCAGGTCGTTGCCGAGATCAGCGAGCGTCCGCTGCGCCATCATGACCGTCCGCAACACGTTGACAGCTGTGCAGAGCCCGTCGCCGGTGAACAGGTAGTCCGAAAAAATAATGTGACCGGATTGCTCGCCGCCGAGCGAGAGATTTCGCTTCAGCATCTCTTCCATCACGTACTTGTCGCCGACGCTCGTGCGAACGAGCTCGATGCCGAGCGGCTTCAACGCCAGCTCGAGCCCGATGTTGCTCATCACCGTCGCCACGATCGCGTTGCCTTTCAATCGCCCTTCGGTCTGCAGCTGACGCCCGCACATCAGCAGCACCGCATCGCCGTCGACGACCTTGCCTGTGTGATCGACGAAGATCGCGCGGTCGCCGTCGCCGTCGAACGCGACGCCCATACGGCAGCCTTTCTCGACAACGGTCTTCGCGAGCAGTTCGGGATGGGTCGACCCGCAATGCAAGTTGATGTTGCGGCCGTCGGGCTGATCGCCGATGACGTCGAGATCGACGCCGAGGCTGCTGAACAGCTGCGGCGCGACCGTCGTCGTCGCGCCGTTCGCGCAGTCGATCGCGAGCTTCACGCCGCGCAGCGACGGCGCACCGTCGAGGACCGCGCGCAAATGATCCAGATAGTCACCGACGAGATCTTCGTGAGGCACGTGAGCCGGCTCGCCGTCGTTCGCGGTCCACGATCCGTCGGCGACGATCGCTTCGACCTCGCGTTCGATTCGTTCGGTGAACTTCTCGCCCTTCCCCGAAAACACCTTGATGCCGTTGTCTGCGAACGGATTGTGCGATGCCGAGATGACGACGCCGGCGTCGTACCCGTGCGTGCGCGTCAGATACGCGACGGCTGGCGTCGGCACGACGCCCGCACTGGTCACCACCGCGCCTTCGCCGGATGCGCCGTGCGCCAACTCCGCTTCGATCCAGGTTCCAGACTCGCGGGTGTCCCGGCCGATGAGGAAACGCAGGCCGGGCTTTGGGGTTCGGGACTCGGGATTCGCGAGGGCGCGGACGAGGGCGGCGCCTAACCGGCGAACGGTCGCGCGATCGAGCGGGTACTGACCCGCTACGCCGCGGACGCCATCGGTTCCAAACAACTTCGGGATCGTTTCACTGTTGGCCACGTGTGATTCGCACCTGCACGAGAGAAGGTTCGATGCGCGTGACGCCGGCGTCGCGGCCGGCGTCAGCGTGCACGTTCAACATGTACTGGCCGGCGCCGAGACCCGCGACGTCGATGTAGGCGTCGACTTCGTCTGGAGAAATCCGGGCGAGGCCGTCGCGGCTGCCGCGCAGCATCACGTCGACGACCGCCGGCTCCGCCTGCGCGACGAGCGTCGCCGCGAGGTTCCGCAGATGGATCGGCCGGCTGCGGAAGGTCCGCTCGAGCGGCGCCGGTTCCATCTGCACGGTGACGACGGCGGTCTTCGCGTTCTGGATCCGCAGCGTGGGATCGAGCATGCCGATCGTCACCGTCTCCTGCACGCGATCTTTCGCGCCCGCGATCAACACCGGTTCGGTCAACGCCTCGGTCGCGCGCTTCACGGCAGATTCGGGTCCGACGATGTCGACGGTCGCCGGGTCGGCCTTGAGCGTGCCGACCACAAAACCGGGCGCGGGGCGTCCGTCGACCGAGGGCACCACCGGCACCGTGCGCGTGACCGATGCTTCGAAGACCATCGCGATGGCTGATGGTGTCACCTGCGCGACGTCGACGCCGACGGGCGTACGCACTTGATCCGGTGTCAGCGGAAAGAGGCGGCGGCCGGCGCGCGCGCCGCGCAGATCCAGCACCGCAACGACATCGCCCGGTCCGATCCGGCTGAGGGCGCCCGATGCGCCACGCACGCGGACGTCGACCGCGCTCGGCACGTCACCGGTCAACTCGATGCCCGACGGGATCTGCTGCAGTTCGAGTGGAATGCGGAGTCCGCGCTCAACCGTTTCTTCGCCGGCGACCGCCATCCACAGCAGGACCGCGAGCGTCAACGAGGTGACCTTGAGGCCGAAGTGCCGGAACGGCCAGATCACGAGTACACGACCTCGGGCTTGTCACGCGTCGGACGTTTTTGGAGGACGAGCGTTCGCAACCGGTCGCGCAGTTCATTGGCCGACAGCCCGCGCTCGATGTGGCCGTCGGCCACGATCGAGATCGCGCCGGTCTCCTCCGACACCACAACCGCGACCGAATCGTTCTCTTCGGTGAGACCGATCGCGGCGCGGTGTCGCGACCCGAGCTCTTTGCTCAATTTCGGATTCACCGTCAACGGCAGGAAGCACGCCGCGGCGGCAATGCGATCGTTCTGCATGATGGCGGCGCCGTCGTGCAGCGGCGATTCGGTGTTGAAAATGCTCAACAGTAAATCGTACGTCACCACCGCGTCGAGCGGAATGCCGCCCTCGATGTAGTTGCGCAACCCGATCTGACGTTCGATCGCGACGATCGCGCCGGTGTGTTGCGCCGCCA
Source organism: Vicinamibacterales bacterium (assembly GCA_035652075.1). Lineage (GTDB taxonomy): Bacteria > Acidobacteriota > Vicinamibacteria > Vicinamibacterales > CAVVIG01 > Gp6-AA45. Next base: position 95,093 of record DASREL010000227.1, read on the forward strand.
GCATGCTCGCCGCCACCACCAGCTCTTCAATGGATTCCTCCGCCGACTCCGCCTTCGCGAAGTACCGGAAGAACGGTGCACGACCGAGGTGCGCGAGCGCACGACGGATGTCCGACTGGAAGAGCACGATCACGGCGAACACGATGTAGCCGACGAAATTGCGCACGAGCCAGTTGACGGTCTGCAGGTGGCTCCAGCGCGATCCGTAGAACAGCAGCACCAGGACGCCGGCGCCGACCGCCATCTGCACGGCGCGCGTGCCGCGAATCAGCTTCAGGACCTCGTAGATCAACACCGACACCACGAGGATGTCGGCGATATCCCACCAACTGACTCGTGGACGGTTGAGTAACGATGTGATCCACGTCATGGCAAATGGCGGAGGGCAGATGGCACACGGATGTACATGGTCGATGGATATCCATCTGCCATGTGCCATCTGCGATCAGCCATGATTCAGTACCTCCTCCGCCACACGCACCACCTGGCGCATCGCGGCGACATTGTGGACGCGGACGATGTGCACGCCGGCGAGGACGGCAGCTGCGATGGCCGCCGCGGTGCCCCAGTCGCGTTCTGCCGGTCGGACGTCGCCAATCGCGTCGCGCATGAACGACTTGCGCGACGGACCGACCAGCAGCGGCCGGTCGAGCGCAGCAGCGAGCTCCGGCAGCCGCGCCAGCACACCATAACTATGTGCCACGCGTTTGGCAAACCCGATTCCAGGGTCCACAATCGTCCGTTCCCGGGGGACGCCACGGGCCGCCGCCGTGACGAGACTCTCGCCGAGTTCGCGCGTCGCGTCGACGATCACGTCCTCGTACACCGCTTCCGCGTACATCGTCTTCGACACGCCGCGACTGTGCATCACGATGAGCGCCGCGCCGGTCTCCGCCGCGACTGTCGCGACACGCGGATCCGTTCGCAGTCCGCGCACGTCGTTGATGATCGAGGCGCCCGCCGCGACGGCGTCGCGCGCTACCTCGGACTTGTAGGTGTCGACGGAGATCGGAATCCGCAACTGCGGCGCAAGCCGTTCGATGACCGGCAGGACGCGGCGTCGTTCCTCGTCCGCAGAGACGGGCTCGGCGCCGGGACGCGTCGATTCGCCGCCGATGTCGATGAGATCGGCGCCCTCATCCTGCATCCGAAGGGCGGCATCGATCGCCACATCGGGATCCGTTTTCGGAAATCGCTCGGCGAACGAGTCGGGGGTGATATTCAAGATGCCCATGACCAGGCACCGTTCGCCCAGCGGGAGCGTCCTCTGGCCCGGAAGCGGAACGATGTAGGCGCGGCGAGTGGAAGGCACAGAAATGCGAATGGCTGAATGCTAATTGCTAAGTTGATTTAGCAATTAGCATTTCGCATTCAGCACTTCCTTATTCCTGCGGTAACGGCTTGTTCAGCGCGGGAACGATCGGCGCACGCGCCTTTTCGCGGGCGCGCGGCTCTTCTTCCTGGACCAGCGGCCGCGTCGGCGCCGGCGGCTGCGGATCTTCGAGCTCGAGACCGGCGGCGAGGCGCCTGACCTGCTCGGCGTCGAGGACTTCGCGGGCGAGCAGCGCGTCGGCGATGTTGATCAGCTTGTCTTTCTGGTCGCTCAGGAGCTTCGTGGCGCGCTGATAGTTGTCGGTGACGAACTTCTTCACTTCCTGATCGATCTTGATCGCGGTGTCCTCGCTGTAGTCCTGGTGTTGCGCGATCTCGCGGCCGAGGAAGATCTGCTCTTCCTTCTTGCCGAACGTCAGCGGCCCCATCGCGTCGCTCATGCCCCACTCGCACACCATCTTGCGCGCGAGCTCGGTCGAGCGTTCGAGGTCGTTGCCGGCGCCGGTCGTCAGGCTGCCCATCGTGATCTCTTCGGCGATGCGTCCGCCGAGCAGGATGGCGATCTGATCGCTCAGGTAATCGCGCGAGTAGTTGTGCTTCTCGTCGGCGGGCAGCTGCTGCGTGAGGCCGAGCGCCATGCCGCGCGGGATGATCGTCACCTTATGGATCGGATCCGCATGCGGCAGCAGGACGGTCAGCAGCGCGTGCCCCGCTTCGTGGATCGCCGTCACGCGCTTCTCGGCGTCGCTGATGATCATCGAGCGGCGCTCCGATCCCATCAGCACTTTGTCCTTCGCGAACTCGAAGTCGTGCATGCGCACGACCTTCTGGTTGTAGCGCGCCGCGTTCAGCGCCGCTTCGTTCACCAGGTTCGCGAGATCCGCGCCGGAGAAACCGGCCGTGCCGCGCGCCAACACCGGCACTTCCACATCGTCGGACATCGGAATCTTGCGCGTATGGACGCCGAGGATGCCCTCGCGTCCCTTCACGTCAGGACGGTTGACGACGATGCGGCGATCGAACCGGCCGGGACGCAGCAGCGCGGGATCGAGCACGTCGGGGCGGTTGGTCGCCGCGACGAGGATGACGCCTTCGTTTGATTCGAAGCCGTCCATCTCGACGAGCAACTGGTTCAACGTCTGCTCGCGCTCGTCATGTCCGCCGCCAAGGCCGGCGCCGCGATGACGGCCCACCGCGTCGATCTCGTCGATGAAGACGATGCATGGGGCGTTCTTCTTGCCCTGCTCGAAGAGATCGCGGACGCGCGAGGCGCCGACGCCCACGAACATCTCGACGAAGTCAGAACCCGAAATCGAGAAGAACGGGACGTTCGCTTCGCCGGCGACCGCGCGCGCGAGGAGCGTCTTGCCGGTTCCCGGAGGGCCCATCAGAAGCACGCCCTTGGGAATGCGTCCGCCGAGCTTTTGAAACTTCTGCGGCTCTTTGAGGAACTCGATGATTTCCTGGAGTTCTTCTTTCGCTTCGTCGACGCCGGCGACGTCCTTGAACGTCACCTTCTTCTGCGAGCTCGACGACAGCTTTGCCTTGCTCTTGCCGAACGAGAGCGCCTTGTTGCCGCCGCTCTGCATCTGGCGCATGAAGAAGATCCAGAATCCGATCATCAACAGCACCGGCGCCCACGAGTAGAGCAGCGAGGCCCACGGGCTCGCCGTCGGTTCGCGCGAATCGACCTGAACGTTCTTTTCGATCAGCTTGTTGACGAGGCCTTCGTACTGCGCCGGGGCGTAGGTGCGGAAGTGATCGCCGCCCTTGGTGAAGCCGGTGATGTCCTGGCCGGTGATCGTGACGCTGGCAACGCTGCCCGAGTCGGCCCACGACATGAACTCGCTGAACTTCACCGTACGCTCGGGATGCTGGAATCGCGTCGAAAAATTCCAGATGAGCACGCCGATGACGACCAGCACCACCCAGAACAGCAAACTCTTCAGGGTCGAGTTCAAGCAAAGCCTCCCACAGCCTTAAATTTCAAGATTAGCACGGCTTGCGAGGCATCGGTGACGCGAAACGCCTCGTCAATTCCGTGTCCCGCGACCCACACGATCCGGTCCCGCTCGTCGACGACGATCGGGACGAAATCGCGGGTTTCGCGAGCGATTTTTCGGTCCACGAAGTAATCCTGGAGCTTCTTCCGTCCGTGCAGCCCAACCGGGGTAAACCGATCGCCTCGGCGGCGATTGCGCACCGCCAGCGCATTACCGATCAGGTCGCGCCGCACGACCGCCGTCGACGCCGTTCTCACATCTGCACTCGCGGCCGTTCCGGATTCGACGGATACGGCGAACCCGCGTTGGCTGTCGACGACCTCTCCTGGTATAGACAACGGATAGCAAAAAAGGTTCGCCTCCGAACCTTGTGAACCTGCTGCACCTTTTGAACCTCTTTGCGTTAAGACGAGTCTGCCGCCTTTTCGTTGCACGCGATGACCGGGTGCATCGACCCTCGCGCCGTCTCGCGCGTCGAGCAGCGCCAAGGCGGCATCCACGTGCTCGAAGCCGACCGGACGACCATCCGCCGCCGTCAGCATCGCGCGCCACACGGCGAGGCGCCGCAGGGCGAGCGGCGCGCCCTTGAGGTCTTCGACGTGGAGATCCGCGCCGAAGGTTGTCAGCTCGGATTCCAGCCAACTCCAGACGTCGCGCGCGAGTTCGGCTTCGCGCGCCAGGACGTCGACGATGTTCGGATTGAACTCGGAGGCGAGCAGCGGCAGCAACGTCTCGCGGACGCGATTACGAGGAATCGCCAGGTCGTCGTTGGTTTCATCCTCCACAAATGGGTGGGAGCCAAGGTAGTCGCGCAGCTCGGCGCGCGTGCACTCCAGCAGCGGTCGAATGATGTCGCCGTTGCGCGGATACATGCTCGCAAGGCCGCGCGGGCCGGCGCCGCGAATCATCCGCAGCAGGAATGTTTCCGCTTGATCGTCTTTCGTGTGGCCAAGCGCGAGGACGTCGGCGTCGAGTTGCGCCTGTGCGCGCGCGAACGCGGCGTATCGAGCGCTGCGCGCCGCGACTTCAATCGACTGACGATCGGTCCGGGCACGCGCGGCGACGTCCTCGCGGTCCACCGTGAGCGGCCGGTGCAGCTGCTCCGCCAATTCGCGGCAGAACTGTTCATCACGATCGGCGGTCGCGCGCAGCTGATGATTCAGGTGGACGAATCCCACCAACTTCGCCTCGTTCGCCGCATCGAGCTCCGCGAGGATATGCGCCAGCGCCACCGAATCCGATCCACCTGACAACGCGCACACGACGCGCGTCCCGGGTCGAATCAGATCGTGCTGGCGAACGAAGCGCCGGACGCGTTGCAACAACATGGCAGGAGAGGCGGGAGCGGCTGGAGAGGCTGGACGGTTGGCGGGATGGTGCGTGCCGGCGTCCATCCTGCCTGTCCCGCCGGTCCTGCCCGTCCCGCCCGATCTTAATGCCGGAGGACGGACTCGAACCGTCGACCTAGCGCTTATGAGACGCTCGCTCTAACCACCTGAGCTACTCCGGCGTGAACTGCCGATCTTACTAGAGGCTCGAGGCTCGAGGCTAGAGGCTCGAGGCTCGAGGCTCGAGGCTCGAGGCTAGAGGCTGGAGGCGAGACGCATCTTCACGGCGGCCGCGAGCAGCGGAATCATGATCTCGTGGTGACCGACGAGCGAGTAGCCGCGGCCGGTCCCCGCCGTCGGCCGTGCGACGACGTTCGTCTGTGGACGATAGAGACGAACGAAATCGAGATTGACGGTGGTGAGGCCACTCAGCGCGACGCCGCGATTGCGCGCGAGCGCGACCGCTTTCAGGAATACCTCGGGCAGGACGACCGCCGATCCGCAATTCAAGTACACGCCCCGCTCGAGCCGCGCGACGTTCGACACGAAATACCGGAAATCGCGCAGGCTGCCCTCGCCGATCGCCGATCCCGATGCGTCCGGATGCATGTGGATGATGTCGGTGCCCACGGCGACGTGGACAGTGACGGGGATATTCAACCGGCCGGCGGCGGCGAGCACGCTGGCGCGCGCATGCTGCGGCTGTTTCGCGTGCAGATATGCGCTCACCGACTGGCCGATACCACGCCCCTGCGCCACGCCGTCGTTGATCGCGCCGTTCAGCAGCCGGCCCGTCTCGTCGGCCATTCCGAAACGTCCGGGTCCGAGCGCTTCGTCCACGTCCTCCGACGTCGCGCCGACCAGGGCGATTTCGAAATCGTGAATGACGGCTGCGCCGTTGGTCGCAATCGCCGACACGACGCCCTGCTCCATGAGATCGATCAGCACGGGACCGAGCCCGACTTTGATCACGTGTGCGCCAAGCCCCCACACGATCCCGCCGTCGGCGCGTTTCGCGTCAGCGATCGCGGTGGCGACCGCTTTCAAGTCCGCGGCGGCGAGCATGTTCGGCAGCGCATCCAACCACGTCGCGACCGTCGCCGCGGCGTCGACGGGACGAGCGAAATCTTCCGCGCGTGCTTTGCTCGCGCGCGACTTCAGTGGGTAGGTCTGCACCGCCGACAGATCGAATTCGTCGTACGAGAACGTCATAGGATCAGCATCGCGTCGCCGTAGCTGTAAAACCGGTACCGCTGCGCGACGGCGGCATCATACGCGGACTTGATGAGCGCGTGCCCGCCAAACGCGGCCACGAGCATCAACAGCGACGATTTCGGCATGTGGAAATTCGTCAGCAGGCCGCCGATCACGCGAAAGCGGAAACCGGGGTAGATGAACAACGCCGTCGTGCCTCGGCCTGCGACGATGCGGCCGTCGTTCGCCTGCGCCACCGCTTCCAACGTGCGCGTCGTCGTCGTGCCGACGGCGATGACGCGGCGGCCGTCCGTCAGCGCGCGGTTGATGGCGTCCGCGGCCACGTCGGTGATCTCATAGTGTTCGGCTTCGATCGTGTGGTCTTCGACGCGGTCGACGCGGACCGGCTGGAACGTGCCGTAGCCGACGTGCAGGGTGATCTCGGTCATCGCGACGCCGCGATCGTTGAGCGCCGCGATCAACGTCGGCGTGAAGTGCAGTCCCGCGGTGGGCGCCGCGATGGAGCCGCGCTCGCGTGCGTAGACGGTTTGGTACCGCTCGTGATCACCGGTCCGATCGGCACGCTTGATGTACGGCGGCAGCGGCACGTGTCCAATCGCATCGATCGCCGCGTCGAGTGTCGTACCATCTTCGGTCCAGAGCCGGATGATGCGGCGTCCAAAAAACTTCTGCTCGACGACCTCGCCGTGGATCGTGTGCAGCCCGTCGAACACGACCCGAGCTCCAGGGTGCAATTTTTGCCCCGGGTGCATCAGTGCTTCGTAGCAAAACGAGGTGCCAGAGTACTCAGACACCTCAGACACCTCTGAGGTGTCTGACACCTTGCGGACGAGCAGGCATTCGACCGCGCCGCCGGAGGGGACGCGCCGGCCGAGGAGCCGCGCGGGAAAGACGCGCGTGTTGTTGACGACGATCAGGTCGCCGGCGCGCAGCAGATCGGGAAGCGCGGTGACGTGCGTATGCGTCAGCGATTGGTGTTCGCGGTTGACGGACAACAGACGCGCCGCCAGGCGATCGGCGATCGGTTCCTGCGCGACGAGCTCGGGTGGTAGGTTGAAGTCGAACTCGCGGACGTCCATCCGCGATCGATGTTAGTGGAGAATGACGCGCGGACCCCAGCCCGCTTTCGCCTCGCGCCAGTCGTCGCGCAGAATCGTCCAGAGCGCTTGATCGTGATACTCGCCGTCGCGCTGGAACGAGCGGCGCAGGACGCCCTCTTGCACGGCCCCCAGCTTTCGAAGCGCCCCGTTTGCGCGTCCATTCGGCATGGCGGCGCGCGCCTCGAGCCGGTACACACCGAGCACGTCGAAGGCGAAGTCGACGATCATCCGCGCGCCTTCCGTAAACACGCCGGTCCCCCAGTATGGCGACGCGAGCGCAAATCCCCATTCGGCGTTGTCGAAACCGGGACCGAGCGAACGGACGCGAAACAGTCCGACCGGCGCCTCGCTGCCCCGCGGCACGACGGCGAAGCACGCATATTCGCCCGCGGCGCGCTGACGATCGCTCCATGCGATGAAGCGCTCGAACCCCTCGACGGTGGACGGCGGCCGCGAGATGAACCGCGCGACGTCCGCCGTCGTCAGCGCCATGAGGAGCGCCCCCGCGTCGGCCGTCCGCAGCGCGCGCAGCGCGATCACGTCGCCGCCGAGCGTCGGCAGACACGCGCGCCAGTCGCTGTTCGTCCCGTTCGTCGTGTCGGTCAGCGGCGGCGCGGACGGAGTCGCCTCGCGCGCCGTCTGAGACGGCATCTTCAACGCAGCTACCCGATTATTGTAGTGGGCCCGACTTCAGCGCCGTGCCCCAGACGACGTTCTCGTCGTCGCGAGAGGTGCCCCACACCACGTTTTCGTCGTCGAACGACGTGCCCCAGACGATGTTCTCGTCGTCGGCCGTGCCCCACACGATGTTGCCATCGTCATCGGACGTCGCGAAGATGATCGTGTGGTCCTTCAACATCGTGCCCCAGACGATGTTCGAGGCCTTGAGCGTGCCCCAGACGACGTTCGTCCCCCACACGATGTTGCCATCGTCGTCCTGACCGAGGACGCGATCGCTCCACACGATGTTGGTGCCCCAGATGATGTTGGTGCCCCACACGATGTTCGAGGCTTTCAACGTCGCCGTTGTGCCCCACACCACGTTGGTGCCCCAGATGATGTTCGTGCCCCACACGATGTTGTTCGTGTAGACCACCGAGCCTGACATCACGTTACCGCCCCAAATGACCTGTTGGCCCCAGGGATACGTGATGCTGCCGATCTTCGAGGCCGGCGTCACACCAAGTGAGAGCCACCACGATCCGGTGCGCGCGTCGGTGTCGACGGCACGCGCGAGATCGATCGCGCCGGCGGCGTTGATTTCGCCCGCGCCTTGCGTCAGGTAGTCGGCGCCGGCCACCGGGATCGCGCTGAATTCGAGCAGCGCCTTGACGGCGTTCGCGGTCAGCGGGTGACGATTGTGCAGGCCGTTCTGGTTGTGCGCCTGCAGCATCAATGCGACGACGCCGCTTGTCACGCCGGTCGCCATGCTGGTTCCGCTGAGCGACAGGAACGCGTTGCCGTTCTTCTGCACGCGTCCGGTCGGCAGCTTCTGATACAGGTACGACGAGGCCGACGAGTCAGACACCAGGCCATGGCCCGGCGCAACGACATTCGGTTTCGCGAAGGCATCGAACCACGACGGGCCGCGCGAGCTGTACGGCGCGACGATGTCGTCACCGCGCACCGCGGTGTTCTGCGTCATCACCGCACCGACGGTGATCGCCGATGGCGCGTTGCCGGGCGACGTGATGCCGGTGTAGCCGGTGTCTGGTCCCTTGGTGGCCGCGGTGTTTGTTCCGGTGATCGGTCCGTGCTGGTTCTGGCCGAAGTTGCCCGCGGCGGTGACGACGATCAGCCCGGACGCGCTCGCCTGTTCGACCGCCTGCACCAGCGGATCGTCCGCGGCGGGCGAATAAATCGGATGACCGAGCGACAGGTTGATGATCTGAACGTTCAGGAAACTCTTGTTGGCGATCACGTACTCGATCGCCTTGATCACATCGCTCGTCGAGCCATTGCCGGTACCGTCGAGCACTTTGAGGCCGACGAGATGCACATCGGGCGCGATGCCCATGTACTGGTAGCCCGAGAGCTTGCCGTTGCTGCCGATTAAGCCGGCGATGTGCGTGCCGTGACCGTAGTCGTCGTACGGGGTCGTCGGAATGCCGCCGTGCACGAAATCGTAGAAGCCGGTGATGCGTCCGCTGAAATCGTCGCTCGGCGCGATGCCCGAGTCGATGATCGCGACACCGACGCCGGTCGCACCGGTCGGCGTCCCGTTCGTCGGAATCGCGGGGAGGCCGAGCGTTTCGCGAAGCGGATTCGAGATGGCCGTCGTGGTCGTTGTCGTGGCGGTCCGACCGGTCGCTTTCGCGGAGACGACGGCATCGAGCGCCAAGTTCTTGATGCAGGAGTGCCCGGCGAGCTCGTCGACGTCGCCGCTGTGCAGGTCGACGGTCAATGCGTCGATGAACGGATGCTCGTTCTTGATTCGATCGCCATGCAGCTGGAGCGATTGGCGGACGAAGTCTCGACAACCAGGGACGACGCTGATGATGACTTTCTGCGTCGCGCCGCCCTTCGTCAACGCCTCGCGCAGGCCGCGATCGACTTTGTGCGCGGTCCCCTGCGCAAAGGCCGGAGTGGACAAAGTCACCGCGGCGATCGCCGTGACGGTCAACAGAGACAGACGTCGATGAAGCATGGCTGACCAGAGCACAGCAATTGGATGGCCAATCTCGACTGTTACCCGTAACACTATGAAATTAAAAGATTTAGTCGAAATAACTGACTGTATATGACTATATAGTCGTGTACCGAAAATGACCATTAATTCCCTGAAGCACGGCAGATATCACTGTAAACAGGAGCAAAAATCGCAATTACGGCTTGATGTGCCTATTTGAAACACTTGTCACTCAATCGAACATAAAGTCATCTACAAGAAAATCCCTCCAGCTTGGTGATGGTCTTGCACTTACCGCCGCGGGATGCAAATCCCTCGATTCGACGTCGTCGTTGTGGGGGGCGGGCCTGCCGGATTGAGTGCGGCACTCATGCTTGGGCGCTGTCGTCGTCGGGTGTTGCTCTGCGATGTCGGTGAACCGCGCAACCGGCACTCGCACGCACTCCATGGGTACCTGACGCGCGACGGCATGGAGCCGCGTGCGTTCAACGAACTCGGCCGCGACGAGTTGCGGAAGTACGACGTCGAGTTCCGTTGCGTCGGCGTCACCCACGCCACGCTGACGGACCACAACTCTTACGCGATCACGTTGGCTGACGAAAACACGGTGGAGGCCTCGTTTCTGCTGCTCGCCACAGGCGTTATCGACGACCTGCCCGGCATCCCGGGATTTCACGAATGCTATGGGCGCTCCGTCTTCCACTGCCCGTACTGTGACGGCTGGGAAGTCCGCGACCGCCACCTCATTGCGTTCGGCATGCCGCGCGACGCATCGGGACTCGCGCTGTCGCTCCTGACGTGGAGCGGCCGCGTGACGCTCTGCACGAACGGACGCCGCGTCGATCGCGGGACGCGCGATCGTCTCGCCCGCAACGGCATCGCGGTTCGTACCGAATCGCTCGCGCGATTGGATCACCACGCGGGGGAAATGACCGCCGTCGCGTTCACCGGCGGCGGCTCGATCGCCGCGGACGCGCTCTTCTTCAACACCAACCAGCATCCGCAGTCGCAGCTCGCCATCCGGCTCGGATGCACGCTCACCCGCGTCGGAACGGTCAAGACCGGATCGCGCTGCGACACCAACGTGCCGCGTGTGTTCGTCGCCGGCGATGCCTCTCGTGACGCACAGTTCGTCGTCGTCGCGGCGGCCGAAGGCGTCAAGGCCGCGGTCGCCATCAATCGTGCGTTGCAGAGCGAGGAAGTCCGCTAATGGATCCAGCCGCCGGCCTCGAGACGCCGGCCTCGACGACGACGACCGTAGACGTCCGCAGCGCGACGCTCACGCTGCTTGCCGTCATCGCCGTCGTCCTGATGCTGCAATACGCGCAGGCGGTGATCATCCCCATCGTGCTGGGACTGCTCATCAGCTACGCGCTCGACCCGATCGTCAATGGATTGGAGAAGCGCCACGTGCCGCGCTCGCTGGGCGCCGCGATATTGCTGCTGACGCTCGTCGGCGCGACCGGATATCTCGTGTACGGCCTGCGCGGTGAGGTCGACGCGCTCATCGAGCAACTGCCGGAGGGCGCGCACCGACTGCGGACGATCCTCGAGAATCAGCAGCCGAAGACGGCGACTGCGATCCAGCAGGTGCAGAAGGCCGCGACCGAGCTCGAGAAAGCGGCCAACCAGGCGGCGGCGCCCCCGCCCACGCCGAGCGGCGTGACGCGCGTGCAGGTCGAGTCGCCGCCGTTCAATGTCAGCGACTACATGATGTGGGGCTCGCTCAGCATCGCGGCTGGCGTCGGTCAGTTCGTGTTGATCCTGTTCCTCGTCTACTTCCTGCTCGCCTCGGGTGACTTGTACCGGCGCAAGATGGTGAAGATCGCCGGACCGTCGCTGACCAAGAAAAAGATTACGGTCCAGATCCTGTTGGAAATCGATCGGCAAATCGAAATGTTTCTGCTCGTGCAGATCTTCACGAGCACGATCGTCGCGGTCGCGACGTGGCTCGCGTTTCGCTACCTGGGCGTCCAGCAAGCCGCGTTGTGGGGATTGCTCGCGGGCGTGTTCAACTCGATTCCCTACTTCGGACCGGTGCTGGTCACCGCGGCGACGTCGGTCGTCGGCTTTCTGCAGTTCGGATCGATTCGCATGGCGATCACGGTCGGCGCGGTCGCGCTGGTGATCACGAGCCTCGAGGGATTTCTCCTGACGCCGTGGTTGACGAGCCGCGCCGCGCGGATGAACGCCGTTGCCGTGTTCGTCGGGCTGCTGTTCTGGGGCTGGATCTGGAATGTGTGGGGGATGCTGCTCGCCGTGCCGATGTTGATGGTCCTCAAGGCCGTGTGCGATCACGTCGAGGACTTCAAGGGCATCGGCGAATTGTTAGGCGAATAGCTTCGCGAGATCGACGCGTCCACGTTTCTGCAGCAGCGGCTTCCACAGATCGCCGACCGTGGCGACGCGCGCCGGCACGTTCGTCACGGTGAAGTCCTCGATCCGCACGCCGCGCTCGACCTCTTTCCACGTGACCGGCGTCGACACCGTCGCCTCAGGGCGCGGGCGCACCGAATAAATCGACGCGAGCGTGCTGCCCCACCGGTTCTGGTTGTAGTCGATCAGCACGCGGCCCCTCGGACGCTTTTCGCGCCGATATTCGGACGTCATCAGCTTCGGGTGACGACTGGCGAGCTCGCGTCCGAGGATCATCGTGAACTCGCGCACCTGATGCTGATCGGGTCCACGCACGATCGGCACGTACAAGTGCATGCCACGCGATCCGGTCGTCTTCGCGAACACCGGCATCTTCAACGATTCGAGCGCGTCTCGGACGACGAGCGCCGATTCGATGACGTTCTCGAACGTGGCGCCGTCGCCAGGATCCAGATCGAAGTGCAGGTAGTCGGGCCGATCGACGTCATCGCACGTGGCGTACCACTGATTCAGATCGATGCAGCCGAGATTGATCACCCACAACAGCGCCGCTTCGTCCTGGATCATCGGAAAGTCGATGACGTTCTGCTCGCCGTGATCGATGCTGCAGATCTCAATCCAGTCGGGACGCGGCGACGGTGCCCGTTTCATGAAGAAGAAGTCGCCGCTGGCGCCGTGCGGGTACCGCTTCATCACCATCGCGCGATTGCGGATGTGCGGCAGCAGCACCGGCGCGACGTCGGCGTAGTACTGCAGCAGGTCGCCTTTCGTCAGCTTCAGCTCGGGCCAGAAGATCTTGCGAAGGTTGGTGAGACGGACCTCCTTGCCGGCGACGAGAAGTGTCGCGTTGTCCTCGCCGCGCGGAATCGTTATCCGCGCGCCCATTTGATTGGTGGGAGCTTCGGCGGCCGTGCGCCGTGCAGCGTCGCGCCGATGACCGGAACGTACGGCAGCTCCTCGCCGTCGCGCGCCTTGCGCAGCAGCAAGCCGCCGCGGCTCATGTCGCCGCGACCGACGAAGTCGATCGGAAACAGCAGTCGTTCGCCGAAGATCCTGGTCAGCACGTCGATGTACTTCGGCGACGCGACGCTGCCGAGCAGGACGACGTCGCAGTCCTCGCCGATTTCGCGCAGCAGCGCGCGGGCGCTCTTCTCGAGCGGCCGCCGGTAGCCGGCGTTGTCCTGATGCACATCGCCGTCCGCGAAGGCGCGCACTGCCTTGTGCGTGACGTAGGTGTCCGGGCTCCGCAGTCCGGCGTTCGGCGTGATGACGTGCACGCCGCACCCGACGATGGCGTTGTCGCGCTCGGGAGGCGCCGCGTACCGCATCGCGTACGTCAGCTTGCCGCGGAAGTACAGGCCGCTGACGAAGGCGAAGACGTCGCCCAGCATCGCGCCGCGGCGGGACCGCAACTCGCGGGCGAGCGCGAACTGCGCTTTGTCAGACAGGATCTGTTTGGCGCGCGTGCCGGAACAGTTCGCGGGAGAGAGCAGGAAGACCCGGGGCATCAGTGACCAGGTGCAGTTGCAGGTGCAGTGGCAGGTGCAGTTACCAGCGCAGCAACACCCCACCGACGGTGAAGCCAGCGCCGACCGAGGCGAGCAGGACGAGATTGCCTTTCTTCAGTCTACCGGAGCAGACGGCGTCGTTCAGCGCGAGCGGAATGGTCGCGGCGGTCGTGTTGCCGAATCGATCGATGTTGATGATGACCTTCGCGGGATCGATGCCGAGCTTCTCGCTCGCGGCCTGGATGATGCGGCCGTTTGCCTGATGCGACACGAACAGATCGATGTCGTTCGGGTTCAGCTTATTGCGATCGATCAAGCGGCGCGAAATTTCTTCGGTCTTGCGCACGGCGAACTTGAACACCGTCCCGCCGTCCTGCTTGACGTAGTGCAGCCGCTGATCGACCGTTTCGTGCGACGCGGGCTGCAAGCTCCCACCGGCCGGCATCTTCAACGCCTGACCGCCGCCGCCGTCGATCTCGTGCTCGAAATCGATGATCGATCCCTCGCCCGGTTTCGCGGCGCTGACGACCACCGCGCCCGCGCCGTCGCCGAACAGCACGCACGTCGACCGATCGGTGTAATCGATGATGCTCGACATGACGTCGGCGCCGACGACGAGCGCGTGCTCGTATGCACCGGACGCGACGAACTGACTGCCGGTCGTCAGCGCGTAGGTGAATGCCGAGCACGCCGCGCTGAGATCGAATCCCCATGCGTGGTGCGCGCCGATCTTGTGCTGGATCAAGCACGCCGTGCTCGGAAACATCATGTCCGGTGTGACGGTGCCGCACACGATCACGCCGATGTCATCGGGCGTCAGACCCGCCTGCGCGATCGCCTTCTTCGCCGCTTCCGCGGCGAGATCCGACGTCGCGACCCCCTTGTCGACGATATGCCGCTCGCGGATGCCGGTGCGCTGGATGATCCAGTCGTTCGACGTCTCGACCAGCTTCTCGAGGTCGGCGTTGGTGAGGAGTCGCGGCGGCACGTAGGTCGCCAGCGACGCAATCGTCGTCGGCCGTCCTCCCGCGCGCGGCGTCGTGCGTGTGTCTACCACAGTCGTGCTTCCTTTTTCTGTTCGGCCGGCGCAGCCAGGCCGAAATAGCCGTAGGCGCGCGGCGTCGCGACGCGCCCGCGCGGCGTTCGATCCAGAAATCCTATCTGGATGAGGAACGGCTCGTAAATGTCTTCGATCGCGTCCTTCTCTTCGCTGATGGCCGCCGCAATCGTGTTCAACCCGACGGGGCCGCCGCCGAACTTATCGATGATCGTGCGCAGCAGTTTCCTGTCAATCTCGTCGAACCCGTGCTCGTCGACCTCGAGCAGCTTCAACGCCGCATGTGCGACGTCCAGCGTGATCGATCCGTTCGCGCGGACTTGCGCGTAGTCGCGGACCCGCCGCAGCAGCCGGTTCGCAATACGCGGTGTACCGCGGCACCGGCGCGAAATTTCCGCCGCCGCGCCGTCGTCGATCGCCACTGACAGGATCTTCGCCGACCGCCGCACGATCTCCTCGAGGTCCGCCGGCTCGTAGAACTCGAGCCGATGCGTGATCCCGAAGCGCGATCGCAACGGCGACGTCAGCAAGCCGGTTCTCGTCGTCGCGCCGATCAGCGTGAACTTCTCGAGCCGCATCTTCACGGTCCGCGCGCTCGGCCCCTGACCGATGATGATGTCGACCTCGTAGTCTTCGAGCGCCGGATAGAGAATTTCTTCGACCGCCGGCGACATGCGGTGAATCTCGTCGATGAAGAGGACGTCGTTCGCCGCGAGGTTCGTCACGATGCCGACGAGGTCGCCGGGTTTTTCGATCGCCGGGCCCGACGTCGCGCGGATCTGGACGCCGAGCTCGTTCGCGATCACGTACGCGAGCGTCGTCTTGCCGAGGCCGGGCGGGCCGTGCAACAGCACGTGATCGAGCGGCTCGCTGCGCTGCTTCGCCGCTTCGATGGCGACCGTCAGGTTTTCGCGGATGCGATCCTGCCCGATGTACTCGTTGAGGCGCCGCGGGCGAAGCCCCGCTTCGTATTGCGCGTCTTCGTCGACGCGCGACGCCGTCACGATGCGATCGTCGCTCATGGATTACTTGGAAAGCTCGCGCAATGCCTGTTTCAAGGTGCGTTCAAACCCGCCGTCGGTCACGATCTTGATCGCGGAGGCGACGGCTTTCTCGGCGAGAGGCCGATGATACCCCAGGTTGATCAGCGCCGAGAGCACATCGTCGCGCACGTCGGACGCGACGGCGGCGGCATCACCGCCGAGCACGACGGCGGCGACCTGCGGCCGCGGCAGGCGATCTTTCAGTTCGAGCACGATCCGCTCAGAGGTCTTCTTGCCGACGCCCGGAATTGCCGTCAGCCGCGCGACGTCGCCGCGCTCGATGGCGCGGATCAGCTCGAGCGGTTCGATGCCGGAAAGCACCGACAGCGCGAGCTTCGGTCCGATGCCGCTGACGCCGATCAACCGTTCGAAGAGCGCCTGCTCGAGCAGCGTGGCGAATCCGTACAGCGACAGCGCGTCTTCGCGCACGTGCGTGTGCGTCCGCAGCGTCACGTCGGCGCCCGCATCGCCGAGCACGTAGAACGTCGACAGCGGCACCGACACGTCGTAGCCGACGCCGTTGACGTCGACGACCACGCGGTTCGGAAATTTTTCGAGGATCGTGCCGCGAAGCTGCGCGATCACACGGACCTGCGTGCGGCCTGCGAGGTGCGGGGTGCGGAGTGCGCGTGGCAGATCGCCACGGCGAGCGCGTCGGCGGCGTCGTGCGGCGACGGCACCTGCGGTAATCCGAGCAGCATCTTCACCATCTGCTGCACCTGCGGTTTCTCGGCGCGACCGTAGCCGGTGACGGCGAGTTTGATCTCCGCCGGCGTGTACTCGTTGACCGGCATCCCGGCTTCGACCGCCGCGAGCATCGCGACGCCGCGCGCGTGACCGAGCTTGAGCGCCGTGCGCGCGTTGATCGCGTGGAACACGTTCTCGATCGCGACGCAGTCCGGCCGGCACTCGAGCAGCAGTGCGGCCAGCCGCGAATGGATGTTCAGGAGTTTTTCCGGGAACGTAGCTTTGCTCGGAGCGCTGATGGCGCCGCAGGTGACGATGCGATGGCGAGAGCCGTCGGTTTCAACGCATCCGTAGCCGGTGCGATCGGCGCCGGGGTCGATACCGAAAATCTTCACGCCAGTGACGCCTCGATCTCCTTCTCCGAGATGTCGAAGTTGCCCGACACGTTCTGCACGTCGTCGTGATCTTCGATCGCTTCCATCAGCTTGATCATCTGCTGCGCTGCTTTGCCTTCGAGCTTGACGTAGTTCTGCGGGATCATCTGGACCTTCGCAGTCGCCGGCTCGATGCCGAGCGCTTTCACCGCGTCGTTCACTGCAGGAAACGCTTCCGGCGCCGTAAACACTTCCCAGTTGTCCTCGTCGTCCTGCAGATCGTCGGCGCCCGCGTCGAGCACCGCCGCCATCAGCTTCTCTTCTTCCGCCTTCGACTTCTCGACGACGATGTAGCCCTTCTTGTTGAACATCCAGGAGACCGCGTTGGTCGCGGCGAGGTTGCCGCCATGTTTCTCCAGCAGATGGCGGATTTCGCCGACCGTCCGGTTCTTGTTGTCAGTCAGCGCGTCGATGATCAGCGCCGCGCCGCCGGGACCGTAGGCTTCGTACTGCACTTCCTCGTACGACACGCCCGGTTCCTGGCCGGTGCCGCGACGGATGGCGCGATCGATGTTCTCGCGAGGCATGTTGTTCGCTTTCGCCTCGGCGATGATCGTGCGCAGGCGCGGGTTCATGTCGGGGTCGCCCCCGCCGGCACGCGCCGCCACGCTCAATTCCTTGATGAGACGCGTAAAGATCTTGCCGCGCTTGGCGTCGGCCGCGCCCTTCTTGTGCTTGATGGAGTGCCACTTAGAGTGCCCAGACATAGCAAAAAATCTTACCCCTTTTTCGCGAGGAGAATCCAGACATCCGCGCGGGCGTCCCACGGGCGTCCGCGGTAGTCGCCGAGCGCGCGATCGACGGTAAAACCGGCATCTTCGAGCCGTTTCGTCATCTGGGGGACCGTCAACGTCCGAAAGACGAGGTCGAACGTGTGCTCGGTTCGACGCCGTCCGACGCGTTCCACGTAAGTCTGCGTGAACGTCGTCAGGCGCCGTTTCGGATCCTGGCGGACCGTTTCGATCAGCGTCAGATGCCGTGTCCCGTCGCGCCCGCGCAGCTGCACGCGGTTCTCGTACTCACGCCAGTTGGGCACGTCAGGGACGAGATCGATCCCGAAGGTCCCGGCCGGTTTGATCGCGCGGGCGACCGACTGGAGCGTCGCGACGAGATCGCGATCGCGCGTCAGCGACTGCAGGATCCCGTACGGCGCGATCACCATCGCCAACGACGCGTCCGCGAACGGCAGCGCGCGAATGTCGCCTCGCACGAATCGCGTCGGGGTTCGGGATTTGGGGTTCGGGATTCGAGCGAGCATCGCGGCAGATCGATCGATCCCGACAAGATCGACGCCGGCTTTGATCAACGGTTTCGAGATCCGTCCCGTGCCGCACCCGAGCTCGAGCACCCGACCGCGGGCTTGCTTTGCGACGCTTGTCCAAAACGGCACGTCTCGACGGCCGAGGGTCTGCGCGTTCTCCCAGTCGTAGAACGGCGCGTACGCGTCCCACCCTTCCCAGCCCTCCACCGCTACCTACCCCTCAACCCGACCTACCTCAGTCGGACACGGCGAGTTCGCCAGGAACGATGGGTCGCGTCCGCGGCAGGCGTCCGAGCCGCGCGAGGTTGCCGACGAATGCGAGGATCGCCAGGAACACGAGGAGCTTGAACGTGTCCCCTGCGCGTGTTCGCGGAACGATCTTCCAGAGGAGCCACAGCGTCGGCTGCGCCCAGCAGACCGCCCACACCGAGCCGTAGAAGTAGCGGCGCTCGTGCCCCTCGCCCTTCGTCGAGGCTTTGACGCGCGGCAGTTGGCCGAGCGCGCCGAGGATCCAGATCGTCCCGGCCAGCGGAAAGTACGCGTAGCGATAGATCTGTTTCAGGTACCAGTGGCCGCTGACGATCGCGACGACCAGGCCGGTGATGTTCAACACGGCAAACGTGATCACCTCGCTCCACGCGAACGTGTAGCAGACGCGGCGATACAACGGATTCGGCCGGTCCTCGGTGAAGCGGATGATGTACGGCTTGGGTTCGACGCCGGGGAGCCGTCCGCGCAGGCCGGCGATGCCGGTGCCAATCAACACGGCGCCGAGCCACAGCGCCATCCGCGAGTCGAATCCGCGTTCGAACAGATCGAAGGTCAGCGGTCCCGGCGCGATGAAGAACACGAAGATCCAGATCGGCCAGTGATTGAATCGGTAATAGAGCTTGTTGTATTCGCGGATCTTGCGCTGCGACGCGTACTCGACAGGGATGTTCACCGCTTTTTCGACTTCTTTTTTTTCTGCTTCTTCTGTGCTGGCTGTTTGTACGTCTGCGCCGGTGATTTCGTGGCGCCGGAACGGGGAGTATAACTCGGCGGCGGAATCGATGGCGTAGCGCCCCACATGCCGCGCCGAAACGCCTGCGCCTCGGCCTCGGCCTTTTGCAGTTCGACCAGCCGCTTGAGCGGCAATCGCGCCGACACGCGCGCCAGACCCTCGCGCACGATCATCGCGTTGACGAACTGACCGTCACCGGTCATCACGTACGCGAGATGACGCGAGTACACGTCGAGCGGTTGTCCGTCCGATTCGAGCGTGACCCACCGGTGCAGCACGAGCGCCGTGAGCCGATCTTTCGCCTCTTGCGCAAAGGGCGCCGACGTGTCGAACACGCGGCCGATCTCGGGTGCATCGATGCCAAGCAGCCGCACGCGGCCGACGGTCGCGACGTCGATCGTGTCGCCGTCGATGACCGCACGAACCAGTACGGGATCGGGGCCAAGAATTGCCATGGCCCCCACGAGGAAGATGGGCAGAATCTGCATTCGCGCCTCCGTGTTGAATGACTTACGGGGATCGCGAACGCGTCGTGCAATTTCTCGGCCGGTGCCAGAGTACTCCGACACCTCCGACACCTCCGAGGTGTCAGACCCTAGCCGAGGAACTTGTAGCCGAGACCGTGGACGGTGACGATGAACTCGGGCGATTTCGGATTGGCTTCGATCTTCTGGCGCAGGCCCGCCACGTGGACGTCGACGGTGCGCGTCATCGGCGTTTCGTCGTAGCCCCACACGTCGGCGAGCAGCGCGTCGCGCGACAGCGTCTCGCCGCGATGCGCGATGAAATGCCGGAGCAGCTTGAATTCGAGAGCCGACAGCTCGATCGGATCCGTGCCGCGCCGCACGGCGGCGCTGCGGAAATCGACCGTGACGTCGCCGAACCGGTACGTGCCGGCACCGTCAGACTTCGTCGGCCGGCGCCGCATCAAGACCTCGAGTCGCGCGACGAGCTCGATCGCTTCGAACGGTTTCGTCAGATAGTCGTCGGCGCCGAGCTTCAGGCCCACGACCTTGTCGACGACCTGCCCGCGCGCCGTCAGCATCAGCACCGGCGTGTCGACGCCGCGCTTGCGCAGCTCGCGGCACACATCGAAACCGTTCATCTTCGGCAGCATGACGTCCAATACGATGACGTCATGGGCGCCGGCCGACGCACGCTCGAGGCCGGCCTCGCCGTCGCTCGCGGTATCGACGCTGTACCCCTCGCTCGACAGCCGATCGCCGAGCGTCATTCGCAGGCCGGCCTCGTCTTCCACGATGAGCACGCGCGGCATCATGATCGCGCCGCGGCCTGCTTGAGCCGATGCCGCAGGACGACGCGCCGCCGCCCGTCTGCGGAATCGGCCGCCATCTTTGCCGGCAGCACGATCGTGACTGTCGTCCCCTGGCCGACATGGCTCTCCACGGCCACGTCCCCACCGTGCTCACGCACGATCTGCAGCACGAGGCTCAGGCCGATGCCCGAGCCGCGGACCTGCGCATCGATGGCGCGCCGGCCCCGATAAAACGGCTTGAAGACGTGCGGCAGATCCGCCGCATCAATGCCGAGACCGCGATCGCTGACCACGATCCGGATGACCTGCGATTCGTGGAGCGTCTCCGTCGTCACGTCGACACCGCCGCCGGTCGTGCTGTATTTGACGGCATTGCCGACGACGTTCTGTAACGCGGAACGCAAGGCGTCGGGATCGCCCACGACCGTCGGCAGCGGCGCCGTGCGGTGAACGGTAACCGTGACGCCGCGGTCCACCGCGTCACTGCTCACGCCCCCCACAGCGTCGTCGACGACGCGGTCGACGTCGACGTCGTGTTCCGCGTGCGTGCGCACCCCGGCGCCGATTCCGGCAAACAACAACACACGCTCGACCATGTCGCCGAGACGCCGGCCTTCGGTCTGCACGACCCTGCCGTACCGCTTCACTTGATCACGATCGCGGACGACCCCGTCGGCGAGATTCTCTCCAGCGGAGCAGATCACCGCGAGCGGCGTCCGGAGTTCGTGGGAGACCGCGGCGACAAACTCCATCTGCTGCTGCGCAAGGCGGCGCTGGCGATCGGCCGACGCGATGATCAGCGCCATGCTGCCGCCGAGCAGGACGAGCACCGCGAGCACGAGTGCGAAATTGCGTCGCCGCGAGCTGGCGACCAGCGCGTCGAGCGAGTCGTTGCGATACCGTGCGTACAGTTTCCACGCGCCCTGGTTGTCGCTCGTGCCCAGGAACAGCCGGCGGCCGTCGATGCCGTTCGCGCGCCGCACGATCGTGATCGACAGCTTGCCTTTGGCATCGGCCGCAGTGCCGCGCGGCGGCGGCAACATCGCGTGCGTGACGTCCTCCAACCGCAGCTCGAAGACGCCGGCGGTCACGTCGGCGCTTTTGTCGTCCAACGTCACGCGCGGATCGTCGGCATAGACCACGTGCGACGGATCGTCGCGGCGGACGACCGTGACGAGATAGTCGCTCTCACCGAAGTACTTCCGCAGCAGCGGCGCGAGGACGTGCTGCCGCAACTGTTCGGGATCCAGTTCGACGACAACCGCCCGCGCGAGCGACGCCGGATCGGCGAGCACGGTCAGCTGACCGTCAGTCGTGGTGCGGCGGACGTGCGGCACGGCGATCACCAGGCCTGGCAACGTCGC
This sequence comes from Vicinamibacterales bacterium, assembly GCA_035652075.1. GTDB lineage: Bacteria > Acidobacteriota > Vicinamibacteria > Vicinamibacterales > CAVVIG01 > Gp6-AA45. Next base: position 116,709 of record DASREL010000227.1, read on the forward strand.
GTCCACGGCATCCGCAATCAGCAGCGGGGACGCGCCAGAGCCGCCTGACGGCAGCGCGCGCCGCAAGCGCCCGATCCAGTCGCGCAGTTCGGGCGGCATCGGCACCGAGTCGATCCGCGACGCGTCCGGCCGAAACCGTTGGACCGCGTTGTTGTCGGCATCCGCCGGATTGACGATGAAAATCCCTTTGATCAATCCGGGCGGCGCGACGTCGACGGGCATGCGCGCGTAGCTCTCCGCGAGTGTTGCCGCCGGATCGGCGTCGAGCCGCTCCGGATCCACGTGGAACGCCGTGAACACGCGCGTGATCTGACCGTCGAACGCCTGCGCGAAATCATTGGCGCGCGTCTGCAGGGTCGCGCGCATGCGATCGCGCTCGGCCGCGCTCACATCGCCGAGCCACCGGTACTGCAACACCGCGAGCACGACGAGCAGCAGGGCGATCGCGGCCGCGACGGCGAAGAGGCGACGCGTCTGGCGCTCGTGGAACGTGATCACAGGTTCACTCTACGCGAAAGAATTGCCGATTCAGGCGGCTTTACATTTCTTACAAAACGATTGCTCAGAGATAACAACTTCCGCTGCTGCGCTTCGTCAGAATCTGAGACGAGGAGAACACATGCAGCGTGTAGTGACATCAATGCTTTCGCTCGCCTTCATGCTCGCGAGCGTCATCGCGAACGTGTCGGGCGACACGCGCGCGAGCGAACTGCTCGCGCAGGCCCGCGCCGCGCTCGGCGGCGAGAAAAACTTGGCCAAGGTGCAGGGACTGTCGTGCAGCGGCACCGCGCAACGGATGATCGGCGATCGCACCGTTGACGGCGACATGTCGATCGCCCTCCAACTGCCCGACAAATTCTGGCGCACCGATAGCCTCGCGCCGCTCGGCCCGCAGGGCGCCATCGTCGTGCAGGGCCAGGGCATCAACGGCGATACGCTGCTGCGATCGTCGAAGGTCGAGAACGCACCGCCCGGTGCGGTGATCCGGACGCCACCGGCGCCGGAACACGGGAGCGAGGCCGAGGCGCAGGGCCTTCGCAATTCGCGCGCCGAACTCGCGCGGCTCACGCTGGCGCTGCTCGCGGCCGCTCCGGCGTCAATGCCGCTCGAATTCACGTCCGCCGGCCAGGCGGAGTCGCCTGACGGAAAGGCCGACGTGATCGACGTCAAAGGTCCGAACAGCTTCGCCGCGAAACTGTTTCTCGACACAAAGACGCATCGGCCGCTGATGCTGATGTATCGCGGCGTCGCGCCTCGTGTCGTCGTGCAGACGCAGCGCGCCGATGCGCCGCCGGCCGCCGCAGGGCAGGCGCCAAACGCCGCGGCCCCGCAAGGGGACATGGTCGACATCAGCATGTTCCTCGACGACTACAAGACGGTCGACGGCGTGCTGCTGCCGCATCACATCACGCGGTCGATCGACGGCAAGCCGTCCGAGGACTGGACGTTCAAAACGGTCAAGGTCAACCCGGCGTTCGCGCCCGATACGTTTTCAGGAAAGTAGATCATGGTCACAGCTCTGTTGATCTTCGCGCTCGCGCAGTCGTCGGCGATCCTTCGCGTGACGGTCGTCGATCCGACGAACGCCGTCATCGTCGGCGCGCATGTCACGGTTGGCGACAAGACCGTCGACACCGGGGAACGCGGCGAAGCGGCGTTCGAGGCGCTCGATGCCGGCCGCTACACGATCCACGTGGAGTCGCCTGGATTCGAAACGCGAGACGTCCGCGACCAGCGGCTGCGCAGCGGTGAGAACCGTCGCGAGATCAAGCTGTCGATCGCGAAGCTGGCCGAGACGGTGCAGGTCGGGCGAGATCCGCGCGAGCGCGCCAGCGATCCGCGGGGCGACGCGTTCGCCACCGTGATCGGCCAGGCGGAGATCAACGAGCTGCCCGACGATCCTGACGAGATGGAACAGATGCTCCGCGACATGGCCGGGCCTGGCGCCGTGATGCGCGTCAACGGATTCCGGGGCGGACGGCTGCCGCCGAAGGATCAAATCCAGCAGATTCGGTTCCGCCGCAACATGTTTGCCGCCGATGTGCACGAAGCCGGCTTCATCTCGATCGACATCACGACGAAGCCGGGCATCGACAGCTGGCGCGGATCCACCTCCACCGCATTTCGGGATGCGACGCTGAACGCGCGGAACGTCTTCGCGCCGGATAAGGGAGACGAGCGCCACGAGCGCGCCGGCTTCTCGATGAGCGGTCCGCTCTGGAAGAAGCACACGTCGATGTCGTTGAACATCGACGGCGTCAACGCGTTCGATTCGAAAACGATCGTCGCGGCGCTTCCCAGCGGATACTTCGCCGATTCGATCCGCAAGCCGACCGACAGCGTCAACGGCACGTTCCGCCTCGAACACATGCTGACGGCGTCGCAGATGCTGAGAGCCGAGGTGCAGCGCAATCACACGACGCTCGACAACCTCGGCGTCGGCGACTTCGATTTGCCGGAGCGCGCGTACCGCCAGTCGCGCAGCGAGGACGTTTTCCGCGCGTCGATGGCTGGCGCGATCCGCAAGCTGCTCTACAACGAGCTGCGTGTGCAGTGGCGATCAGACGATGTGGTGGATGCGCCGTTCAGCACCGCGCCAGCCGTGCTCGTGCTCAACGCGTTCGACAGCGGCGGCGCGCAGCTGAGTGGACGCCAGGGCTCGAGCCAGATCGAAATCAACGACGACCTCGACATTGCCTTCGGCCGGCACGCCTTTCGCACCGGGCTCCAACTCGAAGCGGGCAGCTATCACACGAGCGTGCTGCGGAATCCGACCGGGACGTTCACCTTCGCGAGCCTCGAGGCCTACGCGCTCGGCCAGCCGACGACGTTCACGCGAAACATCGGGGATCCGAGCGTGACAATCGATCAAGCGCAGCTCGGTCTGTACGTTCAAGACGACATCCGCGTGAACAAGGCGCTGACCGTCAGCGCCGGGCTGCGTCAGGAGGTGCAGTCGCCGATCGGCGGGCTGCATCTCGCACCACGTGGCGGCATCGCCTGGTCGCCGTTCAAGAGCGGCAAGACGACAGTCCGCGCCGGCGCCGGACGGTTCTTCGACTGGTTCGACGCACAGCAGTACGAGCAGGCGATGCAGCTCGATGGGACGCACCAGACCACGCAGACGATCGTGCAGCCGGGTTATCCGGACGCACTCGCCGGCGGACGCGCAATCGTGCTGCCGTCCGGGCGTGTGCAACTCGCGTCGACGTTGACGCAACCCGAAATGCGGGAGGCGATGGTCGGGGTCGAACAGCAGTTGCCCTTCGAGATGCGGTTGAACACGATGGTCATCCATCGGAGCGGCGACAACCTGCTGCGCGGGATCAACATCAGTCCGACGACGAGCCCGATCACCGAGATCCGATCGATCGCCGGTTCGACGTTCGACGCGATCAGTTTCAACCTGAACTACGTGCAGCCGCAGCGCCGCATCTTCGTCGCCGCCAACTACACGCTGGCGAGGTCGATCGACGAGAGCGACAGCCCGTTCGCGCTGCCGGCGGATCCGTTGAACATCGCGGCCGAACGCGGCCCAGCCGCCACCGACGCGCGACACCGATTCATGAGCCTCGCGCAGTTCCCGCTCATCTCACGGTTCCGGATGGGCACATCGGTGCGCGTCCAGTCAGCGCTGCCGTACAACATCACCACCGGCCTCGACAACAACGGCGACACCATCAGCAACGATCGGCCGGTCGGCGTCACCCGCAATAGCGGCCGTGGGCGCGCGCAGGTCGACGTCGGCACGCGTCTCAGTTGGAGCCTGGCGTTCGGCACACGCGCCGCAGCGCCCCCGTCCGGTCCACAGGTCCGCATCGTCCGCGGCGACAACGCGGATCCGCTTGGCAACATGAGCGGCCTCGATGGACAGAACGGCAAGCGCTACGGCGTCGAGTTCTATGGCCAGGCGTACAACCTGCTCAATCACGTCAACGCGATCAATTTCAGCGGCGTGATGACGTCGCCGTTCTTCGGTCAACCGACGTCCGCCGGTCCCGCGCGGCGCGTCGAACTGGGCGCGAGGTTCATGTTCTAGGGATCGCGGATCCCCCACAGCGCAATGGCGACCGCCGTCGCAACGTTCAGGGAATCGACGGCATCGCCGATCGGAATTCTGACTCGGACATCCGCGCGCGATTCGATGGCGTGACTGAGTCCGCCGCCTTCGGTACCGACGACGAGCGCAAGCTTCTCCGGCCGTGGACCGCGTGCGTACTCGTCGAGCGGTATCGACGGATGACGCGGGGTCAGCGCCGCAATCGTGAATCCGGCGCCCCGGAGCTGATCGATCGCGCCGGGCCATTGGTCCGCCCGCGCAAACGGCACTTGCAGCGCAGCGCCCATCGACGTGCGTATCGCTTTGCGATACAGCGGATCGCACGTCGTCGGGCTGAGAACGATCGCGTCGACGCCGAACGCCGCGGCGTTCCGGAAAATCGACCCGACGTTGTCCGCATCGCCCACGCCTTCCAACACGACGACACATGACGCAGCCGCCACGAGATCGTTGACGGACGGCATCGGCGGGCGTTCGACGATCGCCAGGCAACCGCGGTGGATGTTGTAGCCGGTCACCTGCTCGAAATCTGCCACGTCGCAGACAAGAATTGCCACCGACGGCGGCAGCCGCGTGAGCACATCGTCGAGATCGCGACGGGCTGCCTCGTTGCACAGGACTGATCGGACATGAAACCGACCAGACTCAATCACGCGACGGACAATGAGTCGCCCTTCGGCAATGAAAAGACCGTGGCTGCGGACGAGCTCCGGATCGGCGACGCCGCGATACATCGCCACGCGCGGATCGTTTGCACTCAGAATTCGTTCGATCGTCACGGACCGTCTCGCCCCTCTTGATTCGTCGTCCCGACGATGCCATCGTCGTCCCATGACGACCGAGCAATACCTCTACGATACCGAAGAAACCAATCGTATCCGCGAGCTGGCGATGGGTGTGATTCGCGAGCCCGCACCGTCCGTCTCGCATCAGAACGTCGTCCTGCGGCTCGCGATGTTCCTGGGGCTGCACAACGAAGCGAACAAGGTGGGCCAGGTCCTCGTTGCGCCGGTGGACGTCGTACTCGACGTGCAGAAGAATCTGATCCTGCAACCTGACATCCTCGTGGTCCGCGCGGAGCGGCTCTCTATCGTCAAAGATCAAGTCTGGGGAGCGCCCGACCTTGTCATCGAGGTACTGTCGCCGAGCACGGCGCACTACGATCGGAGCGAGAAATTCGGTTGGTATCGTCAGTACGGCGTCCGCGAATATTGGCTCGTCGACTCGATCGCGCGCGAGATCACGATCCACGACTTCACGGCGGGTTTGCCGATGCAACACACGGTCCGTGGCATGCAACGTGTGTCGTCGACGGTTGTTCCCGACTTCAGGCTGCGTGTGGTGACGCTTATCCGGTAGAGCCAGACAACCCGCGCTCGGCCAGCGCCGTCTAAGCAGCACGTGTTCCGAGATCTCAAATACGCCTGGCGCGGCCTGGCGCGCTCGCCTTTATTCTCGCTCGTGGCCGTCGTCTCGATTGCGCTCGGCATCGGCGCAAATACCGCCATCTTTACGCTGGTGGACGAGGTTCTGATCCGACTGCTCCCGGTCAAGCAACCCGAGCAGCTCGTCCTGTTCAACGGCGCGCGGCAGCACTACGGCAGCAATTCGGGCGGCAATATGCTGTCGTTCCCGATGTACGAAGATTTCCGCGACAACTTCGTCGATCGCGGCAGCGAGCCGCCGCTCGCACGCGTCAGCCAGCCGGTACCGAACGCGGCGCCAACGCCGAAGATTTTTTCCGGCATGTTCGCGCGGCGTCCGGTGGCGATGAACGTCGGCGTCAACGGGGCGACCGAACGCGTCCCCGGCGAGATCGTCACCGGCACGTATTTCCCGGTGCTCGGTGTATCGCCGGCCGTCGGACGCCTGATCGGGCCGGACGACGACAAGGTTCGCGGCGCCGGCAACGTCGCCGTCCTCAGCTACGACTACTGGCGCAACCGGTACGCGAGCGATCCGGCCATCGTCGGCAAGACGATCACCGTCAACAACAACACGCTGACGATCATCGGCGTTTCGCAGCAGGGGTTCTCGGGGCTCGACATCGGTTTCGCGACGAGCCTCTTCGTCCCGACGATGATGAAGGCGCAGATGACGCCGAACTGGGACGACGTCGACAACCGTCGCAGCCGGTGGGTCAACGTGTTCGCGCGGTTGAAGCCGGGCGTCACGCAAGACCGGGCGCTCGCGATCCTGCAACCATTCTTTCACGGCATCCTCGAACAGGAAGTGCTCGACGCGCCGTTCGCGCAGGTCACGCCGTTCGGACGTCAGAATTTCCTGAAGGGGCAACTCGGCCTGCTTCCGGCGGGCCAGGGCCGTTCGCCGATTCGGCAGCAGCTGACGCAGCCGCTCTGGCTCTTGTTCGGCATCGTGGCCGGCGTGCTGCTTATCGCGTGCGCCAACGTGGCGAGCCTCTTGATCGCGCGCGCGACGGCGCGACAGAAAGAAATCGCCCTGCGCCTGGCGATTGGCGCGAGTCGGGGACGGATCGTCAGCCAATTGCTCGTCGAAAGCGTCCTGCTCGCGATCATCGGCGGGGCGATCGGTCTCGCCGTGGCGTCGTGGACGACGAAGTTCCTGCTGGGATTCCTGCCGACGTCGGAGACGCCGCACGTGATCAGCGGCGCCATGGACTGGCGTGTGCTCGGGTTCAATTTCGCGCTCGCGCTCGGCACGGGACTGCTCTTCGGTCTCGTGCCGGCGTGGCGATCGACGAACCCGAACCTCGCGCCGGTGTTGAAGGATCAAGCGGGTTCGGTGGTCGGCGGCGGCGTGCGCTTCCGCAAAGCGCTCGTCGTCGCGCAGGTGACGATCTCGATCCTGCTTTTGATCAGCGCCGGTTTGTTCATCCGCACGCTGCGGAACCTGCGGCTGCTCGATCTCGGAATCAACACCGAGAGCGTGATCGCGTTCAACATTTCGCCGGCGCTGAGCGGTTACACGCCGCAGCGCATTCCGCCGCTCTACAAATCGTTGATGGATCGGCTGCGCGGCGAGGCGGGCGTCACGGAGGTCGCGTTCGCCAACATGGGCCTGCTCGAAGGCAACGAGTGGGACAGCACGATGACCGTCGAGGGCTACCAGGCGGCGCAAGGCGAGCAGATGAACCCGTTTTGCAACGCCATCAGCCCGGGCTACTTCAAGATGATGGGCACGCCCGTGCTGCTCGGTCGCGAATTCGACGCGCGCGACGAGGGTGCGGCGCCGCCGGCGGCCAAAGATGTGGTCAACGACGGGTTCGGCAACGGTTATCGCCATGCGGTCGTCAACGAGAGCTTCGCAAAGAAGTACTTCGGCGATCGGAATCCGATCGGGCGCCACATCGGGTTTGGCGGCAACCCGGGGACGCCGACGCCGATCGAAATCATCGGCGTCGTCCGCGATTCGAAATACACCGGCGTGCGCGACGAGATCCCGCGTCAGGTGTTCTTTCCGCTGTTCGAGGACCGCACGCCTTCGTCCATCGTGATGTACGTCCGCACGAGCGGCGATCCCACGGCGGCCTTCGGCGCGGCGCAGCGCGCGATGCGCGAGTTGGACTCGAACGTCCCGATGTACAACCTGCGCACGCTCGAGCGGCAAATCGATCGATCGCTGCTCGTCGAGCGATTCGTCGCCACGCTGTCGACGGCCTTCGGCATCCTGGCGACGCTGCTGGCGGTCATCGGCCTCTACGGCGTGATGGCGTACACCGTCGCGCGGCGGACGGGCGAGATTGGGGTCCGCATGGCGCTTGGCGCCGTTCAGGGCGATGTGATCTGGCTCGTCATGCGCGAAGTGCTCGTGCTCGTCGCCACCGGCCTGGTCATCGGCCTCGCGGCCGCGTGGGGACTGAACAAGGTCGTCGGCAATCAGCTCTACGGCATCAGCGCGACCGATCCGGTCACCATCCTCGGCGCCGCGTCGCTGCTCGCACTCGTCGCGCTCCTGGCGGGTTACATCCCGGCGCGCCGCGCGACGAGGGTCAACCCAGTGCTCGCGCTGCGTTACGAGTAGCCGCCAACAAAACCTCGCAGGGGCGCGTTTAGCTGTGTATGAACGCGATGGCACAATCACTGGTCGTGCCGATGCCCGAGACCGCCGCGGACCGGTTGGCGCTGCTGTTCGATGCGCACTACGACCGGCTGTACCGGCTCGCGCGACGGCTCGCCACCGACCCTGATGCGGCGCGCGATCTCGTCCAGGACACCTTTCTGCGGGCGGCGCGTTCGCTGACGTCTGTCCCGACCGTCCGTCAGGACGAAGAAGCGTGGCTCGTCCGCGTCCTGATCAACATCGCCCGCGACGCGTGGCGGCGGCGTGACGTGCGACGGCGTCACGATGTGGCGGCGCCCGTTTCGGCGACGGGCTCCGACGTTGAAGCCGCGTTCGTCGCGCGCGCCACGGTATGGCGCGCGCTCGACAGCCTGACTCCGCGGAGGCGCGCCATCGTCGTGATGCACGAACTCGAGGGCTTGGCGGTGCCGGCGATTGCCGCGCTGCTCGGCGTGGCCGAGGTCACCGTCCGGTGGCATCTTGCGAAAGGGCGACGCGAGCTGTCGCGCCTGTTGACGACACAAGGAGAACACCATGGCAAGCGTTGACGAGCTGCTGCGTGACGCGGACCCGCTTCGGCACGAGCCGCCTGATGAGGCCTCTCGCGCGCGTGTTCGACGAGTCGTGATGTCGGCATCGCACGATTCGCCGCTGTCGCCGTGGCGTCGACGAGCGATGCTCGGGATGTCCGTCGCGCTCGTCTCGGCCGCGTTGGCCGTCGTCGGCGTCAGCATCTGGCCGGGCAGTAGTGGGACCGTTCACGCGGCGGCGATGCGCTTCGAAATCCGTCTCGCGGAACTCGAACCCGGTCTCGGCCTGCGCGAACTGCGACCGTCTGGCTCATCGAAACCGTTGTATCTGCACAGCGACGTCGTCGTCACCAACGGCGACATCGTTCAGGCGCGCGTCGTCGCTGGTCGGGACGCGGATCATTTCAACATCGCGGTGGTGCTGACGCCCGAAGGGGCACGCAAGCTGCTGGCGGCAACGACGAGCCATATCGGCCGGCCGATGGCGATTCTCGTCGACAACGAACTGGTCGCCGCGCCGACGGTTCGCAGTGCGATCGCGGGCGAGGCGTTGATTACGGGTGATTACAGCCGCGCTGAGGCCGACCGCGTCGCCGCCGGCATAAGCGTTCGCTGATGCGATTGGCGTAAGCTGATCGCATGAAGTCCACGTTCGTCGCGCTGGCGCTTGCGGCGGCGGCCGCAGGCCTCGCCGCGCAGGAAAACAAACCGGTGCCGAAAGACTCGGCCCGCGTCTCGATTCCCGGCTGCACCAGGGGCTATATCTTCACCGTCGGCGCGCGTGCCGCGAACGAAGCGGGCAGCAACTACGACATCCCCGAAGGGATGCACTTGCGGATGAACGGTCCGCGCAAGTTGATCAACGAGATCAAGGCGCACGAGGGATCGATGATTCAACTGACCGGGATCATGAAGAAGGAACAGCTGCGGACCGACGGCGTCAGCATCGGCGGCGGCGTCCGCGTCGGCGCCGCCAGCGGCATGCAGCCCGGTGC